>NZ_CP134195.1:2400000-3004894 GCF_031585635.1 Paraburkholderia sp. FT54 | reverse complement strand
GAACGAACTGCCGCGCACTTCGAACGGCTTGGCGAACGCTTCGGCCGCGGCTTCGGCGAGCGCGACGGCGCGCTTCTCGACGTCGTCGCCCTTGATCACGACGACGAACTCGTCACCGCCAATGCGGCTCAACGCGCCGCCTTCGCCGACCGCGGCGGCGAGCCGCGAGGCCGTCATTTGCAGGACGATGTCGCCGGCGTTGTGGCCGAGCGTGTCGTTGACAGTCTTGAAGTTGTCGAGGTCGATAAAGAGAATCGCGAGGCGGCCGAGGTTGGCCGGCAGCGCCACGTCGTGCCGCAGGGTTTGCAGCGTCGCATAGCGATTGCGCAGACCGGTGAGCAGATCATATTCGACCAGATGCGTCATCTCGCGTTCGCGGCCGAGCAGCTTGCCGATCAGGCCAGTGGCAACGGCGAAGAAGCTCAGCATGGCGAGCGAGATGAAACCCGCCATCAGCAGATAGACGTTGCGCGTGTGGTTGTAGTCGGCGAACTCTTCGGCTTGCGAAAGACCCACCAGCACGCCGAGTGGATAACCGTCGATATGCCGGTACGAGACGATGCGCGTGACGTTGTCGATCGAATCGACGTAGGTGCCCGACACATGCTCCGAGGTCGGATACGAGCCGCTCGCCGAGAATGCGCCGTTGGCGGTTTCGGCACTGCCGGTGCGCCGCGCGAGCACGGCGCCGTTGTCCGAGATCACCGCGATCACGCCGTCGCGGCCGATGGCCGCGTTGTTGTAGAAGTCGGTGGTGAAATAGCTGGGATCTTCCGAGACCACCACGACGCCCGCGAACGAGCCGTCCGGATGATTCAGACGCCGTGTCATTTGCAACGTCCAGTGACCGGACACGCGGCCGAGCACGGGCTTGCTGATATACAGCTGATCGTCGTTCTCGTGTTCGTGGACCTTGAAGTGCTCGCGGTCGGATAGATCGATGCGCTTGGGATTGAGTTCGGCCGTGTTGGCGATCAGCGTGCCGTGTTCGTCGATCAGCGACACCTGCACCAGCGTCTCGCTTTGCACGACGCCCTTTTCCACCGTGCTCGCAAGATCGAAGTGATTCGGCGTTTTCTCGAACTCGAACTTGACGAAGCGGGTGATCTGATCGACCTGGTGAATCGCCTTGACCGTGTGCTGCTCCAGCGCCGCTGAGAGAATGGCAGCAGAGGCCATGGCTTCACGATAAGTGGCTTCTTTCTCGACCGACAGACGCGCGAAGATCACTGTCCAAAGCAGGATCAGGACCAATACGCCGAGCGCGGGAATCGCCAGCAAAGCGCGCCGGCGCGACACTGCGGGGTCGCGCCGGGTTTTGGCTTCGCGCTGGTCGGAGAAGCGGGATTGACTCATCGGGCGGCCCGTGCCTGGGTGCCGGCCGGTTGCAAACGAACGAGCGTCGACTGCGCTGATTTCATGAGTGGCTGCATGGTGACCAAGGTGCCGGAACTGCTGCGCAGAAGAGATAAGCGTGGCGCCGTGCCTGACCATCCGCAGGTTATCGGGTACGTCTTGATATTACTTAATGCCACTGGATTAAGGAAGGGGCCGGGCATCGGGTATACGAGGGCGCGGCAAGCTGCCCGGTGCGCTACGCCTGGCACCCTGTGCGGCCGGCCTTGAGGCCGCTGTTTCGCGATCGTATTCGAGTATGTCATCGGGAATCGGCGCTCAGGCGCGTCAGCATTCAGGTGTGCCAGGCCTTTAGCGGACCTCTTCCAATGCAAGGCGCATTTAATAGTGCAAACGATGCGGCGTTTTGTGGTCAGGCGCGGCGGGGCAGGGCGAACCCTATGCCGCTTGGGTCGACGTGCACGGGCGACGCATGAGTGAGGCAAGGTGCGTGCCGGTCAGGGCAAGCGGAATGTGCCGTCGACAATCGTCACCGACGGGCCGCCAATCCACGTCTTGTGACGCGCGTCGTCGTAGTGCACGGAAACTTGGCCGGCACGGCCCAGCGCGGTGCCTTGACGGGCTGAATAGTGCGAGCCCGGGCGCAACTGCTGGGCACTCAGCAGGCCCGCGAGCGCTGCATTGGCGCTGCCTGTCACCGGGTCTTCACCGACGCCGAAACTGCCACCGGCCATCAGGCAGCGCACCTCGAAAGTAGCCGGGCCACCGGCCTCGTGCGGGCCGTAGACGGCGAGGCCATGCGTATTGACCGAACGCACCATGTCGGCGAGTGCGGCGGCATCGGGTTCGAGCGCGAGGCATTCACGCGCCGAATTGACGCGCACCACGAGCCATGGCGCACCATTGTCGACCGCGCAGGGCGTCGCGCTGAAGTCGATCGCGTCGCTACGTAAAGCCGTAGACAGTGCCGCGTAGCGATCTTCGGCAAGCGGCGTGACTCGCGCGGGCGGCGCCGCGAAGGCCCATGCGCCGTCCGAACCGGGCAGCACCTCGAGTTCGACGAGTCCCACGCCGCATTGCTGCATCAGCTTGCCGGCCTGCTTCGGCTGATAGCCGTTTTCGCGCAGCGCATGCGCGGTGCCGAGCGTTGGATGACCCGCGAACGGCAATTCGCCATGCGTAGTGAAGATGCGCACACGATAGTCGGCAGCGGGGTCGGTCGGCTTCAACAGGAAAGTCGTTTCGGACAGATTGGTCCAGTGGGCGATGGCCTGCATCTGATTCGCATCGAGTGCATCGGCATCGAACACGACGGCAAGCGGATTGCCTTTGAACGGCACCGACGTGAACACGTCGACTTGTTTGAAACGGACAGTGTGGGCGGGCATCGGGCGCGGTCCAGCGAATCAAACGGATTGATAGGGTTGGCGGATTCTATCCGTAGACGGCGGAACGAGCTACCTCGCCACAAATGCAAAACGCGCCGCGGGTGGCTGACACCTCGCGACGCGTTCCTTGCACTGCGCCGGACGAACCGGCAACCGTTGCGGGCCGCATTCGAGAATGCGGCGCGCAACTTCGACTGCGTTACTCGACTTCGGCGATCATCTCGATCTCGACGCACGCGCCGAGCGGAATCTGCGCAACGCCGAATGCCGAGCGCGCATGCTTGCCGCGCTCGCCGAACACGTCGGCGATCAGTTCGGACGCGCCGTTGGTGACCAGATGCTGTTCGGTGAACTCGAGCGTGGAGTTGACGAGACTCATCAGCTTGACGATGCGCGTGACGCGGTTCAGATCGCCGACATGCGCGTGCAGCGTGGCGAGCAGGTCGATGGCGATCGAGCGTGCCGCGGCTTTGCCTTCCTCGGTGGTGAGGGTAGCGCCGAGCTTGCCGGCCCAGACCTTGCCGTCCTTCTTGGCGATGTGCCCGGACAGGTACACCGTGTTGCCGCTTTGCGCGCTCATCACATACGCGGCTGCCGGCGCGCCGGCGGTCGGCAGTTCGATGCCCAGTTCCTTGAGCTTGTCGTACACATTTGCTTGAGCCATGGTGTGTCCTTCGTCAGTAGAGGATTTCGGTGGATGCGCGGGTCGGGCGAAATCATGCACGCCGCGCGCATGAAACACACGAACAGCGCGCGGCAGCGTTCAGATCTTCGCGCGGATCAGCGCGCCGAGCCGTGACACGCCTTCGTCGATCTTGGCCGGCGGCACCGTCACGAACGACAGGCGCAGCGTGTTGTGTTGCGCTTCGTTCGCGAAGAACGGACCGCCCGGCACGAACGCGACGTTCTGCGCGACAGCTTCTTCCAGCAGCTTCATGCTGTCGATCTGCGCGGGCAGATTCACCCACACGAACATGCCGCCTTCCGGACGGTTCCAGCTTACGCCTGCCGGCATGTAGCGTTCGAGCGAAGCCAGCATGGCCGCGCATTGATCGCGATACAGTTCACGGATGGTCGGCACATGCGTGTCGAGGAAGCCGTCCTTGATCACTTCGTACACGATGCGCTGCGTGAAGCTCGGCGTGTGCAGATCGGTGGCTTGCTTGGCTTGCACGAGTTTGAAGATCAGCTCTTCGGGCGCGATGATGTAGCCGACCCGCAGGCCCGGCGCCAGCACCTTCGAGAACGAACCGAGATGGACGATGTGGTCCGGCGCCATCGACAGCATGGTGGGCAGCGGTTCGCCCGCGTAGTCGAGCGCGCCATACGGATCGTCTTCGATCACCGGGAACGGCGCGGTCTTCGCGAACTCGGCGAGCGCGCGGCGGCGTTCGACCGGCAGGCGGCGGCCCGTCGGATTCTGGAAATTGGGTTGTGCATACAGGAGGCGTGCGCCGGCCATCAGATCGGGCGTGAGGCCTTCGGGGACGAGGCCTTGTTCATCGGTCGGCACTTGCACGTAACGCGGCTCGTACATCGAGAACGATTGCAGCGCGCCGAGATAGGTCGGTGTTTCGACCAGCACCGGGCTGTCCGGACACACCAGCACTTTGCCGAGAAGGTCGAGCGCCTGCTGCGAGCCGGTGGTGATCAGCACCTGAGTCGGACGAATCTGCGCGCCGTTCACCGAGTAGCGTTTGGCGATCCATTCACGCAGCGGCAGAAAGCCTTCGGTCGCGCTGTATTGCAGCGCCGCGGCGGGTTCGTCGCGCAGAATGCGGTCCGCTGCCGCGCGCATGCGTTCGGCCGGGAAGGTAGCCGGCGAGGGCAGGCCGCCCGCGAACGAGATGACTTCGGGCCGCTCCGTGACCTTCAGAATTTCGCGAATCGCCGAGCTCGTGAGCTTGCGTGCGCGTTCGGACAATTGCCACGTGGGGGCTTTCAAGTCGCTTTGGTCCATGGTCTCCTCTGCTGGTACTGGAACCGGTCAAACTTCAATTATCGCGCGAGTCGGCGACCCGCGCGCGCTGCTTATTCAAGGGTCCGTGGACCGTCTGCTGTTTCAAACTCGGCGATGAGCGCCGGCGCGCCGTCCGTGGGCTGCAACGCGATCAGATGGGTCGCGCCGAGCCAGCGCAGTTGCTCCGCCACCGTGTCGGCTTGCGGGTGGAAGCCTTTCAAGGCTTTCAGTGAAATCTCGCTTTCCGGCAAAGACGTCGACGGATGCCTGGTCGTGTCCCACTGGATCAGCGAGGGCAGCACGCCGTCGCCGATACCTTGCCACGCGGGGAACGCGCCGTCGTCGGGCACGGTGAGGCCCCACGTGAAATCGCCACGCGTCATCGGCACGACGGGGGGAATGCGCTGCGGATACTGTGCCTGCCACGTCGGCAGGTGTTTCGGCCGCTCGACCCGCGCGACCCAGTGCGACAGATACGGTCCGTTTTCGAGCCGCGCGTGCGTGGCCGGGTCGTCGAGCGCGAACAGGCGAGGGCGCGGCGCGCTGCCGTCGGCCGGCGCAGTGTCCAGCGACGCGCTCTGCGGATCGATCGCGATCACTTCCAGATACACGCCGCCCCACAGGTTCAGCAGGCGGTTGTGCGTGCGCATCAGCGGATGCGCACCGCCGCCGGCCGGTGCGACGCCGAGCCTGTCGGCGACGTACTGCGTGCCCTCGTCGAGGGTGCGGACGGAAATCACGAGGTGATCGAGGCGGAGCGGATGAGCAGTCATGACGGATCGGGGAAACGGTTTCTGCGGTAAACCGGAGCGTGCCGGGTGTCGCGGCAACGCTGCCGGGGCCGTAAGCATAACCGTTTGCCGGATCGGCGGGCCATGCGGATGGGTGTTCGGCAGGGTTTTGCCGGAGAGCGTGTGGGCGTCGTAAGGCTTGCCGCGTCGCATTCCATCCTTTACTTATCTCAAATGTAGCGATGCCGACCGGCACAGTAACGGTACAATCGATTCGATACTGTTCGGTACAGTTGGAGCCGCCATGTCAGTCCCGCTCGCCCAGATTCCCGCCCCGCACGATACGGCCTCGCTGACGCTGGTCGAGCAGCTCGTCCAGTGGGCGCGCCGCCGTATCGAGGAACGCGTGTTCCGCCCCGGCATGCGCATGCCGTCGATCCGCAAGCTCGCGCTCGACAAGGGCGTGTCACGCTTCACGGTGGTCGAGGCGTATGAACGGCTCGTGGCGCAAGGTTTTCTGGAGTCGCGGCGCGGCTCGGGGTTCTATGTGCGCGAGCGGCTGGGCGGCGCGGCCAGCGCCACCGCCGAGATTCATCCACTCATCGCGGCAGCGCCGGCGCCGGCCACGATCGACGTCGTCTGGCTCCTGCGCAACATGCTGCATACCGGCGCACGTCCCGAGCGCAGTCCTGGGCTTGGTTATCTGCCGGCACGCTGGCTCGACGGCGACCTGATCACCAACGCTCTGCGCACGCTCGGCCGGCAAAGCGGCGCGCAGATGCTCGGCATCGGCACGCCGCTGGGTTTTTTGCCGCTGCGCCAGCAGTTGCAGACGCGGCTCGAGGAACTGGAGATCGGTGCGTCGCCGGATCAGATCGTGATGGTGTCCGGTATCACGCAGGCCATCGACCTGATCTCGCGCATCTACGTGAAGCCGGGCGATGCGGTGATCGTCGGCGATCCGGCATGGTTTCAGATGTTTGGGCGTTTCGCCTCGCAGGGCGCGCGGCTGGTGGGCATGCCGTACACGCCGGACGGCCCGGATCTCGACGCGCTCGAGTCGCTCGTGCAGACGTGGCGGCCGAAAATGCTGGTGATCAATTCGGTGCTGCAGAACCCGACTGGCACGTCGCTCACGGCGGCCCAGGCGTTCCGCATTCTGCGCCTCGCCGAAGCGTACGATTTCATCGTCGTCGAGGACGATATTTACGGCGATCTGTGCCCGCCGAGCTATCCGGGCACGCGGCTGGCGAGCCTCGACCAGTTGAAGCGCGTGATTTACCTCGGCAGTTTTTCGAAGACGCTCGCGCCGAATCTGCGGGTCGGTTTCATTGCCTGCGCGCCTGATGTGGCCACAGCGGTGAGCGACCAGAAGATGCTGGTCGGCATGACGAGCCCGGAACTGAACGAGCGTGTGCTGTACAAGATTCTGACCGAAGGCCACTACCGGCGGCATGTCGAACGGTTGCGCGTGCGGCTCGACGGCGTGCGCGAGAAGTCCGTGCGGATGCTGGAGAAGACCGGCCTGAAGCTGTTCCTGACGCCGATGGCCGGCATGTTTCTGTGGGCCGACACGGGCGTCGACGCCGACGCGCTGGCGGCCGCCGGCCACGAAGCCGGTTTTCTGCTCACACCCGGCAGCCTGTTTTCACCCCAGCAGTCGTCGACTACCTGGATGCGCTTCAATATTGCCAACTGTGGCGATCCGGAGCTGGCAACCTTTTTATGCCGTTATCTCGACAGCGTGGCGCGCCGCGCCTCTTGAAACCGCGCCGGCTTGCCCCCAATTAGGCGGACAATCCGGCGGTCGGCGTATCCGGCGGCCGGCGCTTCGGCCCAGCGGCGGCGGCCCGCAGGCGTTACGCCGACGGCACGCCGGCAGGCAGGCCGCAACGAACGGCGCCGCGCCCGACTTGAACCCCATTCGCAACAGAGAGGAAGTCCGACCATGGCACAAGAAACCATGAGCTTTCAGGCAGAAGTGAAACAGCTTCTGCACCTGATGATCCATTCGCTGTACAGCAACAAGGAGATTTTCCTGCGCGAGCTGATTTCGAACGCGTCCGACGCGGCCGACAAGCTGCGCTTCGAAGCGATCGAAAACAGCGCGTTGTACGAAAACGATCCGAACCTGCGGATTCGCGTGTCGTACGACAAGGCCGCGCGCACCATCACGCTCGACGACAACGGCATCGGCATGAGCCGCGACGAAGCGATCGCCAACCTCGGCACGATTGCGCGCTCGGGCACCAAGGAATTCTTCGGCAAACTGTCCGGCGACCAGCAGAAAGATGCGGCGCTGATCGGCCAGTTCGGCGTGGGCTTCTATTCGGGCTTCATCGTCGCGGACAAGATCACGGTCGAAACGCGCCGCGCCGGTTTGCCGGCCTCGGAAGGCGTGCGCTGGGAAAGCGCGGGCGAAGGCGATTTCGCCGTCGAGCAGATCGAGCGCGCCGCGCGCGGCACGACCATCACGCTGCATCTGCGTGCGGATGAAGACGACCTGCTGTCGTCGCATCGTCTGAAGTCGATCATTCAGAAGTACTCCGACCACGTCGCGCTGCCGATCCTCATGCAGAAGGAAGAGTGGGACGCGGAAAAGAGCGAGATGGTCACGAAGGACGAGGACGAGACCGTCAATCAGGCCAGCGCGCTGTGGACGCGTTCGAAGAACGACATCACCGACGAACAGTACAAGCAGTTCTATCAGCACCTCTCGCACGATCATCAGGATCCGCTCACGTGGACGCATAACCGCGTCGAAGGCCGCAGCGAGTACACGCAATTGCTGTACGTGCCGACCCACGCGCCGTTCGACATGTTCAACCGCGATTATCGCGGCGGCCTGAAGCTGTACGTGAAGCGCGTGTTCATCATGGACGACGCCGAGCAATTGCTGCCGGCGTATCTGCGCTTCGTAAAGGGCGTGGTCGATTCTTCGGATCTGCCGCTGAACGTGTCGCGCGAAATCCTCCAGGAAAGCCGCGATGTGAAGGCGATCCGCGAAGGCGTGACCAAGCGCTCGCTGTCCATGCTCGAAGAACTGGCCAACTCGGATAACGAGGCGGACAAGGAAAAGTACGCCGGTTTCTGGAAGGAATTCGGCCAGGTGCTGAAGGAAGGCATCGGCGAAGACTTCGCCAATCGCGAGCGGATCGCGAAGCTCGTGCGCTTTGCCTCGACGCATACGGACACGACCGAGCAGACCGTGTCGCTGGCCGACTACGTCGCGCGCATGAAGCCCGAGCAGACCAGGATCTACTACGTGACCGCCGACACCTGGCAGGCCGCGACCCACAGCCCGCACCTCGAAGTGTTCCGCAAGAAGGGCGTGGAAGTGCTGTTGCTGACCGATCGCGTGGATGAGTGGATTCTGTCGTTCCTGAACGAATTCGAAGGCAAGCCGCTGCAAAGCGTGGCGCGCGGCGACCTCGATCTGGGCGCGTTGAACGACGAAGAGAAGCAGGCGCAGGAAAAGGTCGGCGAAGAGTTCAAGCCGCTCGTCGAGAAGATGAAGGAGGCGCTGAAGGACAAGGCCAAGGACGTGCGTCTCACGTTCCGCCTGACCGATTCGCCGTCCTGCCTCGTTGCCGACGACGGCGAAATGAGCGGCTACCTGCAACGCATGCTGAAGGCCGCGGGTCAGCAGGCGCCGTCGTTCCATCCGATTCTCGAAGTGAATCCGGAGCACGCGCTGGTGAAGGGTCTGCATGCGGACAGCGCGAACTTCGACGACTGGTGCCATCTGCTGTTCGATCAGGCCTTGCTCGCTGAAGGCGGCGCGCTGGACGATCCGGCGAGCTTCGTGAAGCGCACCAATGCGCTGCTGCTGGCGCGCGCGAATTGAGCGTGTGTCGAGCTTGAATCCGCGGCGTCGCACTGACGCGTGGGATTGAAAAATGCGCTGCTTCGGCAGCGCATTTTTTTTCAGACGCGGGCGCAGCGAAATACAGTTGAGTCCGCTTGGACCGGTTCAGGCGCGTGCTCAACGCGCGGGCGCCGTTCCCTCCAGATGACGCACTTGCGAAAGCACGCAACCGGCCAATTCCTTTGCCTCGTGACACGAAGCATGATCGACCAGCACTTTCGCCGCGAGTCTGCCGATGGCCTTGCTGGTCTGTTTTGACGTGTGGTGTTGCGCCAGCGCCGAACCTGCCAGTTCTTTTTCCAATTGCGCGACACCCGCGCGCCGCAACACGACCGCAGCCAGGTGTGCGATGCGGTCGGACGTTTCCTTGTGATTTGCCGTATTCAAACGATGCTCCATGTTGTAATGAGTCAACCTGATCGATTAGCAGGATGCTATTCGTAGTCGACGGAAATTAATTATGGTTAACTAACTAAATAGAAGCAACGGCATTAAATTGAGATTGGTTTATGAGATGCGAATGCGCGGTTTTGTCTTATGCTCGCGCGATTTTTATTCGGAGCAATGCGGGCTTATTTCTAATCTCTAAGCATTGAAAGCACCGAATCCTATTTTTGTGATTACGCGTTCGCGCATGACAACAACAACGCCCTGAACTTCCATGTCCGACTCCGCCCTGGCAGTATCTCTCGATTCCGTTCATCTCCTGTGGTCGATTCTGCGCGAGCAAGGCTTCGATGCCGCCGCGCGTCGTGCGGTCGAATTCGCCGTGGGCGGCGGGACACCGCAGTTGCACGCCGACCTGTGTGCGAGCGCAGGGCGATTCGAAGCGGCGTATCACAGCGCATCGCAGGCGCAAGCGTGCGCGAACGGCACGCGCCATGCGCGGGTGGCGCTCTTTGCCGATGGGCTCGGCAACACCAGCGCCGCGCAGCGCAACAGCGAGCGGGCGGTGGCGGCGCAGCCGCTCGAGGCAAGCATCGAGTGGGTTGCGTGGTTGATCGACACTTGCGGCGCGCATTCGGCGGCCGCCCACATGTTGCGTGCCTACGAGCGTCGAGCACCGCAGGACGCGCGCGCGCCGTGGTGGTTGTCGATCGCGTTGGCGGCACTGCCCGAGACGAGCGCGCGGGCCGAGCGTCGCGCGGCGCTGATGCGGGCGTATGCACTCGACCCCTCGGTCGATCCTGCGTTGCCGTTGCAACTCGCGCTGGCGTTCCGCGAAATTCGCGATTGGCCGACGGTCGAGCGCATCTGCCGCGAGAGTCTTGCGCGCCATCCCGCCGACGCGGAAATGGCATGGCAACTCAGCCACGCGCAATGGCAGTGCGATGACGCGGCAGCGGCGGAGGCCACCATGCGCGCCGTGGATGCCGCTGCGCCGGGCAATGCGGACGTGCTGGCGGCAATCGGCATGTATCTCAACGAGCAGGCGCGCTACGAGGACAGCGAGGCGGCGCTGCGCGCGGCACTTGCGCTCGATCCGTCAGCGGTGCAGGCAGCCGTCGATCTGGCAGACCTGGAATTGCGGCGCGGCGCGTGGTCGAGCGCGTGGCCGCGCTTCGAGGCGCGTCTTGCGCGCGAAGACCGCGAGCAGAACAACGTCGTCTGCGTGATGAAGCGCCTGTGCCCGCGCTGGCATGGCGAGGCGCTCGCCGGCAAGACTTTGGTCGTGCACAGCGAGCAGGGCAGCGGCGACGACATCCAGATGGTGCGCTTCGTTCCGCATCTGGCGGCACGGGTGCGTGACGAAGGCGGCCGGCTGGTGCTCGCCGTGCGTCGCGCGTTGCAACCGCTGTTCGCGCGTTTCCATGCCGATTGCGTGTCGATCGAAGCGGGCCCGCTCGGCTCGCCGGACTACGCTTTGCCGCTCATGAGTCTGCCGCTCGTGCTCGGTCTCGAGCCGCAGCAGGTGCGCGGCGCGCCCTACTTGCAGGCCGATGCGTCGAAGGTCGCGGCGTGGCGCGAGCGGATCAGCGTGTACGCGCCCAATGCGAAGTGGCACGTCGGTCTCGTCTGGTCGGGCAGCCCGACGCACCGGCGCGACGCGAAGCGGTCGATCCCGCTTGCCGCGCTGACGCCGCTGCTGGCGCTGCCGGATGTCGTATTCCATTCGCTCACGCCCGGACGCCACGCCGATGTGACAGCGCTCGCCGCACAGGGTTATCGCCTGTGCGATCTGAGCGGCGGCTATGACAGCGGCTTCGACGACGTGGCGGCGCATCTCACCGCGCTGGACGCGCTGGTGACGATCGACAGCGCGCCGTTGCATCTCGGCGGCGCGCTAGGGCATCGCGTGCTGGCGATGCTCGATCACGTCTCGCACTGGTCGTGGGGCAACGCAGAGACGCAGCCCTGGTATGACTCGGTCGATCTGTTCCGACAGCCGCAGCCCGCGCAATGGGCGCCGGTGGTCAAGCGGGTGACCGCGCGTCTGAAGACGACGATGGCGTCGGACCGGAAAGCCTGAGCGGCGCAAGCCATGGCAGGTTGAGCAACTCAGACAACTGATCGACGTTGATGCACAAAACCGATTTTCCGCTCCGCACCGGTTCTTCCGACGATGTCGGCACGATCGCCGCGCATGCCGACGCCTGCTTCGCCACTGGGCGTCATCACGAAGCCATTGCCGACTACCAGCGAGTCCTCGCGGAGCAGCCGCACAACGTGCACGCGCTCCACCGTCTGGGCCTCGCGTCATTTCGCGTCGACCGGCCCGACCGTTCGCGCGAGTATCTCGATCAGGCATTGAACGTCGCGCCCGAGCGCGCGGATATCTGGGAGCATCGCGGCTTGATCGCCGCGCTGGGCGGCGAGCTGATCGCGGCCGAAGCGTTCTACCACCGCGCCATGGTTTTGGGTGGCGGCAGCGCGAGCCTGCACCGCAATCTGGGCGATTGCCTGAAGCTCTCGAAGCGCTTTGTCGAAGCGCGCGAGCATTACCTCGCAGCGCTCGAACGCGAACCGTCGTTGCACCATGCCGTTCGCGCGCTCGCACAAATCAGTACGGATCTTGAACGCTACCAGGACGCGGCGGACTACTGGCTGCGCGCATGGACGCTCGACTCGACGCATCTGCCGGACGCGCTCGAGCTGATTGCGGCGTTCTCGAGAGCGCAGCGCGGCGCGGGGATCGACGGCATGCTCGCCGAATTGCGCGCGCGTTTTGTCGCCGACGCGTCCGCGTTACAACAGGTGGCCTATGCCCTGAACGGCGTCGAGCGTTTCAGGGATGCGATTAGCGTCGCCACTGAAGGCTTGGGCGTCGATCCGCACAACGGCTGGCTGCATCACAACATGTCATTTGCGTTCAACATGCTGGGCGAGTTCCCGGCCATGCATGCGCATGCCGTCGAAGCCGCGCGGCTGATGCCCGATCATCCGCTGATGCAATTCAACCTGGCGGCCGCACAGCTGCGTGCCGGCAACTACACAAGCGGCTGGCGGCAATACCGATGGCATGAAGCCTTGCCGGAAAATCACGATCTGGCTCGGCCGGCTTTTCCGGAGTGGCAAGGCGAGCCGGTGGCGGGCCGCCGGTTTCTGCTTGTCGGCGAGCAGGGGCTCGGCGATCAACTGCAGTTCTTGCGGATGGCCGACTGGCTGCATCGGCGCGGCGCACAGGTCGACGTGTGGGTCGAGGCTCCATTGGGCGACGTTGCGCGCCGGGCGGCCGGCGTGCATGCCGCATGGACCACCTTGCCGCCCGGACCGTACGACTACTGGTGTCGCATGCTCAGAATGCCGGAGCATATGAAGCTGGATCTGTCGATGCTGCCGCTCGCGACGTCTTATCTGCGAGCCGAACCGGCGCAGGCGCAACGCTGGCAGAGGCGGCTCGACGCAATCGCTCCGGGCGAGGCGCACGGTCCGTTCGGAAAACGCGTCGGCATTGTCTGGGCGGGCAATCCGGCGTATGGGCTCGATCGCTATCGATCGATTCCGCTGAGCCAATGGCTGCCGGTTTTGCAGCAGACCGGCGTGAGCTGGTTCGCGCTGCAAAAAGGCGAGGCGCAGAATGAGGCGATCGCGTGGCGCGCGGATCTCGGCATGCACAGGCTCGGGCCGGAGATCTGCACGTTCGCCGACACGCTGGCGATCGTGCAGTCGCTCGATCTGGTCATCACGGTGGACACGGCGGTTGCCCATCTGGCCGGCGCATGCGGCACGCCGGTCTGGGTGCTGGTGCCCACGTTCACCGACTGGCGCTGGATGACAGAGCGGGACGATAGTCCGTGGTATCCGTCGGCGCGTCTGTTCAGGCAGCGCGAGTTGGGGCGCTGGGATACGGTGCTCGCCGAGGTCGCGCAAGCATTGCGCGATTGTGTCGCCGGCTGAAAACCGGGCGGCCTCACCCGCGCCCGGGATTTCATCTGAAGCCGGCCTCGAAATGGCCGACGGCTACTTCTTTCCCATCAACGTCTCCATCGTTTCCCCGCGCACGACGATTTCGGTTCGACGGTTCAGCGCGCGGCCTTCGGGCGTGTCGTTGCTGGCCACCGGGTTGTTGTACGCGTTGCCCTTCGTACGGACGCGGTCCATCGCGATGCCGCGTGCCACCAGCGCGTAACCCACCGAGGTCGCGCGGTCTTCGGACAGGTGCTGGTTGTATTCGAGCGTGCCGACATTGTCGGTGTAGCCCTCGACGATAATCGGTTTCTTGCTGCGCTTGAGCAGCACGGCCGAACGATCGATGACCGCGGCCGCATCGCCGCGCACGTCGGATTTGTTGAAATCGAATAGCGCGGTTTCGGGCAGCTTGACCGCGACACCGCCGGCGACCGGCGCCACCTCGATGCCGACAGCCTTGTTCAACGACGTCTCCGTGTCGCGGTTCAGCGCAGACGCGCAACCCGCCACCAACAGGACCGAGATTGCGCATGCGGTTGCGCCCAGAATGTTCTTCATCTTCGTGCTTTCTCCTTGATTATTCATTGACGTGGCGCGCCGTTCGATCGCGGGCGGCCGGTTTGCGAAGCACGGAGGTTTTATCGCGCGACGCGAGCCGCGGAGAATCGGAACTATCTGAATTCGACACGTCAGTTGAAGTGCTTCACGACCGATGTCGGATTCGATGGAATCCGCTGAACGGAAAGGCGTGCGTGTTGGCGAATGGTCCGACAGCCACGCCGTTATAATCCGACACCATGTCTATCCGTTTCGATGCCGACGACGCCCACTGGCGCGTCGCGCCCTTACCCGGCTTGAGCGCCGCCCAGAAAGACTGGCTGACCCGTGGTGGTTCACTGACCGCGCATCTGCGCGCGCTCGGCGCGGTGGCGGTGCGCGTGACGCGCGAAGGCGTCGCGCTGCCGTGGGCCGACGAGAACGCAGCGCTCGGGCTCGTGCCGCGTGCGCCGGTCTGGGTCCGGGAAGTCGTCCTGTCCGTCGACGGCGTGCCGTTTGTGGCCGCGCATAGCGTTGCGCCGCTCGCCGCGAGCGCGGGCGTGTGGCAGGCCATGCGGCGCCTGCGCACGCGACCGCTGGCCGAGTTGTTATACAGCGATAGCAGCGTGGCGCGTTCGTCGCTGGTGAGCCGCAAGCTGACCGCGCGGCATCCGCTCTATCGTCTGGCGGCGCGTGAAGTCGATGGGTTGCCGCCGCACGCGCTGGTCGCGCGCCGCTCGGTGTTCGAGCGCCACGGCGCGCCGCTGATGGTGACCGAATGCATGTTGCCGGCGCTGTGGACGCATCTGGCGACGCTGTCCGGGGCGAGCACATCGCACGAGTGGCTCGCGCATCCGCGTGTGCGCGAACACGGCCGTGCGCTGGAGCACACCGCATCGCGCGCGCATCCCGCAACGCGTGCGTCCGACGAACCGGGCCGCTGATGCTGCGCGGCTTTCCTCCTGTCGTCGCCGCGGATACGCATACGCTGATTCTCGGAAGTTTTCCCGGCGAGGCGTCGCTCGCGGCGACGCAGTACTACGCGCATCCACGCAACCAGTTCTGGCGCCTGCTCGGCACCGTGCTCGACGAGCCGCTCGCCGAACTCACCTACGAAGCGCGTCTGCGGCGCGTGCTCGCGCATGGCATCGGCGTGTGGGACGTGCTCGCCGCCTGTACGCGCGAGGGCAGTCTCGACGCGGCGATCCGCAATGCCAGCCCCAATGATTTCGCTTCGTTGCGCGCCCACGCGCCGAAGCTCGCGAAAGTCTGCTTCAACGGCAAGACGGCGGGCCGCTTCGCGCCGGTGATCGGCGCGGCGGGTTACGTCACCCTGGTATTGCCTTCGTCGAGTCCGGCGAATGCTATGCTCTCGTTCGACCAAAAATTGCGTCTTTGGCGCGACATCCTTACATGACGAAATTGATCAAGCGCGCTTCGGCTGAAGCGCGTGCCTTCCGCAACCGCGACGCCGACGTCGCCGGCGGAAAACAGAAAACGCAGAAAGAGCACAACGCCATGCGCAACAAAAAGCGCGTTTCGCACGACGACGATCTGCACGACGCGCCGCAAATCGAAGCGCCGCGCAAGCCGCGTTTTGCACCGGTGACATTCTCGGAAGAGGGCGGCGTGCGCTTTCTGCATTTCGGCACGGAGTGGGTGCAAGGCGCGATGCGTCTGCGCAAGCCGGATCACATCGAACTCGAATACGCGCAGCAGATGATGGCCTGGCTGCTCTTCATCGAAACGCCCAAGCGCATCGTCCAGCTCGGTCTGGGCGCCGCGGCGCTGACCAAGTTCGCGCATCGTTTCCTGAAGCGCGCGAAGGTCGAAGCAGTGGAAGTGAACCCGGCGGTCGTGGTGGCCGCGCGCACGATGTTCGAACTGCCGCACGACGACGCCCGTTTGACCGTGCACGAAACCGACGCATGGGACTTCGTCAACGACCGCGCCAACCACGGCACGATCGGCGCACTGCAGATCGATGTCTATGATGCGACCGCGCGCGGCCCCGTGCTCGACAGCGTCGGTTTCTATCGTGCGGTGCGCGCGTGCCTGACCGACGCGGGCGTGGCGACGGTGAATCTGTTCGGCGATCACCCGAGCTTCGTGCGCAACATGAAGCGTCTGAACGAAGCCTTCGACGGCCGCGTGGTCGCGCTGCCGGAAGTGCACGACGGCAACCGCATTGCGATCGCGTTCTCGGGTCCGGCATTGGAGGTGCCGTTCGCGGCGCTGCAAGCGCGCGCGAAGCTGATCGAAGCGCAACTCGGCTTGCCCGCGCGCAAGTGGATCAAGGGTCTGCAGGAATCGACCGGGCAAACCGGCGCTTCGTTCTCGGTGTGATTCCCACTACCTGAGCGCTCGGGCCGCGCAAGCCGGTCCGATGCAAACCAGTGCATGCACTGAATGACTCGGCCGGTGTGCCGCTTGCCGTTGCGCCCACGCGACGCTCGCCGCCGTCATCTATCGCGCATTGAACAGCCGGTCCTCTTCCTCGCGAAGCGGGCCGGCCTGTCAGACCCAAGCTGCCCGGCCTGATGCGCCTCGCCGCAGCGCTTCAACTCCTCTTGCCGACACACGGTCCCGCCCGCCCTGAAAGCACGGTCGTGCTGGGGTCGTCCCTGCTTGACCGCGAGTTCGCCGCTCCTATACTCTTTCGAAGCTTCGGGGCGCCCGTGGCCATCCGCCGGGCGGCCATCCGCTATGGGATCCACCTCCCGTCAAACACGGGCCAACATTTCAATAATAGGGAAGAGGAGACGTCATGGCTCACGACGCCGACGCGAACAAGGCCAGCAAGAACTGGCTCTGGTTGCTGCTGTTGCCCTGGATCGCGATGATCTGGGTGCCGTCATATAACAAGGTCGAACCGGTGCTGTTCGACTTTCCGTTCTTCTACTGGTATCAGCTCCTGTGGGTGCTGATCAGCGCAGTCATCACGGCGCTCGTGTACTTCAAGACCAAGACGCGCTCGCGTTCCGACGGCCGTCCGCAAGGGGGCGCACGATAATGAACGCCATAGCAACTTTCGTCTTCGTTCTGTTTTTTGTCGGCGTCACGATTCTCGGCTTTATCGCGGCCCACTGGCGGCGCGGCGATCTCGCGCATCTGGAAGAGTGGGGCCTCGGCGGCCGGCGCTTCGGCACCATCGTCACATGGTTCCTGCTAGGCGGCGACCTGTACACCGCGTACACCTTCATCGCCGTGCCGGCGCTGGTATTCGGTGCGGGCGCAACCGGTTTCTTCGCGCTGCCGTACACGATCCTGATCTATCCGTTCGCGTTCGTCGTGTTCCCGAAACTGTGGAGCATTGCCAAACGGCAGGGCTACGTGACATCGGCCGACTTCGTGTCGGCGCGCTATGGCAGCCGTATGCTCGCTCTGGCGATCGCCGTGACCGGCATCGTCGCGACCATGCCGTATATCGCGCTGCAACTGGTCGGTATCGAAGTGGTGATCGGCGCGCTCGGTTTCGACACCAAGGGTTTTGTCGGCGATCTGCCGCTCATCATCGCGTTCGCGATCCTGGCGGCGTACACGTACACCTCGGGTCTGCGCGCGCCGGCCATGATCGCGGTGGTGAAGGACATCCTGATCTACATCACCATCTTCGCGGCGATCATTGTGATTCCGCCGCAACTGGGCGGCTTCGGCCACATCTTCAGCGTGGTGCCGCCGGCCAAGCTGCTGCTCAAGGCGCCGGACGTGTCGAGCCTGAACGGCTACAGCGCGTACGCGACGCTCGCGGTGGGTTCGGCGCTCGCGCTGTTCCTGTATCCGCACTCGATTACGGCGGTACTGTCGTCGAATTCGGGTAACACGATCCGCCGCAACATGGCGATGCTGCCGGCTTACTCGCTGGTGCTCGGCCTGCTCGCGCTGCTCGGCTTCATGGCCTTGGCCTCGGGCGTGAAGGACATGCCGGAGTTCGCGCCGTACTTCAAGGCATTCGGTCCGAACTTCGCGGTGCCGGCGCTGTTCCTGCATTACTTCCCGTCGTGGTTCGTCGGCGTGGCGTTCGCGGCGATCGGCATCGGCGCGCTGGTGCCGGCGGCGATCATGTCGATCGCGGCCGCGAACCTGTACACGCGCAACATCCACAAGGAGTTCGTCAACCGCAACATGACGCACGAGCAGGAGACCAATGTCGCGAAGCTGGTCTCGCTGATCGTCAAGGTCGGCGCGGTGGCGTTCATTCTCGGCCTGCCGCTCACGTATGCGATCCAGTTGCAACTGCTCGGCGGCATCTGGATCATCCAGACGCTGCCGGCGATCGTGCTGGGTCTGTACACGCGCGTGCTCGACTACCGCGGCCTGCTGATCGGCTGGGCGGTCGGCATCGCAACCGGCACGTGGATGGCGATTTCGCTGAAGCTGGCCGGCTCGATCTTCACGATCCACCTGTTCGGCATGGCGATTCCGGGCTACGCGGCGGTGTGGTCGCTAATCGTGAACCTGGTGGTGGCGGTGGTGGTGAGCCTGCTGGTGCGCGCCGCCGGCATGCAGCGCGCCGAAGACCGTACCCGTCCGGAAGACTATCTGGACGTGGTCGAAAGCTGATCATGCCCACTTTATGCCGTGCTGCTTCACGTGGCCCGACAGCCTGAAAACCGCAACGCCCGCATACGAAAGTGTGCGGGCGTTTGTCTTATAGCGCCACTCCAGGGCAGGATAGCGGGACCGACCATCACCGCATCGAGCGCGCCGCCATGGCTTCTGCCGATTCCCACACCGTGATTCCACGCCGCTCGGCGCTCAGCCGGATGGTCCGCGCGGTTACGTCACCTTACTACCGCTATCGCCACGCCAGGGTGCTGCACAGTCTGCGCGTCGGGCTGGCCATGCTGGTTTCGATTCTGGCGACCACCGGGATCGACATTCCGCACGGCATCTGGTCCTCGGTCACCTTGCTGGTGGTGATCGGCGGCTTGCAGCATCACGGCAACATCCGCAAGAAGGCGGCCGAACGGGCGGCCGGCACGCTGCTCGGAGCGTCGATCGGGCTTTCGCTGATCGTGCTGCAGAACCTCACTGGGTCGGCGCCGCTCACCTATGTGCTGATGTCGATCGTCGCGGGTATCTGCGCGTGGTTCGCGATCGGCTCGTCGGGCTATATCGGGCTCTTGACGGCCATTACCATGTGTATCGTCGCGGGGCACGGCGACAACCTGATCGAAGTCGGCCTGTGGCGCACACTGAACGTGCTGATCGGTATCGTGATCGCGCTGGCGTTTTCGTTCGCGCTGCCGCTGCATGCCACCTATTCGTGGCGCTATGGACTCGCGACGAATCTGCGCGAATGCGCGCGCGTCTACACGCGGCTGCTGGAGGGCGAGACGATCAGCGAGGAGGAGCAGGTGAAGCGCTTTCTGGCGATCCACAAGCGGCTCGTGCAATTGCGTTCGCTGATGCCTTCGGTGGCGAAGGAAATCGACCTGCCGCAGTCGAAGCTCGAAGAAATTCAGCGGCTGCACCGCTCGGTGCTCAGTTCGCTGGAGTTGCTCGCCACGGGTCCGTTGATGCAAGCCGACGCCGTGGCGCGTGCCGCGTATGCCGCGCACTGCGGCCTGGAGGTGCGCACCGTGCGTTCGATTTTGCTGGCGATGGCGCGCGGCCTGCGCTTTGGCCGGGCGACGCGCTTCGGCATTCCGGCCGCGTCGCCGCTTGCGCAGAGGGACAGCGACGCGGCGCTCAAGCTGCCGTCCGACTTGCAGGGGCCGTATTGGCTCGGCCAGCGGCTTGCCGAACAGGTGGACCGGCTGCGCGAGCGGTTGCTGGAAACCGAGCCGAACTGGAACATCGAACGGCATTCGAGGACTTTGCTGAAGGCGTAGTCCTGGCTATCGCCCTCAACCTTCCGGCACTGTCACCATCCACATGAGACCGAAGCGGTCGACCACCATCCCGAAGCCCTTGCTCCAGAAAGTCGGCTGAAACGGCAGCGTCACCTGGCCGCCGTCGGCGAGCGCATTGAAGTATTTTTCGGCGGAGGCGGCGTCGTCGGCGGTCAGTGAGAGGCTGAAGCCGTTCATCGTGGCAGCGGGGTCACAATGGCCGTCCGAGGCCATCCAGTCGGTCGAACCCATCCGCACGTTGGCGTGCATGATCTTTTCTTCGAGACCGGGACGCGGCTGATTTTGCGGATCGGGCGGCGCCTCCTTGTAGCGCATCATGAAGGTCACTTGCGCGCCGAGCTTCGCGCAGTAATAGTCGAGCGCTTCCTCGCAACGTCCGTTGAAAAACACGTAAGGTTGAACCAGCATGATCGTCTCCGGAAACAGGGTGAGCGGCGCGCGATCTCCGCGAAAAGCCACTGCAAGAGCCAACGGTTCGAAGAAGAACCGCGACGGCGCGCGCAGCGCCGCCGGAAGAATGAGCGCCTTGTCACTCACGCGGAATGTGCGAGGACACGGATTCCAGATGTACCACTAGCGTGGCTGCGCGAGGGACCCGCTTAAGAATTAGCGGTGTGAAGCGGCTTTCTTTGCCTACTTTCTTTGCCGCGGCAAAGAAAGTAGGTGCCGCCCCGCACAGGGGCAACGCTAATAGACCACCATGAAGCGCCCTTGCAGAAGATTCTAGCCGCCCCTCAGGCGACAATGGTGACTAAATGCCGTAAGCACACCGATGCCCGACGCGGTCCAAATGCACCCACACCCGCCGCAGGCCCGTAAACGCCACACGGCCCCGAACCATAAAGTCCAGGGCCGCGTGCGGAAAGCGCCGTTTCAACCAGCGCAAGCGAACCTTAACGCAACGCTTCGATCAGCTTTTCCAGCTTGACCGCGTCCGCAGCAAAGGCCCGAATCCCTTCGGCGAGCTTCTCAGTCGCCATAGCTTCGTCGTTGACGAGAAACCGGAACGACGATTCATCAACCGGCACGCGTTCGATATCCACATCCTTGGCGATATCCGGCGACAGCTTGCGTTCCACCTTATCGGTGCTGTCCTGCAGCTTTTGCAGCAGATCCGGACTGATGGTCAGCAGATCGCAGCCGGCCAGTTCCAGAATCTGACCCGGCGTGCGGAAGCTCGCGCCCATCACCTCGGTCTTGTAGCCGAACTTCTTGTAGTACGCGTAAATGCGGCGCACCGATTTGACGCCCGGGTCGTTGGCGCCGCCGTCTTTCGCTTCGTCCCACGCGCTGCCGGCGTTCTTCTTGTACCAGTCGTAAATCCGGCCGACGAACGGCGAGATCAGTTGCGCGCCCGCTTCGGCGCAGGCGGCCGCCTGGGCGAGCGAGAACAGCAGCGTCATGTTGCAGTGGATGCCTTCCTTCTGCAGCACTTCGGCCGCGCGGACGCCTTCCCACGTGGAAGCCAGCTTGATCAGCACGCGTTCGCGGCCAATGCCGTGCTCCTTGTACAACGAGATCAGTTCGCGGCCCTTGGCGATCGAGGCTTGCGTGTCGAACGAGAGGCGCGCGTCGACTTCCGTCGAGACGCGGCCCGGAATGATCTTGAGAATTTCGGTGCCGAAGGCGATTAGCAACTGGTCGATGATCGCGCCGACCGGCTTCGACGCGTGGGCTTTCACGGTCTTTTCGAGCAGCGGCTTGTAGTCGTCTTTCTGCACCGCTTTCAGAATCAGCGACGGATTGGTGGTCGCGTCCTGCGGCTTGTACTGGGCGAGCTGCTGGAAGTCGCCGGTATCGGCGACGACGGTGGTGAATTGCTTGAGTTGATCGAGTGCGGTTGTCATGTTCGGGCCTTCAGGGCGCGCGCGCCGTGGTTCAGGAGAAATGAGGTCGCCGCCGGCCTGAAACGCAAACCAGATCCGGCGGCCGCGGGTGACGCTGCAGCACTGCCCGTCATCTTGCCGGGGAATTTTGACGGAAAGCGCTGCCGGATGCTCCTATTCTATGGCGGATCGGCTGATGCGGTATTGACACTTGCCCGCGGCGGTCCGTTCACACGGATTTCAGGCGGCATTTTCCGCCGACCGATCTCGCGCTGACCGATTCCGCCGAGCGCTTTTTGCTGACCGATGTTGCCAACCGCCTTTGCCTACACCAAGCGGCTGGACATCGAGCCGCCGCCTCGTCCAGCGGTCGCCTCAGGCACGCCGCGCGTTCAACACCACTTGCGTCAGCACGCCCGCCACCAGTCCCCAGAAAGCCGAGCCGATGGACAACAAAGTCAGCCCGGACGCGGTCACCATGAACGTGACCAGCGCCGCCTCGCGCTGCTTCAGGTCCTGCATGGCGTTGGCGAGCCCGCTCATGATCGAGCCGAACAGCGCCAGCGCCGCGACGGAGACCACCAGCGCCTTCGGCAAGGCCGCGAACAGCGCGGCGATGGTCGCGCCGAAAATCCCGGCGATCAGGTAGAAGATGCCGCACCACACCGCCGCCGTATAGCGCTTGTTGCGGTTCTCGTGCGCTTCAGGGCCGGTGCAGATCGCCGCGGTAATCGCCGCAAGATTGATGCCGTGCGAGCCGAACGGCGCGAGCAGCAGCGAGGCGATGCCGGTGGTCGAAATCAGCGGCGCGGACGGCGTGGTGTAGCCGTCCGCGCGCAGCACGGCGATGCCCGGCACGTTCTGCGACGCCATCGCGACGACGAAGAGCGGAATCCCGATGCTGACGCTGGCCGCCACTGAAAACGCCGGCATCGTGAACACCGGCTGCGCCAGCGCGACGTGGAAGCGGCTGAAGTCGAGCAGTCCCAGTGCGCCGGCCGCCGCCGTGCCGACGATCAGCGTCGTGACGATCGCATAGCGGGGTGCGAGCCGTTTTACGATCAGGTAGGTGAAGAACATGGCCAGCACGAGCGCGGTCTGGAATTGCGCGGCGCGGAAAATCTCGATGCCGATCTCGAACAGGATGCCCGCCAGCAAGGCCGAGGCGATGCCCGCCGGGATCTTCTTCATGAGCGTGTCGAACCAGCCGGTCAGGCCGACCAGCGTAAGCAGCAGCGCACACACGATAAACGCGCCGATCGCCTCCGCATAAGCCACGTGCGGCAGCGACGACACCAGCAGCGCCGCGCCGGGCGTCGACCAGGCGATCACGATCGGCGCGCGAAAGCGCAGCGACAGGCCGATCGTGCAGACGGCCATGCCGATCGATAACGCCCAGATCCACGAGGAGATCTGCGCATCGCTCAGATGCGCGGCCTGACCCGCCTGGAACATCAGCACGAGCGAACTGGTGTAGCCCGTCATCATCGCGACGAAACCGGCGACGATGGCCGACAGCGACGTGTCGGCGAAGGGATTGAGGCGCCCGGGCGGCGTGACGGCAGGGGACAAATCGGGCGTGGAAGACGGACTCATGCAGATGCTTTCTTATCGTTGAAGGTAAAACCTGAGCGGACTATTTGCTCAGCGTGCGCATGGCTGTATCGAGACCGGCGAGCGTGAGCGGGTACATGCGGTGGCCGAGCACCTCGCGGATCGCGCTGACCGATTGCCGGTACGCCCACAAGCCTTCCGGTTCGGGATTGAGCCACGCGTGATGCGGGAAATGATCGGCGAGCCGGCGCAGCCATACCGCGCCGGCTTCGGCGTTGTTGTACTCCACCGACCCGCCCGGCTGCAGCACTTCGTAGGGGCTCATGGTCGCGTCGCCGACGAAGATCAGCTTGTAGTCGGACGTGAATTTGTGCAGCACGTCCCACGTCGGCATGCGCTCGGCGTGACGGCGGCGGTTGTTCTTCCACAGGAAGTCGTACACGCAGTTGTGGAAGTAGTAGAACTCGAGGTGCTTGAACTCGGCTTTGGCGGCGGAGAACAGCTCCTCGGTGCGCTTGATGTGATCGTCCATCGAGCCGCCCACGTCGAGCAGCATCAGCACTTTCACCTTGTTGTGCCGCTCGGGCACCATCTTCAGGTCGAGCCAGCCGGCGTTCGCGGCGGTACTGCGGATCGTGTCGGGCAGATCGAGTTCTTCGGCGGCGCCTTCGCGGGCGAACCGGCGCAAACGGCGCAGCGCGATCTTGATGTTGCGCGTGCCGATTTCCACCTGGTCGTCGTAGTCGCGATAGGCGCGCGCTTCCCAGACCTTGACGGCGGTGCGGTTGCCCGCCGCGTCGCCGCCGATGCGCACGCCTTCCGGGTTGTAGCCGCCATTGCCGAACGGTGACGTGCCGCCCGTGCCGATCCACTTGTTGCCGCCTTCGTGCCGCTCCTTCTGTTCGTCGAACAGTTCCTTCAGGCGTTCCATGAGCTTGTCGAGGCCGCCCATCGCTTCGATCTGCGCTTTTTCTTCCGGCGACAGGTCGCGTTGCAGCTTCTTCTTCAACCAGTCGAGCGGGACCTCGAAGGCGAGTTCCGAGGCTTGCGCGACGCCCTTGAAATACGCGCCGAACGCCTGGTCGAACTTGTCGAAATACTGCTCGTCCTTCACCAGCGTGATGCGCGCAAGATAGTAGAAATCGTCGAGCGACGGCGCGATCACGTTGGCTTTGAGCGCTTCGAGCAGCGTCAGGTATTCCTTCACCGACACCGGCAGTTTGGCGGCGCGCAGCGAGTAGAAGAAGTCGATCAGCATGCTGGGTCCTCTGCGGCGGCGGATGGTCGGGGCGGCGCTTTTCAGGCGCGGCCTGCCGTGCGCCCGCCGCTCAGTCAACGATCAATCGAAGATCAATCAGCGGTTGTTGCGATTCATGAAGATCAGCCGCTCGAACAGGCTCACGTCCTGCTCGTTCTTCAGAAGCGCGCCGTGCAGCGGCGGAATGATCTGCTTCTGGTCGGACGAGCGCAGCGCTTCCGGCGGAATATCTTCGGCGAGCAGCAGCTTGAGCCAGTCGAGCAGTTCCGAGGTGGACGGTTTCTTCTTCAATCCGGCGACGTTGCGAAGTTCGAAAAAGCTCTGCATGGCGGCCGCGAGCAGTTCCTTCTTGATGCCGGGATAGTGCACCTCGACGATCTGCTGCATGGTGACCGGATCGGGGAACTTGATGTAGTGAAAGAAGCAGCGGCGCAGGAATGCGTCCGGCAGCTCTTTCTCGTTGTTCGAGGTGATGATCACGAGCGGGCGCTGTTTCGCGCGGATCAGCTCGTGCGTCTCGTACACGTAGAACTCCATGCGGTCGAGTTCACGCAGCAGGTCGTTGGGGAATTCGATGTCGGCCTTGTCGATCTCGTCGATCAGCAGCACCGTTTGTTCCTCCGACTCGAACGCCTGCCACAGCACGCCCTTGACGATGTAGTTGCCGATGTCCTTGACGCGTTCGTCGCCGAGTTGCGAATCGCGCAGGCGCGACACCGCGTCGTACTCGTACAGACCCTGCTGCGCCTTGGTGGTGGACTTGATGTGCCACTGCTGGAGCGGCATGCCGAGCGCGGCGGCGACCTCTTCGGCGAGCATGGTTTTGCCCGTGCCGGGTTCGCCCTTGATCAGCAACGGGCGCTTGAGCGTCATCGCGGCATTGACCGCGAGCTTGAGGTCGTCGGTGGCGACGTACTGCGATGAGCCTTCGAAACGCATGGCGAGATGCTCTTTTCCAGGAAAAAACCCAGTATAAGTCAGAAGGCCTGTTGGCCTGAAACCGCCTCGCGTAAGGTGTCACCCGCAGTGCCGTGGCGCGCGGCGAGTACGCACGCGGCGCCGGCGAGCGGCCGGACGCTCGCCCGGCGCGCCCGGTGGGCGGGCGCGCCGGGCGAGAGCGGGCTGGATGCGGCGTCGAATGCCGTGTCGAACCGGCGCGACCGGGCGGCATGCGATGGCAGCCGCGACGCCTTGCGGATCGGGCGCGGCGGAGCAAAGCGGCGCTAGCCGTGGCTTTGCGGCGGCCGGATGCGCCGCGGCCCCGCGCGGTGGACGTTCGGCGCGGCGGCGCGGTACAATTAGCCCGATTTTTTTGGCCTGCGTGGCTACCCTATAAGAATAACGGCGCGGGCCGTTGCCTTTCTGGTCGCCCGTTTCCCCTCAAGCCAGGTTACATGCTATGAATAAATTCGTTGGCAAACACGTCGTGATCGCAGCGCTGACGGTGCTCGCGGGCTATACGGCCGGTGCGCAGGCAGCGGACGTGGTCGGCAACGCGAAGGCGGGCCAAGGCAAGGTCGCAATGTGTATTGGCTGCCACGGCATCCCTGAATACCGCACGGCTTACCCTGAGGTCTACCGCGTGCCGATGCTTGGCGGGCAGAACCAGGCGTACCTCGAGAACGCCCTGCATGGCTACAAGAAGGGCGACCGCCATTTCGAAACAATGCGCGCCATCACCGCGTCGCTGTCGGATCAGGACATTGCCGACATCGCGGCCTACTACGCAGCGCAAAATTCCTCTTCGAAGAGCAATCCCGACAAGTGACCTGCGGCTCGTCCATCCAGTCACTCGGCTAATAAATTCGCGGGATAGGAGAATTCATGAATAAGCCCCAACAGGCACTCCACACGGTGGTCAAGGCTGCATGCGCGTCGGCGGCAGTGCTCGGTCTGGTTGCAGCGAACCTCGCGCACGCCGCCGACGCCGGCAACGGCAAGGTGCTGTCCGACAGCCACAATTGCGCGGCTTGCCACGGTGTGAATCTGAACAAGCCGGTGAGCCCGGAATATCCGAAACTCGCGGGCCAGCACTCCGATTACGTCTACTGGGCGCTGCGCCAGTACCAGATGGGCAACGGCAACCCGCACCTCGGCCGCAACAACCCGATCATGCAGGCGCAAGTGCAAAGCCTGTCGCAAAGCGACATGAAAGACATCGCCGCTTATGTCGAATCGTTGAATGGCGATCTGGTGCAGAAGAAGTAAGCGAGCTTGCGCGGTTTCCGCGCGGCTTCCCGATTGAACAACACCCCGCTTTGGCGGGGTGTTGTGTTTTTGGGGCGAGGTTTTCGCGTGCCCTGCGACCGATGCCGCTCTCAGTCGCGCGTGGCGCGCCGCTCGATGCGCTGCAGATACGCGTCCGTATCCGGCGGCGTGCCGGTGCGCTGCGCTTCCCAGATGGTTTCGCCGAGGCAGTCCATGATGGCGTGCTGCGCCTCGTGGGTCGAGCCGAGGCGAGCGGCGAGCCGTTCGTGCGCGGCGCGAATGCCGGGCGGCTGGTCGATCGACAGCTGTTCGGTGATGGCGAGATGCATCGACAGATGCAGGAACGGGTTGGTCTGGCCGCGTTCGGGCGAATAGTCCTGCGCCTGGGCGGCGTCGCCGTCGGTCAGGTCGGCGTGGTATTCGGGATGCTCGACGATCCAGTCGGCGGCGATCGCCTCCAGCGGCGTCAGAATTTCGCCTTTGCGCTGCTTGCGCCAGGTGTCGGTGAAGAAGAGACGGACTTCGTCGCGGCTGGGATTGAACATCGTGAGGCCGGTGCGTTGAGTGGGGCGTGTGACGTGAGCCTGTCAAGCGTCAACCTGTGAAGCCGACGAGGCAGGGCGTCATTTTACGCCGGGGCGGCGCGGGCTGCTGGCGGCATCACGGCGTTTCACGAGGTGCCGGGCTCCGCTCACAGATCGGGCGGCGGCGTTTTCGGCCGGAACTCGCACAGCGGCTCGATCACGCAATGCCAGCATTCAGGCCGGCGCGCCTTGCACACATAACGGCCGTGCAGGATCAACCAATGGTGCGCGTCCTGCTTGAACTCGGCGGGCGTGAATTTCTCCAGCGCCGCTTCGACTGCGCGAACGTCCTTGCCGGGCGCGAGACCGGTTCGATTCGCAACCCGAAAGATGTGCGTGTCGACCGCGATGGTCGGATGACCGAACGCGGTATTCAGGATCACATTGGCCGTTTTCCGGCCGACGCCCGGCAAGCTTTCGAGCGCTTCGCGATCCTCGGGCACTTCGCCGCCGTACTGGTCGAGCAGAATGCGGCACGTCGCGATGACGTTCTTCGCCTTGGTGCGATACAGGCCGATGGTCTTGATGTAGCCGGTCACGCCTTCTTCGCCGAGATCGAAAACCTTCTGCGGCGTGTTCGCGACCGGGAACATCTTGCGCATGGCCTTGTTGACCGACACGTCGGTGGCTTGCGCCGACAGCAGCACGGCGATCAGCAGTTCGAACGGAGTGGTGTACTCGAGTTCGGTTGTCGGATGAGGAGTGAGACTCTGAAACGTCTCGTAGATGGCGCGGCGTTTGTTCGCGTTCATGCTGGGCTGACGATGCGGTTAGCGCTTGTCGGACGGCGTGCCGGTGTCGTCCGCGGCGAGGCCGAGACGGCGGCGGCGTGCTTCGGCGGCGTCGATCTGTGCCTGCACGTCCGCGCTCACACGCTCGGTGTTCAACGGGCCTTGGCCTTTGGCCGCCAATTCTTCTTTCTTCTTGCGAGCACGTTCGAGCGCGGCCTGGATGATCGCGCGTTTCTTCGCTTCGGCGTCTTCCGCAACGGGCGCGGCCGAAGGCGCTGCGTCGCCGGCTTGCGTTGTATCGGTAACCTGAGCAGCGGGGCTGCTGCCGGCCCGCCGCGCTGCCGCACGTGCCTCGGCGGCTTCGCGTTCGCGTGCGAGACGCGCTTCGCGCCGGTCATGGCGTTCGCGCGCGGCGTCGGCCTGGGCCTGGCTCCACGCGTCCCAACCGGTTGCTTCGCCGGTGACCGGCGGCAAGGCGATGCAGTCGACGGGGCAGGGTGGCACGCACAGATCGCACCCAGTGCAGAGTTCGGCGATCACCGTATGCATCTGTTTCGGTGCGCCAACTATTGCATCGACCGGACAGGCCTGCATGCACAACGTGCAGCCGATGCAAACTTGTTCGTCGATAACCGCCAACGGACGCGGCCGTTCGACGCCGTTGGCGGAATTGAGCGGAATCACCGGCTTGCCGAGCAAGGCGGCGAGCCGGGCGATGCCCTCGGCGCCGCCTGGCGGGCATTGATTGTAATTGGCCTCGCCGCTTGCGACGGCTTCGGCATAGGGACGGCATGCGGGATAACCGCACTTGGTGCATTGCGTCTGGGGGAGCAGATCTTCGATGCGGTCTGCGAGTGTTTTGGTATCTGTCACGGTCACGACGTGGGGCTTTGGCTTGCGGCCGCACAGCTTGAACTAAATAGCACATTATCACCGATTTCCCCAATTGCCATCCGCAATCCATGTGCCATAATCAAAGCGCTTTTTTCGAAAGACCGCAGAAGGGTATTCCCCCAACCAGCCCGTTCAGTGCCGTCGGTGCAAGGCCCGAGGAGAGGCCGGCGGTGCGATCCGGATAACGCGGCTCACGAAGACGATGCCACCATGAATCAGCCGAAAATCAAAAGAGATCCTGAAGGCACACGGCGCCGCATTCTGCTTGCGGCGGCCGAAGAGTTTGCAAATGGTGGGCTATTCGGCGCGCGCGTCGATCAGATCGCCCGCCGAGCGGAAACGAATGAGCGCATGCTCTACTACTACTTCGGTAGCAAGGAGCAGCTTTTTACCGCGGTACTCGAGCACGCGTTCAGCGCGCTCAATGAAGCGGAGCGTACGCTCGAACTCAATGGCATCGCCCCGGTCGAGGCCGTCACACGTCTCGCGCATTTTGTTTGGGATTACTACCGCGATCATCCCGAGTTGCTGCGTCTCATCAACAATGAGAATCTGCATGAAGCACGCTATATGCAGAAGTCGACGCGCATCCGCGAAATGATCTCGCCGATCGTCGCCACGCTTGCCGGCATTCTCGAGCGAGGACAACGCGCGGGGCTATTTCGCACCAACGTCGATCCGCTGCGCTTCTATGTCACGCTGTCCGGCATGGGCTATTACATCGTGTCGAACCGCTTCACGCTCGAAGCCACGCTCGGCCGCGATTTCAGCGGCGCGAGCGAGCGCAGTGAAGTCATTCAGATGAACACTGAGTTGCTGCTCGCGTATCTGTTGCGGAAGTAGGCTGCGTCGCAATCCGCGCAGTGAGGCTTCGGGATCCTCATAAACGACAACGGCCTCCGAAGAGGCCGTTGTTGTCGACTGCGCGTGCGAAGTTCAGGCTTCGATTTTTTCCTTCGCTACCTTCGCCGTCTTGTTGTGCTCGAGGATGAAGTCGCGCAGCTGCGGATAGATTATGGTGCGCCAGCGGCGTCCCGAGAAAATGCCGTAGTGTCCGCACTTTTCCGCGGTGAAGTGACGCTTGTGCTCTTCCGGAATGCCCGTGCACAGCTCATGCGCGGCAAAGGTCTGGCCGTCGCCGGAGATATCGTCCAGTTCGCCTTCGATCGTGAAGAGCGCGGTCTTCGTGATGTCCTGCGGCTTCACCCGTTCGCCGGAAACGTCCCACGTGCCTTCGGCAAGGCGGAATTCCTGGAACACCACGCGGATCGTGTCGAGGTAATAGTTCGCGTCCATGTCGAGCACGGCGTTGTACTCGTCGTAGAAGCGGCGGTGCGCTTCCGCGTCGTCTTCGTCGCCGCGCAGCAGGCTCTGGTAGAAATCCCAATGCGACGCCGCATGCCGTTCCGGATTCATCGCCACAAAACCGGTGTGCTGCAAAAAGCCCGGGTAAACCTTACGGCCCACGCCCGGATAATTCGGCGGCACCGTGAAGATCACGTTGTTATCGAACCACTCGTACGAGTGCTGCGTGGCGAGCGAGTTGACCGAAGTCGGGCTCTTGCGCGCGTCGATCGGGCCACCCATCATCGTCATGGTGCGCGGCGTGTCTTCGCCGCGGCTCGCCAGCAACGAAATGGCGGCGAGCACCGGCACGGTCGGCTGACACACTGAGATCACGTGCAGATTCTTCGCGCCGATATGGCGGATGAATTCCTGAATGTAGGCGACGTAGTCGTCCAGATGAAACTCGCCGGCTTCGAGCGGCACCATGCGAGCGTCGATCCAGTCGGTCAGGTAAACCTTGTGGTCTTGCAGCAACGTGCGCACGGTGTCGCGCAGCAGCGTGGCGTGGTGTCCTGACAACGGTGCGCACACCAGCACGACCGGTTCATCTTTCAATTGGATAACAGCGTCGCTGTCGTCGGCGAAACGCTTGAAGCGCATCAGGCGGCAAAACGGCTTCTCGATGATCGTCTGTTCAATGATCGGAATGTTATGACCGTCTTTGACAATCTGGTGAAGATTGAACTCAGGCTTCTCGTAATCTTTACCAAGCCGGTAGAGTAGTTCGTAACCGGCTGAGAGGCGCGTGGCGCCCGGCACGTAGGCCAGAGGGCTGGCGGGATTCGCGAAGGATTTCGACGCGGCCTGGGCCCAGGCGGTAAGGGGGCTCAACATCGCCCGCTGGAATTCGTGCAGTTGGTAGAGCATGGGTGCTCCGTTTTAAGCGGTTCGCATGGGGCTTCGCAAACACGCGCGAGGCGTTGCGGCGGGCCAATTTGGTTGTGGGCACATTGTTTTTCGGCCGACAGTCTAGTCGATCATATCGAACAAAGCGTATTTGTGCAATGCAGCATTTTACGGGCGACCAGCCCGCAAAGTGTCATTAAATCATGCTACTGGCGATGTTGCCGCGCCGCTATCGGGGGTTGCAGCAGCATCAAGTTCCGTTCCTCCGGTGCCGTCATGGGGCGGTTGCCCGGTCGCTTGCGCCATCGCCTGTTCATGTTTCATCAGGTTCAGGCCGGTGTGCACGAGCGCCACATGCGAAAACGCCTGCGGAAAATTGCCGACCAGCCGTTTCGCAGCAGGATCGTACTCTTCCGCGAGCAAACCCACATCGTTGCAGAGCGCGAGCAGCCGTTCGTACATCGCGATCGCTTCGTCGAGGCGGCCTTGCAGCGCCAGGTTGTCCACCATCCAGAACGAACAAGCTAGAAACGTGCCTTCTCCTGGCGGCAAGCCGTCGTCGTATTCAGTGGTGCGATAGCGCATCACGAAGCCGTCGCGCATCAGATCCCGCTCGATCGCCGCGACGGTGCCTTTGACGCGCGGATCGTTCGGCGGCAGGAACGCGACCAGCGGCATCAGCAGCACACTCGCGTCGAGCTGGTCGGTGCCATAGCACTGCGAGAACGCATTGAGCGCGGGATTCCATGCCTTCTCGCAGACTTCCGCGTGGATTTGCGCGCGGGTGGCGCGCCATTCGTCGAGTGGGCCGTCGAGCTTGAACATTTCCGCCGACTTGATCGCGCGGTCGTAGGCGACCCACGCCATCACCTTCGAGAAGGTGAAATGTTGACGGCCGCCGCGCGTTTCCCAGATGCCTTCGTCGGCTTCCTGCCAGATCGTGTCGAGATGGGCGAGCAGCGCGCGCTGCACGTTCCAAGCGGTGTCGTCCGCCTGCAGACCGCCGACGCGCGCGAGATGCAGCGCGTTCATCACTTCGCCGTAGACGTCGAGCTGGCGTTGGCCGACCGCGTTGTTGCCAATCCGCACCGGTTTCGCGTCCTGATAGCCGGGCAGCCAGTCGATTTCGAATTCGGGCAAGCGCCGCTCGCCCGCGATGCCATACATGATCTGCAACTGATCCGGCGCGCCGGCCATCACGCGACCGAGCCACGTGCGCCACGCGCGTGCTTCGTCGTAATAGCCGCCACGCATCATTGCGAGCAGCGTGATCGTGGCGTCGCGCAGCCAGCAGTAGCGGTAGTCCCAGTTGCGCGTGCCGCCGAGTTGCTCGGGCAGTGAAGTGGTGGGCGCGGCGACGATGCCGCCGGTGGGTTCGTAGGCGAGCGCCTTCAGCGTAATGAGCGAACGGCGGATCGGTTCTGCCCAGCGCCCTTCCACCGTGCTGCGCGCCGACCATTCGAGCCAGTGATTCTCGGTGCGCGCAAGCGAGGTGTGCGGATCGCGCGCCGGTGGAATGCGCAGATGCGAGGGCGAGTAGGCGAGCGAAAACGGCACGCGTTCGCCTTCGCTGACGGTGAACTCGGCGACCGTCTTCATGTCTTCGCCGCGCAACTCGACTGGCGTGCGCAACACCGCGGTATCCGGTCCGACGATCGCCTTGATGCCGCTGTCGTGCTTCAGGCGATCGACCCACGGCACCGAGAACCCGTAATCGAAGCGCAGGACCAGTTCCATTCTCATGCGCACGGTGCCGCGTTTGCCGACGACGAGCCGCACCATTTCCGACCAGCCGTTGCCCGGCGGCATGAAATCGATCAGCGTGATGGCGCCCTCGGGCGTCTCGAAGTCGGTTTCGAGGATCAGCGTCTCGCCGCGATAACGGCGGGTGACGGTGGGCGGCGTGTCCGAGACGGGCGAGATCAGCCAGCGGCCGTTCTCGGGCGTGCCGAGCAGGGCGGCGAAGCAGGCGCCGGAATCGAAGCGCGGCCAGCAGAGCCAGTCGACGGAACCTTCGCGGGAGACGAGCGCGGCCGTGTGGCCGTCGCCGATGAGCGCATAGTCTTCGATGAGTGCTGGCATGGGGAGCGGGTCAGTATGAAGCGTGGCAACCAGCGCCGCGCGTGGTGTCGTTGAAGTGTCGTCGTTGTTACCGGACTTGCGCGATGCGCTTTGGTTCATCACGCAACGCAGCAAAATGCGAGTTGGTAATTGTCAAATCAATGCCTACAATCAGATTTCATGCCGACGCCCGGAGCTTTCCGGATTATGAACCGGCCCCGCCCATGGCGCATCAACACGCCGTTTCCGAGGACCAAAGCTATGCTGAACCCGTCGAAATCCGATTGCATCACGATTCTCTCGGCCGCCAGCGAACTTGCCGAAGATTCGATGTTGCCGCTCGATCCAAGCCGGCTGGGCCTGAGCCGCAACGGCATGCTGGCCGCCGCTTCCTTTCTGGTCGAACGGGCCTGCTTCCGGCGTTATCAGGAAGGCGACGGCCATTATGCCGTCGGCGCGCTGTCGTTGCAGGGACGCCTGCGTCTCGACCAGCTTTCGAACGGCTGACCGGCCGCACTTGCGCGCACGCCGGATGGTTGCTGCGCCGCACTAGGCGCGCACTGGCCACACGCTCCCCGGTGCTTCGGGCGAGGACGCACTGCTTCACCGCGCCGTCCGGTTTTATCGCTTGCCTCGAACTTCACGGCCATCGGCGCGTGACGCTTCGGCGCGCCTCGCGTTCTGTCGTGATGCGGGACGGCGCCGGGCCGGCACTGCGCCCGGTCATGCGTGCCATGCTCGCGTGCGCGCTTGCCGCCGCCGCTCAGAAGTGCGACGACCCCACGCCGAAGATCCCAATGATGCCGATGATGATCAGATAGAGCGCGACGATGTAGTTCAACAGGCGCGGCATGACGAGAATCAGAATACCGGCGATCAACGAAACCAGCGGGCCCAGGCTGAGTGTGACGTTCATGAAGACTCCGTAGTGTGAGACGCGATTGGAAAAACGCCCCGTCAGGCGGGACAATTGCTGCTCATGCTGCCGCTTGCCGTCTGACCGGATGCCGGTCGCCGGATTAGCTGCATGATCCGACACAACGCTTTTATACTTCCTTCGATAAGAACAACGCTCGACCGATTGCGCGGCAGACCAGAGACACCATGACAACCGACTCAACCTAATAACCGATGTCCAGGAGGTCATATGCTTCGTCGTCACCGGGCCGCGATGTGTGCCGTTGCAGATTCCCGCTTGCCTTCTGCTGATCCCACCTCATGGCGCGCGGCGCAGTGTGCTTCATTGCGCTCTGCCCGCTCGATAATAAAAGGTTTCGTGCTCATGGTCTCGATTGTTGCTTCGCAGGCGTTTGCGCAAGATTCCGGCCCGGTTCCCGCCGACGGCATCTATGACATGCTGGTCGGCACGTATACAGGTCCCAAAAGCGAAGGCCTGTATGTCTATCGCTTCGACACGAAGACCGGTGAGGCGACGCGCGTCTCGGTCGTGCAGACCGTCAACCCGTCTTACCTGGTGGTAAGCCGCGACCGCCGCTTCGTCTACGCCGTCAACGAACAACCTGGCGACAACGGCCCGGCCACCCAGCGCGGCGGCATCAGCGCGTTTCGTTTCGATGCCGCGAGCGGCCAGCTCACGTTCCTCAACAAGGTCTCCTCCGACGGTAACGATCCGTGCTATCTGAGCCTGTCGCCGGACGGCAAATATTTGCTGACCGCGAACTACTCGGTGGCGGCCGATCCGGGCGGCAGCTTCGCGGTGTTCCCGTTGCAGGCCGACGGCCAGGTCGGCCCGTCGGTGCTCACGGTGCATCACGAAGGCGGCGGTCCGGTGAAGGGCCGTCAGGACAACTCGCACGTTCACTCCACCGTGTTCTCGCCGGACGGCCACTATCTGTTCGCGCAGGATCTCGGCGCGGACAAGCTGTACTCGTACCGCTACACGCCTGACGGCAGCCGCGGCCTGTTCGGCCCGACCGACTGGCGCTACAACCAGGAGAAGGCCGGCTCGGGTCCGCGGCATCTGGTGTTCGGCGCCGATGGCAAGCATGCGTATCTGACCAGCGAAATGGCCGCCACGGTCAGCACGTTCAATTACAACGAGGGCAAGCTCACGCAGGTGCAGACGCTGCCGTTGACCGAGCCGGGCTTCAAGGGCCCAGTGGGCGCGGCGGCGATTCATCTGTCGCCGGACGGACGCTTTCTGTACGCCACCAATCGCGGCGACGCGAACGACATCGTGATCTTTTCGGTCGACCCAACCAACGGGCACCTGAAGAAGATCGGCCATCAGTCGAGCATGGGCAAGTCGCCGCGTGAATTCGCGATCGACCCGACCGGCAACTGGCTGATCGTCGGCAATCAGAACAGCGATACCGTGTACGTGTTCAAGCGCGATCAGCAGAGCGGTCTGCTCGAAGCGAATCCGAAGCGTTTCGAGCTCGGCTCGCCGGTGGATTTCAAGCTGGTCTCGCCGTCGTGAGTGAAAACGAAGCGCGTGACGTAACGGCGCGCGCTGGATGAAAAAATGGGCCGCTGTTTTCAGGCGGCCCATTTTTTTGCGACGGGTGGGTTTGCTCCGGCGATGGCCGGCAATAGTCGCTTATTCCGCCGGCCCAGGCGCGAGCACTTCGCGGCTGCCGTTGATGCCCATCGCGGACACGAGGCCTGCCGTTTCCATCTGCTCGACGAGACGCGCCGCGCGGTTATAGCCGATGCGCAACTGCCGCTGCACCGACGAGATCGACGCGCGCCGCGTACGCACGACGAAGGCGACGGCTTCGTCGTAGAGCGGATCGGCTTCCGCATCCGGCGATTCGCCGAACAGGTCTTGCGCCGCGCCGCCATCGGTGGCCGGGCCGTCGAGAATGCCTTCCTCGTACTGCGGCTCGCCGAACTGCTTCAGGTACTCGACGATCCGATGCACTTCCTCGTCGGCGACGAACGCGCCGTGCACCCGTTGCGGATAACCGGTGCCGGGCGGCAGGAACAGCATGTCGCCCTGGCCGAGCAGCGACTCGGCGCCCATCTGATCGAGAATCGTGCGCGAGTCGATCTTCGACGACACCTGGAACGCCACACGCGTCGGAATGTTCGCCTTGATGAGGCCGGTGATCACATCCACCGAAGGACGCTGCGTCGCCAGAATCAGATGGATGCCGGCGGCGCGCGCCTTTTGCGCGAGGCGCGCGATCAGCTCTTCGATTTTCTTGCCGGCCACCATCATCAGGTCGGCGAGTTCGTCGATCACGACCACGATCAGCGGCAGCGGCGCGAGCGGCTCGGGCGCTTCCGGCGTCAGCGAGAACGGATTGCCGAGTTTCTTGCCTCTGGCTTCGGTGTCGCGGATTTTCTGATTGAAGCCGGCCAGGTTGCGCACGCCGACCGCCGACATCAGGCGGTAGCGCTTTTCCATTTCGCCGACACACCAGTTCAGCGCGTTGGCCGCGAGCTTCATGTCGGTGACGACTGGCGCGAGCAGATGCGGAATGCCTTCGTAGACTGACAGCTCCAGCATCTTCGGGTCGATCATGATGAGGCGGACTTCTTCGGGCGTCGCCTTGTAGAGCAGCGAGCAGATCATCGCGTTGATCGCCACCGACTTGCCCGAACCGGTCGTGCCCGCGACCAGCATATGCGGCGCCTTGGCCAGATCGGCGACCACCGGATGGCCGGTGATGTCCTTGCCCATGGCGAGCGTCAACTGCGAATGCGAGTTCTGATAAACGCTGGCTTCGAGGATCTCGGACAGGCGGATTGTCTGGCGCTTGGCGTTCGGCAGTTCGAGGCCCATGCAGGTCTTGCCGGGAATCGTCTCGACCACGCGGATGGACGTGAGACCGAGGCCGCGCGACAGATCCTTCATCAAACCGACGATCTGACTGCCGCGCACGCCGAGCGCCGGCTCGACTTCGAAGCGCGTGATGACCGGGCCGGCCGACGCGCCGACGACGGTGACCGGCACCTTGAATTCCTGCAGACGCTGTTCGATCAGCAGACCGGTTTCGATGAGCTTTTCTTCGGAGACCGGTTCGACGTCGATGTCCGCGGGCGCGAGCAGGTCGAGCGTGGGCAATTCGACCATCGACGCGGCGGGCGCGCGGAACTCGAAGCCGTTGGTGGGGCTGTGGCCGCGCACGGGTGGGCGTGGTTGGGCGGCGGGTTCGGTAGGTTCGGCGGGCTCCGTGGATGGGGCCACGGGTGTGTAAGGTGCCGATAGCGCCGGTGCGGGCGGTGCCAGTGGTGCTAGCGATGCCGGTGGAGGGATGGCGGCTTCGTTTGTACTGTCTTCGACGGCGACGGGTTCGTCGGCAATGACGTCGGACGTCACGGGCGCAGTCTGAATTGCGAAGCCCGGAAAGCGAACCACGTTCGATGCTTGCGGGGTGACGGGTTGCGACGGTGCTGCGCTGGTTATGTTGACCGCGTGCGCGGCGTTTGACGAATCGGAAACGCGCGGCGTGAGGTTTTGCGGCGGCACTGCGGTGGCTACGTCTTCCGCGTGCGCGGCATTTGACGAGCTCGACGCTCCAGCCGCGTCCGGGAACGCAGAGGAGTCCGCCGTTTCCGTTTCAACCCGCGCTGTGGATTCGCCAAGGCGAGCGACGGTCGACGTTGGTGTGACGTCACGCGTCGACACGGCCTCGCTCGACTCGACGACGCTGCTGACAGCCGGCGCACTCGATGACGAAGCCGCGTGTTGAGCTAGTACCGCATCGCGTTCGGCTTCCCAAGGCGCGAGCGTTTTATCGATCACGACTTGAGCGGCCGGCGCTGGCGCGGCCGGTTGTGGTTCGACAAGCGGTGCGGCTTCGTCGACGTGTTCTGCGATTGCCGGTGCAGTCGTCTGCTCGGCGACTTTCGGTGCGATGGCTTCTGAATGGTCCGTAGGCTCGCCAGGCGCCTGCGCGGTTTCAACCGGATCTGCTCGCGGCACATCCACACTCGACCGCTCAGCCTCGACCGACGGCGCGGCGTCCGGCGCACTCATCACCTTCGCGTTTTCCGCGCCGGTGCTGCGCGCGAGGCTGACACCCGCAATGTCAGTCCAACGCGCGGCGTTTTCCGCGATGCTGCGAAGCGTCTCCTGGACACTGGCGGGCGGCGTGACTTTCTGCGTCGTAGCCATCGGCCGCGTGTAACTCGGCGCCGGCTGGCGCGTTGCCGGCGGCGGCATGGCATCGTTCGAACGCGGGGCAGGCGAGAAGGCTTGCCGGGGCGCCGGCGCGCGATTGACGGAAGCCGCCGGGGTCGCCGTGCCTTGAGCCATCGTCGAAGGACGACCCACGCCTGTCGCGGCGTTCCCTGCGGAACGCGCAGCGGCGTGAGAGCGCGCGTCCGACACGGCAGGCGTCGTCGCTGTGGCATGCCCTGCCGCATGAGCCGCTTTAGCTGCCGCACCCGCTTTAGCCGCCATACCCGCCGCAGCCGCCGCACCCGGAGCGAAGGCAGCACCGGCTGCCAAACCCGCACCGATCCCTAACGATCCCGCCGGCCGCTGCTGCCCAGCCGAGCGACGTCCAACCTGCGACGCGCCATCGCGAGCCACGGCACCGGACGCACCCGGTCCCGCCATCGATCCCGCTCCCGGCGCGTTCGTGCGCTGCCCGGACTCGCGCAGCCAGCCAGCCGGCGCGACGGGTTCAGCCGGCATCCATGCAGCCTTGTCCGTTTTGAGTGGTTGCGTCTGCATCGGCACGTGTCGCGGCGGTGTCGTCGCGGCGCCCGTGCGCAGCACCGGCTCAGCCTGTGCCGTGCGGCGCGGCGTTGCCGCGCCGGCGCGCCAGTTCGCCCCGACGCCACGCGCCGCCGCATCCTTGCTCGCCGCGCTCGCCGCAGCGCTCGCCGCAGCGCCGGCCGCCGCATCGCGTCCGCGCGCCGGCGGCCGCCAGACTGTCGGGCGCGCATAACGTCCGTTGGTTTTGGGCGCCATCGTATTGGGGGCCGGCGAAACGTGCGACGGCAAACCGTCGTCGACGCTGCGATGACGGCGTGCCTCCTCGTCGCGTTTGGCGAGGCCGCGCGACAGGCCGAGGCCGAACGCGCCGTCGGCCCATGCGGCGAAGTCGCGCCAGCGGAAGTCGATGAGCCAGGGCAGGCTGATCAAAAACAACGCGAGCGCCGCCAGGGGCGTGCCGATATGCCCAAGCAGATGGCCGAAGCCCGCGGCCAGCGCATGCCCGAAGCCATCCACGCCGGCCACGCCGATCAGCGACGCCTCGAGTGTGCAGCTCGCCACCAGCACGCAGACGAAGCCGAGCCACAGCCGGATCGTGCCGGGGCCGCGCAGACCCGCGCCGCCCGGCAATGCCGACTTCACGAGGCGCCACAAAAGAGGAATGAACCAGACGGCAGACCCGCCGAACCAGCCGAAAACTACCGTGTGCATACTAGACATCAACGAATGACGGACGCGTAGAAACGCAATCCGTCGAGTTTAAACCGGCGAAGCCCGATGCTTCGAAGGCAGTCGCAAGTATGCTTGCGTCCAATTGGAAAGCAGACCGGCGCGCGGTCTGACGTCGGTGAAAAACAACGGCTGTCGAGACAGCCTTCACCCGTCATGCAGACCGTCCCGTTCGCGGCCCGCTTCGCTTGCGGGCGCGCCTGGGCATCGACCGCGCGCTGCGCGACTCGCTCATTTCGTGCTGCGGTCGAAGGTCAGCGTGTCGCCGTTGTCGAGCACCAGTTGCATCTGCTGTGGCGCGCGCATCTGCACGCCGGTGCGGTCGATGTGCGTCAGTGCATTGAGATACGCGCCTTCGATCTGTCCACCCGGCGTCATGCACGCCATGCGCGTGCCGCCCAGCGTGCCGAAGCTCAGCTTGCCGTCTTTCAGTGCGTACGAGCCCATGTAGCGGTTGCAGCCGGAGAAGCCGCTGGCGTGGCGCTGACCGGCCGACGTGGAGAGCGCGAGCGTGATCGGCGCACCCTGGTCCGCGGACGGAATCGCGCGCGCCGTGCCGTCGGCCTGTTTCCAGGCGCTCAGCACCCAACTGGTGTCGTCGAGCAATTGCGTGGCGGCGGGATTGAATGGATCGGGCGCGGCCGCTTCCGAGTCGGGATGTTTCGGGATCGCGCAGGCGCTCAACAGCGCGGCGAGGCTCAACGCGGCGATGGCGGTGCGCAGATACGGGGTGAAGCGCGCAACACGTCGCGCGGAGGAGCTTTGGAGCATGGCGTCGTTCCTCTTCAAACTGGCGAAGGCGTAAGGGTAACGCACTAAGCTCGCCGCACGCGAGAGCATTGGCAAGTGGAGCGCTCATTCGGAGCGCCGCGGCGCCCTTGCGCGCCGCCGTTGCCCTTCACGCGCGGATCAGGATGCGGCCGCCGCGAGTAAGGCGCGGCGAGGGGCTCGCATGTTAACATCGTGTTCCACCCAATCCCACCCTCATCCGACTTTTATCTGGAGACCTCATGCAGATCGGCCAACGGATCGGCACGCCCCTTTCTGAATCCGCCACGCGTGTCATGCTGCTCGGCGCCGGCGAGCTCGGCAAGGAAGTGATCATCGCGCTGCAGCGGCTGGGCGTCGAAGTGATCGCCGTCGACCGTTACCCGAATGCGCCGGGCCACCAGGTGGCGCACCGCGCGCACGTGATCGACATGACCGACCGCGCCGCGTTGCGCGCGCTGGTCGAGCAGGAACGTCCGCACCTGATCGTCCCCGAGATCGAAGCGATCGCAACCGACGCGCTCGCCGCCATCGAAAGCGATGGTCTCGCCGAAGTGATCCCGACCGCGCGCGCCACGCAGCTCACCATGAACCGCGAGGGCATCCGCCGTCTCGCCGCTGAAGAACTCGGCTTGCCGACCTCGCCATACGCGTTCGCCGATTCGCTCGACGAACTGCGCGCGGGCATCGCCAAAGTCGGCTATCCGTGCGTGGTGAAGCCGGTCATGTCGTCGTCGGGCAAGGGGCAGTCGGTGCTCAGGAGCGACGCCGACGTCGAATCCGCCTGGCAATACGCCATGGCCGGCGGCCGGGTGAATCATGGTCGCGTGATCGTCGAAGGGTTCATCGACTTCGAATATGAAATCACGCAGTTGACCGTGCGTGCCATCGACCCGGCGAGCGGCGAAGTCAGCACCTGTTTCTGCGACCCCATCGGCCACATCCAGGTGGCGGGCGACTACGTCGAATCGTGGCAGCCGCAGCCCATGAGCCCGCTCGCGCTCGAACGCTCGCGCGAAGTCGCGCACAAGGTGACGGCCGCGCTGGGCGGGCGAGGCCTGTTCGGCGTGGAACTTTTCGTGCGCGGCGATGACGTATGGTTTTCGGAAGTCAGTCCGCGTCCGCACGACACGGGGCTCGTCACGTTGTGCTCGCAGCGCTTTTCGGAATTCGAATTGCACGCGCGCGCAATCCTCGGTTTGCCGGTGGATACGTCCCTGCGGGCGCCGGGTGCGTCGGCGGTGATTTACGGCGGGCTCGACGAGGCCGGCATTGCCTTCGAAGGCGTCGCCGCGGCGTTGGCGGTGCCGGACGCGGACCTGCGTCTGTTCGGCAAGCCGGAGAGTTTCGTCAAGCGCCGCATGGGTGTGGCGCTTGCCACCGGCGAGAATACGGACGAAGCGCGCTCGCGTGCCAGACAGGCCGCGGCGGCGGTGCACCCCGTGTCGGCGAAGTAAGTGGCGGCGTGGCGCACCGGGAATCGCTGCAGCTGTCGCTGTAGCGAACCGTCGTGAGTCGCCCGACTCTCGCACCCCCGGCACGATCGCCGCGCGCGCAATCTGAATGTTTTTGGGCTGGTCGAGCTCATCGGAGTAGAAGTACCTATGGCGCTGGAAATCCGCAACACCGCGCGGCGCGGTCGTGTCCGCCGGCTCGGCGCACTCGGCGTGCTGCTGGCGCTGTCCGCCGGCTTGACGGGATGCGGCCTTGCGGCTGCGCCGTGCCGGGTTGCATCGGCAGGCTTGAAGATCGTGCCGCTAGTCGGGCACGTGGCCGCCGCGCCGACCGACGCGTGCGCCGACGTGATCGATCCATAACCGATCCGTTGTCGTCCGTTTTGAGCCGCAGCGCGAGGTGCAATGTGCGGCGCGCCGCCCTTGTCGAATTGCCGCAACGATCGAGGCATCTCATGAACAAATGGCTTGTTGTAGTCACCGCGGCGGCGGCCCTCGCTGCGCTGTGCGGCAATGCATGGGCCGCGCCTTTGCAGTTCTCCGAGATTCAGGCCAAGAACCGTCAGACGCACAAGTACACCTGCGCGACCGGCAAGATTTTGCACGTCACGTACTGGAACACGGCGAACGGCCAGAGCTTCGCGCTCGTGCCGGTGAAGGGCAAGCAACTGCTGTTCGTCAACACGCTTTCAGCGTCCGGCGCGAAATATCAGGCCGGCAGCTACACATGGTGGACCAAGGGGCCGCGCGCCGACCTGTATGACGCAACGGCCGGCGAAAACGCGCCGCCCATGCTCTCCGACTGCATCACCATCAATCGCTGAGCGCGATGCGGCGACTTGCCCTTCCCATGCCGCCGCTTGTCTTGTCCGCCTGCCGCTTCGCCGCGTTGCCCACCGGCGCACACCGTTTCCATCCGAGTAGTAAGCTGTCCCGCATGGCATTCGCCGCCGCGCCGTCGCGTCATGACATCGAAGCATGCCGGGCGTGGTCGTCGTCGTTGTCGATCGTCCGTTTCCGGGCCCCGCTGGTGGGGTCACGGCCCGCGTCCGTATCATCAAGCGAGACCTTTCATGAAAGCATCGGACCTGTTCGTCAAATCGCTGGAAGCCGAAAATGTCGAGTACGTGTTCGGCATTCCCGGTGAAGAAAATCTCGATCTGCTCGAATCGCTGCGCCGCTCGAAGATCCGTCTGATCCTCACGCGTCACGAACAGGCGGCCGGCTTCATGGCGGCCACGTACGGCCGACTCACCGGCCGCACGGGCGTGTGTCTGGCCACCCTCGGGCCGGGCGCGACCAACTTCGTGACCGCCGCGGCGTACGCGCAACTCGGCGGCATGCCGATGCTGATGGTCACCGGGCAAAAGCCGATCAAGTCGAGCAAGCAGGGGCATTTCCAGATCGTCGACGTGGTGCGCATGATGGAGCCGCTCACCAAATACACGCGGCAGATCGTGTCGATCGCGAATATTCCGGCGGCGGTGCGCGAGGCGGTCCGTCAGGCGGAAGAAGAGCGGCCAGGCGCCACGCACCTGGAATTGCCCGAAGACGTCGCGCATGAAGAGGGTGACGGTAAGCCGATTCCGAAGAGCTATAGCCGCCGTCCCGTGGCCGAGGAAAAAGCCGTCGCGCGCGCGGTCGAGGCGATCACCGGCGCGAAACATCCGCTATTGATGATCGGCGCGGGCGGCAATCGCAAGACCACGACCAAGATGCTGCGCGAGTTCGTCGACCAGATCGGCATTCCGTTCTTCACGACGCAGATGGGCAAAGGCGTGATCGACGAATCGCATCCCATGTGGCTCGGCAACGCGACGCTCTCCGACGGCGACTTCGTGCACCGCGCGATCGACCACGCGGACTGCATCATCAACGTGGGTCACGACGTGATCGAGAAGCCGCCGTTTTTCATGCGCAGCGGCGAGGCCGGCGAGAAGACGGTGATTCACGTCAACTTCCTCGGCGCGGAAGTGGATACGGTGTACTTCCCGCAGATCGAAGTGGTCGGCGATATCGCCAACGCCGTGTGGCAACTCAAGGAAAGTCTCAAGGAGCGGCAGGAGCATTGGGACTTCACGCGCTTCAAGGAGATCAAGGAGCACTTCGAAGCGCATCTCGTCAAAGGCCAGCACGACGACCGCTTTCCCATGTACCCGGTGCGGATCGTCAACGACGTGTACGAGACCACGCCGGTCGACGGCATCGTGTGTCTGGACAACGGCATGTACAAGATCTGGTTCGCCCGCTACTACCGCGCGCACGAACCGAATTCGCTGCTGCTCGACAATGCGCTGGCGTCGATGGGCGCCGGCTTGCCGTCCGCGATCGCCACCAAAATCGTGCACCCGGACCGCAAGGTCATGGCCGTGTGCGGCGACGGCGGTTTCATGATGAATTCGCAGGAACTGGAAACGGCAGTGCGTCTGAAGCTGGATCTGGTGATCCTGATATTGCGCGACGACGCGTTCGGCATGATCCGCTGGAAGCAGGAAAACATGAACTTCCCGGACTACGGCATGACGCTGAGCAATCCGGATTTCGTCGATTACGCGCAGAGTTACGGGGCGAAAGGGCACCGCATCGAATCGGCGGCGGAGTTCGCGCCGTTGCTGCGCGAATGTTTCGCGACGCCCGGCGTGCATGTGATCGATTTGCCGATCGACTATTCGGACAACGAGCGCGTGCTGAATCGCGAAATCAAGCGGCTTTCGGCGCAACTGTGAACCACGAGTGAACGGCGCAGGAGCGGCCGCGGGGCATGGGCCTTGCTGGCAGCTTCTCTATTGTCAGGCATCGGATCAAGGAGACGCGTCATGTTGCAGAAGACTTATCCGTACTACCTCGCTAACGTTGCGGTGGCCGCCAACACCGATCTCGAAGTCACCGATAAATTCAGCGGCGAAGTCGCCACCCGCGTCGCGATGGCCGACGCCACCGCGATCGACAAGGCGATCGGCCATGCCGTCGACGCCATGCCCGCCTTGCGCGTCTTTCCCCCGTTCAAGCGCCAGGCGGTGCTCGAACATTGCGTGAAGCGCTTTCGCGAGCGCTACGACGAACTGGCGCTCGCGTTGTGCATCGAAGCCGGCAAGCCGATCAACGATTCGAAAGGCGAGGTCACGCGTCTGATCGATACGTTCAAGGTGGCCGCGGAGGAAGCGGTGCGCATCGACGGTGAGATCGTCAACCTGGAGATTTCGCCGCGCGCCAAGGGCTATCACGGCTATGTAAAGCGTGTGCCGATCGGCCCGTGTTCGTTTATTTCGCCATTCAATTTTCCGCTCAACCTGACCGCGCACAAGGTCGCGCCGGCCATCGCCGCGGGTGTGCCCTTCGTGTTGAAGCCGGCGAGCCGCACGCCGGTCGGCGCGCTTATCATGGGCGAGATTCTGGCGGAGACCGACTTGCCGAAAGGCGCATTCTCGATTCTTCCCGCGCATCGCGACGGTGCCGATCTGTTTACCACGGACGAGCGCTTCAAATTGCTGTCCTTCACCGGCTCGCCCGCGGTGGGTTGGGACCTGAAAAAGAAAGCCGGCAAGAAGAAGGTAATTCTGGAGTTGGGCGGCAATGCGGCCGCGATCGTCGACGGCGATCAGAGCGAGAAGCTCGACTACGTGGTTGACCGGCTGGCGTTCGGCGCGTTCTATCAATCGGGACAGAGCTGCATCGGCGTGCAACGCATTCTGGTCCACGCGAAGGTCTATGATGCGTTGCGCGAGAAGCTGATCGCCAAGACCAGGTCGCTGGTGATGGGCGATCCGAAAGACGAGAAGACCTTCGTCGGACCGATGATCTCGGAATCGGAGTCCAAACGCCTCGCCGGCTGGATGGAGAGCGCGGTGCAGGCGGGCGCGAAAATCGTCGCGGGCGGCAAGGTCGATGGCGCGATGTTCGAGGCGACGCTGCTCGAAGGCGTGAAACGCGACACGGATCTGTATCGCAAGGAGGCCTTCGGGCCGGTCGCGATTCTGGAGCGCTTCGACGATTTCGGCGCCGCGCTCGCGACCGTCAACGACAGCGACTTCGGCCTGCAGGCGGGCGTGTTCACGGATTCGCTCGCGCATGCGCATCGCGCGTGGGACGAACTCGACGTCGGCGGCGTGGTGATCAACGACGTGCCGTCGTTCCGGGTCGACAACATGCCGTATGGCGGCGTGAAGGACTCGGGGCTGGGGCGTGAAGGCGTGCGCTACGCGATCGAGGACATGACCGAGATGCGGCTGATGGTGATGCGCGAGACGTGGTGAGGCGGCGGGGAGCTTGAATCGGTGAGGCGGCGACGCGACGTAGCCGCGAGACGGCTGAGACGCGCCAACGCCGCCCGCACGATCGCAACCCGGACGGCGCGCCGATCGCGGTGGCGCCGAACCGACACGCTGTCACGCAACTGTCGTCTCCACGAACTACGCTGCGAGCGACGCGCGCCACGGCTTTGCCGCGATTTGTCGGCCGGTGCGGGGCGTGTCGGCGATCGGCTTTCGCCGGCGTAAGCAGAAAGCCGGCACATGCGCCATGAGTGTTTTTGCTGAAGTGCTACAATACCGGCCTTTCCGGCGGGTGTTTCCGCCGGCCGGAGCCGGCCGCATTTTTTCCCGCCGTATTAACAGTACCAACGGGTCCCGTGCGGAACGCCGTGGCTCCGCCTTCATCACAATGCCTTCTGCGGTTCCGACCGCTGCCGCGCGCACGCGCCAAGCGCATTTTTAGCGAAAGCCACCATGTCCGACACAGCCGTCACGCCCAGCACTGCGACTTTTGATCAATTCGGCCTCGCGCCCGACATCCTGAAAGCCGTCAAAGAATCGGGCTACACCATCCCTACGCCGATCCAGGAGCAGGCGATTCCCGTCGTGCTGGCCGGCCGTGACATGATGGGCGCCGCGCAGACCGGCACCGGCAAGACCGCGAGCTTCTCGCTGCCGATCATCCAGCGCTTGCTGCCGCAGGCCAGCACGAGCGCTTCGCCCGCGCGCCATCCGGTGCGCGCGCTGATTCTCACGCCGACCCGCGAACTGGCCGACCAGGTCGCCGCGAACGTGCAGGCGTACGCTAAGCACACGGCGCTGCGCAGCGCGGTGGTGTTCGGCGGCGTGGATATGAATCCGCAATCCGAGCAACTGCGCCGCGGCGTCGAGATTCTGATCGCCACGCCGGGCCGCCTGCTCGATCACGTGCAACAGAAAACGGCCAATCTCGGCCAGGTGCAGATCCTCGTGCTCGACGAAGCCGACCGGATGCTCGACATGGGCTTCCTGCCGGATCTGCAGCGCATCCTGAACCTGCTGCCGAAAGAGCGCCAGACGCTGCTGTTTTCGGCCACGTTTTCGGGCGAAATCAAGAAGCTGGCCGCCACGTATCTGCGCAACCCGCAGACCATCGAAGTCGCGCGCAGCAACTCGACCGCGACCAACGTGACGCAGGTGGTGTACGAAGTCGCCGAGGGCGACAAGACCGGCGCGGTCGTGCAACTGATTCGTGAACGCGGTCTCAAGCAGGTGATCGTGTTCTGCAACAGCAAGATCGGCGCGAGCCGTCTGGCGCGCAGCCTCGAGCGCGACGGCGTGGTCGCAACCGCGATTCACGGCGACCGCACGCAGAATGAGCGGATGCAGGCGCTCGACGCGTTCAAGCGCGGCGAGATCGAAGCGCTGGTGGCGACTGACGTCGCCGCGCGCGGGCTGGACATCGCGGAACTGCCGGCGGTGATCAACTTCGATCTGCCGTTCAATGCGGAAGACTACGTGCACCGGATCGGCCGTACCGGCCGCGCGGGTGCTTCGGGCGATGCGTTGTCGCTGTGCAGCCCGAACGAGCGCAAGCAGCTTGCCGATATCGAGAAGCTGATCAAGCGTCCGCTGGATGTGCAACGACTGACGGTGGAAGCGCCGGTTCGGCATCACCATGAAGAGCGCGCGCCGCGTCGCGAGCGTAGCAGCGAAGGTCGTGAGGACCGCGGCAGCCGCCGGCGCACGGGTGCGTCGTCGGGTTCGCATGACCGGCCGCATCATCATCGCGCGCAGCCTGTGGATGATTTCTTCCTCAAGCCTTATGAGCCGTCGCCTTCTTCGGTTCGCAAGATCGAAGAAGCCGCTGCTTCCGCTGCGCCGCAAAAGGCGGCGTCCAAGCAGCCGCTGGCAGCGCTGCTGGGTGGGTTCGGGATGCCGAGGAAGTCGTCGTCTTCCTGATTTTCCTGGTTTGCTGGCACGGCTCGGTTCGGTTCGCCACGCGGACGGCGCTGCGCCCGTTCGGCTGATGGGCCGCCTGAAACGCGGCAAATTTGGGGCGCTGCAATAGCTCGTCCCGCGCCGCCCAAGTGTGCCGGTTGCCGCAGCCAGGCTGCGCAATGCACGCCGCGCACGGCGAGATCACTTCGAGACGCGAATCGCGTTCACGCTGCCGGTAAGCCCATTCGTTTTGCCCATGCCGCCGTTGCTGCAGCATAAAAGTCGTCTAGCGTCGTATGGGCGGCAGCTCTATCCAACTCCAGTCCAAGATGCCGTGCCGCCGCGCTCAGTGCCTCGAGCGGTTTGTCGTTATCCAGCGCCGTGGCTCCGTTCTGCTTGCTGAGTTTTTCGCCCTGTTCGTTCGTGACGACGGGCACATGCAAATACTCCGGTGTCGGCGCGCCCAGGCAGCGCTGCAAATAGATCTGTCGTGCCGTTGAATCCATCAAATCCGCGCCGCGCACGATGTGCGTGATGCCCGTGTCCGCGTCGTCGACGACCACCGCCAGTTGATACGCCCATTGGTCGTCCGCGCGTTTCAGCACGAAATCGCCGACTTCCGTGGCCAGATTCTGTGTCTGCCTGCCCTGCCAGCGGTCTTCGAACGTGATGAGCGCGCTGTCGCCGTCGGGCACGCGCAGGCGCCATGCGCGCGCCGGTTTGCCGTGCAGGCCGTCGCGGCAGGTGCCGGGGTAGGCGAGAGTCGTGTTGCGCGCATGCGCGTTGAGCAGCGAATCGGCGATTTCCTTGCGCGTGCAGCCGCATGGATAGATCAGACCGGCAACCTTCAACTGATCCAAAGCTTGCTGGTAGCGCGCCATCCGCTTGCTTTGCCAGACAGGCGGTTCGTCCGCATGCATGCCGAAGCGCTCAAGGGTGGCAAGGATGTCTTCGGCGGCGCCCGGCACAGTGCGCGGGCCGTCGATGTCTTCAATGCGAACGAGCCACGAGCCTCGATGCGCAAGCGCGTCCAGCCAGCTCGCGAGCGCGCTCACCAGCGAGCCGAAATGCAGCGGCCCGGTGGGCGAGGGCGCGAAACGTCCGCGATAGGTCATGACTGGATGGCCGCTGCTTCACCAGCCTCACGCGGCGCGCGCTGCCTTGCTGTCCGGATGGCATTCCGGACACGTCTTGCCCGCCACGTACATGGGCGATTCTTGTGCTTCCGGCGGAACCACCGCGCGGCAGCCGAAGCATTGCGTGGTCTTGCTCGGTTCCAGTTGCGGATTGAGCGCGGTGCGGTAGTCGAACACGAAGCAGTCGCCGTGATAATGCGCGCCGCCCACTTCCTCGAAGTATTTCAGAATGCCGCCTTCGAGCTGGTACACGTTCTCGATGCCGGCTTCCTTCATGTGGATCGCGGCCTTTTCGCAGCGAATCCCTCCCGTGCAGAACGACACGACCGTCTTGCCTTCCAGGTCGGCGCGATTCTGCTCGATCACTTCGGGAAACTCGCTGAATTTCGTAATGCGGTAGTCGAGCGCGTTGTCGAACGTGCCGACGTCGACTTCAAACGCATTGCGCGTGTCGAGCATCGCGACCGGACGGCCCTGGTCGTCGTGACCGCGATCGAGCCAGTTTTTCAGTGTCGGCGCGTCGACGAACGGCGCGCGGCCAAGCTCAGGACGAATGGCCGGCTTTTTCATCGTGATGATCTCGCGCTTGAGCTTGACCAGCATGCGGGTGAACGGCTGCTTGTCCGACAGGCTTTCCTTGAACTGCAGATTCACGAACTTGCCTTCGAACAGCGCGTCGTGGCGGATGTAGTCGATAAAGGCGTCGGTGTTCTCACGCGTGCCGGCGACGAACAGGTTGATGCCTTCCGGGGCGAGCAGAACGGTGCCCTTCAGGCCCAGCGCATTGCAGCGGTCCGTGACGAACGGGCGCCATGCGGCGGTGTCTTCGATAGTCGCGAATTGATACGAAGAGAGATTGACGATACTCATGAGTGTCCAGCAGTAAGAAGTGGCCGGCCTTGCGGAAAGCGGGCGCGGCGGGGTGCCCGCCTTCAGACGCCATGCGGCGCGGCCACGTCGAATAGAGCGAAACCCGTATTATCCCTCAACCCGGCGCTTTGCCCGACTCGGCCAAATGGCTAGCCGGTTGCCGTAGCGCAAATTGTCCGCGAACTTGCTGTCGGTCGCGCTCCGCGCGAGCGGCCATCCGCATGCACCGCAAGCTCAGGACCGCCTATGCAAGCGGCTCCCGCGTGTGCGTCCTAAGCCGATCGGCTAACGCGCGGTTTTGGCCTGAAAACTCCGGAAGGGTGGAGTTACAATGTCGCCCATGTCAGATCCCCGCTTCGTTCATCTCCGCGTTCACTCCGAATTTTCGATTGCCGACGGCATCGTGCGTCTTGACGACATCGTCAAGGCCGCCGCCAAAGACGGCCAGGGCGCGCTCGCCCTCACCGATCTGGGCAACGCATTCGGCCTCGTCCGTTTCTACAAGGAAGCCCGTGGCAAAGGGGTCAAACCCATTGCCGGCTGCGACGTCTGGATCACCAATCCGGACGACCGCGACAAGCCTTCCCGTTTGCTGCTGCTGGTGAAAGACCGGGTCGGCTATCTGAACCTGTGCGAACTGCTCAGCAAGGCGTCGCTCACCAATCAGTATCGCGGTCGCGCGGAAATCGAGGCCGGCTGGCTCGAATCCGGCCTGGGCGTCGGGCTGCTTGCACTGTCCGGCGCGCAGCAGGGCGACATCGGCCTCGCGCTCGCGGCGGGCAATGAAGAAGCGGCCAAACGTAACGCGTTGCATTGGGCGAAGGTATTCCCGGGCGGCTTCTATATCGAGTTGCAGCGCTGTGGTCTGCCGGGCGGCGAGCAGTATGTGCAGCAGGCGGTTGCGCTCGCGGCGTCGCTGAAACTGCCGGTGGTCGCCACGCATCCCATGCAGTTCATGACGCCGGACGACTTCACCGCGCACGAAGCGCGCGTGTGCATTTCCGAAGGCGACATTCTGGCGAATCCGCGCCGCTCGAAGCGTTTTACGTCCGAGCAGTACTTCCGTACCCAGGAAGAAATGGCTGCGCTGTTCGCGGACATTCCGTCGGCGCTCGCCAATTCGGTGGAAATCGCCAAGCGCTGCAACCTCACGCTCGAACTCGGCAAGCCCAAGCTGCCGCTATTCCCGACGCCCGACGGCATGTCGCTCGACGACTACCTCGTGCTTCTGTCGAAAGAGGGCCTCGAGAAGCGTCTCGAGCAGTTATATCCGGACGAAGCTGAGCGTGCGGCGCAGCGAGCAACGTATTACGAGCGCCTCGAATTCGAGTGCGGCACGATCATCAAGATGGGCTTTCCCGGCTACTTCCTGATCGTGGCGGACTTCATCAACTGGGCCAAGAACAACGGCGTGCCCGTCGGACCGGGCCGGGGCTCGGGCGCGGGTTCGCTGGTCGCGTACGCGCTCGGCGTGACCGACCTCGATCCGTTGCGCTACAACCTGCTGTTCGAACGTTTCCTGAATCCGGAGCGGGTGTCCATGCCCGACTTCGACATCGACTTCTGCCAGCACGGCCGCGATCGCGTGATCCAGTACGTGAAGGAAAAGTACGGTGCGGACGCGGTGTCGCAGATCGCCACCTTCGGCACGATGGCGGCAAAGGCGGCGGTGCGCGACATCGGCCGGGTGCTCGATCTCGGCTACATGTTCACGGACGGTATCGCCAAGCTGATTCCGTTCAAGCCGGGCAAGCACGTCACCATCGCGGACGCGATGAAAGAAGAGCCGCTGCTGCAGGAGCGCTTCGACAACGAAGACGAAGTGCATCAACTTCTCGAACTCGCGCAGCGCGTGGAAGGCCTGACGCGTAACGTCGGCATGCACGCGGGCGGCGTGCTGATCGCGCCCGGCAAGCTAACCGATTTCTGTCCGCTGTATACGCAGGGCGATGAAAGCGGCGTCGTGAGCCAGTACGACAAGGACGACGTCGAAGCCGTCGGCCTCGTGAAGTTCGACTTTTTGGGTCTGACCACGCTGACGATTCTCGATTGGGCCGAGCGCTATATCCGCCGCCTCGATCCGTCGAAGCAGGACTGGTCGCTCGGGCAGGTGCCGCTCGACGATCCGGCGTCGTTCTCGATCCTCAAGAAAGCGAATACGGTCGCCGTGTTCCAGCTGGAAAGCCGCGGCATGCAAGGCATGCTGAAAGACGCGCAGCCTGACCGCTTCGAGGACATCATCGCGCTGGTCGCGTTGTACCGTCCGGGCCCAATGGACCTGATCCCGAGCTTCTGCGCGCGTAAGCACGGCCGCGAAGTGGTCGAGTATCCGGATCCGCGGGTCGAATCTGTTCTGAAAGAGACCTACGGCATCATGGTCTACCAGGAGCAGGTCATGCAGATGGCGCAGATCATCGGCGGCTACTCGCTGGGCGGCGCCGACTTGCTGCGTCGCGCGATGGGTAAGAAGAAGGCCGAGGAAATGGCCGAGCATCGCGAGCTGTTCCGCCAGGGCGCCGCGAAGAACGGCCTGGCCAGTGAGAAGGCCGACGAAATCTTCGACCTGATGGAGAAGTTCGCGGGCTACGGCTTCAACAAGTCGCACGCGGCTGCGTATGCGCTGCTCGCGTATTACACCGCGTGGCTGAAGGCGCACCATCCGGCGGAATTCATGGCGGCGAATATGTCGCTCGCCATGGACGACACGGACAAGGTCAAGATCCTGTTCGAAGACTGTCTGACGAACAAGATGGCGGTGCTGCCGCCGGACGTTAATCTGTCCGCGTACCGCTTCGAGCCGGTGGCGGAAGCCGACGGCAAACGTTCCAGAACGATCCGCTACGGTCTCGGCGCGATCAAGGGCAGCGGCCAGAACGCGATCGAAGAAATCCTGCGCGCGCGTGAAGAAGGTCCGTTCATCGACATCTTCGATTTCTGCAACCGCGTCGATCGCCGCATCGTCAACCGCCGTACGGTTGAAGCCTTGATCCGCGCCGGCGCCTTCGACACCTTGCATGCGAATCGCGCCCAACTGATCGCTTCGGTCTCGCTCGCCATGGAAGCGGCCGAGCAGGCGAGCGCCAACGCGCTGCAAGCGGGTCTGTTCGACATGGGCGATGCGCCCTCGCAAGGTCACGAGCTGGTCGACGAGCCGGAGTGGCCGGAAAAGAAAAAGCTGCAGGAAGAGAAGGCCGCGCTCGGCTTCTATCTGTCTGGCCATCTGTTCGACGCCTACAAGGGCGAAGTGCGCCGCTTCGTGCGCCAGAAGATCGGCGAGCTGAAGGAAGGCCGCGACAAGCTGGTCGCGGGTGTGATCGCATCGCTGCGCACGCAGATGACCCAGCGAGGCAAGATGCTGATCGCGCTCCTCGACGACGGCACCGGCCAGTGCGAAGTCACGGTTTTCAACGAGACGTTCGAAGCGCACAAGCAGCTGTTCAAGGAAGACGAACTGCTGGTGGTTCAAGGCCAGGCGCGTAACGACGCGTTCACGGGCGGCATCCGCTTTACAGTCGACACGGTCATGGATCTCGGCCGCGCGCGCTGCCGTTACGCCGAAGCGGTGAAGGTGCAGATGAACGGCAATGCGGACGCGCTGGCATTGCGTCGTGTGCTCGAAGCGCATAGCGCGGGCAAGGACGAACCGCAAGCGGCAGCGGCGCCGGCGGCTTCATCGCGTGGTGGAAACGGCGGCGGGCGAAATGGTGGCGGCTATGGCGGCGGTGGCCAGCGTCAGGCCGTACAGATCCCGAACGGGCTTGCCGTGCAGGTGGTGTATCGCAGCCAGAATGCGGAAGGTGAAATGCGTCTGGGCGACGCATGGCGCGTGAAGCCGACCGACGAACTGCTGGCCGCCTTGCGCGGCGAGTTCGCGGGAAGCTCGATCGAGATCGTCTATTGATCTTGCATTTGCTCGCGCCGGTGGTGCGGGCAGAGCTGATTGGGCACTGTGGCGTCGAAGCATTGCGAAGCGAATGATGCTGCGCATGCCCGTTGCCCAAGCGGGGATCACTGGCGCGGGCGCCCGGCGCCCAGCGTCGCGGCAAGGCTGCTGGCGTTGGCGACGCACATGCCGACACCTACCGCGCCACCTTCTCCCCCAACCGCGCCAGCTTCAAAAACCTGTAATACACCGTCTCCGCATTGAACACGGCGATCATGAACCCAGCGCGGCCGTCCAGAAAACCACGGCGCAGCAAGTAAGTCCGCACGAACGCCCACGCGCCGCGCCCGAGCGCCTTGCCGAAGCTGCCGCGCTGACCCGCCGCGTGACGTTGCTGGGCGCCCGCTGTCGAATACGCGTCGAGCTTGCGCAACACGCCTTCGAAGTCCTCGTAGGAGTAGTGCATTAGCTTGCCGGTGAGGCGCTGCGCCGGGGTGTCGAACACCAGCCGCTCATGCACCAGATCGTCGGAGAAACGCGCGGCGCCACGTTTGAACAGACGCGGAATCCAGTCGGGATACCAGCCGCTGTGATGAATCCAGTGGCCGCAAAAACTCGACAGCCGGTCTACCGCGTAGACCTCCGCGGTAGGGGCCATAAGCGCCGCGCGGATCGCTGACGCCAGTTCCGGCGAGACGATCTCGTCGGCGTCGATCGAAAGAATCCAGCTGGTGCTGAGCGCGTCGACCGCGCGATTCTTTTGCGGGCCGAAGCCCGGCCAGTCGGTCTGCTCGATCACGCGGGCGCCGTGCGCGCGGGCGATCTCGGCGGTGCCGTCGGTGCTGCCGCCGTCGATCACGACGATCTGATCGGCGAAGGCCACGGCTTGCAGGCATTCAGCCAGCCGCGCCGCCGCGTTTTTGGTGATGATGGCGACGCCGAGGGTGGTTTCTTGCATACCTGAGTAGCGTGAGAGCGGATTGACGGAACGATCGCGCGAGCGGGGGGCGCCAGGCGAGTGGCACGAGGAGTATACACAGCCGGCCTCCAACCGCCGTCGCTCACCCCCAACCGTTTACAATGCTCTCTTTTGATATTCCGCACGGTCGGCATTCTGTTCGCCGCGCGGCTGCTGTCCCGCCTTCTCAGAGGATTCCTTGAGCGCGAAGCCAACGTTAAGCAAACCCATCGGTTCAGGTGAGGCGTCGTCGCCCGCCGTCGTCTTTAAACGGCTGTGGCCGTATATCCAGCCGCTGATGTGGGTTCTCCTCGGCGCAATCGTCGCGATGGCCGTCAGCGCCGCGACCGATGCGGCGATCCCCGCCTTGCTCAAGCCTCTGCTGGACAAGGGCTTCGGCGCGCATGCCAACGACATGACCAAGTGGTTCGTTCCGGCCGCGGTGATCGGCCTCGCGCTGATTCGCAGCCTGTCGCAATACGCGTCCGGGTATCTGCTTGCCTACGTGACGAACAAGATCCTGCTCGATCTGCGCCTGAAGATGTTCGAGCGCATGATCCACACGAGCGTCGCGTTCTTCCAGCGCGAAACCGCGAGCACGGTGATCAACGCGATCGTCTTCGAGGTGAACCAGATTCTCAACGTGCTGCTGAGCGTGCTGGTCACGCTGGTGCGCGATTCGCTCACCGTGGTCTTCCTGCTCGGCTACCTGTTCTATCTGAACTGGCGTCTGACGCTGATCGTCGCGGTGCTGCTGCCGGCCATCGGCTGGCTGGTCGGCAAGATCAACCGCCGCCTGCGTCGTTTGAACCGCGAACATCAGCTGCTCACCAATGAGCTGTCGTACATCGTCGAAGAATCGGTGGGCGGCTACAAGGTCGTCAAGGTGCACAACGGCGAGCAGTACGAGATGGAGCGCTTCGAGTCGATGAGCAAGCGTCTGCGCGGCTATGCCATGCGCATGACGGTGTCCGGCGGTCTCGCGCAGCCGTTGACGCAGTTCCTCGCATCGATCGCGCTCGCCGTCGTGATTACGATCGCGGTGGTGCAGTCGTCGTCGGATCAGACCACGGTCGGCGGCTTCGTCGCCTTCGTCACGTCGATGCTGCTGATCATCTCGCCGCTCAAGCATCTGATGGACGTGAACCAGCCGCTGCAACGCGGCATGACGGCGTGCGAACTGATCTTCGGTCTGATCGACGAGCCGTCGGAACCCGAAGGCGGTGGCAAGCCGCTCGAGCGCGCGCGCGGCGAAGTGGAATTCCGCGGCGTCTCGTTCAATTACAGCGCCAACGCCACGCACAACCGCCACACGCTCGACCAGGTGTCGTTCAAGGTGGCGCCAGGCGAGATGATCGCGCTCGCGGGCCCGTCGGGCAGCGGCAAGACCACGCTGGTGAATCTGCTGCCACGCTTTTTCGATCCGACCGCAGGTCAGATCCTGGTCGACGGCGTGCCGATCCCCGAATACGATCTGCACGCGTTGCGCGGCCAGATCGCGATGGTGAGCCAGGACGTGGTGCTGTTCAACGACACGGTCGCCAATAACGTCGCCTACGGCCAGACCGCCGATCCCGACAAGGTCAAGGCGGCGCTGCGCGCGGCCAATCTGTGGGACACCGTCGAGGCGATGCCCAAAGGCATCGACACGCTGGTCGGCGACAACGGCCTGATGCTCTCGGGCGGCCAGCGGCAGCGTCTGGCGATCGCGCGCGCGATCTACAAGGACGCGCCGATCCTGATCCTCGACGAGGCGACCTCGGCGCTGGACTCCGAGTCCGAGCGCCACGTGCAGGCTGCGCTGGAAACCTTGATGAAGGGCCGCACGACGCTCGTCATCGCGCACCGCCTGTCGACCATCGAGCGCGCCAACCGCATTCTGGTGATGGAAGCGGGGCGCATCGTCGAGAGCGGCAGCCATCGTGAACTGCTGGCGCAAGACGGGCTGTACGCGCATCTGCACCGCATCCAGTTCCAGCAGACCGCGGCCTGAAGCGCACGACACGTCAATCGTCCATTCGACTCTCCATTCACGCGGTCCGCCAGCCCGGACCGCGCATGACGTCCCCTTAACATTTGCCGAGGCGCAGGCGCGCGCTGTCTGAATGAAGAAACTTGGACTCTCCAGTAACGCCTTGCAGCACAGCGGCGGCCTCGAGCGCTACGCCATGGATCTGGTGCGCGGCCTCGCCGCGCTCGGCGTCGAGCCTGCCTTCTTCGCGCGTCGTTTCGACGCGTCGCTGCCGGAATGCAAGTTGGTCGAGCCGCATCGCATCAACGTCTCGTTCCTGCCGGGCAAGCTGCGCGATCGCTGGTTTTCGTGGCGGCTGCGCGCGGCGCGGCGCGCGGCGCATGTCGACGTGTTGATCGGCTGCAACCGCGTCGACTCGTCTGAAGTGGCGATCTGCGGCGGCACGCATCTCGGTTTTTTGCGGGCGACGGGGCGCGCGCAGAAGCGTTCGGACCGCTGGCAGATTGCACTCGAGCGTCGCCAATACGAGCGCTCGAAAGTGGTGGTGGCGCATTCGCAGCTGATGCACGACGAGTTGCGCGAACTGTACGCAGTCGACGAGGCAAAGATCCGCGTGCTGTTTCCCCCCGTCGACGGCACGCGCTTCGCGCCGACCAACGCCGCGACGCGCGCCGCCTTGCGTCGCAAATATGGTTTCGCCGACAACGAGATTGTCCTGCTGTTTCCGTCGAGCAGCCATGAGCGCAAGGGTTTGCCGCTGATCGAAGCCGCGCTGCGCGACACGACGCTGCCCGTGGTGGTGGCCGTGGCCGGCCGGCCGCCCGCGCGCACGTCGGAGCGGCTGCGCTATATCGGCTATGTGAAAGAACTCGCGGAGTGTTACCAGGCCGCGGACTTCACGATCCTCGCTTCGACCTATGAGCCGTTCGGCCTGGTCGGCATCGAATCGGTGATGTGCGGCACGCCGGTCATTTTCCCGTCGAGCATTGGGTGCTGCGATGCGATCGCCTCGCACGCGAAATTCATGTTCGCGCCGCATGACGTGGCCGATCTGCGCGCGACACTCGAACGGGCGGTGCGCGAGCATCGCGACGGCACGCGTCGCGCGCCGCTGGAACTGGCCCGCGACGCGGTCCTGTATGACGCAAGCGTGGCCGCTCACGTGAGCGCGCTGTTGACGCTGGCGCGACAGATCGACGCCGCGCGTTAGGGACCGCCGCACCCTTGTCACAGAAGGGGCGGGCGGGCCTGCTGGCGCGGTTTCGCGTCGTTCCGCAGCAGGGCCACATGTTATAATTTTGAGTTATCAACGCTCGAAATTCAATTCGAGCCGAACACCCACTTATTTGATCGAGCTTTCCATGCCGGCCCGGACAGGCGGCGGGCGAGAGGCGCCGCGTCCCGAGCCGCGCCGGCCCGCTGTGACGGGGCCGTAGCCGCTGCACTGGAGGCCTTCGGGAAGAATACCGCTGGAGATTGTGCATGGTGAACGCGACCTCGCGCCGGGTATCGGCGTACAGCAAGATCGCGGCGGGAACCCACGCGCCGATGAGCCTATGAGTCGGCTTGCCGGGCGTCTTCGTATCTTTGCGCGGGCCATTCCGCGACTGCTGATCAAGCCATTGCGCCGCGCGCCACGGCACCCGCGCCGTATCCTGATTGCGCACCATCTGTTGCTGGGCGACACGCTGCTGCTCACGCCGCTCGTCGCCAAGCTACGTGCACAATATCCGCAAGCGGAGATTGTTCTCGCCTGTCCGAAGGCGATCGTGCCGCTGTATGCCGGGCGGCCTTTCGACGTCACTGCGTTGCGCTTCGATCCGCGTGATTCGAAGTCGGTGCGCGACGTTTTGCTTTCCGGACCTTACGACCTCGGCATGGTGCTCGGCGACAATCGTCATAGCTGGCTCGCGTTGGGCGCGGGCTGCCGCTGGATCGTCGGACACGCGGGCGATGCACCGGCCTGGAAGAACTGGCCGCTCAACCGGAGCGTGCCGTATCCCGCTACGCCGGCAGCCTGGGCCGATCTCGCCACCGAGCTGATCGACGGGCCGCCGCCGCGCGCCTACCGGCCCACCGACTGGACCGCGCCGCAACACGCGGCCCTACCCGAGTCGGCGCTGCTTACGAAGCCTTATGTCGTGCTGCATCCGGGCGCGAGCACCAGCGTCAAACGCTGGCCCGACGCGCGCTGGCGGGAACTGGCGCAACGCGTCGAAGCACTCGGCTATCTGCCGGTCTGGACCGGCGGACCAGGCGAAGCGGAACTGATCCGTGCGATCGACCCGGACCCGCACCATCCGAACCTGGCGGCGCGGCTCGGTCTCGGCGAGTTATGGCACGTGTTCGCCGGCGCGCAAGCCGTGGTTTGTCCCGATACCGGCGTCGCGCATCTGGGGCGTCTGATTGGGGTGCCGACGCTCGCGCTGTTCGGGCCGGGCAACGCGCTGATTCACGGCGCGGGCCGCTACTGGCGCGAGGTGCCCTTCGTGCCGATTACGATCGCCGATATGCCGTGCCGCGATCAGCCTTTTATCTTCCGCCGCGAGGTAGCATGGGTGCGACGCTGTGATCGCAACGAGACGACCTGCGTCGCGTGGCGCGGCGACCATGCCGACTGTATGGGACGGCTGTCGGTCGAATCGGTATACAACGCATTGCAAAATGTTCTGGTGAAAGTGTAATGACTCACACGGCTGCGCGAGTGGAGCGCGTGTTCTGGGTTGCCTGTCCGGTCATTCTGTTTGTGGTGATGTTCGGCCACATGACGGCGATCGTCTTCAATGCACTCGCCCTGATGGCGCTCGGCGTGCTGGCGGCGGCCTGGTCGCCGGACCGGCCGTCGCCGTGGCACTGGCCACTGGCGCTGCCCATCGCGGGGTGGGCCGGCTGGAGCCTTCTTTCGGTCGCGTGGTCCATGTATCCGATGGTCAGTCTGCACGCGTGGTGCGACGAGGTGCTGTATCCGCTGGTGTCGTTCTGGGGCTTCTGGCTATTCGGCAATCAACTGCGGCGGCCTGAGCCCGTGGTGCTCGTCAACTGGATCGCGTGCGTGGCGCTCGCGGCGATCAGCGCGCGCTACTGGGGGCATCTGCAGCCGCCCACCGCGAATACTTTCCCGCTGCATTTCTATAACCGCGTCGGCCACACCAGTACGCTCGCGGTGTTTGCCATACCGCTGTTCGCGGGCTTCATGCTGCGGCCGCGTTGGCGTGTGATCGGCGCAAGCGGCATCGCGTTGTGCCTCTTCATCGGACTCGCCACGCTCAACCGGTTCTTCTGGCCGGCGGCCGCCGCGACGCTGCTGGTCGCCTTGTTCCCGCTGTACCGGCGTCGCCTGCTGCTGGCGTTGCTGGTCATTGCCGTGGTGGGCGCGGCCGGCGTGGGCACACTCGAACTCAGCTCCCGTCTGCGGACGGCCGGCGCCGTGCCCCTTCCCACGCAGGCGCGTGATGTCGCGATCGACGGTCATCAGGTTTACGTGCCGGGCTCGCTGTCCGCAATCGGCGACACGGTATCGGCTGACACGCGTCCGAAGCTGTGGGCGTTTTATGTCGGTGAAGCCGAGCGCCACGCGTGGGTCGGGGTAGGCTTCGGCAAGCCGCTGCCGGGTATCGTTTATCGCGGCGAAATGCCGGCCAGTTTGCTGGCGGTTGAACCACAAGCGCTGACGCATGCGCACAACCTGTTCATCAACACCTGGTTGCAGACGGGATTCATCGGGGTGGTGCTGCAGACCGTGCTGTTGGTGTGCCTCGTCAAGCGATTCTGGCGGCTGCGGCGAGTCGAGCCCTGGTTGTGCGCCGCGGGTGTGGCGCTGGTGGCGGGCATGATCGCGAAAAATACCACCGACGATTTCATGTGGCAGACCACCATGCTCGCGTTCTGGGCATTTGCGGGCCTGCTGCTGGGCTGCGCGGAACAAGCCGGCGCTTCGGGCGAGATATCGCCCGAAGCCGCACGCGGAGAATCGACGGTGGTGCGCAGAGAGCAACGGCGCGAAGCGCCGACGGCCGAGTTGGGCGAATGATCCAGTGACGAACGCAAACAACCGTCATGCTACTGAAGCTGACAGCACGCCGCTGCGCATCCTGTTTCACATCAACGATTTCGGCAAAGGCGGCACCGAGACCGCGCTGCTCTCCTGGCTGAAGACGCTCGACCGGCGGCTGTTCGCGCCGAGCCTGTCGGTGACGTATCCGACCGACGATCTGTCGTTCTGGCGCGCGCAGTCGATTCCCGATGACGTCCCCGTCCATGTTCTCGCCTCGTCGAAATGGATGTACGCGCTTCATCAGGCGGCGCGCCGGCGCAAGCTCGGCGTCGGCGCGAAGTTGTTGCACAAGCTATTGACCTACGGCGCGATCAGGCCGCTGGCGGCGCTGCGCATGCGGCGTCTTGCGAAGCGGCACGATCTGATCTGCGATTTCGATTTTTCGCTGCGCCATGTCGCGGGCAGTTGCAATGTGCCCTGGTTCGGCGTCAGCCATTTCAGTCTCGCGGCGCGCCTCGGCGGCAAGAGCGACCGCTATGTCGCCCGGCGCGTGAAGCATTATTCGCGTTACTCGGCGATCGCCGTGCTGACCCCAGCCATGCTGCGTGAGGCGCAAGAACTCTTCTCGGCAACCGGGCTGGACATTGTCGAATTGCCGAATGTGATCGACGTCGACGCACTGCGGCGCGCGGCGCGCGCGGAGATCGAACGTCCGGCGGAGTCGTTCATCGTTTCGGTGGCGCGTCTGGACGAAGGTCAGAAGGACCACAAGACGCTGCTGCGAGCCTATGCGCGGATATGCGAACGGGGCCGCTGCCAGGCGGCGCTTGTGCTGATCGGCGAGGGGCGCGACCGCCGGGAACTGGAGCAACTCGCCGAGGAACTGGGGATCGGCGCGTCCGTGCATTTTCTGGGCTTCTGCGCCAATCCGCCGCCCTATATCCGGCAGGCGGAAATGCTCGTCTTGAGCAGCCGCTACGAGGGATTCGGCATGGTGCTTGGCGAGGCCATGGCGCTCGGCACGCCGGTGCTATCGACGGATTGCCCGACCGGCCCGCGGGATTTGCTGGACGGCGGCAAGGCCGGCCTGCTCGTGCCGGTTGGCGACGTGGAAGCGATGGCGCTCGCAATCGAACGCCTGCTGACGGACACCGAGTTGCGCCGGAGTCTCGCGCAAGCCGCGCTGCAAAAGGTCGACACGTTCACGCCCGTGAGCGCCAACCAGCGGATGCTGGGACTGGCGTTGCGTATCTCCGGGAAGCAGGACTCGCCGTCGGGCGTGCAGGCCTCCCACTGAACCGCAAGCTACAGGTTCACACACCGCCGGTCACGAGCGGCAGCACCGTCAGATCAGGATGCGTGCCATCCACGATGCTGCGTCCCACGTGCACGCCCTCATAGAGCGCTTCGTTCTGGCCGGCGAAGCTCTCCTCGCCGTCGGCGTGAAACGGCACCGCATGGCCGGGGATGGCCGGATCCGCGCCCGGATGGCAAACGTAGCCGATATATGTGTAGCGTTGATTGGCAGCGGTCGGCGTGTGCCCTTCGATGGGCGGATTTTTCAGAAAAGGCGCTACGTGAATCTCGAAACCCTCGTATTCCACCATCTGCCAGGGTGCGGTTTCATCGGCCATGGCCGCCTCCGTCTAGTCGCGCGCTTGTCAAAAAGTCTAGGTGATTTGAACGTAAAGCGCGCTCAAAAGGGATACGGCTAAACCATTACGGCTCGATCGCGCCGAGCTGCTTGAGCAGCGTCAGATTGTTTTCGAGGTGCCAGTTTTCGACGATGCGGCCGTCCTTCACGCGATACAGGTCGAAGGCTGGAAATCCATGGTCTGGCCGTTGCGCGGCAAGGGCAAATCGGCGTCGCTGGCGGCATGGGCGCTCACACGCCGGCGAGGCCCGCGACGATCAGCGTGTGACGGGCGATTCTGGAGATTGATGAGGTGGACATGGCGCGTTGTAGAGAGAAAGTGAGTGGGGTGACGCGCAATTTTCCGGTGTAAGACCGTGTTTGATAATCGGTCTGCCGTTTAAGGGATTTTCTGCTGCCATTTGAAAATGACCGGCGCGGTGCGAGAGCGCCTGAAGGAAGTAACAGAGTCCGTCCGACCGGCCGCGCGATGTCTCTCGTCAGATAGAATGGTGCGCTTTGCCCGTACACGACTCTGCCCATGTGGTTCAAAAACCTTCAGCTTCACCGTCTTCCCGCTCCGTGGTCCGTCAACCCGGAACAGATGCAGAAGTGGCTCGCGCCGCATGCGTTCGCGCCCGGCAACAGCGTCGAGATGCAAAGCCACGGCTGGGCATCGCCGCGCGATAACGACTCGCTGGTGTACGCGCTCAATGGCCAGATGTTGCTGGTGTTTCGCGCCGAAAAGAAACTGCTGCCGGCGTCGGTCGTCACGCAGGTGACCAGGGAACGCGCGCTCGAACTCGAGGATCAGCAAGGCTTCAAACCTGGCCGCAAGCAGATGCGCGAACTCAAGGAACAGGTCACCGACGAACTGTTGCCGCGCGCTTTCAGCATTCGCCGCGATACGCGCGTGTGGATCGATTGCAAGAACGGTTGGCTCGTAATTGACGCGGCTTCACAGGCGGTCGCCGATGAAGTGCGCGGCCTGCTGGTCAAGTCGATCGATCAATTGCCGCTCGGCACGGTGCGCGTCACGCACTCGCCGGTCGCGGCCATGACCGAATGGCTGCTCTCGGGCGAGGGTCCCGCGGGCTTCACGCTCGACCAGGACACCGAGTTGCGTTCGCCCACCGAAGGCAACGCGACCGTGCGCTATGTGGGGCATACTTTGGACGCCGAAGATATGCGCCGTCACATCGAAGCCGGCAAACAATGCATGCGGCTCGCGATGACGTGGAACGATCGTGTGTCGTTCGTGCTGACGCCGTCGCTGACGATCAAGCGCATCGCGCCGCTCGACGTGCTGAAGGAAGCGAGCGATCCCACCGCGCAAAACGACGACGAACGCTTCGACTCCGACGTCACGCTGATGACCGCCGAACTGGACCGCATGCTGAGTGATCTGCTCGACGCGTTGGGCGGCGAGCAGGGCGGTGAAGCGATGCCACAAGCCAGGGCGGCGTAAGCAGCTTCTGGTTTTCTGGTTCGTTGCAGGCCGGCGCGTCGAAGTCATTTCCGCGCCGGCCTTTTTTATGCCGGATCGATTGAGCCGAAAGCGCATCGGTTTGACGGCGCATCGACGTTTGAGCAGCGCGCGGCGCGCGTGTGCGCTCGCCTGCATCATGCCGGAGCGTTGCGCGCCGGCGCCGCGATAGTGGTTAAGATGACGATCAACAGAACACATCAGTCACGGAGGACTTGCAATGGTTCGTCTGGTCATGATTCTGTTGGGCGTCGATTATCTGCGCACGCGCTGGCGATCGTTGCGGATCGTCGGTTGTCTCAGTCTGCTGCTCGGCGTCTTCGTGTTCATCGACGCGCTCGATAGTGCGCTCTATTTCCCAATCACCCCGTTCGCGTTGCTCCTGTTGCTCGAGGGCCTAGCCACGCTGGCCGTCGCCTGGACCGGCATGGGCGGGCAACGCACGCTGCGCTATGTGAAGGGCATCGCGTTCACCACCGCGGCGGCGCTGATTCTCGTCAGCCACGAGCACGGCAACTTCATTCTGTCGATGATCTTCGGCACGCTCTTTTTCGCCGACGGCCTGTTGCAGATCGTCTCGGCCAAAGTAGTCCGCTTTCGCACCTGGCGGCTCGCGATGATCGGCGGCGCCGTCGAAATCGCGCTGGCGATTTTCTTCTATCAGCCCTATCCGACTCACTACGTCGGCACCGTGCCGTACTGTGTCGGACTCGGCCTGATCTTTGGCGGATGGAACATGATCCTGCTGAGCGCGCGGGTGCGGCGGCTCGCGTCTAACCCGGCGGTCGTCGCGGGCGATTCGGCAGCGGATGCCGGCATTGCCGCCGCGAGCGCGCTGGCCGCCAGCCGCCTGATTGCGCATGAATGGGACGGCCCGCCGGCCGCCGATGAATCCGCCTTGACCGTGCACGTGTGGACGCCGGTCGGTTCGGCCAAGGGGGAAGCACGCCGGCAATTGATCGTGGATCGCTATATCGCAGCCGTGGATCGCAACGGCGTGATATCGACCGGCCATGCCGCGCTCGAATCGCCCGAGGGCGTCTACATCAGCTTGTACCCGGGTGTCGAGATCGATCGCTCGCCCGACGACTTCGCGCGACTCCTGCGTGCCACGCGCGAGAACGACGTGCCGGGGCTCTTCCAGCCCGATTACCCGACTGAATCGACAGCGTGGTGTCCGTCGACGGTTCAGGTGCGGATCCGCAACTACGATCCGGCCCGCCTGCGCCGTTTCTGGGACGCGTATCGACAGGACACGACTTACAACCTCACGCACCGTAACTGTTCGAGCAGTGTCTCGCGCGCGCTCGAGGCCGCGATCGAGGGCGCGTCGGCGCGTGTGTGGGGCGACCTCGGCGGATGGCAGCCGTTTTTGCGCGTCATCTCGACACCGGAACTGTGGGTCGCCGCGCAAGTGCGCAAACGAGCCGCGACGATGGCGTGGACCCCGGGCCTCACACTCGACTACGCGCGGGCGCTGAGCATGCTGGCCGACCCGCGGCCCTCGGGCTGGGTCAAGATGGCGCGCCTTGCGGTGCGCAGAATGGTTCGCTCGCGTCAGCAATGGCGCGAAGAAGCCCGTCACGCGCACGTCGCCGACGACACGGCGCGTGGCCCGATGCGCGAATGACGCGCGCCGGGCGCGAGCGCTGCCCAACTTCGGCGTCGCGGTAAAAACGGCAGTTGCATCAACAGCTTGTGGTTTTTGCCGGATAGTTATGCACAGCGTTAGGAACAGATTCTGTGGATAATTTCACCCCCGCCACGCCCTGCCCAAGTGAGTGTTTTCAACCAATATGGCGGGTGTATGCTGACCCCGTCAGTTTGTCGTTAAGAGCACTCGACCACACCGCAACCCGGCCGTGGCTCATTGAGGAACAAAACCGCGCCGCGCGCTTTTTGCCCGCTGCGTCGCGGCTTTTTACAAGCGTGAACGCGATGGACACGACGAACCCGGCGGCATCCATCGGACAGTCAGATGAATGACCCGCAGCGCTTCACGGTGCGCCACGTCAGCGTCTACCGTTACTCGGAACCCGTGCGCTTCGGCGAGCATCGCATGATGTTCCGGCCGCGCGCGAGCCACGATTTGCGCCTCGTCACAAACAGGCTGGTGATCACGCCCACACCGTCGCGGCTGCATTGGCTGCACGACGTATTCGATAACTCGGTGGCAGTCGCCAGTTTCGCGGACAAGGCGAGCGAATTGCGCTTCGACAGCGAAGTGACGCTCGAACACTTCGAAGCGCCCATGCCCGACTACGCGCTCGAACCTTACGCGGTGAACTGGCCGTTCGCGTACACGAACGAAGAGGCCTCCGATCTCGTAAACGCGCGCAGCCGCCAGTATCCGGACAGCGATGTGGACGAGTGGGCGCGCCGCTTCGTGCCGACCTTGGGTAGCGCCGCAAAGAGCGGCGAAAGTGGCAAGAGCGGTGCCGCAAGCGGCAGCGGCACGATGGCGCTGCTGCGCGCCATGACGCTCGAAATCAAGAACACGTTCTTCTACGTGCGCCGCACGGAAAAAGGCGTGAACCGTCCCGGCGACACCTTGCGCAGCCGCAGCGGCAGCTGCCGCGATTTTGCCGTGCTGATGATGGACGCGGTGCGCTCGCTCGGCCTCGCGGCGCGCTTCGTGAGCGGCTATCTGTTCGTGCCCGAGCACGACGCCACGCAAGGCGGCGGCGCGACGCACGCATGGTTGCAGATCTATTTGCCGGGCGCCGGCTGGGTCGATTTCGATCCGACCAACAGCATCGTCGGCAACCGCCATCTGATTCGTGTGGCGGTGGCCTGGAACGCCTACCAGGCGCTGCCGTTGTGGGGCACGTGGCATGGCGCGCCGCATTCGTTTCGCGGCTTGCAGGTGGATGTGAGCGTGACGGAAGGCGAATCTCGGCGAAGCAAGGCGGATAAGGGCGAATGAACGCCCGTCGAAGGCCGCGGCGGGTCGAATCGAAACGTGTTAGCGGGGCGTGCCGGTTTGGACGCTTCACCGTGCGCGTCATTTGAGTGTCTCAACTGGAAGAGGGCGTCGCGATGAAATTGCGCGTTGGCTACGAGCTGGTCTATGAGTGCGTGCAACCGACGCCGATGATGCTGATGTTGAACACCCACTATTCGCACGCGAAAGAGGTGCTGAATCCCGATTTGCTGGTGGTCGATCCGCCGGTGCCGATCAGCCAGTATCGCGATTCGTTCGGCAATCTGTGCAGCCGGCTGGTGGCGCCGCCGGGAAAAATTGCCTTTTCGACGAGCGCGGTGTTGGAGGTGTCGTCCGAGCCGGAGATGCGTCCGCCGTACACGGAACAGCATCCGGTGGAAATGCTGCCTGACGATACGCTGGTGTTTCTGCTCGGCAGCCGCTATTGCGAAACCGATCTGCTCTCCGAATTTGCGTGGCAGACCTTCGGCAAGCTGCCGCTCGGCCGCGGGCGCGTGGACGCGATCTGCAACTACGTGCACAACCACATCGTGTTCGGCTACGACTTCGCGCGACCGACCAAGACCGCGTGGCAGGCCTGGCAGGAGCGCAAAGGCGTGTGCCGGGACTTCGCGCATCTGGCCGTGGCGCTCTGCCGGGCCATGAATATTCCGGCGCGTTATTGCACGGGCTATATCAGCGATGTCGGCCTGCCGCCGCCCTACGCGACGATGGATTTCGCCGCGTGGTTCGAGGCCTATATCGGCGGATGCTGGCAGACCTTCGACCCGCGCAACAATGCGCCGCGCACGGGGCGTGTGCTGATGGCGCGAGGACGCGATGCGGCCGACGTGGCGCTCAGCAATGCGTTCGGTCCGACGCAGTTGTTGAAGTTCGCGGTGGTGTGCGAGGCTGTCTAGCTGCGTCGGCGGTAAGGACCTAAAGCCGCCCGAGCGCTTCGCAGCGCGCACTCGATATGAATAACGGCCTTCAGGCGAGCCGACGCGGCATTATTCCCCAAGCGCCAGCGCGCGCTTCTTGCGCACCAGCGCCGCGCCGATCGATACCGCCACACCGATGCCGCCCATCGTCAGCGACAGGATCACGATCAGCGGGCCGGTTTGCGTGCGCGCCGAAAACACGCTGACCAGCAGGCCGGCGAGCGGCTGCGTCATGTTGTTCAGGAGGATCACCACGCCAGTCGTCTTGCCGTAGTCCTTCGGCGGAATGATTCGCTGCCGCGCGCCGCGGATGTAGACGTTGAACATCTTGTCGAAGCCGACGATCAGCAGGAAGCCGAGCGCATAGCCCCACGGCGCCGCGCTCGCACCGGCGATCACGCCGCCCGCGCAGATCGAGACGAAGGCGACCAGGCCCAAGGCGCGGGCGGGCCATGCGGCGCGTGCGATCGTCAACAGAATCAGCACCGTGGCCACGGCGCCGGCCGTCTGCAGTCCGGCATAGTAGTGGTTCGACTGCGCGTGAAGGCCGGTCACCATGGCTGCGGACGTGGCGAGTGTCACGCCGATCACCAGATTTTCGGCGGCGGCGAGCAGCACGACTTTCTTCAGGCCGGGCAGCACCAGCACATGACGCAGCGCGATGCGCAGCGGCAGCGTCCAGTGACCCGGCACGAGCGGCGGCGGTGCGGGGGCGCGAAAACCGCTCGCGCGTTGCCACAGCAGCAGCGCGCCATCGGCGAGGAGAAACAGCACGCCAGTTGCGCCGACGACCCATTCCCAACGCCACAGGCCAAGCAGCAGCGCGGCGAGCATCGGACCGAGCACGAAACCCAACTGGTCGGCCAGTTGCGAATAGGCGAGCACGCGCTGAAACTGCTGCGTACTGAAGATCTGCGGCAGCATGACTTCGCGCGCGACCAGGCCCTGGCTCGTCAATACGCCGCACACGGCCGAGAGTGCGATCAGCCAGCCGATGCCGCCGAACAGCACATAAGCGAGGATGCCGCCGAAACACGCCAGCGCCCTCACGGTCTGGCTCACGCGCATCAATCTGAGCGGCGAGATGCGGTCGCACAAGGCGCCGAAGAAAGGAAACACCAGATAGCGGGGCAACGTTTCGATAAAGAACGCAAGCCCCGACCACGAGACCTGGTGCGTGGTCTGGAATACGACGAGCGGCACGAGAAACAGCAGGATCTGATCGGCGAGACGCGCGACAAACAGCGAGCAGAAGAAAGCCTGATGGTTGACGCGCACCGTTCATGTCCCGCCGTTTATGGGTCGAGACCGATGCTATCAAAGATGGCGGTCTTGCGCCCCGGCCTGCTTGCCGTGCCGTGGATTCAGGACAAGCTAACGGGACCGCAGGCCGACCGCCGACCTTGCGCCAAACTGCGCGCCAACCGCATGGCACTACGCGCCAACCGCACCGCTTATCGCGACCCCGCTAGCCGCGATAAGCCGCTTCGAGCGGCGCGATTTCCAGCTTGACCATATTCATCATGGTCTTCATTACGCGGCTCGCCTTGGCCGTGTCCGGGTCGCGCAGCATGTCGCCGAGTACGTCCGGCGCGATCTGCCACGAGACGCCGAACCGGTCCTGAAGCCAGCCGCACTGCCACGGCTTACCGCCGTCCAGGAGTTTGGTCCAGTAACGGTCGATCTCCTCCTGTGAGCTGCAGTGCACGAACAGCGAGATCGCCGGCGTGAAGGGGAACTGCGGGCCGCCGTTCAGCGCCATGAACTCCTGGCCTTCGATCTCGAACGTGATGGCCAGCACGCCGCCCTTCGGCCCGGGTCCGGCATCCGTGTAATGCATTGTCGTGGCGATGCGGGAATCGGAAAACACCGACGTGTAGAAGCGGGCCGCTTCTTCCGCATTGCCGTCGAACCATAGGCACGGCGCAATCTTTTGCATGACCTTTCTCCTCCTTCTCACCGGACGGACCGCGCCTTACTTCATCGCGGCCATGGCTTGCTGGATTTCTTCCGCGCTCAGATCGCGCTTGTGCGTGGCCAGCGACCAGCTATGGCCGAACGGGTCTTTCAACTGGCCGTAGCGGTCGCCCCAGAACATGTCGGTGACGGGCATCACGACCGTCGCGCCGGCGTCGACGGCCTGTTTGAAGCTGGCGTCCACATCTTCCACATAGTAGTGAATCGTGACCGGCGTGCCTTTCAGCGAATTCGGGCCGAACGACTGGTGCTCGGGCCATTCGTCAGTCAGCATCAGCATGGAATCGCCGATCTTCAGGGAAGCGTGCATGACCTTGCCGCCGGGGCCGGGCAGGCGGACCTGTTCGACGGCGTTGAAGGCCTTCGTGTAGAACGCGATGGCGTCCGCGGCGTTGGCGCAGATCAGATACGGCGTGAGCGAGTGCATCCCGTCAGGGATCGGTTTGACGGCGTTGCTGGACATGACGGCGACTCCTTGAAGTAAGAGGTTCGTGAGGTGAAAGACCGACTCGTCGAGTCAGGTCTTCAACGTTACGACGAGTACATGACCGTTGAATCGACACTCCGGAAAAAATATTTTTGGCCCGGGCATGCGGCGAGTGCCTGAGCGCGTGTATCAACCGGCCGGATTGTCCTCGTCCGGCGGCGCGGCGGACGGCGCCGGGGCGCCGCCGCGCGGTGCGCCGAGGATGCTGATCTGGAACGTCGGCGTCGCGGCGAGCGATTGCAGCGCGGCGTCTTCGGGAATGTGTTCGAACAGCGGCAGAATCACCGAGCCGCCGATCACCGCGCGCCGGCTATCGTCGGCGGGCCGCAGGCCCCACACGTCCTGATAGACGACGGGCACCGCGCTGCCGTTGCGGGTGGTGTTGCCGATATACAGCATCACGTGGCCGCCGATGTAGATCAGCGTGCGCAACGGCTCGCCGTGCTGCGCCAGATAGTCGAGCCGCTGCGCGGGCGTGGACGACGACAGGTCGATCATGCGGCCGGCGTTCATCTGCGTGGACGAATGGCGCGGCAGCCAGACGCCGAAGGCGGCGAAGATGCTCTGCAGTTCCGACGAGCAATCGTTGTAGAGGCCGCTATTGCCCCAGCCGTACGGGCGGCCGATCAGCGTTTTCATCAGCATCGCCAGATGGCGCGGCGTGGCGGCGAGCGGCATGGGCGCAATTTGCGCGTCGCTCAGGGCGGCGCTGCGGATCAGCGCCTGGCCGTCCGCGTCGCGGGCCGGGACGAGCACTTGACGCATCACTACATCGTCGACCGGGCCGCTGGCGTCGCTTGTGGCAGATTTTGCCTGCGCCGGCCGCGCGGCGTTGGATGGCGCGATCGGCAGCAGCGTGCCGGCCGGTGCGTCGAAGCGGAACACGCCGCGGCTGTCGCGCACCGGCGCCGACGCCACGATCACCGCTCCGAGCGATTTGGCCGTCGCCGCGCGCCATGTGTCGACGAAACGGTCGTCGGCCATGCCGACGCCGTCGCTGCGTACCCAGCCCTGCACGTCGGGCGTCTGCACGTAATGCCACGCGCCGTCGACGCTGCTGCCGAGCACATACAGCGGCGTGCCGGGCCGTACGGCCGAGATCTGCAGATTGTCGAACGGATAGCCTTCACCGGCCAGATGGTGGTCGTAGAACGACGGGTCGGTGGTCGGCAGTTCGCGCACCATCAGGTTGCTGGTGGCGATGGCGCGGCGCCGCGGCTGATAAACGGCCGTCTGCGTGAACTGCGCGACGTTCATGTTTTGCGCGATGGCGTCGATCCATGCCTTGTCGTGCGGCCGGAAATTTTCGCCGTAACCGACGTCCGCGCCGCTCTTGCCGGTGTTGTCGAACCTGCCGATGCGCCGCTGCTGCAATGCGGCAATGTCCGCGCCTTGCTGGCGATAGACGCGCGTCGTCACGAAGTTGGAGTTCCAGGGCGAGGGCGCCGTGGTGCCGGTGCCGAAGTAGCGTGCGTACAGGACTTTGAAGTGCGCCTGCTGGTCCGCGGCACTCAGGAACGGCTGGTCGTAGCCGGGGCTGTCCGGTTCGAGCCAGTGATCGACGTCCTGGTCGTAGCCGGCGATGGGAAACAACGTGACGGTGTCGACCGGCGCACGCGTGTCGCGCATCGGCGACGGATTGCTGCAGGCGCTGATCGCCGCGAGCGCGGCGCACAATGCGGCGGCGCGGCAGGCGTTCGGCCAGGCGGCGGTGAGGCGGGATAGAACGGCAACGGGCATGAGGTTCGGCGAAGAAGGTACAGGGCACGATGATACGGTGTCGGCGTATTGTGCCGCACGTTGTACCGGCGTCGCGTTGTGCATACCCAAACACAACGCTTGTGTGGTTTCATTGGGGTTCGCGTCGTCAATTGCGGCCGCGCGATGGCGCGCTTCACGCGCAGACTGTCGCAGCCGGCGAGCGTTCCACTACGCTCACTGCCCAACCCAACGCATGGCCTCGAAAAACGCCCGTACGAGGCTGCGTAACCAAGGAGAACAACATGCAGACCAGCGCACGCAATCAATTCGCCGGCGAAGTCACCGGACTCAAACATGGCGCCGTAAACGACGAAGTCACGCTGCGCACCCAGGAAGGCCTCGAGATCGTCTCGATCATCACCCACGGCAGCGCGACGTCGCTCGGCCTCACGGTAGGCACGAAAGCCTTCGCGCTGGTGAAAGCGTCGTCGGTGATCGTGATGGTCGACGTCACGAAAGAGCAGGTGTCGGCGCGCAATTGCATCGCCGGTACGGTGTCGGCGGTCACCAAGGGCGCGGTGAATTCCGAAGTGTCGATCACGGCGGGCGGCGCGCAGATCGCGGCGATCATCACCAACGATAGCGTCGACCGCCTCGGCCTCGCGAACGGCAAAGCGGCGACGGCGATTTTCAAGGCATCGAGCGTGATCATCGGCGTCGGTCAATGATCGTTGTGCGGTGATTCCCGTTGGCTCGAGCTTCGCGCCGATGCCGACGGGTCTGACGAAACCGGAAGGGACGAGGGTTTTGCTTTGCGCACGGCGCGGCGCAAGCGCGAGCGCGCGCCGTGAAGGAACCGGTGGCTTGCTTTAAACTGCACGATTCGCTGTTCCTCTTTCCGCTTTCCTCACGGACGCCGTCATGTTCGAAGTTTCCTCCGCCTCGCATCTGCCCAAAGCCGCGCACTACGAAGAACTGGTCGCCCAGGCGCGCTCGCTGCTCGCCGATGAGACCGACTGGATCGCCAACGCCGCGAACTTTTCCGCGTTCGTGTTTCATTCCCTCAGTGATCTGAACTGGGCCGGCTTCTATTTCCACGACGGCCAGGAGCTGGTCGTCGGGCCGTTTCAGGGCAAACCCGCGTGCGTGCGGATCGCGCTCGGCAAGGGCGTCTGCGGCACGGCCGCGCAAACCCGTCAGACGCAGGTGGTGCGCGACGTGCATGAGTTTCCCGGTCATATCGCCTGCGATTCGGCTTCGCAGTCGGAAATCGTCGTGCCGCTCGTCGCGCCGGACGGCACGCTAATCGGCGTGTGGGATGTGGACAGCCCAAGCGTGGCGCGCTTCGACGAAGAAGACGCGAAGGGCATGGAAGCGCTGTGCGCGGTGTTCATCGAAGCGGCCTTGCCGCGCGCCGCGTAAAAAGCGCGGCGGCGGTGCGGCGGCACCCTATGTTGCTCCGTACATAGAGTCAATGCGCTTCACGGGATGGGTCGGCGGACCTCATCCCGCTATCGTTCTCTCCAACGCGCTCGAGACAGCTCATGAGCGCGATGAGCCCACCAGGTTTTGGAGACACGCATGAGTTCCGCCGCTGCTTCTGCCACCGCCAGTCCGCTGACGTTCCAACGTTTCCCCGCCTTACCCCGCAATTGCACTTTCGCTAGTCACGACTGGGAGATTCTCAGCCGCTACTGGCATCCGGTGGCGTTCGCCGCCGAGGTCACCGACAAACCCATCAGCGTGACGCTGCTCGACGAACCGCTCGTGGTGTTCCGCTCGAACGGCCGACTGGTGAGTGCACGCGATATCTGTCCGCATCGTGGCGCGCTGCTCAGCCAGGGATGGGTCGACAACGGCAACATCGTGTGCCCGTACCACGGTCTTGCCTATAACAGCGAAGGCAAGTGCAAGCACATTCCGTCGCAAACGGACGGCACGATTCCCGAGCGTCTGCATCTCGTCACCTACGCGACACAGGAAGCGTACGGACTCGTGTGGGAGGCAGCGAATTCGGCGCGGGCGCGAAAGCCGCTATCATACGCACGGTTGCCCGAAACATCGGACCGGAATTTCGGGGCTTGCTGTTTGCACCCACGCGTCAAGAACACGTTCGATCGCTTTCACTACCCAGGAAAATAAAAAGGCCGGCGCGATGCAAGTCCCCCTTTACGCCGAAACGCGTACGCGCGATGCCGCGCTTGCTTCGGCGCCTTACGGCATGTTCATCTGCACTGCGGACGGTACGTTCGACTCCGTCAACGCCGCATTCGAAAAGCTGACTGGATTCGCGGCGGAGGAATTGATCGGCCGTCATACCTTCGAGTCTTTATTCGATCCTGCCGAACTTGCCAGGCGCCGCGCCGAACTGCCGCCGCTTGCCATGGTGGCCTTCCGCTACGAAGGCGAGTGGAATTTTTTGCGGCGTAACAGCACGCCGGTTCGCGTGGTGCTGGCGTTGGCGCCGCTCGTCACGGAGCCGGCGCGCTCCGGGGGTCTCGTCAGCGGGCCCGCGCGCTATGTCGGTATCGCCATCGACATGACGCGCTACGCGCAATCGGAAGCGCGTCTGTGGTACGTCGCGCATCACGACGGCGTGACTCGCCTGCCCAATCAAACGCTTTTTACTGAACGGCTGGAACTGACTATCGCGCGTTGTCAGCGCAGCGGCAGCGGTTTTACCGTGCTGATCGCCGAGCTCGATCATCTGCGCAAACTGCGCGATGCGCTCGGTTTGCATGCGGCTGAACTCGTGCTGCAGATCGTCGGCGAACGGTTGCGTGGTCTCTTTCCCAACGACGGTACGATCGCCTCGATCGGCGGAACGCAGTTCGCCTTGCTGGTCAACGAGAGCGGCGCGGCCGCCGATGCCTTCGCCGCCGAAGCACTGGGCCGCATCGCCGAGCCGATCGACTACGCCGGCACCACCTTGAACATTACCGCGAGCATCGGCATTGTGGCTTATCCGGCCGACGGCTGCGATGCGCCTACGCTGATGCGTCGCGCGGGCGTGGCGTTGTCGGCGGCTTCGGCGGTGAACGGTAATGCGGTGCGGCGGTTTTCCACCGCGCTGGAAGGTCAGGCGGCACGCCGCTTCGAACTGGAGACCCTGCTGCGTGATGCGATCGAGCGTCAGCAACTGCATCTCGTCTATCAGCCGCAGGTGACGCTCGCCAATGGCCGCATCGCGCAAGTGGAGGCGCTGCTGCGCTGGAACCATCCGCAGCGCGGCTTGATCAGTCCCGTCGAGTTCGTGCCGGTCGCGGAGGAGGCGGGTTTGATCGAGCAGATCGGCGAGTGGGTGATCCGGACCGCGTGCCGCGATGCCGGCAAGTTGCTGCGGCTGACCGGCACGTTGCCGCGCTTCGCGGTGAACGTGTCGCCGCAGCAGTTCCAGCGGCAGAATCTGTTCGAGACGATCCGCGAGGCACTGGAAGACGCGGCGCTCGACCCTTCATACCTCGAGGTGGAAATCACCGAGGGGGTGCTGCTCGGCGACACCGAGCAGGCTTTGCAGACGCTCTTTGCATTGCGCGATCTAGGCGTGGAGGTGGCGGTGGACGATTTCGGCACCGGCTATTCGAGCCTCGCGTATCTCACGCGTTTTCCGCTGAATCGCCTGAAAATCGACCGCTCGTTTGTGATGCGTATGAGCACCGATCCGCAGTGCGCGGCGCTGGTCGGCGCCATCATCGCGATGGCACATGCGCTCAAACTGCGTGTCACGGCCGAAGGCGTCGAAACAGCCGGGCAGGCCGCGCAGCTGGAAGCGCTCGGATGCGATGAAGCGCAGGGCTTCTGGTTCTCGCGTCCGGTTACTGTTGCGGCGCTGCGTAATTTGCTGAGGCCGTTGGGCACTCTCTGAGGCATTGCTTGCCGACGCTGGCTCGTTGCCGTGCCGGCGAGTTCTGCCGTTTGCTCTAGCGTCGTCGCGACGCCGATGGGTGTGGTTAGCCATCCATATCAATTCTTGAGCCGATGCAGCGCGTCGCCTCGATGAACGGCATGTTTGCCGCTCTTCTCACTTTCTACTTCGTAATGCGGGTCGGAGGTTGACGCGTTGACGGTCCTGCCCTCCACGATCGTATGGGTAGAAATGACACGCACCACCTTGCCGTGCGTGACGCCAGATCTGGAGCAATCCGGTGATCAATTACAGCAGCGGTGGCACGCAGCGCATCGAGGTCGAAGTGGGCCTCGCGCAGCGCAAGGACGTCGATGCCGCCATCGGCGAATTGAAGAAGCTGGTCGCCGACGAACCCCGCGTGCTGAGCGGCGCCACGCTCGCGCCGATCGTGACGGTAGCGGACTATCCCGACCATGGCGGTGCCACGCTGCGCATCGCGGCGTGGGTGCGTACGCCGGACGCGTCGCTGACCAGCGGCGACCTGCACGAGCACGCGCAAGCCGCGCTTGAACAGGCCGGTTGCCCGGTTGCGGCTTAGGCCCGCCTTGCGGTCTCTAGCGGGCCTATTAGCGGCTATCTGCGTTGGTATAGCGCACGAGGCGCCTCGCGCAGAACGAGTGTGATGCGATCAGGCGGCCGCCTATATAGCCAACCTCCGGTCATTCATGTTGAACTCCGGAGCCGTTTGGTTCGCCGCCGCCGATGTGTCGACTCAATGCGGGCGCGGATGGGCGAGGAAGAATCGCACCATTTCCGCGGCGGCGTCGGGCCCGCACGGGTCCGTGTACGAACCGCGCTGACTCCCGCCGGCCCACGCGTGTCCCGCGCCGTGAATCGACCACGACTCCGCTTCGACACCGTTCGCCGCTACATGCCGCTGCTGCGTGTACGCACGTTGGTGACTTGCATCGCCTGATTGCGTGCTGACTGTCGTGGTGCCGGCGTCGAAGGGCGCGATGATCTCGGCCGCATTCGACGGATGGACTGTCGTGTCAGCGTCGCCATGAAACACGATGAGCGGACGTTGCGGCGTGCCACGCGTGCGCTTGCGTTGCGCTTTGCCGCCCTTCATCGCGCCGAGCGCCGAGGGCAAGTCCTTCGCGCTGCCGTGGGCGAGACCCGAATGCACGCCGGCCGCCGCGTAGAGATCGGGCGAAGTCTTCAGCATGATGTCGGCCATTGCGCCGCCCGCCGACAGACCCGCGACATACACGCGCGCCGGATCCACTCGATAGCGGCCCATTACCTCTCGCGTGATGCCGGCGATCAACGACGGCTCGCCTTGGTCGCGTACCTGATCGGCAGGCTTGAACCAGTTCCAGCATTTGGAATGATTGGCCGCTTGCGCCTGATTCGGATACACGACGATAAAGCCATGACGCTCGGCCATTTCGTTCATGCGCGTGCCGGCGGCAAAGTCGTCGGCGTTCTGCGTGCAGCCGTGCAGCATGACGATCAGCGGCAACGGTTCACTGTTGTAGACCGCCGGCACGTAGAGCTTGTACTGGCGTTGTCCGGCTGCGTTGTTGAACGTGTGCGTACTGAAGGTGCCTGGCGTGTCGGCGTCGAAAGTCGGCGCGGCAGGGGCGTAAGGAGCGGGGCGCGCGTGGGCTTGCGCCTGGGTTTGCATCTGCGTCCACACTTGCGCCCATTCGCTGGCATTGGACGGCGTGTGCGGTGTTTGTACATGCTCGGCGTGGGGCATGTTCGCGTTGCCGCCCGAGAGCGCGCGTTGAACCGCCGCGGTGGCTTCCTGCGGGCCCTTCGTGCGCAATAGCTCGAAGGCGTCTGTCATTGATTTCAGGAAATCTTCGTTCATTTTCATGATGGTTTGCGTTGACCTGTGTGGGGCGTGGATGAGCGAGTCGACCGATGAGTCACTGCTTCAGCCACGGTAATGAGTCGAGCGTCGCGTCTAGCTGATGCGGCCGGCGAGCGCCGCCTTGACCGCGGGCGACGCATGAAAGGCGCCGAGCACCACCACGGATGCAATCGTGGCCGCCGCGAGTTCGGGCGGCACATCGGCTGCGATGCTGGCGAGGCCGAGCACATGAATGTCGAGTTGTTCGTGCGCGGCCTGAGCCGCCTCGAGATCCTGTCGCGAGAAGTGCTGCATGCCGAGCACCATGGCGCGCCGGGTGACCGTCTCCGTGACGACCTGGGAATGCACCGCGAGTTGGTTACGGATCGCCGTGCGGATCAGGTCGGTGCGATTCGAGTAAAAGCCTTCTTCGACCAGTAGATCGATCTGGCCGAGGTCGATCGGGCCCAGGTTGATGGTGATTTTTTCGGTCTCGCCGCCTTTGGGGCGGGAGGTGGCTATGAGGTTGAGTTTGGGCATTTGCACTCCGGTTGGCATCTTGATGCCATCCAATTAACATCCAGTGGGATGGTTATACGCCTGCCGGCGGGGTGCGGTCAATGGGGAAATTGGGGGGGCGTACGGGGTGGGTGTGGGTGTGGGGGGATTGGCGTCAATGGGTCGCCAAGCGATGCCACCAAACCGCACCCGATCGTTCCGATCGCCTGTCTCTTGTGCTTTACGTGCGTACTGGTTTCCCGGTCATCCGTTCAGACCGGTCGTAGAAGGCTGCCATGTTCGTCCATGTCGAAGACTTGGCCAAATATTTGGATTCGAGGTGTGCGGTCGCAGTGCGCGAGCACACTAGCCTATCTCCAACGGCCCGCACAGATGGTGCGGAAGGGCGTCGTGTGCTTGCCCGGATTTCCTGATGACATCCAGCGACCGATTATCGATGGCGGCAAGAGCTTCGGCGTCTTTTTCGTTGCCCTGGCCCATCACCGCGCCGAGGGTGTGCAACTTTTTGTGCATACCTCAGCACCGGGACCTCATTTGTGAGTCGAAAGCATGCAGATCAGAAGATCGCCGTAGCCCCAGATAAGCGTGCCTACCACCGTGAGGATAATGGAGAGCCGAAACCCAACCGCATGAACTGGCAAATATTTCTGCCTTAAAGCCACCATTTCAGAGCTTCCAAAAGCTCCAAACTGTAGATGCTCACCTAAACGAGTAGCCACGTTTTGCGAAAAAATCGCGAAGACGGTCATCGGAGCGCCGGCTCTCGACCACCACGCGCCCAAGGTTTGGCTGGCGGGTCTCGTTGCATTGATAAACGGCAATAGCATGGAGATCACTGCAATTATGGCAAACGCAGACATCCAGAAAATTAGTCGCCGGATTCTCAGTTCGTGCTTTGCCCAAAGCTCAGCGGTTGTTTCGTTGTACATCGTCTGATCCTTTTCGCTAGCCGCTGGCGGAGCTGCTGTCCGCGATATTTGAATGTCATATGCCCGCACGTTTTGCGACTCAGTGATGGATGCTCACTGGGAGGCAAGGAAGTTCGCGAGATTTTCCGGACTGACGAGTACTCTGCCTTTGGGCTTCCAAAGTTCTTCAAACGCTGCCGTGAAGAAACGCGTGTCAGAAGATACAACAACATCCGCATGATTTAGGAAGGTAAGCAGGTCGATATCCGCTTGGGAGTTGTCATCGATGGCGCTGTTCTGTTTGACGGCGGCGTAATAGCTCGCGTATAACAAACCCTCGACGAAGGAGGTGAAATACGGATAAAGGGCTTTGTTTGCGCACCATCGGTCCTGCACTTCTTCGATGCGCCGGGACACAAACTGTCCTTGTATGACGTCCCGTCCAAGAAAGTCAAAAGCCTGACGGCGGTGTTCCTCGAAGGGATATGAACTGAGAGCCCTTCCGAGGTGCTGCCTTTTGGCCTCTTCCGCAGCAACCTTGCGGATTTCTGCGTATAGGGACCGCTGCTTCGCCTTTTTGACGAACTCTTGGTCGCGCATCGGTCTAGTCGCGTGCCAGTGATTCCAAGATGCTTGGCGAATGCCTTTCATAGCACGCTGCCAGACTCTTGACTCTTCCTCTTTCGTAGTTAGGCAAGGCGTGCCTAACGCAAAATCACGGATCAGTTCGTCGGTCCAAATGTCGACGCTGTCGCGGAAAATTCCCCCGTTGCAAATCTCATGCAGGAAATCGATTTGTTCACGAAGTTCCTCCCTTCGATCCTTGCGGTTGTATAGCTCCAATGTCTCGGTTAAGAAGATCCCTGAATGCACGACCGCTAACTTGCCTTCGGAGACGAGTTGAACGATGCCGCTTTCTCGAACCTGCGCAAAGCGTTCGCGGTGAAGTGCGGATCGATCGAAAGTAATGCGGAGCATTGATTGGAGCCGTCCATTTGAGGACTTAGGAAGAGGCGCTTTAAAGTTGGGTAGCTAGTCTGCTATTTTTATGAAATTAGTGACGTAAGTTTTTGAAGAATATAAATATATTAAGTCACATCAGCACAATATCGTACTGCTCCTGACTCAAATTCGACTCCACCTGCAGTGACACCGGCTTGCCAATAAAATCAATCAACATCGCCAGATGCTGCGATTCTTCCTCGAGAAACAGATCGATCACCTGCTGCGACGCCACCACGCGGAACTCGCGCGGATTGAACTGCCGCGACTCGCGCAGAATCTCCCGCAGCACGTCGTAACACACGGTACGCGGCGTCTTGACCTGCCCCTTCCCCTGACAAACCGGACAAGGCTCGCACAACACATGCGCGAGAGATTCCCGCGTGCGCTTGCGCGTCATCTCGACAAGCCCGAGTTGCGAGAACCCATTCACCGTCACGCGCGTGCGATCGCGCGATAACGCCTTCTTCAATTCGCCCAACACCTGATCGCGATGCTCGACGTTTTCCATATCGATGAAGTCGATAATGATCACGCCGCCCAGATTGCGCAGACGCAATTGCCGCGCAATGGTGTGCGCGGCTTCGAGGTTGGTCTTGAAGATCGTGTCGTCGAAGTTGCGCGCGCCGACATAGCCGCCGGTGTTCACGTCGATGGTCGTCATCGCTTCGGTCTGGTCGATCACGAGATAGCCGCCCGACTTCAGATCCACCCGGCGCGACAACGCGCGCTGGATTTCCGCCTCGATGTTGTACAGATCGAAGAGCGGCCGCTCGCCGGTGTAGTGATGCAGTTTCGACGACACCGCCGGCGTAAACTCGGCCGCGAAGTCGGCCAGCATCTGATACGTCTCGCGCGAGTCGACCTGAATGCGCGACGTTTCATCGTTGACGAAATCGCGCAGCACGCGTTGCGCGAGATTCAGATCCTGATACAGCAGACTCGTCGGCGGCATGCGCTGCCCTTGCGAGAGAATCGTCGCCCACGTCTTGCGCAGATACGCGACGTCGCCGGCCAGCTCTTCGCTGGTCGCATCTTCCGCGATGGTGCGCACGATGTAGCCGCCTTTCTCATCGGCGGGCAGCACGGCGGTCAAACGCGCGCGCACGGCTTCACGTTCGGCTTCGCTCTCGATCTTCTGCGAGATGCCGATATGCGGCTCCTGCGGCAGATACACGAGCGTGCGCCCGGCAATGCTCACTTGCGTGGACAGGCGCGCGCCCTTGGTGCCGATCGGATCCTTCACGACCTGCACCATCAGCGTCTGGCCTTCGAAGACGATTTTTTCGATCGGCTGATGCGGCGTCTGATGCTGCGGTTCGCCGGCAATGCGCGGATGCCAGATGTCGGCCACATGAAGGAACGCGGCGCGTTCGAGACCGATGTCGATGAAGGCGGACTGCATGCCCGGCAACACGCGCACAACCTTGCCGAGATAGACATTGCCGACGCGGCCACGCGACAGCGTTCGTTCGACGTGAAGTTCCTGGACGGCGCCTTGCTGGACCAGCGCGACGCGCGTTTCCTGCGGCGTGACATTGATCAGGATTTCTTCATTCATGGTGTTATTTTAGAAGTCGATGCGCGCTGCGCGCAGGAGGGCAGCGGTTTCAAAAAGCGGCAAACCCATGATACCTGAATAGGACCCGTCGATATGCTCGATAAACTCCGCCGCGCGCCCCTGCACACCGTACGCGCCCGCCTTGCCGAGCGGCTCGCCGCTCGCCGCATAGCGGCGGATCGCGTCTGCGTGCAGTGCAGCAAAACGCACCTTCGACACGGATAGCGCGGCCGGCAGCAGCGCGCCCTCGGCATCGATCACGGCCACGGCGGTCAGCACTTCGTGATCGCGGCCGGCGAGGCGTTTGAGCATCGCGACGGCGTCGTCGGCATCGACGGGCTTGCCGAGAATCGCGTCGTCGATCGTGACGGTTGTATCCGCAACCAGAATCGGCCGCGCGGCATGGCCGCCGGCCACGAGGCGCGCGCGGGCCGCCTGCGCCTTGGCGATGCACACCCGCTGCACGTAGTCGTGCGCGCGTTCGTCGGGCAGCTCGGCTTCGAGCGCTTCGGCGTCTTCATCGGGGCGCGGCAGCAGCAGTTCGAAACGCACGCCGAGCTGTTGCAACAGCTCCTGGCGGCGTGGACTTTGCGAAGCGAGGTAGACGAACGGATGCAGCGAAGCGGCGGACGTGGACATGAACAGGTCTCGATGAAGCGGATTGCATGGGTGTGCGACGAGCGTGACGGTCGAGCGTCGATCAGCGCGGTAGGGAATGCCGGCGGTACGAGCATGGCAACGCGTACAACGCGCGTGCCTTTGTGCATGCCAACCTGCACGTCACTCAGCGCCGCAAACGCGACCCAAAAACCACGACAACGAGGCGCGATGCAAGGCGCGCAATTCAAGGCGCAATCTGAAGCCGCGGCTGACAACCCGCGCGCCAGCCGCGCATTTCACGCGCCGCCGCGTTCGCTCATACGCGATGATAGGGGTGATTTTGCGTGATGGTCCACGCGCGGTAAAGCTGTTCAGCAAGCAGCACGCGGACCATCGCGTGCGGCAAAGTCAGGCTGGAGACGCGCAGCAGCATGTCGGCGCGCGCTTTCAGATCGGGGTCGAGCCCGTCGGCGCCGCCGATCAGGAACGCCACGTCGCGGCCGTCCTGCTGCCAGCCGGGCAGGGCGCCGGCGAGTTGCATGGTGGTCCAGTCCTTGCCGCGTTCGTCGAGCGCGACAATGCGCGCATTCTTCGGCAACGCGGCTTCGATCTTGATACGTTCGGCGGCCATCACACTGTCCGCCGGCCGTCCCGACGAACGCTGCTCGGGTTTGATTTCGCGCAGTTCAATACGCAGTTCGGGCGGCATGCGCTTCGCGTATTCGTCGAAGCCGGTGGCGATCCAGTCCGGCATCTTGTGGCCGACGGCGAGGATATGCAGTTTCATGACGGATCGAATCGCGAAGGTAGTCGCGGACCAGGATGGCGTGAGTCGCCCAAGGCCCGCCTGCTTACTTGCGGCGGGCGGCCGTCTTACGCACGGGCTTCTTCACCGCCGGCGCGTCTTCGTCTTCGTCCTCGTCTTCATCGGGCTCGCTCGAACGCGCGCCGCCGAACGGATCGGGCGTGGACAGCTTGATGCGCACCGGCTTGTCGCCCCAGATTTCTTCGAGGTTGTAGTACTGGCGCAGGGCCGGTTGCAGGATGTGCACAATCGCGTCGCCGCAATCCACCAGCACCCATTCGCCGACGTCCTCGCCCTCGGTGCTGACGATGTCGCCGCCGGCTTCCTTGACGCTCTCGCGCACGCTCGAAGCGAGCGCCTTGGTTTGCCGGTTCGAGGTGCCGCTCGCGACGATCACGCGATCGAACAGCGCGGTCAGGTGGCTGGTGTTGAACACCTTGATGTCTTGCGCCTTGACGTCTTCGAGAGCGTCGACGATCACGCGTTGCAGTTTGCGAATATCCATTGGGGTTACCGGTGGTACAGATGATGTTGAAGAATATAGTCCCACACCGCGGTGGGGACATGGCTCGCCGCCTGGTCTTGCTGTTCGCCGCCCGCGAGGGCGAGCCGCTGGTTCACCTGCTCGCGCAGATGCGCGCGAATGTCGGTGGCCGAAACGTTGAACGCAAGCGTCGTATCGATCAGCAAGTGGCCGCAGGGCGTAGCTTGCAGAACGTCGGCGCGGGCACGGCGCGCGTCGATTTCTTGAGCGACCGCCGGCGGAATCGACGCGAGGTCGAAACCGGGCCGGGTGGCCGCGCAGATATGGGCAAAGTCGAACAGGCGCCGCCAGTCGCGCCATGTGTCGAGATGCACCAGTTGATCCGCGCCGATCAGGAGCGCGATCGAGGCGTCCTCACCTTCGCGTTCACGCCAGCGTCGCAGCGTGTCGATCGTGTAAGTCGGGCCGTCGTGATCGATCTCGTCGGTCGCGACACGCACGCTCGCGCCCGGCAGTTCCAGTTCGCCAGCCGCCGCGCGCGTCATGGCAAGGCGATGCACGGCCGGCGACACGTCCGCTTTCTGCCAGGGCTGCCCGGCGGGCAACAGCACGAGTTCGGTCAGTTGCAGCACGTGCGCGAAACGCCGCGCGAGCGCGAGGTGGCCTTCGTGGATCGGATCGAAAGTGCCGCCGAGCAGTCCGATCCGGCGAGGCAGGGCAACAGGATGAGCGTTCGGCTTCAGGTGAAGATCCTTTGTCGTGACGACTGGAGCGAGGTGCGGGCGCGGCCCGTCACACCCACTCGCGCGGCACGAGAAAATCGCTATAAAGACGCGCTTCCGGCGTGCCCGGTTCGGGCTGCCAGTCGTAGCGCCAGTTCACCACAGGCGGCATGGACATCAGGATCGATTCCGTGCGTCCGCCGCTTTGCAGCCCGAACAGTGTGCCACGGTCGAAGACCAGATTGAACTCGACGTAGCGCCCGCGCCGGTAAGCTTGAAAATCGCGCTCGGCTTGACCGTACGGAATGTTGCGGCGCCTTTCGATGATCGGCAGGTACGCTTTGAGGAACGCGTCGCCGACACTTTTGAGCATCGCGAACGATTGATCGAAGCCCGGCGCCGAGAAATCGTCGAAGAAAATCCCGCCGATGCCGCGCGGCTCGTTGCGGTGCTTGAGGAAGAAATACTCGTCGCACCAGCGCTTGAAACTCGGGTAGAGGTCCGCGCCATAAGGCTGCAGCGCGTCGCGGCAGGTGCGATGGAAATGCTGCGCGTCTTCTTCGTAACCGTAGTACGGCGTCAGATCCATGCCGCCACCGAACCAGAACACCGGTTCTTCGCCGGCCTTGGTCGCGATCAGGAGACGCACGTTCATATGCACGGTCGGGCAGTGCGGATTGTGCGGGTGCAGCACGAGCGACACGCCCATTGCTTCGAAACCGCGGCCGCCCAGTTGCGGACGCGCCGCGCTCGCCGAACCCGGCAAGGTGTCGCCCGCGACGTCCGAGAAACCGATGCCGGCCCGTTCGAAGAAGTTGCCGCCTTCGAGAATCCGCGTGCAGCCGCCGCCGCGCAGCTTCTCGCCGGGCGCGCGCTGCCAGGTGTCGGTGGCGAACGGCGTGCCGTCGAACGCGCCGAGCGTGTCCGCGATATGCGTTTGCAGGCCTTGCAGCCAGCCGCGCACGGCCTGTGCGTCGTAGCTCGAATCGGTCATGAATGCAGATGCTGAGGGCGGCACGCTCGTCGTGCCGCGGGTTCTTAGTGAAGGGCGAGGGCCAAGTCCGCGCCAGGTGTAACCTGCGCAGGCGTGGCCATGCGGTTTTTCGCGCCGGGCGGGATACCGCCGCCCCGCTCAGGCCACGTTGGGCCTGCCTCGGCCCATATCGTCCCACATGCTGCGGTGGGCGCGGTGAGCAACGTGAAAGCCGCCGCGAAAACCCGCAGTGTAGCGCCGTTGGCGCCGCACGCGGGCGAGTGGGATGATGGCTTAGTGCTTGCCTTCGGTCCTGGCGTCGTGCTTGCGGTTCAACGCACGGTAGCCGATGTCGCGGCGATACTGCATGCCGTCGAACGAGATCTGATTGATCGTTTCGTACGCGACCGACTGCGCGCTGCGCACCGAATCCGCCAGACCGACCACGCACAGCACGCGGCCGCCCGAGGTGGTCAGCTTGCCGTCCGTCAGCGTGGTGCCGGCGTGGAACGTGACCGAATCCGCGGTTTCAGCCGGAATGTCGTTGATGCGGTCACCCTTGCGCGGCGTGTCCGGATAGTTGTACGCGGCGAGCACGACGCCGAGCGCGGTGCGGCGGTCCCACTCCAGTTCCACCGTATCGAGCGTGCCGGCGATGGCCTGCTCGACCACCTTCGAATAGTCGCCCTTCAGACGCGCCATGATCGGCTGCGTTTCGGGGTCGCCCATACGGCAGTTGAATTCGAGCGTTTTCGGGTTGCCTTGCGCGTCGATCATCAGACCGGCGTACAGGAAACCGGTGTAGCGGATGCCTTCCTTTTCCATGCCGCGCACCGTCGGCAGGATGATTTCGCGCATCACGCGGGCATGCAGTTGCGGCGTGACGATCGGCGCGGGCGAATAGGCGCCCATGCCGCCCGTGTTCGGACCGAGGTCGCCGTCGAGCAGGCGTTTGTGGTCCTGGCTCGACGCGAGCGGCAGCACATGCTTGCCGTCGACCATCACGATGAAGCTCGCTTCCTCGCCGGCGAGAAACTCCTCGATCACGACACGCGCGCCGGCATCGCCGAGCTTGTTGTCCGACAGCATCATGTCGACCGCGGCGTGCGCTTCTTCCAGCGTTTGCGCGACCACCACGCCCTTGCCCGCGGCGAGGCCGTCGGCCTTGATGACGATCGGCGCACCCTTGGCGTCGAGATACGCGTGCGCGGCGGCGACGTCGGCGAAGGTTTCGTATTCGGCGGTCGGAATCGCGTGGCGCTTCATGAACGCCTTGGCGAAGTCCTTCGAGCTTTCGAGCTGAGCGGCTTCTTTGGTCGGCCCGAAAATCTTCAGACCGCGCTGGCGGAACAGATTGACGATGCCGGCCGCGAGCGGCGCCTCCGGCCCGACCAGCGTGAAGGCGATCTGTTCTTTTTCGACGAAATCGGCGAGCGCAGCCGGCTCGGTGATGTCGACGTTGCGCAGACGCTCGTCCTGGGCGGTGCCGCCGTTGCCGGGAGCAACGTAGACGAGCTGAACCCGCGGCGATTGCGCGAGCTTCCATGCGAGCGCATGTTCGCGACCGCCGGAACCGACGACGAGTAACTTCATGTGAATCCCCGAGACTTAAAAACCATAAACGGCTGACGCAGCGTGCTCAGCCGTGGAATGACAACAAGGTTTGCATTGAGCCCGCAGCAGCCGTTGCCGGCGCGCAGGGCACAGGGCGAACCCGGGTGGAAGCGCGGTGCGCAGTCACACGCACGCTCGCTCCGCAACGACGCGAGGGCCAGCCGACGGCATGGGCGTGGCTCGACACGAACCCACGCGCCACGCGCTGCCGGGGCGCGCTCATTCGTCGGCGATCGCGGCGTTTGTATAGACTTCCTGCACGTCGTCCAGATTCTCCAGCGCGTCGAGCAGCTTCTGCATTTTCACCGCGTCCTCGCCGGTGAACTCGACTTCCGTCTGAGGTTTCATCGTCACCTCGGCCAGCTCGGCCTTGAAGCCCGCGGCTTCCAGCGCGGACTTCACCTTCGGGAAATCGTTCGGCGGGCACAGCACTTCGATACTGCCGTCTTCATTCGTGACGACGTCGTCAGCGCCGGCTTCGAGCGCGGCTTCCATCAGCTTGTCTTCCGGCGTGCCGGGCGCGAACAGGAACTGGCCGACGTGATCGAACATGAACGACACCGAGCCGTCCGTGCCCATGTTGCCGCCGTTCTTCGAGAACGCGTGACGCACTTCCGCCACCGTACGCGTGCGGTTGTCGGTCATGGTATCCACGATCACCGCCGCGCCGCCGATGCCGTAGCCTTCGTAGCGGATTTCTTCGTAGCTTGCGCCGTCCACGCCGCCCACGCCACGCTGGATCGCGCGGTTGACGTTATCTTTCGGCATGTTGGCGTCGTACGCCTTTTCGACGGCGAGCCGCAGACGCGGGTTCGAGTCGATGTCGCCGCCGCCCATGCGGGCCGCGACCTGAATTTCCTTGATGAGCCGCGTCCAGACCTTGCCGCGCTTGGCGTCGGCCGCTGCTTTCTTATGCTTGATGTTGGCCCATTTCGAATGACCCGCCATACCTTTCTCCATCGCGCGCGCCAGTGGGGCGCACGCATTGTGCAATTGTCGTTGCGATGTCGGGCGCTTGCGCGTGCCTGCTTGTTCTGCGCCTCGATGTCAAACCGCCCGCTGCCTGACTGACCGGCTCAACTGTTCGCGGTTAACCGCCCGTGGCTGACCGTCTCGGGCCTGATCGCGCCCGGCCGGGCCCGGCTAGCGGGACCGCGGGTTGGCAGCGCGATTGGGACGGGGCGGCGCGGCTGGCGTGCGGCAAGCGCCGCGCCGGCCTGCCAGGCCCCGCGAAAGGCGCGGTGCGCCAGGCGGTGATGCGAGTTGAGCCGCTCTTTGAGCGGAGTCGAATTTTATCACGCCGCGGGGGCGCGGCAGAGGACGAGATAGCGGCCAACGCCGCGAAAAGTGCGCGGCAGCGGCGTCTGGCGCACGCCGTCACGCGCTTTTCAGGCCGCTTTCAGTTTTTCGTGCCGAACAGGCGGTCGCCGGCGTCGCCGAGACCCGGCACGATGTACGCGTGCTCGTTCAGATGCGAATCGAGCGAGGCGACATACAGCTTGACGTCCGGATGGGCGTCCTGAAACACCTGCACGCCTTCGGGCGCGGCGACCAGCGCGAGGAACATGATGTTCTCGCCGGCCACATTGCGGCGCTTGAGCACATCGACGGCGTGCACGGCGGAATAGCCGGTCGCGACCATCGGATCGCACAGAATGAACACGCGGTCTTCGAGGTCGGGCAGCCGCACCAGATATTCGACCGGCCGATGGTCCTCGGCGCGATACACGCCGATGTGGCCCACGCGCGCCGACGGCACCAGCTCCAGCAGGCCGTCCGACATGCCGATGCCGGCCCGCAGCACCGGCACGATCGCCAGCTTCTTGCCGGCGATCACCGGCGCGTCGATCTCGACGAGCGGCGTGGTCAGGCGGCGCGTGGTCATGGGCAGATTGCGGGTGATTTCGTAGCCCATCAGCAGCGTGATTTCACGCAGCAGTTCGCGGAACGTGCGAGTCGAGGTATCCCGGTCGCGCATATGCGACAGCTTGTGCTGGATCAGCGGGTGATCGAGGATGAAGAGATTGGGAAAACGGCTGTCCTGGGTCATGGCGGGTGCGCGCGGGGCGGCTAGAGGGATCGGTTCGGCGCGCCGCACGGCCGGAGAACCGGCTGGCGGGCGGACGCGCCACGGCGCAAGTTTACCGAAAGAGTGCCGCTCGAAGATACCGGAGATTGCAGCGGCCCGGCGCAGTCCGGCACCGATTCTTCTAGAATCGGGGAAACTTTGCCACGAGAGCGCATCCAGACCTGTCGCTTCGCGCCAGGCCACGGAGCGGGAAAACCTGGGGCGGCCCAGCGTTTTGTCTCGAGGCGCAACTTCACGAGGAGAACACTGATGGACATGGGAATCGCAGGACGCACCGCGCTGGTCTGCGCGGCCAGCAAGGGATTGGGACGCGGCTGCGCGGAAGCGCTCGCCGCCGAAGGCGTCAACCTGACGATCGTCGCGCGCACCGCCGAGACGCTGGAGGCGACCGCCGCGGAGATTCGCAAACAAAGCGGCGTGGAAGTGAAGACGGTGGCCTGTGACATCACCACGCCGGAAGGCCGCGCCGCGGCGCTCGCCGCCTGTCCGCAGCCGGACATTCTGGTCAACAACGCGGGCGGCCCGCCGCCGGGCGACTTCCGCAACTTCACGCACGAAGACTGGATCCGCGCGCTCGAGAGCAACATGCTGACGCCGATCGAACTGATTCGCGCGACCATCGACTCGATGAGCGCAAACGGTTACGGACGCATCGTCAACATCACGAGTTCGGCGGTGAAGGCGCCGATCGACGTGCTCGGTTTGTCCAACGGCGCGCGCTCGGGGCTGACCGGCTTCGTCGCGGGACTCGCGCGCAAGGTCGCGCCTACCGGCGTGACCATCAACAACCTGCTGCCGGGGCTTTTCGACACGGACCGCATCGGCGTCACCTTCGCGGCGCAAGCCAAGGCGCAAAACATTTCCGTCGACGAAGCCCGCAAGCAGCGCACGAAGACGATCCCCGCCGGCCGTTTCGGCACGCGCGAGGAATTCGGCGCCGCCTGCGCCTTCCTGTGCAGCGTGCACGCCGGCTACATCACCGGACAGAACTGGCTGATCGACGGCGGCGCATATCCCGGCACGTTCTGAACGGCACGTCCTAAAGCCTCACCACAACAACGACAATCACAACGGTTCCAGGAGTCTTACGTCATGACCACCCGTATCGCGCTGATCGCACACGATCATAAAAAAGACGACATCGTCAAACTGGCCGGCGAATACGTCGACACGCTGCGGCGCTGCGACATCGTGGCGACCGGCACGACCGGCGGGCGCATCGCCGACGCGCACGGCCTCGTGGTCGAGCGCATGTTGTCCGGCCCGCACGGCGGCGATCTGCAGATTGGCGCGCAACTCGCGGAAGGGCGCGTGGACATGGTGATCTTTCTGCGCGACCCGATGACGCCGCAGCCGCACGAGCCGGACATCAACGCGCTGGTGCGCGCGTGCGACGTGCACAACATTCCGTGCGCGACCAACATTTCGACGGCGCGCATGGTGCTCGACTCGCTGACCTTGCGCCTCACGCAACAGATTTGAGTTCGCACACTCTCGACCCGATCCAGGCGACACCTAACCTCAAGGAGACATGATGGCCAAAGCAATCCGATTCGATAAAACCGGCGGCCCCGAAGTGATGAAGTGGGTCGACGTCGAAGTCGGTGAGCCGGGCGCGGGCGAGATCCGCGTGAGGCAGACGGCGGTCGGGCTGAACTACATCGACGTGTACTTCCGCAAGGGTCTTTATCCGTTGCCGCTGCCCGGCGGTCTCGGCATGGAGGCGGCAGGCGTTGTGACGGCGCTCGGCTCGGGCGTGACCGGTCTGAAGGTGGGCGATCGCATCGCCTACGTGGGGCGCCCGCCCGGCGCGTATGCGCAGGAGCGCGTGCTGCCGGCGGCACAGGTCGTGAAGGTGCCCGACGCCCTGAGCGACGAGCAGGCCGCTTCGGTCATGCTGCAAGGTCTGACCGCGCAATATCTGCTGCGCCGCACGTATCCCGTGAAAGCCGGCGACACGATCCTGATTCAGGCCGCCGCGGGTGGCGTGGGTCTGCTGGTGTGCCAGTGGGCGAAGGCGCTCGGCGCGACGGTGATCGGCACGGTCGGCTCGGATGAAAAAGCGCAGATCGCCACGGCGCACGGCTGCGATCACGCAATCGTCTACACGCGCGAGAACTTCACCCGGCGCGTGCGCGAGATCACCAACGGCGCGGGCGTGCCGGTGGTGTACGACTCGATCGGTAAAGACACGTTTACGGCCTCGCTCGATTGCCTCGCTCCGCTCGGCCTGTTCGTGAGCTTCGGCAACGCGTCGGGGCCGTTGCCGCCGATCGACTCGTCGGAATTCGCCGGACGCGGTTCGCTGTTCTTCACGCGCCCGACGCTCTTTACCTACATTGCCAAACGCAGCGACTACGAGGCGATGTCGACCGAACTGTTCGACGTGCTGGTATCGGGCAAGGTCAAGACGAGCATCAATCAGCGTTATGCGCTGGCGGATGTCGGGCAAGCGCACGCGGATCTCGAAGGGCGTCGCACGACGGGCTCGACGGTGCTGTTGCCGTAACGCCCCGCGACACGAGCGCGACGCCAGCCGTCGTATAAAAACCGCGCTCATTCGAGGTCGCGCCAAGGCCGCCGCCGAACCGGCGCGGCATGCGGCAAAACCATGCCCAGCAGGCTCAAGGCCGTTCCATCGCAGGATGGAACGGTTTTTTTCGTTTACGCGATTTTTATATACGCCCCCCCATCTTTGACCAGCCCTTTACATGGTTCGGCATAACGTTGCGGCTATCCAAAGTCCGTGTAATGGAGAACAAAAATGGATGTGCTGTATGTCGGGGGGCTGGTGCTGTTTTCCGCGCTGACCTTCGCGTTGATTATCGGCTGCGAGAAGTTGATGCAGTTTCGCCGTGGGCAGGGAGCGCGCTCATGAACTGGATTCTCTGGTTGTCCGGCGCGGCGACCGCGCTGCTGTTCGTGTACCTGGTCTATGCGCTGTTGCGCGCGGAGGACATTGAATGAACTCGAACAATGTCCTGCAAGCGAGCCTCTTCATCGTCGTGCTGCTGGCAGCCGCGGTGCCGATGGCCCGCTATCTGAGCGCCGTGATGGACGGCAGCTCGCGCGTGGTTCGCCTCGGCGGTCCTGTCGAACGTTGGCTGTATCGCATCGCGGGCGTCGATTCGTCGACGGAAATGAGCTGGAAGCACTATGCGATCGCCACGATCGCGTTCAACGTGCTCGGCGTGGCGTTCCTGTACGTGCTGTTGCGCGTGCAAGGCTGGCTGCCGGCCAACCCGCAGCAGTTCGGCCCGATGACGGTCGACGGCGCGTTCAACACGGCGGTCAGTTTCGTCACCAACACCAACTGGCAAGACTACTCGCCTGAGCAAACCGTCAGCTATCTGACGCAGATGCTTGGCCTCACCGTGCAGAATTTCTTCTCGGCGGCTACCGGCATCGTGGTGGTGATCGCGCTGATTCGCGGCTTCGCGCGCCACACCGCGCAAACCATCGGCAACTTCTGGGTCGATATCACGCGCGTGACGCTCTATGTATTGCTGCCGATGTCGGTCATTCTCGCGGCCCTGCTGATGAGCCAGGGCGTGGTGCAGAACTTCAAGGCCTATCAGGACGTGCCGACGCTGCAAACCACCACGTATGCCGCGCCGAAGCTCGACGCGCAAGGCAACCCGGTGAAGGACGCCAAGGGCAACCCGGTTACGGTCGATACGCCGGTGAAGACGCAGACTGTCGCAATGGGCCCGGTTGCTTCGCAGGAAGCGATCAAGATGCTCGGCACCAACGGCGGCGGCTTCTTCAACGGCAACTCGGCGCATCCGTATGAAAACCCGACGCCGTTCTCGAACTTCCTGCAGCTCTTGTCGATCCTGGTCATTCCCGCCGCGCTGGCGTTGGTGTTCGGCCGCATGATCGCCGACCGCAAGCAGGGCGTGGCCGTGCTCGCCACCATGACGATCGCGTTCGCGGTCTGTGTGTTCGGCGAAATCAGCGCGGAGCAGAGCGGCAATCCGGCGATCGCCGCATTGCATGTCGACCAGTCGGCCAATGCGCTGCAGTCGGGCGGCAACGCGGAAGGCAAGGAAACGCGCTTCGGTATCGCGCAGTCGGGCATCTTCACCGTGGCGACCACCGCGGCGTCGTGCGGCGCGGTCGCCAACACGCACGATTCGCTGACGCCGATCGGCGGCCTCTATCCGATGCTGTTGATGCAACTCGGCGAAGTGATCTTCGGCGGCGTGGGTTCCGGTATGTACGGGATGCTCGTGTTCGCGATGCTGGCCGTGTTCGTGGCGGGCCTGATGATCGGCCGCACGCCGGAATACGTCGGCAAGAAGATCGAAGCGTATGAGATAAAAATGGTATCGATCGTCGTGCTGCTCACGCCGCTGCTGGTGCTGGTCGGCACGTCGATCGCGGTATTGAGCGACGCGGGCAAGGCGGGCATCGCCAACCCCGGCGCGCACGGTTTCTCCGAAATCCTCTACGCGTTCAGCTCGGCTGCCAATAACAACGGCAGCGCGTTCGCGGGCCTCACCGTGAGCACGCCGTTCTACAACTGGCTCACGGCGATCGCGATGTGGTTCGGCCGCTTCGGCACGATCATTCCGGTGCTCGCGATTGCCGGCTCGCTCGCGGCGAAAAAGCGCATCGGCGTGACGGGCGGCACGTTGCCCACGCATGGACCGCTGTTCGTCGTGCTGTTGCTCGGCACGGTGCTGCTGGTCGGCGCGCTGACTTATGTGCCTGCGCTCGCGCTCGGTCCTGGTGTCGAACATCTGATGATGATGGGCGCCCATTGAGGCAGCCCATCCGGATGACACAAGCGACCCATGACTGAACAGGCGCAAACGGGAAATTCGAGGATTCAATGACTGAACATAATGCAACCCGGTCCATGTTCGACCCGGCGCTACTGCGCCCGGCGATCGTGGACTCCTTCAAGAAGCTGACGCCGCGCACGCAGTTCCGCAATCCGGTGATGTTCTGCGTGTACGTGGGCAGCATTCTCACGACCATTCTCTGGATCGCCGCGCTCGGCGGCCAGGCCGAGGCGCCCGCGGGCTTCATTCTCGCGGTCACCTTGTGGCTGTGGTTCACGGTGCTGTTCGCCAACTTCGCGGAAGCGCTTGCCGAAGGCCGTTCGAAGGCTCAGGCGGCGTCGCTGCGCAGCGCGAAGAAAGACGTGATGGCCAAGAAGCTCAACGAGCCGCATCCGAAATCGCCGATCCGCATCCTGACGGCGACCGATCTGCGTAAAGGCGACGTCGTGCTGGTCGAAACCGGCGACGTGATCCCGGCCGACGGCGAAGTGATCGACGGTGTCGCGTCGGTCGACGAATCGGCGATCACGGGCGAATCCGCGCCGGTGATCCGCGAGTCGGGCGGCGACTTTTCGTCGGTGACGGGCGGCACGCGCGTGCTGTCGGACTGGATCGTGGTGCGCGTCACGGCGAACCCGGGCGAAGCGTTCCTCGACCGCATGATCGCGATGGTCGAAGGCGCGAAGCGTCAGAAGACGCCGAATGAAATCGCCCTGACGATTCTGCTGGTCGCGCTGACGATCGTGATGCTGCTGGCCACCGCCACGCTGCTGCCGTTTTCGATCTTTTCGGTCGAAGCCGCTAAAGCCGGCCACGTGGTGACGATCACCGCACTGGTCGCGCTGCTGGTGTGTCTGATTCCGACCACGATCGGTGGTTTGTTGTCGGCGATCGGTGTGGCCGGCATGAGCCGCATGATGCAGGCGAACGTGATCGCCACGTCGGGCCGCGCGGTGGAAGCGGCCGGCGACGTCGACGTGCTGTTGCTCGACAAGACCGGCACCATCACGCTCGGCAATCGCCAGGCTTCGCAATTCGTGCCGGCGCCGGGCTTGACGGAAGAAGCGCTCGCGGACGCCGCGCAACTCTCGTCGCTTGCCGACGAAACGCCGGAAGGCCGCAGCATCGTCGTGCTGGCGAAGCAGCGCTTCAATATCCGTCAACGCGATATGGCCTCGCTGCATGCCTCGTTCCTCGCGTTCACCGCGCAAACGCGCATGAGCGGCGTCGATCTGCCGGGCCGTGAAATCCGCAAGGGCGCGGCCGACGCGGTCAAGAACTACGTCGAAGCCAACGGCGGCCGTTTCCCCAACGAAGTGAGCAACGCCGTGGCCGAAGTCGCGCGGCGCGGCAGCACGCCGCTGGTGGTCGCCGAGAAAGGCGAGCAGGGCGCGCGCGTGCTCGGCGTGATCGAGTTGAAGGACGTCGTGAAGGGCGGCATCAAGGAGCGCTTTGCCGAACTGCGCAAGATGGGCATCAAGACGATCATGGTGACGGGCGACAACCGCCTGACCGCGGCGGCGATTGCCGCGGAAGCCGGCGTCGACGATTTCCTCGCCGAAGCCACGCCGGAAGCGAAGCTCGCCACGATCCGCGCGCACCAGGCCGAAGGGCGCCTCGTCGCGATGACCGGCGACGGCACCAACGACGCCCCGGCGCTCGCGCAGGCCGACGTCGCGGTGGCGATGAACACCGGCACGCAGGCCGCGAAGGAAGCGGGCAACATGGTCGACCTCGATTCGAATCCGACCAAGCTGATCGAGATCGTGGAGATCGGCAAGCAGATGCTGATGACGCGCGGTTCGCTCACCACGTTCTCGATCGCCAACGACGTCGCCAAATACTTCGCGATCATTCCGGCCGCGTTCGCCACGACCTATCCGGCGCTGAACGCGCTGAACGTGATGCACCTGGCCACGCCGACCTCGGCGATCATGTCGGCGGTGATTTTCAACGCGCTGATCATCGTGCTGCTGATTCCGCTGGCGCTCAAGGGTGTGCGTTATCGCGCGCTGGGCGCGGCGATTCTGCTGCGCCGCAATCTGCTGATCTACGGTTTGGGCGGGATCATCGTGCCGTTCATCGGTATCAAGCTGATCGATATGGTGCTGGCCGCGCTCGGTTGGGTCTAAGCGCTAGTTCAAGAGGAATTATTCATCATGAAAAATCTGTTCCGTCCGTTGATCGTGATCTTCGCGGTGCTCACCGCTGTCACGGGCCTGGCCTATCCCGCGGTGATGACCGTCGTCGGTCAAACGGCCTTCAACGATCAGGCCAACGGCAGCATGCTCGAACAGGACGGCAAGGTGGTCGGCTCGAAGCTGATCGGCCAGCAGTTCGATGCGCCGCAATACTTCTGGGGCCGCCTGTCGGCCACCAGCCCGATGCCGTACAACGCACAGGGTTCGAGCGGTTCGAATCTGGGCCCGACCAACCCGGCGTTGCTCGACGAAATCAAAGGCCGTATCGACGCGCTGAAGGCGGCCGGCACGGATATGTCGAAGCCGGTGCCGGTGGATCTGGTGACGTCGTCGGGCAGCGGTCTCGATCCTGAGATCAGCCCGGCGGCAGCGGCTTATCAGATCGAGCGCGTCGCCAAGGCACGCAAGCTCGCGGCCAACGACGTGCAGGCGCTGGTGGATCGCTATACGAGCGGCCGTCAGTTCGGCATTCTCGGTGAGCCGCGCGTGAACGTGCTGCAACTGAACCTGGCGCTGGACGAGATGAAGCGCGGTTGATCGACGAAACGCAGCAGCGCTTCGCTGGGCAAAGGCGGCGTCCGCGCGACTCCGCCTTTGCCTTTTGACGGCGCGACGAAGGTGTGGCGAGCGTTATATGCTGTGGCCGCCATTTGCGGCCGGCTCGCCGTCGTGCCACCATGCACACACCGCCGCTCGCCCAACCATGAAAACCATTGAGCATGAACCGCCCCGATCCCGATGAGTTACTCGACAAGCTGCAACGCGACGAAGAAAAACGTCAGCGAGGCAGGCTGAAGATTTTTTTCGGCGCGTCGGCGGGCGTCGGCAAAACCTATGCGATGTTGCAGGCCGCGCGCCGGCGTCACGATGAAGGCGCGGACGTGGTGGTCGGCATCGCCGAAACGCATGGCCGCACCGAAACCGCTGCGCTGCTCGACGGTCTCGACGTGCTGCCGCTCGCGCATATCGAATATCGCGGCCGCAAGCTCGGCGAGTTCGATCTCGACGCCGCGCTCGCCCGCAAGCCGGCACTGATTCTGGTCGACGAACTCGCGCATTCGAACGTGCAGGGCGCGCGGCATCTGAAGCGCTGGCAGGACGTGTACGAGTTGCTCGACGCGGGCATCGACGTCTATACGACGGTCAACGTCCAGCACCTCGAAAGCCTGAACGACGTGGTCGGCCAGATCACCGGTATTCGTGTCTGGGAGACGGTGCCGGACCGCGTGTTCGATCGCGCCGACGAAGTCACGCTGGTCGACTTGCCCGCCGAGGAACTGCTCGACCGGATGCGCGACGGCAAGGTGTACATGCCGCAGCAGGCCGAGCGGGCGGTGCGCAACTTCTTTCGCAAAGGCAATCTGATCGCGCTGCGCGAGCTGGCGCTGCGCCGCACCGCGGATCGTGTCGATGCGCAAATGCGCGAGTATCGCGCCGACCGTTCCATCCAACGCATCTGGCAGGCGCGCGAGCGCTTGCTGGTGTGCGTCGGCCCCGGCCCGGAAGCGCCGATGCTGGTGCGCGCGGCGGCGCGTCTGGCCGCCAGCCTGAAGGCCGACTGGATCGCCGTCTATGTGGAGACGCCGGCGCTGCAGCGTTTGCCGGATGAGCGCCGCGAACGCACGCTGAACGCTTTGAAGCTCGCCGCTGAACTCGGCGCCGAAACCGCGACGCTCGCGGCCGCCGACGCAGCCGTCGCGTTGATCGGCTATGCGCAGGCGCGCAACGTGTCGAAGCTGGTGGCCGGCGCGTCGTTGCGCACGGGCGTGAAGCGCTGGCTGTGGCGACCGCTCGGCGAACGTATCGCCGAGAAGGCGGGCGATCTCGATCTCACGCTGATTCGTGCCTCGTCCGAACTCGACAGCGGCGAGCATCGCCATCTGCTGAACACCACCGCGAACGCATGGCGCGAGGCACTGAGCGCGGCGCGCGAACGCCGCTCGCCGCCGCGCGCATACGGCTTCGCGCTGTTGATCTGCGCGGCCATCACGCTGCTGGCGAGTCAGTTGAGCGAGCATATCGATCTGACCAACCTCGTCATGCTGTATCTGCTCGGCGTGATCTTCGCGGCGGCGAAGCTCGGGCGCGGCCCCGGCGTGGTGCTGTCGTTCATGAGCGTAGCCGCGTTCGACTTTTTCTTCGTGCCGCCGCGCATGTCGCTGACGGTTTCCGATACGCAGTATCTGCTGACCTTCCTGGGCATGCTGCTGACCTCGCTGGTGATCAGCCATCTGACCTCGAGCCTGCGCCGCGAGGCGAGCGTGGCGCGGCGCCGCGAGCAGCGCACCGGCGCGATGTACGCGATGGCGCGCGAACTGGCCGCGGCGCTGACCATGGAACAGATCGTCGGCATCGGCAGCCGTCATGTGAGCGAGGTGTTCGGCGCGCGCGTGGCGATTCTGTTGCCGGACAGCGCCGATCAGGTGAAGCAGAAGATCGAGGATCCGGACGCGGCGATCACGCTCGAAGGCGAGATGCTCGATAGCGACGTCGGCCAGTGGGTCTACGATCAGCAGAAGCCGGCCGGCCACGGCACCGACACGCTGCCGGCCGCCGCCGCGCTGTACCTGCCGCTCAAGGCGCCGATGCGCACGCGCGGCGTGCTCGCGGTCGTGATGCGCGACAAGGGCGAACTCGACGTGCCCGAGCAGCAGCGCATGCTCGACGCGTTCGCCGCGCAGATCGCGCTCGCGCTGGAACGGGTGCATTACGTGGACATCGCGCGCGATGCGCTCGTCAACATGGAGTCGGAGCGCCTGCGCAACTCGTTGTTGTCGGCAATCTCGCACGATCTGCGCACGCCGTTGACGACCATCGTCGGCTTCTCGTCGATGCTGGCGCAATCGCCCGAGGCGCAGCCCAACAGCGAGCTGGTCGAAGCGATTCACGAGGAAGCGCTGCGCATGACCGGCATCGTCACGAATCTGCTCGACATGGCCCGCCTGCAGGCGGGCAGTCTGCAACTGAATCAGCAATGGACGCTGCTCGAAGAAACGGTGGGCGCCGCGCTGCGCGCGTGCAAACGCGTGCTGGCGAATCATCCGGTGCAGGTGAAACTGCCCGCTGATCTGCCGCTCTTGCACCTCGACGCCGTGCTGATGGAGCGGCTCTTCTCCAACCTGTTCGAGAACGCCGCCAAATACACCGTGCCGGCCACGCCGCTGACGATCGGCGCGCAGCGTCTCGACGCGGACGGCAAGTCGTTCGTGCGCGTCACGGTGGACGATACCGGTCCTGGCCTGCCCGCCGGCATGGAAGCGCGGGTGTTCGAGAAGTTCACCCGCGGCGAGAAGGAGTCGGCCAAGCCGGGCATCGGCCTGGGCCTCGCGATCTGCCGCGCGATCGTCGAGGCGCATGGCGGTACAATCGGCGCGCTCAATCGCGTGTCGGCGGACGGCCGTGTCGAGGGCGCGCGCTTCTGGTTCACGCTGCCGGTGGAAACGCCGCCCGACGCACCGGATGCACTGGAAAACGAAGGCGCCGATTCCCTGACCCACGTCGACACCGGCGGCGATTCAACTCTTAACCCGCTTTCCAAGCCTAGCCATGAGTGACCCCAGCATCACCGTCGTCCTGATCGAAGACGAAAAGCAGATTCGCCGCTTTGTGCGAACGGCGCTGGAAGGCGAGGGCATCGTCGTGCACGACGCCGAAACCGGCAAGCAGGGTCTCGTCGAAGCCGCGACGCGCAAGCCCGATCTGGTGATCGTCGATCTCGGCCTGCCCGACACCGACGGTCTCGACGTCATCCGCGAACTGCGCGGCTGGAGCGAGCTGCCGGTGATCGTGCTGTCGGCGCGCACCCAGGAGAGCGAGAAAGTCGCCGCGCTCGATGCCGGCGCGGACGACTACCTCACCAAGCCGTTCGGCGTGTCCGAACTGCTGGCGCGGATCCGCGCGCATATGCGGCGGCGCAATCAAGGCGGCGCCAACGAATCGCCGCAGGTGCGCTTCGGCACGGTAACCGTCGACCTGGCGCTGCGGCAGGTGAGCCGCGACGGCGTCGTCGTGCATCTGACGCCGATCGAATACCGGCTGCTCGCGACGCTCGTGCGCCATGCCGGCCGCGTGCTGACGCACCGGCAGTTGCTGCGCGACGTGTGGGGGCCGTCGCATGTCGAGAGCCATCACTATCTGCGCATCTATATGGCGCATCTGCGCGGCAAGCTCGAACGCGATCCGGCGCAGCCGGAACACATCATCACGGAAACGGGTGTCGGATACCGGCTGGTGGGCGCGGTTTGAGATTGTGTGGGTAATTTGCCACAGCGCGGCGCGCTTCCTGGCAGCGGGCCGCTGCCGGTGTCGTTGAGGCGGCTTTGCTACAATTACGGATCGTAAGGACGACCTTGCGGTTTCACAAACGGGGACGGCCCCATCTGACCATGGAGCTGTCTCATGTCCTGGATTCTGCTGTTGATTGCCGGTTTGCTCGAAGTCGCGTGGGCGGCCGGACTCAAAACCTCCGAAGGTTTCACCCGTCTCTGGCCTTCCGTGTTCACGGTCGTGACCGCGCTCGGCAGCTTTGCGCTGCTCGCCATGGCCATGCGCCAGTTGCCGCTCGGCACCGCCTATGCGGTGTGGACAGGGATCGGCGCGGTCGGCGCGTTCGTCTTCGGGATCGTGATGATGGGCGAGGCCTTGACCGTCGCGCGCGTCGCCAGCGCGGCGCTGATCGTGATCGGACTGATCGGGTTGAAGCTGTCTTCCGGGCATTGAGCCCCGCATTCCAGACCGCCGCCGGGCGTCTTTCACCATCTGCCTGCGCCCGGCGCGCGCTTCCATTTGAACCCCCAGTTATTGTCCGCTCTGCGTTCTGCGAATTAACGTGGCTATAATGAGATCGAATCCAACCTGAAATTGTCCGCGGCCCATTTGGCGCGACCGGCTTGGCGCGGGTCTGACGACTTCGATGCGGCTTCCCCATTAGCGGCCAGTCGAAGCGCCCGGCACGCACAGCGCGCCTGGAGGCGGCCATGCTTGAATCACTTTCGCTCGCGGCGGGCCTCTCATGGGGCAGCGGCCTGCGCCTCTATCTGACGGTACTGCTGGCCGGCGTGTTCGCTCGGCTCGGCCTCGTCCATCTTCCCGATACGCTCTCCGCGTTGTCTTCGCCGTGGGTCATCGGCGTGGCGGGCGTGCTGACCGTCACCGAATTCCTCGCCGACAAGATCCCCGCGTTCGATTCGCTGTGGGACGCGGTCCATACCTTCATTCGCATTCCAGCGGGCGCCGTGCTGGCGGCCGGCGCGCTCGGCCATGCCGATCCGGCGCTGTTGACCGTGGCCGCGCTCGCGGGCGGCACGCTGGCGGGCACGGCGCACCTCGCCAAGGCGGGCACGCGCGCGCTGATCAATCTGTCGCCGGAACCGGTGTCGAATGTCGTGACCTCGACCGCCGAGGACGGGCTCGTATTCGGCGGCATGCTGCTCGCGCTGTTCGTGCCGCTTGTCTTTCTGGTGTTGATGGTGGGCTTCCTGATGCTGGCCGGCTGGGCATTGCCGCGGCTCTGGCGTGGGGTGCAGGGCGGTTTTCGCGGCATGGCGACGCATATGGTGTCGCGCTTTGCCAGGAGCAGGCACGATTGAGCGATACGGTACGGGGTTCCACGGCGCGCAGGGCTTTACCTGCGACGCGCCGGTTCGGCGGCTTGGATCTGGTGCGCCAGGCCATTCGCATGACGTCGCGCGACTGGCGCGCGGGCGAGTTGACGGTGCTCCTGCTGGCGCTGGTTCTGGCCGTGGCGGCTTTGTCGAGTGTCGGCTTTCTGGCTGATCGTCTGCACCAGGGGCTCGAGCGCGACGCGCGGCGCATGATTGCCGCCGACTTCATCGTGCGGTCCGATCATCCGGTCGATCCGCAATTCGCCGGTCAAGCCAAAGCGCTCGGTCTGAACACCGCCACCACGGCGATCTTTCCCAGCATGATCAATTCGACCGGCGCGCAGCCGGTTTCGCGGCTCGCCGCCATCAAGGCGGTGTCGCCGGGTTATCCGCTGCGCGGCGCGTTGCGCATCGCGTCGGCGCCGGGCGCGGCGGACCATCCGGCGCAAGCGATTCCGTCGCCGGGCACCGTATGGGTCGATCAGGCGCTGCTCGACGCGTTGAAGGTGCATATCGGCGATGCGGTGAAAGTCGGCGGTCGCAACTTCACGATCGGCGCGGTGATCACGCGCGAGCTCGACCGTGGTTTCTCATTCGTCAATTTTTCGCCGCGCCTGATGCTGCGCGCCGACGACGTAGCCTCGACCGGCCTCGTCACCTACGGCAGCCGTGTGACGTACCGCTTGCTGGTGGCCGGGTCTGACGAGTCGGTGGCGCATTTCGCGCAGTTCGCGCACGAGCGGGTGGACGGCGGCAAGATGCGTGGGGTCGCGCTCGAATCCTTGCAGGACGGCCAGCCGCAAGTGCGCCAGACGCTCGATCGCGCGAGTCACTTCCTCACGCTCGTCTCGCTGCTCACCGCGTTGCTGGCGGCCGTGGCAATCGCAATGGCCGCGCATCGCTATATGCGCCGGCATCTGGACGGCTGCGCGGCGATGCGTTGTCTCGGCGTCAGCCAGTCAAGTTTGCGCGCGCTCTTCACGCTCGAATTCGTCGGACTCGGTTTGATGGGCGGCGCGCTGGGCGTGGCGCTCGGTTATCTCGGGCATCTCGCGCTGCTCACGTGGCTCGGCAGTCTGATCGATGTCGCGCTGCCGTATCCGACGGCATGGCCGGCGCTCGAAGGCATCGCGGCCGGTCTCGTGCTGTTGCTGGGCTTCGCGTTGCCGCCGCTGTTGCCGCTCACGCGTGTGCCGCCGGTGCGCGTGCTGCGCCGCGAATGGGGCGAAGCGGGACGCACCGCGTGGGCGGCTTACGCGCTCGGCATCGTCCTGTTCGCCGCGCTGTTGATCGTCGCGGCGGGCGAACTGAAGCTCGGCGGGATCGTGGCGGGCGGTTTCGCGGGCGGCTTGCTGGTGTTCGCGTGCATCGCGCGGCTGGCGTTGTGGGGCGCGGCGCGCGTGGTGCGCAGCGAGCGCGTGAATGCGGGGATTGGCTGGCGTTATGCGCTGGCGTCGCTCGAACGGCGCAGCAGCGCGAGCGCATTGCAGATCACCGCGCTCGGCATCGGCCTGATGTGCCTGTTGCTGATCGCCATGACGCGCAACGACCTGGTGGCCGGCTGGCGCAAATCGACGCCGCCGGACGCGCCGAACGAATTCATCATCGACATTCAGCCCGACCAGCGCGACGCCGTCACGCAGTATCTCAGCACGCATGGCGTGCCCGGCACGGTACTCGCACCGATGGTGCGCGGGCGCCTGACGGCGATCAACGGCAAGCCGGTCAATCCGGACGCGTTCAAGGGCGACGATGCCAAGCGTCTCGTGGATCGCGAATTCAATCTGTCGTACACGACCGAGCTGCCCGAGGACAATCGCCTCGCCGCCGGCACATGGTACGGCGACACGAAAACGCCGCAGATTTCGATCGAGCAGGGACTCGCCAAGCTGATCAACGTGAAGCCCGGCGACGTCCTGCGTTTCGACGTGACCGGCTTGCAGATCGACGCGCCGGTCACGAGTGTGCGCAAGCTCGATTGGGGGTCGTTCAAAGTCAACTTCTTCGTGCTGATGCCGCCCGCCGCACTGCAGGATTTCCCGGCGACCTTCATCACGAGCTTCCATCTGCCGCAGGAAAAACAGTCGACCATCGACGGCCTGATCGCCGCCTATCCAAATCTCACGGCCATCGACACCGGTCCGATTCTCGCGCAGGTGCAGCGCGTCTTGCAGCAGGTGATCGGCGCGGTGCAGTTCCTTTTCGCGTTCACGCTCGCGGCGGGTGTGCTCGTGTTGTACGCGGCGCTTGCCGGCACGCGCGATGAGCGTATGCGAGAATCCGCGCTGCTGCGCGCGCTGGGCGCGTCGCATCGCCAGGTGCGGGCGGTGCAGATCGCCGAGTTCGTCGCGGTGGGCGCATTGGCGGGTCTGATGGCAGCCGTTGGCGCGCAGGTCATCGGCTATGTGTTGGCGACGCGCGTGTTCGAGTTTTATCTGAGCTTCGACCCGTGGTTGTTGCCGGCGGGCATTGCCGCCGGCATCGCGTGTGCTGGCGTGGGCGGCTGGTTGAGCTTGCGGCATGTGCTCGCGCGGCCCGCGTTGCAATCGTTGCGGGACGCGTGATTTTTTTATCGGTTAGTGAGCAGGTATGAGTGATTTGAACGACGAAGTGTCCGCGGCGCAGCCGACGGCCTTCGAACTGGTGGGCGGCGAAGCGCGCGTGCGCGAACTGGTCGACCGCTTTTACGACTTGATGGATCTCGAAGCGGACTTCGCTGGAATCCGCGCGTTGCATCCGGAATCGCTCGATGGTTCGCGCGACAAGTTCTTCTGGTTTTTGTGCGGATGGATGGGCGGCCCCGATCACTACATCAGCCGGTTCGGTCATCCGCGCTTGCGCGCGCGGCATCTGCCGTTCGCGATTGCATCCAGCGAGCGCGATCAGTGGCTCAGATGCATGGCATGGGCCATGGAAGATGTCGGTCTTGCCGAGCCACTGAGGGAGCGCCTGCTCGGCTCGTTCTTCGAAACGGCTGACTGGATGCGCAACCGGAATGGCTAACGGGCCGGGCTCGGGGCAGACATCCGGCGCAGGATCCGCGGACTATGCTGACTTGCCGCAGGAAGCGCGCGAAGTGCTCGACTGCTGGTTCGGCGTACCGGGCGCGCCGGAGTTCGGCACGGAGCGCAAAATCTGGTTTTCACGCAACGCGGCTTTCGACACGATGCTGCGGGAACGCTTCGGTGCCCTGATCGACTCGGCGCGCGAGTCCGCGCTCGACAACTGGACACAAACACCGCTCGGCGCGCTGGCGCTGGTCATCGTGCTGGATCAGTTCTCGCGCAATTGTCATCGCAACACGGCGCGCGCGTTCGCCGCCGACCAGAAGGCATTGCGTACCGCGCAGCAGATGATTGCCAGCGGGGCCGACCGCCTGTTGCCTACCGTGCATCATCGCGTATTTGCTTATCTGCCGTTCGAGCACGACGAGACGCTCGCCAGCCAGCGCGAGTCGCTGCGTCTATTCGAGCAGTTGGAAAAGGAACCGGGCAGTGAGTCGTATTACCGGTCCGCGGTGCGGCACGCGGAAATCATCGAGCGGTTCGGACGCTTTCCGCATCGCAATGCGTTGCTCGGGCGTCCCTCGACAGCAGAAGAAATTGCCTTCCTGCGCGAACCCGGTTCATCGTTCTAGGTGCAATGCGCCGCTGCTGGTCGACGCGCGCGGCGCATCAGGACGAGGACAAAGAAGCTCAGCGTCCGCCGGACACGTCAAGCAGGGCGCCCGTCACGTACGAGGCGGCGTCGCTCAATAACCACACAATGGTTTCCGCGACTTCGTCGGCCGTGCCGGGGCGGCCGAGCGGCGTGCTCGCGCCAAGTTGCGCGGCGCGCTCGGGCTTGCCGCCGCTCGCGTGGATCTCGGTATCGATCAAACCAGGGCGCACCGCGTTCACGCGCACGCCTCGCGGGCCGAGTTCCTTGGCGAGACCGAGCGTCATCGTATCGACGGCGCCTTTCGAGCCGGCATAGTCGACGTATTCGTTCGGTGAACCAAGCCGCGACGCCGCCGACGACACGTTGACGATCACGCCGCCCGCGCCGCCGCGATCGGAGGACATGCGCCGCGCGGCTTCGCGCGCGCACAGATACGCGCCCAGTACGTTGACGTCGAACATGCGTTTCAGGCGCGCGAGGTCCATGTCGGCGAGCTGGCTGGACGGCGCGACGATGCCGGCGTTATTGACGAGTGCATCGAGCCGGCCGAACTTCTGCTGAAGCGCATCGAACATCGCGAGCACGTCGGCTTCATTCGCGACGTCGCCGGCAAGCGTCAAGGCGCGGCCGCCGGCGCGTTCCACTTCGGCGGCGGTGTCTTGCGCCGCGGCGAGATTTTGCGCGTAATTCACGCCGACGGACCAGCCGCGCGCACCCAGCAAACGCGCGGTCGCGCGGCCAATGCCGCGGCTGCCACCGGTGATCAGAACGGCTTTCGTCATCGCAACCTCAACGTTAGGGGAAATTCAGACCGCGTCGCGCGTGATCGCCCACTTGTCGCTGACGGGCGGCTGGTAGCGTTGCAGCTTGCCGATCAACCCGGCGGGATCGGCGTCGATCTGCAGGATGTCGAAATAGGTCCGGCGCATGAAGCCTTCGTCGACCGTGTGCTGAAGCATGTTGATCAGCGGATCATAGAAGCCGTCGATATTCAGCAGTGCCACCGCTTTCTGGTGGTAGCCGAGTTGCGCCCACGTGAAGACCTCGAACAGTTCTTCGAGCGTGCCCGCGCCGCCCGGCATCGCGACGAACGCGTCGGACAGGTCGGCCATCATCTTCTTGCGGTGATGCATGTCGGGCACGACATGCAGTTCGGTCAGGCCGTTATGGCCGACTTCCTTGTTGACCAGCAGCTCGGGAATCACGCCGATCGCGCGGCCGCCTTCGGCCATCACCGTATCGGCGATCACGCCCATCAGGCCGACCTTGCCGCCGCCGTAGACCAGCGCGAGATCGGCTTGCACCAGCGCGCGGCCGAAGGCGCGCGCCGCTTCCGCATACAACGGTCTGGCTCCGTTGGAGGAGCCGCAATACACACACACCGACTTCATGCTCAAACGTCCTTCGGTTCGTTGCGGGGCGCGGCGCCTTCCTTGGGCGGCAGGTAGTCGTAAAACTCGCGCTTGGGCAGCTTGCCCGACACGAGGTCGTCGAAAATCTGCCGCGAGCGGCCGCGCAGATAAGGCGCCATCAGCGATACGATCTGCACGCTCACCTGATGCAGCTCCGCGCGCATCGCTTCCTGCTCGTTGTATTTGCGCGGGTTCATCACGAACTGATACGAGAGCCAATACGTGCCGATCACGCCGACGTTGGTGGCGATCACATGCAGCTCTTCCGGCGTGACGACCATTTCGCCGTCGGCGACGAGCTGTTCGCAGAACTGGCTCGCAAAACGCACCTTGTGGCTGATGATCTGCTTGAAGTGCGTTTCGAGCGTGCGATTGCGCGCCAGCAGATCGTTCAGGTCACGATACAGGAAACGATAGCGCCACGTGAAATCGACCATGTACTGCAGATACGACCACATTTCGTCGATGGTCGCGCGATGGTCTTCGGGGAAGCGCAGACGCTTTTCGATCTCCTGCTCGAACTGGCTGAAGATGCTGTTGATGATGTCGTCTTTGTTGCGGAAGTGGTAGTACAGGTTGCCTGGACTGATTTCCATTTCCTCGGCGATCGTCGTCGTCGTGACGTTCGGCTCGCCGATTTCGTTGAACAGTTTCAACGACAGTTCGAGAATCCGTTCGCGCGTGCGGCGGGGAGGTTTGGCTTCCATGTCGTCCGGCCCTGGTTACGCCGGGCTGGGGCACACGGCGGCGTGCCGCAGTTTGCGTGATCCACCCGGACGCGGTTGGTGTATCGGACGATTATAAACCGAGCGTTCTTATACCAAGCGGATAGTCGGGGTTTTCATTGCTCGAGGCGATTTCGCGCGCCGTTCGACGGCGGCTCGAGCGCGTTCAAACGCGCTGACAGGTGACTTCACATCCACGCCTTGATCCAATGCACGACAAGCGGCCCGACGATCAGCAGCCAGGTCATCAGGCACATGCCGAGTGCGACCATCACGGCCGCGCTGCCGAGATCCTTCGCGCGGCGCGAGAGCTCGTGGCGTTCGAGCGAAATGCGGTCGATGGCCGCTTCCACGCTCGAATTCAGCAACTCGACGATCAGCACGAGCAGCACGGAGCCGAGCAGCAACACGCGCGACACCGGCTCGACCGGCACCAGCACGCCGCAGGGAATCAGGATCGCGGCGAGCGTGAGTTCCTGGCGAAACGCGCTTTCCTCGCGAATCGCGACGCGAAAGCCGGCGAGCGAATTCTTCATCGCGTGCCAGGCGCGCGTGAGGCCGCGATTGCCTTTATAAGGATTGAAAGGCAGCGGCGTGAGTGGATCGTCGGGACTGAGGGGTTCGTTCTGCGTCTCGTGTTGCGTGCCGTTTTGTTGCGTACCGTGCGCAGCGCTTGCGCCGTTCATGCCGTTCAAACCATGCGCGTGATCTGCATGATTCGACGTGCCTGGCTCGCTGACGTCGTCGAACGGTTCGATGCTTGCGTTGTCGTTGTCATTGTCGGCATCGACGGCACGCAGCGCGCCGTTCGGCGCGCGCCCCACGGTGGATGATCTGGTTCGCATGGACAACTCGGCACGCCGCGTCACGCGGCGGCGCTTTCCTCTCGGTACGAAGCGCGCGGCAGCGGCTTCAGATGCGCGGCGAATTGCTCGGAGGCCGCCGCCCACGAGAAGCGTTCGGCCCACGCGCGCGCATGGTTGCGGTCGATCTTCAAGGCTTCGAGACAGGCTTCGCGCAGGTCCTCGTGCATCGCACCCGCGCCGCCGTCGCCGAGCACATCGATCGGACCGGTGACGGGATACGCCGCGACCGGCGTGCCGCAGGCGAGCGCTTCGAGCAGCACGAGCCCGAACGTGTCGGTGCGGCTCGGGAACACGAAGACGTCCGCCGCCGCATAGACCTTCGCCAGTTCGGCCTGCGTCAGCACGCCCAGGTAATTCGCTTGCGGATAGCGCGACTTCAGTTCGGCGAGCGCTGGACCTTCACCGGCGACCCACTTCGAGCCGGGCAGATCGAGCTTCAGAAATGCCTCGACGTTCTTCTCGACCGCCACGCGCCCCACGTACAGAAAGATCGGCCGTGCGCTGTTGAGCACCTTCGAGTCCATCTGGTGAAAGATGTCCAGGTCGACGCCGCGCGTCCACAGCACGACGTTGGTGAAGCCGAATTTTTCGAGGTCGCTCTTGACGACTGGCGTGGGCGCCATCACCGCCAACGACGGCTTGTGAAACCAGTGCAGGAACTTGTAGGTCGCGGCAAGCGGAATGCCGAAGCGCGCCTGCACGTACTCCGGAAAACGCGTGTGATAAGCGGTCGTGAACGGCAGCTTGTGCTGGATCGCGTAAGCGCGGGCGGCCATGCCGAGCGGCCCTTCGGTGGCGATGTGCAACGCGTCGGGCGAGAAGGCGTCGATACGCTCGCGCAGTTTGCGGCGCGGCAGCAGCGAGAGGCGGATCTCGGGATAAGTCGGGCAAGGGATCGTTTTGAATTCGAGCGGCGTCAGCAGATCGACGTGATGGCCGAGCGCGCTGAGTTCGCGCGTGGTGTTTTTCAGCGTGCGCACGACGCCATTGACCTGCGGTTCCCATGCGTCGGTGACGATCATGATCTTCATCGGTTTCGGCCCAATAGAAGTTAAGAGGGACTACGCGGTCGCCCGGGCCTTTTGCACGCCCACTTCCGGGGAGCGCATCACGGTCCAGTAGATCACCTTGAGTTCGCCTTCATACGTCTCGACGAGTGCCGACAGGCTTTCGACCCAATCGCCGTCGTTGCAATACAGGACGCCGTCGATATCGCGTATCTCTGCTTTGTGGATGTGCCCGCACACCACGCCGTCGCAGCCGCGCCGGCGCGCTTCGTCGGTCATCACGCGTTCGAACGAGGAGATGAAATTCACCGCGTTCTTCACCTGATGCTTCAGGTACTGCGACAGCGACCAGTACGGAAAACCGAGCCGGCTGCGGATCCGGTTGAACCAGCGGTTCAGGATCAGGATCATGGTGTAGAGCGTGTCGCCGAGATAGGCGAGCCACTTGGCGTGCTGGATCACGCCGTCGAACAGATCGCCGTGCACGATCCACAGACGCTTGCCGGTGAGCGTGGTGTGAAACGCCTCGCCGCGCACGTGGATGTCGCCGAACGCGAGGTCGCAGAACTGGCGCGCGGCTTCGTCGTGATTGCCGGGCACGTAGATCACTTGCGTGCCTTTGCGCGCCTTGCGCAGCACCTTCTGCACGACGTCGTTGTGCGCCTGCGGCCAGTACCAGCCTTTCTTCAACTGCCAGCCGTCGATGATGTCGCCGACGAGGTACAGATATTCCGACTCGTTATGGCGCAGGAAGTCGAGCAGATAGGGCGCCTGGCAGCCGCTCGAGCCGAGATGGATGTCGGAGAGCCAGATGGTGCGGTAGCGGTGCGGCTCGGCGTGGTCGTCGTCGTGCTGACCGCCTTTGCCGTCGAGCGGCAGTGGCGCCACGGGCAACGGCAAGCCGTGACTATGATTGGGTTCCGGGCGGAACGCGACAGGGTCGACGCTCGGGCCGGTCTGGCGGAACAGGGAAGTCGCGGACGTTTTGGGGTCCATGGCTCACGCGTCGAGTTGCGGTGCCCGTATTGGGCCAAGTGTGCGTGACTGTGCCGTGACAGTCATGAGAAGTTCTTATTACTGTTGGGCGCGGGAGGGGAGGCGGTGGACGGGAGAGGCGGGGGATCAGAAATATGGACGGCCATCATGGGCGCGGCTCGCGCGGCGTAGCGGTGGGTCGACGGGCGCGCGAAGTTCATGGACTGTTAGCGCGGGCGCGACCGGCGTAGTGTGGTAACGAGCCGACAGGAGAGCGCAATAATTGTCCTGTCGGCACGGCCGCGGTCGGCATGACGCGCGCCGCGTGATGACGGCCCGGCCCAACAGATAAGCGAAACATCGACCGGCCGACTCGAGACGGATCAGCGCGAAACGATGATGACCCGTGTGCCGGCGAGGCGGTCGTGCAGAAATCGACGCTGCGGATCGAAACGCCCGGTGGCGGCCCACAGCACGAACCAGATGCCGGCGATCAGCAGCGTCTGCGGCAGCTTGAGTCCGAGCAGCGGATGCAGCGCGAGCGGCGGCAAAAACCACAACCACGCGAGCACGTAGCGGGCGATTGCACGACCGGTGGAGAGCGGCGCGCCGTCGGCGGCGACGACGCGCAGGCGCCAGGTTTTCATCGGCAGGGTCTGGCCGCTGTGGGTCCAGAACCAGACGAAATACACGCCGACCACGAGGCCGATCCATGTTGCCAGCAGGTTGTGATGGGTCAGGCCGTTGCGTTGCTGCGTCAGCGTGCTGAACAGGTAGCCGGCGATGAACACTACGCCGAACAGGATCAGTGCTTCGTAGAGCAGCGCCGCGAGGCGCCGCCGGACGGTGGGTGCGTTGGTATCGGTGGGCAACGCCGGGGTCGTGAGCGGCTGGGACACGGTGCGCCCGGGCTCAGGAGCCGTTGAAAATCGACGGCGCTTCCGCCGGCGAAACCGGCAACGGCGTAGCGGGCACGAAGCTGCCGGCGGCGGGAATCGGCGGCGCGGCGACCGGGCTCGGCAACGACGCGGCTGCGGCGGCGCTCACCGCCGCAGCGCCGCTTGCGCCGTGGTCGCGCGCATTCACCAGACGATCGAGCCCCTTGATTTCACTGCGCCCCGACGGCGGCGCGCTGACCACGCTGGGCCGCCGCTTGCGTTCGCTGGCGGCGAGCCGTTCCTTCTGCTCTTCGGGCAACTGTTGATAGGCCTTCCACGCGTTCTGACGGGTTTCCCGCGGCAATTCCTTCGACACCTGGTAGTTTTCCCGCGCGACGCGCCGCTGGTCGGGCGTCATATGGGTCCACTCAGTCATGCGCTCATGCAGCCGTTTTTGCGCATCAGCGGACATCTTCGGGTAACGCGACGCGATCTTGAGCCATTTGCGCTTGCGTTCGTCGCTGAAGGAATCCCATTGGGCTTCGAACGGCGCGAGCGCGATACGCTCGGCGGAAGTCAGGCGCGACCATGCCATCGGGCTTTTGCTGCCGGGCAGGCTGGGCAATTCGACGGCGAGCGTGGGCGCCGGCGCCTTGGCGGTGGCGTTGCCGCCCGCGACAGGTGCGCTGACGGGCGACGGGCTCGGATAAAAGCGCGGATAAGTCGCGGCAAACGACACCAGGGCCGCGATCGTGCATCCGAAAACAACGGCCAGGCCGCGCTTGTAACTCACCCGAAGAATCTCCCGCTCAGTGGGCGCGTGAAAGGTACGCGTTGAAACCGTGATCGAGATAGGCATTGAGCGGCAGATCGTCGCTTAGCATCGCGGCATCGATATCGGCGAGTTCGGCGGTGCGTTGCTGGTCTTCCCAGTACGCAATACCCACGAGGCTGACGACCAGCGCGACGAGCGGCCACGCGAGTGCAAAGCGGCGCAGCGGCGAACGGCGGCGCTGCGGCAGTTCGACCGGCGCCATGCCGGCTGCCATGCCCGCGCCGGCGAGAGCCGGCACGAACACCGGCGCGCTCACGGTGTCGGGCTTCTTGCGGGCGAGCGCGGCACGGCGCGCCGCGGCGAGTCGATCGACGGTGGCGGACGGAATGCTGGCGGCGTTTTCGTCGAGCGCGCGGCGCACCTGGCGGGCGAACTCGAGTTCTTTGGTTTCGAGGGAGCTCATAGCGTGATTCCTTTGGCCTTGAGCGCTTGCGCCAGCGTGTGGGTGGCCCGCGAGCAGTGCGTTTTCACACTGCCTTCGGAGCAGCCCATAGCGGCGGCAGTCTCGGCGACATCCATATCTTCCCAATAACGCATGAGAAACGCCTCCCGTTGACGTGCCGGTAACTTTTGGATCTCGTCGTCGATCAACTGCAGGACCTGTTCGCGTTCGAGTTTCTGTTCGTTGCTCTCGGAGCCCGCCGAGCCTTGCTGGGCCTCGAAGGTTTCGAGGGGGTCGAATTCGTCGTCGTCGGCGTTGCCAAGCGATGAGAAGAGACTAACCCAAGTATTGCGCACTTTGGCACGACGGAAATAGTCGTGCATCGCATTCTGCAGAATACGCTGAAACAGCAGCGGAAGTTCGGCGGCCGGGCGGTCGCCATATTTTTCGGCGAGCTTGATCATCGCGTCCTGCACGATATCCAGCGAGGCGTCGTCGTCCCGCACGGCGTAGACCGTCTGCTTGAATGCGCGCCTTTCGACGCCCGCCAGAAAATCGGCGAGTTCCTTGTCTGATGCCATCCGTTGGGGGTCGGCGCAGCGAGCGTGCGCGTAATCGGTCGAAAAATGTCGTAAAACTCGCGGATGCTAACAAACTTTTGCGCCGCTGGGGCGAAACGTGATTCACCTTGCATCTCCATAACAAGGTTTCGGTCAATTTTGAGATTTGGCCGATGGCGCCACGGCAAGATTTGCTTGACCGCGCGGGCGTCTGCAGATATCGTCGCTGGTTCGCAACATAAGTGACTTGTCTCAATTGAGGTGTGGCCCAAGAAGCTCACCTGTCAACTGGACGCGCCGCTTGAACCCGAGCCACAAGCCCGGCAGAGAGCACCCGATCAAATTTTTGCCGAAATTTCGAAAGGTGAATTAATGAATATGCCCAGCGCGGAATTCTCCACGTCGGATACGACACCCCATCCCGAAGCTGACTCTATCGGCGCCACCGTGCTCATGAAGGCACTGGCCGACGAAGACGTCGAGTTTGTATGGGGCTATCCCGGCGGCTCGGTACTCTACATTTACGACGAGCTGTACAAGCAGGACAAGTTCCAGCATATCCTCGTGCGCCACGAGCAGGCCGCTGTCCACGCCGCCGACGCCTATGCGCGTTCCACCGGCAAAGTCGGTGTGTGCCTCGTGACTTCCGGCCCCGGCGTCACCAATGCGGTGACCGGCATCGCCACCGCCTACATGGATTCGATTCCGATGGTGGTGATCAGCGGCCAGGTGCCGACTGCCGCGATCGGCCAGGATGCGTTCCAGGAGTGCGACACGGTCGGCATCACGCGTCCTTGCGTGAAGCACAACTTCCTCGTGAAGGACGTGCGCGACCTCGCCGCCACCGTCAAGAAAGCGTTCTATATCGCCCGTACCGGCCGTCCCGGCCCGGTGCTGATCGACATTCCGAAAGACGTGTCAAAAGCGCCCTGCCAGTACGAACCGCTCAAGACTGTTTCGCTGCGCTCGTACAACCCGGTCACGAAAGGTCACTCCGGCCAGATTCGCAAGGCCGTGGCGTTGTTGTTGTCGGCCAAGCGGCCGTACATCTATACCGGCGGCGGCATCATTCTCGCGGACGCCTCGCGTGAACTGAACCAGTTCGCCGATCTGCTCGGCTATCCGATCACCAACACGTTGATGGGTCTGGGCGGTTACCGCGCGAGCGACAAGAAATTCCTCGGCATGCTCGGCATGCACGGCACGTACGAAGCCAACATGGCGATGCAGCACTGCGACGTGCTGATCGCGATCGGCGCGCGTTTCGACGACCGCGTGATCGGCGACCCGGCGCACTTCTCGTCGCGTCCGCGCAAGATCATCCATATCGACATCGATCCTTCCTCCATCTCCAAGCGCGTCAAGGTCGACATTCCGATCGTCGGCGACGTGAAGGAAGTGCTGAAGGAGCTGATCGAGCAGTTGCAAACGGCCGAGCATGGCCCGGACACCGCGGCGCTTGCCGACTGGTGGAAGGACATCGAAGCCTGGCGCGCGAAAGACTGCCTCAAGTTCGACCGCAAGAGCGAGATCATCAAGCCGCAGTACGTGGTGGAAAAGGCGTGGGAGCTGACCGACGGCAATGCCTTCGTGTGTTCCGACGTCGGCCAGCATCAGATGTGGGCGGCGCAGTTCTATCGCTTCAACAAGCCGCGCCGCTGGATCAACTCCGGTGGCCTCGGCACGATGGGTTTCGGCCTGCCGGCGGCGATGGGCGTGAAGATGGCGCACCCGGACGACGACGTGCTGTGCATCACGGGCGAAGGCTCGATCCAGATGTGTATCCAGGAGTTGTCGACCTGCAAGCAGTACGACACGCCTGTGAAGATCATTTCGCTGAACAACCGCTATCTGGGCATGGTGCGCCAGTGGCAGCAGATCGAATACAGCAAGCGTTATTCGCATTCGTACATGGATGCGCTGCCGGATTTCGTGAAGCTCGCCGAGGCATACGGCCACGTCGGCATGCGTATCGAACGCACGGCCGACGTCGAGCCGGCGCTCAAGGAAGCGTTGCGCCTGAAAGATCGCACGGTGTTTCTCGATTTCCAGACCGATCCGACCGAAAACGTCTGGCCGATGGTTCAGGCCGGCAAGGGCATCACCGAGATGCTCATGGGTTCGGAAGATCTATAACGACGGTTCTTAGTGCTGGCTTCGTCATGCGCGCCTTCATGAAAGGCGAGGGCGGACGAAGCGGCGCGAACCGTTCGCAGACATCGACAAAACATCTGGAAGAAGCGAATCATGAGACACATTATTTCCGTCCTGCTGGAAAACGAACCTGGCGCGTTATCACGCGTGGTTGGTCTCTTCTCGGCACGCGGCTACAACATTGAAACCTTGACGGTGGCTCCGACCGAAGACCGTTCGCTGTCGCGCATGACCATCGTCTCCATTGGCTCGGACGACGTGATCGAACAGATCACGAAGCATCTGAACCGCCTGATCGAGGTGGTGAAAGTGGTCGACCTTACCGAGGGCGCCCACATCGAGCGCGAGCTGATGTTGATCAAGGTGAGGGCGGTCGGCAAGGAACGTGAGGAGATGAAACGGATGTCGGATATTTTCCGCGGCCGCATCATCGACGTCACCGAAAAGACCTACACGATCGAACTGACGGGCGCGAGCGACAAGCTCGATGCCTTCATCGAAGGGCTCGACGCCACCGCGATTCTCGAAACGGTCCGCACGGGCAGCTCGGGTATTGGTCGCGGCGAGCGCATTCTGAAGGTGTGACGCGCGAGCGTTCAATCCGTCTCGATCCCAGGCCGGGCCGTGCCTGCACCAACCCGGCCAAGCAACACACTATTTGCAGCATTTGAATTTCACTGAATCATCGAATTTAGCCAAGGAACCGACATGAAAGTTTTCTACGACAAGGACGCTGACCTCTCCCTCATCAAGGGCAAGCAAGTCACCATCATCGGCTATGGCTCGCAAGGCCATGCGCACGCGCTGAACCTGAAGGAAAGCGGCGTGAACATCACGGTCGGTCTGCGCAAGGGCGGCGCATCGTGGAGCAAGGCTGAGAATGCCGGCCTGCAAGTCAAGGAAGTGGCGGAAGCCGTCAAGGGCGCGGACGTGGTCATGATGCTGCTGCCGGACGAGCAGATCGCCGAAGTCTATGCGAAAGAAGTGCACGGCAACGCCAAGCAAGGCGCGGCGCTCGCCTTCGCACACGGCTTCAACGTGCACTACGGCCAGGTGATTCCGCGTGCCGACCTCGACGTCATCATGATCGCGCCGAAGGCGCCGGGCCACACGGTTCGCGGCACCTACACGCAAGGTGGCGGCGTGCCGCACCTGATCGCTGTTGCGCAAGACAAGTCCGGCGCGGCACGTGACATCGCGCTGTCGTATGCGGCAGCGAACGGCGGCGGCCGTGCCGGCATCATCGAAACCAACTTCCGCGAAGAAACGGAAACCGACCTGTTCGGCGAACAAGCCGTGCTGTGCGGCGGTACGGTCGACCTGATCAAGGCCGGCTTCGAAACGCTGGTGGAAGCGGGCTACGCGCCGGAAATGGCGTACTTCGAATGCCTGCACGAACTGAAGCTGATCGTCGACCTGATCTATGAAGGCGGCATCGCCAACATGAACTACTCGATCTCGAACAACGCCGAATACGGCGAGTACGTGACGGGTCCGCGTATCGTGACGGCTGAAACGAAGAAGGCGATGAAGGCTGTGCTGACCGACATTCAGACGGGCGAGTACGCGAAGAGCTTCATCATCGAAAACAAGGCTGGCGCACCGACGCTGCAATCGCGCCGCCGTTTGACGTCCGAGCACCAGATCGAACAGGTCGGTGCGAAGCTGCGCGCGATGATGCCGTGGATCGCGAAGAACAAGCTGGTCGACCAGTCGAAGAACTAAGCTGATTCCAGCTTATGTCCGGTGCGGCGCGATGCCGTAATAGCCGGACAGATCAAAAAGCCGCCCAAGGGTGCTGAACCCTGGGCGGCTTTTGCTATCCTACGGTTTTACAAAAACACAGAAGCCATTCATGAATTACCCTCATCCGATCATCGCGCGAGAAGGCTGGCCGTTCATCGCCATCGCGGCCGTCGTTGCACTCCTGGTTCACTTCATCGCGGGGTTCGGCTTTTCATGGCTGTTCTGGCTCATCCTGATCTTCGTCGTGCAGTTCTTCCGCGATCCGGCGCGCCCGATTCCCACCCAGGCGAATGCCGTGCTGTGCCCGGCCGACGGCCGTATCGTCGCCGTCGAAACCGCGCATGATCCGTATGCCAATCGTGAAGCGCTGAAGATCAGCGTGTTCATGAACGTCTTCAACGTCCACTCGCAACGCTCGCCGGTGGATGGCGCGATCTCCAAGGTCGAATATTTCCCGGGCGCGTATCTGAATGCCGCGGTGGACAAGGCTTCCACCGAAAATGAGCGCAATGCGGTGGTGATCGAAACGGCCGGCGGCCAGACGGTGACCTCGGTGCAGATCGCCGGCCTGATCGCGCGGCGCATTCTTTGCTACGTACGGGCAGGTGAGCCGCTCACCCGTGGTCAACGGTACGGATTTATCCGCTTCGGTTCGCGCGTCGACGTGTATCTGCCAGTGGGCAGCCGTCCGCGTGTGTCGATCGGCGAGAAGGTTTCGGCGTCGTCCACGATTCTCGCTGAACTATAAAGCGGCACCAAGGAGGTTTTCCGAATGGCCGCATTCAAACCGCGTCGACCCCGTAACAGCGGACCGCTTCCGCGTCCGTTCCGCCGTAACAAGCCGATGGTGACCGAGGCGGCGGTCGACAGCCGGCGCGCGCAGCGTCAGCAGTTCCTGAGAAAGCGCGGCATTTATCTGCTGCCGAATGCGTTCACCACGGCGGCGCTGTTCTGCGGCTTCTTTGCCGTCGTGCAGGCCATGAATGTGCGTTTCGAGGTCGCGGCCATCGCGATCTTCGTGGCCATGGTGCTCGACGGCATGGACGGCCGCGTTGCCCGCATGACGCATACGCAAAGCGCGTTCGGCGAGCAGTTCGACAGCCTGTCGGACATGGTGTCGTTCGGCGTGGCGCCGGCGCTGGTAATGTACGAGTGGATTCTGAAGGACCTCGGCCGCTGGGGCTGGCTCGCGGCATTCGTCTATTGTTCGGGCGCGGCGCTGCGTCTCGCGCGTTTCAACACGAACATCGGCGTGGTCGACAAGCGTTTCTTCCAGGGCATGCCGAGCCCGGCCGCGGCGGCGCTGATCGCCGGTTTTGTGTGGCTCGCCACCGACAACCGCGTGCCGCTCAAGCTGGTCTGGCTGCCGTGGGTGGCCTTCGTGCTGACCATCTACGCGGGCGTGACGATGGTGTCGAACGCGCCGTTCTATAGCGGCAAGGCGCTCGACGTGCGGCATCGCGTGCCGTTCGGCGTGATTCTGCTGGTGGTGGTCGCGTTCGTGCTGGTGTCCTCCGATCCACCGCTAATGCTGTTCGGCCTGTTCGTGCTGTATGGCCTGTCGGGTTACGTGTTCTGGGGCTATCAGGCGATACGGGGCAGGGCTAATCCGGCTCGCTCGGTGACAGCAGACAGGTAACTGTTCGCTCGCGCGTGCTGCTGCGCTCGACACGGGAAAACGGCGGCCTTCGGGCCGCCGTTTTTCGTTCGACGAGCCCGTTCGGCGGCGCCCGGCAGCGCTCCGTAGGCAGGTCCGGCGCTAATTGCACGCTGGCGGGAATGTCGCTATAGTCGTCGGATCAAGGCGTTCACGTTCCTTTTCGAACCGCGCAACGAGCCTCGCCAGGCGGAGCGCCGCTAGCGTGCCTGTGTTGGAACGTACGCCGCGCTGATTGCGAACGCTTTTGGTCGCGCTGATCGTTTTTACCCTCCGTCCGCCTTCTCCGTGATCGAGTGCCGCCAGCGGTGGCGCAGACAGCCGAATTCCAATTTCCCATCCCCACAATTGAACGACTCCGCAGGAGACTCGACATGTCCGACAAACTGATCATATTCGACACCACGTTGCGAGACGGCGAGCAATCGCCCGGCGCGTCGATGACGAAAGAAGAGAAAATCCGTATCGCCAAGCAACTCGAGCGGATGAAAGTGGACGTGATCGAAGCAGGCTTCGCGGCAAGCTCGAATGGCGACTTCGATTCGATCCATACGATCGCAGGCCTGATCAAGGACAGCACGGTTTGCTCGCTCGCCCGCGCGAACGACAAAGACATCCAGCGCGCGGCCGACGCGCTCAAACCGGCCGATCACTTCCGCATCCACACGTTTATCGCAACCTCGCCGTTGCACATGGAAAAGAAGCTGCGCATGACGCCGGACCAGGTGTTCGAGCAGGCCAGGCTGGCAGTCCGTTTCGCCCGCAAATTCACCGACGACGTCGAGTTCTCGCCGGAAGACGGCAGCCGCTCGGACATGGATTTTCTGTGCCGCGTGCTGGAAGCGGTGATCGCCGAAGGCGCGACCACCATCAACATCGCGGATACGGTCGGTTATGGCGTGCCGGAGCTGTACGGCCAGCTCGTGAAAACATTGCGCGAACGCATTCCGAACTCGCATAAAGCGGTGTTCTCGGTGCATTGCCATAACGACCTCGGCATGGCGGTGGCGAATTCGCTGGCCGGCGTACAAATCGGTGGCGCGCGTCAGGTCGAGTGCACGATCAACGGCCTCGGCGAGCGCGCGGGCAACACGTCGCTCGAAGAAATCGTGATGGCGGTGAAGACCCGCAAGGATTACTTCGGCCTCGATATCGGTCTCGATACCACGCAGATCGTGCCCGCTTCGAAGCTGGTCTCGCAGATCACCGGTTTCGTCGTGCAGCCGAACAAGGCGGTGGTCGGCGCGAACGCGTTTGCGCACGCGTCGGGCATTCATCAGGACGGCGTGCTGAAGGCTCGCGACACCTACGAAATCATGCGCGCCGAAGACGTGGGCTGGAGCGCGAACAAGATCGTGCTCGGCAAGCTGTCGGGCCGTAACGCGTTCAAGCAGCGTCTGCAGGAACTGGGCATCGCGCTGGATAGCGAAGCCGAATTGAACACGGCGTTCGCGCGCTTCAAGGAACTGGCCGACCGCAAATCGGAAATCTTCGACGAAGACATTATCGCGATCGTCACGGAAGAATCCGCCGAGGCACAGGAGAGAGAGCACTACAAATTCCTGTCGCTGTCGCAACATTCGGAAACCGGCGAGCAGCCGCACGCGAAAATCGTATTCTCGGTGGAAGGCAAGGAAGTGACCGGTGAAGCGCGCGGCAACGGCCCAGTCGACGCCACGCTGAACGCGATCGAAACGGAAGTGGGCAGCGGTTCGGAACTGCTGCTGTACTCGGTGAACGCGATCACCACCGGCACGCAGGCGCAAGGCGAAGTGACCGTGCGTCTGTCGAAGAGCGGGCGCATCGTCAACGGCGTGGGCACTGATCCGGATATCGTGGCGGCTTCGGCGAAGGCGTATATCTCGGCGCTCAACAAGCTGTATTCGAACGCGGACAAGTTGAATCCGCAACGTTCGGAGTGAGTGAGCTGAAAGCGATGCGTTGACACGCGCGACCGCGTGTCCGTCGTGTGAGTAGCAAACGAAGCCCCGTGCCTTGATTGGCACGGGGCTTTGTTCATTGCGAACGGCGTTACTCCGTCGCCGTGCGTCGCATCGACCAGCCGCGAGACGCGCGTGCCTGTGCCTGCACCTGATGCCGCACTTCGACGGCGATGCCGCGGCGTGGCGCATCGGCCGCGAACGTGTCGAGCAGTTCGCGCACGTCGTGGTCGACGAAATCGGCGCGTGTCGCATCGACGATCAAGGTGGAGCCGTCGGGAACCTGCTGCAGGTAGTGCTTGAGCGCCACTTTGCCGAGAAACGACACGTCCTTGCGAAACGACAGCAGATAGTGATCGCCGTGTTGCGCGAGCACGATCGGGCTGCGCAGATTCGCATACAGCGCGAGCAGCACGCTGCACAGAGTGCCGAGCACGATGCCGATCAGCAGGTCGGTCGCGAGCACGCCGACCAGCGTGACTATAAACGGCGCGAACGGCGCGAAACCCTGCTTCGCGACGGCGACGAACAGTGACGGTTTGGCGAGCTTCAGCCCAGTGAAGATCAGGATCGCCGCGAGGCAGGCCAGTGGAATCAGGTTGATGACACTAGTGAGCGCAAACACGCTGATGAGCAGCAACACGCCGTGAATGATCGCCGAGAGCCGGCTTTGCGCGCCCGCATGCACGTTGGCCGAACTGCGCACGATCACCGACGTGATCGGCAAGCCGCCGATCGCGCCGGCAATCAGATTGCCCACGCCTTGCGCCTTCAACTCGCGATCCGGCGGCGCGGCGCGCCGTTCGGGATCGATTTGCTCGACGGCTTCAAGGCTCAGCAGCGTCTCGAGACTCGCGACGATCGCCAGCGTGATCGCGACGCGCCACACATCGGGATTGACGAGTTGCGCGAAGTGCGGCCCGAAATCGGCCCATTCCAATGCGAGTTGCAACGCCGCGAACGATTCCAGCGGCGGCAGGGCAACCCGATGTTCGGCCGGCGGCGCGAGCGACGGCACCAGCACGCTGAGCAGCAACGTCGCGCCGATGCCCAACAGAACGACGGCGAGCGGCGCCGGTACGCGGCGCACCAGTGCGAAGCGTCGAAATGCGCGGGTTTCCCAGCCGATCAGAATCGCCAGCGACAGCAGGGTGATCACGCATGCCGCCAGCGAAATCGAGCCGAACGGCGTGGCCACCGCGCCGGCGGTCTGCGCGACGGCTTGCGTACCCGGCGCCGCATCCACGCCGGACAGCGCGAGCGCAAGCGGAAACTGCTTGACGATCAGTAGCACGCCGATGGCCGCGAGCATGCCCTTGATTACCGGCGAGGGCACATAGGCGGCAAACCGGCCGGCTTTGAGCATGCCGAAACCGAACTGGATCGCGCCGGACAGCAGCACGGCCAGCAGGAACGCGGAGAAGCTGCCAAGCTGCGCGATGCCGTCCACGACGATCACGACGAGGCCCGCGGCCGGCCCGCTCACGCTCAAGCGCGAGCCGCTCAGCACCGCCGCGACCAGGCCGCCGACAATGCCCGAGACGAGCCCGGCAAACGGTTCGACGCCCGATGCATTGGCGATGCCCAGACAGAGCGGCAGTGCCACCAGAAAAACGACCGTGCCCGCAAGCAGGTCGCGCTGAAACGTGGAGAAAAAAGCTCGAAGGTTCATGGTGTCGGTGCAGTGAGGAGTGGAGCCTGGCAGATGGCGAAGGCTGAACCGGATCGGATTCGCATGAGGTGTCGCCGAAGTGTCGCGCTAGGCGGAGCTGTGGGCGGCGGTCGTGCAGGTCATGGCGTCGTCGGCTTCGTAGCCGGATGTGAGCACCTTGATGCGCCCGTCTTCGAGCGCGAAGATCCAGCCGTGCACGAGCGGTGCCGGATCGGCGTCCCGCACGATGGGGTGCGCGCGCAACCCACGCACCTGTTCGAGCACGTTCAGTTCGGCGAGGCGGTTGACACGTTCACGTTCGCTCTCGTGGCCCTGCAATTCTTCGTGATGCGCTTTGGCCAGCATGCAGAGTGGCGCGATCCGCCGATTCACATGCGGCAGGCCCGGCTCGGGCGGTAACAGCGCGGCGCGCACGCCGCCGCATCCGTAGTGGCCGCAGACGACCACGTGGCCGACCTTCAGCACCTTCACCGCGTATTCGAGGACGCTCGCCGAATTGTCGTCGTCGGGTTGAAAGAGATTGGCGATGTTGCGGTGGACGAACAGGTCGCCCGGCTCGCAATGCGTGATGGTCTCGGCGGGCACGCGGCTGTCCGAGCAGCCGATCCACAGCACGTGGGGATTCTGGCCGCGTACCAGATCGCGGAAGAACTCGGGATTGCGCACGGCGGTTTCATGCGCCCATGCGACGTTGGCGACCAGCAGACGTTTGGGACGGTTCATCGATAGCGGCTCCATAAGGGGGCGCATTGATTCGGCGCGAATTCACGGCTGCGCTCGTGCGGCCTCAAGAGAGACCAGCGTTGAATCAATGCTTACGAAAGCCTTTCTAACAAAAAATAAATCCGTCGTGCGCGAAATAAAAAGCGCCACCATGCGCCATAAATAAAAAAAAGCCGCCCGGTGAGGCGGCTTCGTAGATGCATGCGATCGGGTACGGCGGCGCTCAGAAGAGGCTGCGGCGATCCGGATCGTGCAACGGATCGGGCGTTTTCTGCGTGAGGCGCACAATGCCCTGCTCGTCGAAATAAAAGCTGTACATCATGTACCAGACGTTGTCTTCCAGATAGCGGTAGGTCCAGACTTCGCGCTTCATCAGCGGGAAATACGACGTTTCGACCGGGCGGCCGAAGTTCACCAGCACGTCGCTCTTGGTCCATTTGCCGATTTCCGCGCGATAGAACTCGTTGGGCTGCAGCACCTGGCGCACGTTGACGATCTTGCCGGCCGCGTCGATGTCGGCCGCGGTGGTGGTTTCGCCCATCGGCTGGGTCGGCCACATCAGCCGCTTGCCGCCGTTCGGCAGGTCGTAGCTTTCGCGCGGCGGGCCGAGGCGCGCGACGATGGTCGATTCGTCCGCGCCCTGGGTGTATTGCTGCCACGGCTGCACGCAGCCGGCGAGCGCCAGTGCGCTCAGACAGACGAGCGCCGCGCGGCGCAGGCGCCCTGCGGCCGGCGCTCCGATCGAGGCCGCCGTGCTGTGATGGCGGTTGAACATGTATTCCTCCGATGGCGTGTGAGTAGCGGTTTTTATCATCGAGACGCATTATTTTGACACGCGCTGCGGCAAAAGATTTGCGCTTCGTGACGAGCCGGCCGGGCAATACGATAACGCTTGCGCCGGCTTGCTTATTCCGTCCCGAACGACCTATGATCCGCGCTTTCACCAATCAGGCGGGGCGATGACGATGGCGAAGTGGCAACGGAAGGCGGCAGCGGCGCTGGCGGCGATATCGATGGCCGCGGTGGCCGCGCTTGCTTATGCGGCGAGCGAGCCGGGCGCGACTGCGACTAAACCGGTGGCCGGCACCGCGGCTAACGTGGCAGCCAACGCGGTTACAAAGCCCGCGAGCAAACCCACCGGCGCTCCGATCCAACTGGCGCTGATCGAAGGCATGTCCGGCCCGTTCGCCAACGCGGGCGCGGCGGTGGAGCGCAACTTGCGCTTTGGCGTCGAACAGGTCAATGCGCACGGCGGCGTGAAGCTCGCCGACGGCGCGCATCCGTTCGAACTGGTCGTGCTCGACAGCAAGGGCGGCACCGAAGAAGCGCTCACACAACTGCGCGCGGCCGCCGACCGCCATATCGGCTACATCATGCAGGGCAACAGCTCGGCGGTCGCCGCCGCGCTGATCGGCGCGATCGACAAGCAGAACAGCCGCGAACCGGCCAACCGTGAACTGTTCCTCAACTATTCCGCCGACGACCCCGCGCTGACCAACGCCAACTGCAGCTTCTGGCATTTCCGCTTCGACGCGCACGCGGGCATGCGCATGGACGCGCTGGCCGACGTGATCCAGCGCGACAAGGCGGTGAAAAAAGTCTACCTGCTGAACCAGGATTACAGCTTCGGGCACGACGTCAGCAGCCTCGCGCGTTCGACGCTGGCGACGAAGCGTCCGGATATCGCGGTGGTCGGCGACGAGTTTCATCCGATCGGCCGCGTGAAGGACTTTGCGCCGTACATCGCGAAGATCCGTGCGAGCGGCGCGGACGCGGTGATCACGGGCAACTGGGGCAACGACCTGACGCTGCTCGTCAAGGCCGCGCGCGAGCAGGGCTTGGACACGAAGTTCTACACGTTCTACGGCAACAGTCTGGGCGCGCCCGCGGCCTTGGGCGACGCCGGCGTCGGCCACGTGATAGCGGTCGCCGACTGGCACCCCAACGCCGGCGGCGCGGCGTCCGACGCCTGGTACGCCGCCTTCCGGGCGCGCTTCCCGGCCGCGCAGGACGATTACCCGGTGCTGCGCATGCCGTTGATGATCGAAACCCTGGCCGCCGCGATGACTCGCGCCGGCAGTGCCGACCCGACGGCGGTGGCGAAAGCCCTCGAGGGCATCAAGTTCGACAACGGCTTCCACGCCTCGTGGATGCGCGCCGCCGACCATCAATTGATCCAGCCCCTTTACGTGATGGAGATGGACAAAGCCGGTGCGCCGGGCGTGCATTTCGATAACGAAGGCTCCGGCTACGGTTTTCGCACGGTGCTGGCGTTGCCGCCCGAGCGCACCGTCTTGCCGAGTGTCTGCAAGATGAAGCGGCCGTGACGCAGGCGCGGCGCGCGCCATCGCCCGACACAGCGGGCTTCGCGGCCGGAATCGGCTGTGCTACAATACGCGTCCCGTTGTGAGGCGAGCCTTTGTCAAAGGTGCGTCGGCAATATTGAAAGCACACGGGTAACCCACGGCACGGCCTTTCTTCCGTGACCGCCTGTCTAGTTCTTAAGGAAATCGACATGTCCGCAGTTGAAACAAGCAAGAAGTCCGAAGTCGTTGCGCAATTCGCACGCGCAGCTAACGACACCGGCTCCCCCGAAGTTCAGGTCGCGCTGCTCACGACCCGCATCAACGAACTGACCGTTCACTTCAAGGCACACACGAAAGATCACCACAGCCGCCGCGGTCTGCTGCGCATGGTGAGCCGCCGTCGTAAGCTGCTCGACTACCTGAAGGGTAAGGACGCGGATCGTTACCGCGCACTGATCGAGAAGCTGGGTCTGCGTAAGTAATCGGCCAGTCGTTCAGCAAGATGCCTGTGTCAGTTCCACTGATACAGGCATTTTGTTTTTGCACGGTGCGCTTCATGTGATGCGCGCCGGCTGTTCTCCGCAGTGGCATGCCGGTTCATGCGGCGGGGGCAGGCAGGAGCAGTAAAGCAGTAGAGCAAAGCAGCAAATAAGGGATTCACGGCCGGGCTTCAGGGGCGGAGCTTTGTGTCATTCCAGCGGTTCGCGCGCGTACTCGATGTAGGGCGTGGCTCTCTGGAATGGCATAACACTACTCTTCCCATGCGGCGCCGGTCCTGGCGTTGCCGCGCCGCTTCTGGTCCGCGCGGTATTACGAAGAGGAAAAGCAATGACTATGTTCAATAAGATCGTCAAAGAATTTCAGTGGGGACAACATAAGGTTCGCCTCGAAACCGGCGAAATCGCTCGCCAGGCGAGCGGTGCCGTGATCGTCGACGTCGAAGATACCGTGGTGCTGGCCACCGTGGTCGGCGCCAAGACGGCCAAGCCGGGTCAGGACTTTTTCCCGCTGACCGTCGACTACCTCGAAAAGACCTACGCGGCCGGCAAGATCCCCGGTGGCTTCTTCCGCCGCGAAGGCCGTCCGTCGGAAGGCGAAACGCTGATCTCGCGCCTGATCGACAGACCGCTGCGTCCGCTGTTCCCGGAAGGCTTCTACAACGAAGTCCAGGTCGTGATCCACGTCCTGTCGCTGAACCCCGAAATCCCCGCTGACATTCCCGCGCTGATCGGCGCGTCGGCGGCGCTCGCCGTGTCGGGTCTGCCGTTCAACGGCCCGGTCGGCGCAGCACGCGTGGCCTACATCAACAACGAATACGTGTTGAACCCGACGCGTCCGCAAATGAAGGAATCGGCGCTCGACCTGATCGTCGCCGGTACGGAACGCGCGGTGCTGATGGTGGAATCGGAAGCGCAGCAACTGAGCGAAGAAGTGATGCTCGGCGGCGTGGTGTTCGGCCATGAGCAAATGCAGATCGCGATCGACGCGATCCACGAACTGGTCCGCGAAGGCGGCAAGCCGGAATGGGATTGGCAACCGGCGGCGAAGAACGAGCCGCTGATCGCGCGCGTGACGGAACTGGCGCAAGCCGACCTGCTCGCCGCGTACCAACTGCGCGACAAGCAAGCCCGTTCGACCAAGCTGAAGGAAGTCTACGCAGCCACGTCGGCGAAGCTGGAAGAAGACGCCGCAGCAGGCGGCACGGTGGCGGCCGACAAGGCAACCGTCGGCAACGTGCTGTTCGACATCGAAGCGAAGATCGTCCGTACGCAGATCCTGAACGGCGAACCGCGTATCGACGGCCGCGACACGCGCACGGTGCGTCCGATCGAAATCCGTACCGGCGTGCTGCCGCGTACTCACGGTTCGGCACTGTTCACGCGCGGCGAAACGCAGGCGCTGGTGGTGGCCACGCTGGGCACGAAGGGCGACGAGCAGAACATCGACGCGCTCGAAGGCGAGTACCGCGAACGCTTCATGCTTCACTACAACATGCCTCCGTTCGCGACTGGCGAAACGGGCCGCGTCGGTTCGCCGAAGCGCCGTGAAATCGGTCACGGCCGTCTGGCCAAGCGTGCGCTGGCTGCGTGCCTGCCGAGCGCCGACGAATTCGGCTACTCGATTCGCGTGGTGTCGGAAATCACGGAATCGAACGGTTCCTCGTCGATGGCTTCGGTGTGCGGCGGCTGCCTCGCGCTGATGGACGCCGGCGTGCCGATGAAGGCGCACGTCGCCGGCATCGCCATGGGCCTGATCCTGGAAGGCAACAAGTTTGCCGTGCTGACCGACATCCTCGGCGACGAAGATCACCTCGGCGACATGGACTTCAAGGTGGCGGGCACGGAGCAAGGCGTGACCGCGCTGCAGATGGACATCAAGATCCAGGGCATCACCAAGGAAATCATGCAGGTTGCCCTCGCGCAAGCGAAGGAAGGCCGTCTGCACATCCTCGGCAAGATGACCTCGGCGGTGTCGGGCGCGAACACGGTGCTGTCGGACTACGCACCGCGCATGATCACCATCAAGATCAATCCGGAAAAGATCCGCGACGTGATCGGCAAGGGTGGTTCGGTGATCCGCGCGCTGACCGAAGAAACCGGCACGACGATCGATATCTCGGACGACGGCGTCGTCACCATCGCCAGCACCAGCAGCGAAGGCATGGCCGAAGCGAAGAAGCGTATCGAGAACATCACGCTGGAAGTCGAAGTGGGCCAAGTGTACGAAGGCACCGTGCTCAAGCTGCTCGATTTCGGCGCGATCGTCAACATCCTGCCGGGCAAGGATGGTCTGCTGCACATTTCCGAAATCGCCAACGAGCGCATCAAGGACATCAACGACTATCTGAAGGACGGCCAGCAAGTGAAGGTCAAGGTCATCCAGACGGACGAAAAGGGCCGCGTGCGTTTGTCGGCCAAGGCGTTGCTGAATGAAGGTGCAAACGGCGCGCCGCAAGGCGAACCGACGCCGCAGTAATGCGGTAACAGACAACGGCCGGCAGCGCGAATGCGCGCCGGCCGTTTTTTATGAAGGGTGCAGGATGGATTGCGTTGCAGGTAATGAGAAACGGGTACTCTAGTGTTCATCCCGGCATGCAACGCAATCCAATCTTGGAGTTGACGCAGATGAAAGCGATCGAAATCACCGAATTCGGAGCGCCGGACGTCCTGAAGCTGGCTGAGCGGCCCATGCCGCAGCCGAAAGCAGGCGAGGTGCTGATCAAGGTGGCCGCATCCGGCATCAACCGTCCGGACGTGTTCCAGCGCAAAGGCGGCTATGCGCCGCCGCCGGGTGCGTCGGATCTGCCGGGGCTGGAAGTGGCGGGCGAAATCGTCGAAGGGTCGATCGACGAGAAGAACAACCCGTTCGGTCTGAAGGTTGGCGATCGCGTGTGCGCGTTGCTGGCCGGCGGCGGTTATGCGGAATACGCAGTCGCGCCGTTGCTGCAATGCCTGCCGGTACCGGCCGGTTTGTCCGATGTCGAAGCGGCTTCACTGCCGGAAACGTTCTTCACGGTGTGGAGCAATGTGTTCGACCGTGCGCAACTCGGCAAGGGCGAAGGCGCGCCGAACGAAACGCTGCTGGTGCAGGGCGGTTCGAGTGGCATCGGCGTGACGGCGATCCAGATTGCGCATGCGCTCGGCTTTCGCGTGTTCGCGACGGCCGGCTCGGACGAGAAGTGCCGTGCATGTGAAGCGTTGGGCGCCGAGCGGGCGATCAACTACAAGACTGAAGATTTCGTCGAGGTGATCAAGTCGCTGACCAACGACCGCGGCGTCGACGTGGTGCTCGACATGGTGGCGGGCAGTTATGTGTCGCGCGAGCTCACGGCATTGGCCGACGGCGGCCGCATCGTATTGATCGCGTTGCTGGGCGGCGCGAAAGCGGAACTGAACCTGAACGAAGTCTTGCGCCGCCGTTTGACGGTGACCGGTTCGACGCTGCGTCCGCGGCCGATCGAATTCAAGGCGAAGATTGCCGCGCAGTTGAAGCAGCATGTCTGGCCGCATCTCGAAGATGGCCGCATCAAGCCAGTGGTGCATCGCGTATTTCCAGCCGCGCAGGCTGCCGACGCGCACGCGCTGATGGAGAGCAGCACGCATGTCGGCAAGATCGTACTGTCTTGGGGTCAGGACGCTTGACGCGGTCGGTTTGACCCGATCCACCCCACGCAGTAAAATTGCGCGTTTTGCGCACGCCGCATGAAACCGAAAGGCGGACTGTTAGCGCAAACAAAGTCCGCCGCCAAGACAAGACGAGACGATGTCGAAACAACGAGCCAAGCTGGTAGTCGGTAACTGGAAGATGCACGGGTGCCTCGTCGAAAATGCCACGCTGTTGCAAGCGGTGGCGCAGGGCGCGGGCGAATTGCCGGCCGACGTGCGCGTCGGGGTTTGCGTGCCGAGTCCGTACCTCGCGCAGTCTCGATCGTTGCTGGAAGGCAGCCGGGTCGTATGGGGCGTGCAGGACGTGTCAGCGTTCACGCATGGCGCCTATACCGGCGAAGTGGCCGCGCCGATGGTGGCGGAGTTCGGCGCCACGCTCGCGATCGTCGGCCACTCGGAACGCCGTGCCTATCATCGCGAAAGCGCTGAACTGGTCGCGGTGAAAACGCAGCGCGTGCTGGAAGCGGGTTTGACGCCGATCGTCTGTGTCGGCGAAACGCTTGAAGAGCGCGAGGCCGGTTCGACCGAGCAGGTGGTCGGCGCGCAACTGGAAGAAGTGCTGGCGAAATTGTCGGTGCAAGAGGCTGCGCGGCTGGTTGTCGCGTATGAGCCGGTTTGGGCGATCGGCACCGGCAAAAGTGCAAGCTCGGAGCAGGCGCAGGCAGTCCATGCGTTCCTGCGTGCGCGTCTGGCGGCAAAGGGCGCGGCGGTCGCGGATGTGCCGCTGTTGTATGGCGGCAGTGTGAAGCCGGAAAACGCGGAAGAATTGTTCCGCCAGCCGGATATCGACGGTGGCCTGATCGGCGGCGCGTCGTTGAAAGACCAGGATTTCCTGGCGATCTGCAAGGCGGCGGCCGCAACGAGCGTCGCCGGTTAAGCAGGGCGCCTTGGCGAGGATGACCCCATCCCGTGAAACACGTAGTGTGTGGCGCGGTTAAATAAAGACTCAGGTGAGTGTGATGCTGTATTTGAAAACATTGATTATCGTCGTTCAGCTGTTGTCGGCACTCGGGGTCATCGGCCTTGTCTTGCTGCAACACGGCAAAGGCGCCGATATGGGCGCAGCTTTTGGTAGCGGCGCGTCGGGCAGCCTGTTCGGCGCGACCGGTTCGGCAAACTTTTTGTCGCGTACAACGGCGGTGCTCGCCGCGGTGTTTTTTGTCACCACGCTGACGCTCACTTACCTCGGCGCGTACCGCTCGAAACCTTCGGCAGGCGTGCTGGGCGCGGCTGTGACTGCACCGGTTGCTGCATCGGCTGTTTCGGCACCGGCAGGTGGCTCGGCTGTTTTGCCGGCATCGGCCGCCTCCGTCCCGGCAACCGACGTGCCGAAATAAATTTTCGTTCAAACGTGCTTTTGTGCGTTGAACAATCTGTTTAGACCAGTTACAATCTAAGTCTTGAAGCGATTCGCGGGTTTTATAAGTTGTTTTCCCGGATTGCATGCAGTGCCGACGTGGTGAAATTGGTAGACACGCTATCTTGAGGGGGTAGTGGCGAAAGCTGTGCGAGTTCGAGTCTCGCCGTCGGCACCAAAATGTTATCTAAATGCCAGCCGCTTGCTTCGCTTCGGCTGGCATTTTCACTTCTGGCGTGCGGCTTGCGTTGGACTTGCGGCGTGTGCATTTCGGAAGTGATTTCGCGTCAGGAGTGCTATGCTCCTGACGGCACTCAGAACCAACCGATTGAGGATAGTCTTGAACCTCGCAGCCTATTTCCCCGTCTTGTTGTTCCTCGTTGTGGGCACCGGTTTAGGCGTAGCACTGGTCAGTATCGGCAAGATCCTCGGTCCCAACAAGCCCGATACCGAGAAAAACGCACCGTACGAGTGCGGCTTCGAAGCATTCGAAGATGCGCGCATGAAGTTCGACGTGCGCTATTACCTCGTCGCCATTCTCTTCATCATTTTCGACCTTGAAACCGCGTTCCTGTTCCCGTGGGGCGTTGCCTTGCGCGACATCGGCTGGCCCGGCTTCATGGCAATGATGATTTTCCTGCTCGAGTTCCTGCTGGGCTTCGCCTATATCTGGAAGAAGGGCGGCCTCGACTGGGAATGATGGATTAATCGCCGGTTTGCGTGGGTGGCCAAGGCTTGCCGCCCCGTCTGGAGTGGAAAGCAAATGAGTATCGAAGGGGTCTTGAAGGAAGGGTTTGTCACCACCACGGCTGACAAGCTGATCAACTGGACGCGCACCGGCTCGTTGTGGCCGATGACGTTCGGTCTTGCATGCTGTGCGGTCGAGATGATGCACGCGGGCGCTGCCCGTTATGACCTCGACCGTTTCGGTGTGGTGTTTCGTCCGAGTCCGCGTCAGTCGGACGTGATGATCGTCGCCGGCACACTGTGCAACAAGATGGCGCCGGCTCTGCGCAAGGTCTATGACCAGATGGCCGAGCCGCGCTGGGTGATCTCGATGGGCTCGTGCGCGAACGGCGGTGGCTATTACCACTACTCGTATTCGGTGGTCCGTGGCTGTGACCGGATCGTGCCGGTCGACGTCTATGTGCCGGGTTGTCCGCCCACGGCGGAAGCGCTGGTGTACGGCGTGATCCAGCTACAGGCCAAGATTCGACGCACCAACACAATCGCCCGTCAATAAGGCCAACGCCTCCCCCACAATATGGCAAGCAAACTCGAGACCCTGAAAGCGAACCTCGAGGCGGCCTTTGGCGGCCTCCTGCTGAACCTCAGCGAAGCAATCGGTGAGTTGACGATCGTCGTGAAGGCTGGCGACTACCTCAACGTGGCAACGCGTCTGCGCGACGACCGCTCGCTCGGTTTCGAGCAATGCGTGGATCTGTGCGGCGTCGACTATCAAACATACGCCGAGGGCGCTTACGACGGCCCGCGTTTCGCGGCCGTGCTGCATTTGTTGTCGGTGCAGAACAACTGGCGTCTGCGTCTGCGTGTGTTCGCACCGGACGACGAAGTGCCGATCCTGCCGTCTGTCGTCGAGATCTGGAATTCGGTCAACTGGTACGAGCGCGAAGCATTCGACCTGTACGGCATCGTTTTCGAAGGCCACCCGGACCTGCGCCGCATCCTGACCGACTACGGTTTCATTGGTCACCCGTTCCGTAAAGATTTCCCTGTCTCCGGCTACGTCGAAATGCGTTATGACCCGGAAGAGAAGCGCGTCGTCTATCAGCCTGTGACGATCGAGCCGCGAGAAATCACGCCGCGCGTGATCCGCGAAGATCGCTATGGCGGTCTGAAACACTAAGAGAACGCCATGGCAGAGATCAAGAACTACACGCTCAACTTCGGCCCTCAGCACCCGGCAGCGCACGGCGTGCTGCGCCTCGTGCTCGAACTCGACGGCGAAGTCATCCAGCGCGCCGATCCGCACATCGGCCTGCTGCATCGCGCGACTGAAAAGCTCGCCGAAACCAAAACATTCATCCAGTCGGTGCCGTACATGGACCGTCTCGACTACGTGTCGATGATGGTCAACGAGCACGGCTATGTGATGGCGATCGAAAAGCTGCTCGGCATCGAGGTGCCGGTGCGCGCGCAATACATCCGCGTGATGTTCGATGAAGTCACACGCGTGCTGAACCACCTGATGTGGATCGGCGCGCACGCGCTCGACGTCGGCGCGATGGCGGTGTTTCTGTACGCGTTCCGTGAACGTGAAGATCTGATGGACGTGTACGAAGCAGTGTCCGGCGCACGGATGCACGCGGCTTACTATCGTCCGGGCGGTGTCTATCGCGATCTGCCGGACGCCATGCCGCAGTACAAGGCATCGAAGATTCGCAATGCGAAGGCATTGTCGAAGATGAACGAAAACCGCCAGGGCTCGCTGCTCGACTTCATCGACGACTTCTTTACGCGTTTCCCGAAGTGCGTCGACGAATACGAAACGCTGCTCACCGACAACCGGATCTGGAAGCAACGTCTGGTCGGTATCGGCGTGGTCAGCCCGGAACGCGCGCTGAATCTCGGTATGACGGGCGCGATGTTGCGTGGCTCGGGCATCGAGTGGGACTTGCGTAAGAAGCAGCCGTACGAAGTCTACGACAAGCTCGATTTCGACATTCCAGTCGGCGTGAATGGCGATTGTTACGACCGCTATCTGGTGCGTGTTGAAGAAATGCGTCAGTCCACACGGATCGTGAAACAGTGCATTGAGTGGCTGCGTAAGAATCCGGGCCCCGTGATGATCGACAATCACAAGGTTGCGCCGCCGTCGCGTGTGGGCATGAAGTCGAACATGGAAGAGTTGATTCACCACTTCAAGCTCTTCACGGAAGGCTTCCACGTGCCGGAAGGCGAAGCATACGCCGCGGTCGAGCATCCGAAGGGCGAATTCGGCATCTATCTGATCTCCGACGGCGCCAACAAGCCGTATCGCCTGAAGATCCGCGCGCCGGGCTATGCACACCTGTCCACGCTGGATGAAATGGCGCGCGGCCACATGATCGCCGACGCCGTGACGATCATCGGCACGCAGGACATCGTGTTCGGCGAAGTGGATCGCTAGGACGTATTCATCAGAGCGCGCCTTCAGATTGCACCGAAGCGCGCGTCAAGCAAAGGAACGCCGGGTCTGTCGCATCATGCAGCGCGCGACAGGTTTTCGTTCGGTAGGAATTGAAAGAGTCGTGTCTGAAAATGATCTCAGCTGAAGGCCTGAAAGAAATCGATCGCGCGATCGCCAAGTATCCCGTCGATCAGAAACAGTCCGCCGTGATGTCGGCGTTGGCCACTGCTCAGGAAGAGCATGGCTGGCTGTCGCCCGAACTCATGCAGTTCGTCGCGGACTATCTCGGCATGCCGGCAGTCGCCGTGCAGGAGGTGGCTACCTTCTACACGATGTACGAGACCTCGCCGGTCGGCAAGTACAAGATCACGCTCTGCACCAACCTGCCGTGCCAGCTCGGCCCGGACGGTGGCTCGGACAGCGCCGCTGAATATCTGAAGCAGAAGCTCGGCATCGACTTCGGCGAAACCACGCCCGACGGCAAGTTCACCCTCAAAGAAGGTGAGTGCATGGGTTCGTGCGGCGACGCGCCGGTGATGCTGGTGAACAACCATCGCATGTGCAGCTTCATGAGCCGCGCGAAGATCGACCAGCTGCTCGAGGAACTTTCGAAATGACGTCTTTACACGATCGTCACATCAAACCGCTGATTCTCGCTGGCCTGAACGGCGATAACTGGCATCTCGAAGACTACGTGGCGCGCGGCGGTTACGCCCAGCTGCGCCGTATTCTGGAAGAGAAGATTCCGCCCGAGCAGGTGATCGCCGACGTCAAGGCGTCGGGTCTGCGTGGCCGCGGCGGTGCAGGCTTCCCGACCGGCTTGAAGTGGAGCTTCATGCCGCGTCAGTTTCCCGGCCAGAAGTATCTCGTCTGCAACTCGGACGAAGGCGAACCGGGCACGTTCAAAGACCGCGACATCCTGCGCTTCAATCCGCATTCGCTGATCGAAGGCATGGCCATCGGCGCGTACGCCATGGGCATCACGGTCGGCTACAACTATATCCACGGCGAAATCTGGGAAGTCTACAAACGCTTTGAACAAGCGTTGGACGAAGCGCGCCGCGCGGGGTTCCTCGGCGAAAACATCATGGGTTCGGGCTTCTCGTTCGAACTCCATGCGCACCACGGTTACGGCGCCTATATCTGCGGCGAAGAAACCGCGCTGCTCGAATCGCTGGAAGGCAAGAAAGGCCAGCCGCGCTTCAAGCCGCCGTTCCCGGCGAGCTTCGGCGTGTACGGCAAGCCGACCACGATCAACAACACCGAGACGTTCGCCGCAGTGCCGTTCCTGCTCGCGATCGGTCCGCAGAATTACCTCGAAATCGGCAAGCCGAATAACGGCGGCACGAAGATTTTCTCCGTTGCTGGCGACGTCGAACGTCCGGGCAATTACGAAATCCCGCTCGGCACGCCGTTCTCGACACTGATGGACCTCGCCGGCGGCATGCGCGGCGGCAAGAAGATCAAGGCCGTGATTCCTGGTGGCTCGTCGGCACCGGTGATTCCGGGCGACATCATGATGCAGACCGACATGGACTACGACTCGATCGCCAAGGCCGGCTCGATGCTCGGTTCGGGCGCGGTCATCGTCATGGACGAGACGCGTTGCATGGTGCGTTCGTTGTTGCGTCTGTCGTATTTCTATTACGAAGAATCGTGTGGTCAGTGCACGCCTTGCCGCGAAGGCACGGGCTGGCTGTATCGCGTCGTGCATCGTATCGAGCATGGGCTCGGCCGTCCGGAAGATCTGGATCTGCTGAACTCGGTCGCTGAAAACATCATGGGCCGCACGATTTGCGCGCTCGGCGATGCAGCGGCCATGCCGGTTCGCGGCATGCTCAAGCACTACTGGGATGAATTCGAATATCACGTCGCGCACAAGCATTGCCTCGTCGGCGGTCACGCCGGCGCAGCAGCGGCGTCGGAAACCGTTGCAGCTTGAGTCAGCAGATAAGCACGCAGAAGAACATGCCATCCGCGGGGTTCATCGCCTGAAAGCAGTCGATGAACAGGCGAACGATTGAGCGGTAACAGGTTAAGGAAGATTGGCCATCATGGTTGAACTTGAAATAGACGGCAAGAAAGTTGAGGTGCCCGAGGGCAGCATGGTGATCCAGGCTGCGCATAAGGTCGACACGTACATTCCTCACTTCTGCTATCACAAGAAGCTGTCGATTGCGGCCAACTGCCGGATGTGTCTGGTTGACGTCGAAAAGATGCCGAAAGCCGTGCCCGCATGCGCCACGCCGGTATCGGCCGGCATGATCGTGCGCACCAAGTCGGACAAGGCGGTGAAGGGCCAGCAAGCCGTGATGGAATTCCTGCTGATCAACCACCCGCTGGATTGCCCGATCTGCGACCAGGGCGGTGAGTGCCAGTTGCAGGATCTGGCCGTGGGCTACGGCAAGTCGGCCTCGCGCTATAGCGAAGAAAAGCGCGTGGTGTTCCACAAGAACGTCGGCCCGCTGATCTCCATGGAAGAAATGTCGCGTTGCATCCACTGCACGCGTTGCGTCCGTTTTGGCCAGGAAGTGGCCGGCGTGATGGAACTCGGCATGCTGGGGCGCGGCGAGCATTCGGAAATCACGTCGTTCGTCGGCAAGACGGTGGATTCCGAACTGTCGGGCAACATGATCGATCTGTGCCCGGTCGGCGCGCTGACCAGCAAGCCGTTCCGTTACAGCGCCCGCACGTGGGAACTGTCGCGCCGCAAGTCGGTGAGCCCGCACGATTCCGTCGGCGCGAACCTCGTGGTGCAAGTGAAGAACAATCGCGTGATGCGTGTTCTGCCGTTCGAAAACGAATCCATCAACGAATGCTGGATTTCGGACAAGGACCGCTTCTCGTACGAAGGCCTGAACAGCCCCGAGCGTCTGACTCAGCCGATGCTCAAGCAAGGCGGCAAGTGGGTCGAGGCCGACTGGCAGACCGCGCTCGAATATGTGGTGAAGGGTTTGAAGGGCATCAAGAGCGACCATGGCGCGAACGCGCTGGCCGCGCTTGGCAGCGCGCACAGCACGGTTGAAGAACTGTTCCTGTTGAAACAATTGGCGCAAGCAGTCGGCACGCCTAACGTCGACTTCCGTCTGCGTCAGTCGGATTTCTCCGCGGCGCTCAACGGTACGCCGTGGCTCGGCACCGCTATCGCCGATCTGTCGAACGTCGACGCCGCACTGGTGATCGGTTCGGATCTGCGCCGCGATCATCCGCTGTTCGCCGCGCGTCTGCGTCAAGCCGCGAAGGGCGGCGCGAAGCTCACACTCGTGCAGGCCACCAATGACGACGCGCTGATTCCGCAAGCGGAGCGCGTGGTGGCGGCGCCGTCGGCCTGGCTCGACGCGCTGGCGGGTATCGCCGGGGCGGTGTCGGAAGCCAACGGCGTGGCGCTGCCGGAAGCTTTCGCCGGCACGCAGCCCACGGATGTGAACAAGCGAATCGCGAAATCGCTCGCCACGGGCGAACGCCGCCTCGTGTTGCTGGGCAACAGCGCGGTCCGTCATCCGGACTTCGCCATCATTCACGCCGCGGCGCAATGGATCGCGGACGCGACCGGCGCGACGCTGGGCTTCCTCACGGAAGCGGCCAACACGGTCGGCGCGCATCTCGTGAACGCGTTGCCGGGCGAGGGCGGTCTGAACGCTCGCGAAGTGTTCGAGCAGCCGCGCAAGGGTTATGTGCTTCTGAATGTCGAACCGGAGTTCGACACGGCCAATCCGGCGCAGGCTCTGGCCGCGCTGAAGCAGGCTGAAATGGTTGTCGTGCTCTCGCCGTTCCAGACCGGCGCGGAATACGCCGACGTGCTGCTGCCGATCGCTCCGTTCACGGAAACGGCCGGTACGTTCGTCAACGCCGAAGGTACGGTGCAGACGTTCAACGGCGTCGTGCGTCCGCTCGGCGATACGCGTCCGGCATGGAAGGTATTGCGCGTGCTCGGTAGCCTGCTGGGCGTCCCCGGTTTCGAATTCGACACGTCGGAAGAAGTGCGCACGGCCGCCCTCGGCGACGGCGAACTGAACTCGCGTCTGTCGAACAAGACGGGCGTTACGGTTACGCGCGGTAAGGCGGTCAAAGCGGCGGAAGGCAAGTTCGAGCGTATTGCGAACGTGCCGATCTATCACGCCGACGCGCTGGTGCGTCGCGCCGAGTCGCTGCATCTGACCGCGGCGGCACGTGCAGCGAACTCGGTCGGTCTGCCGGCTGCGTTGTTCGACAAACTGGGTTTGAAGGAAGGCGACGCGGTGCGCGTGCGTCAGGGCGAGCAATCGGTGCAGTTGCCGGCCGTGCGCGACACAAATCTTGCGGAGACGGTCGTCCGCGTATCGGCGGCTACGCCTGCCGGTGCAGCGCTGGGCAGCCTGTTCGGTGAACTGCTGGTGGAGAAGGCGTAAATGAGCTTGTTCGATACGATCAACTCGGGCGGCACCCAGCTTCTCGGTGTGGCATGGCCCACGGTGTGGGCACTGGTGCGCATCCTGGTGGTGGCCGTCGTGATCCTGCTGTGCGTGGCTTACCTGATTCTGTGGGAGCGTAAGCTGATCGGCTGGATGCACGTGCGTCTCGGCCCGAACCGCGTCGGCCCCGCAGGTCTGCTGCAGCCGATCGCCGACGTGCTGAAGCTGTTGCTGAAAGAAGTGATTCAGCCGGCGCAGGCGAGCCGCTGGATCTACATGATCGCGCCGATCATGGTGGTGGTGCCGGCTTTCGCGGTCTGGGCGGTGATTCCGTTCCAGGCGGGCGCGGTGCTCGGTGACATCAACGCGGGTCTGCTGTATGCGATGGCGATTTCGTCAGTCGGCGTGTACGGCGTGATTCTGGCGGGCTGGGCGTCGAACTCGAAGTACGCGTTCCTTGGCGCCATGCGCGCCGCGGCACAGATGGTGTCGTACGAAATCTCGATGGGCTTCGCGCTCGTCGTCGTGCTGATGACGGCCGGCACGCTGAACCTGTCGGGCATCGTCAGTTCGCAGGAACACGGCTTCTTCGCGTCGCACGGTTTGAACTTCCTGTCGTGGAACTGGCTTCCGCTGCTGCCGATGTTCGTCGTGTACTTCATCTCGGGCATCGCCGAAACGAACCGTCACCCGTTCGACGTGGTGGAAGGGGAGTCGGAAATCGTCGCGGGCCACATGATCGATTACTCGGGTATGGCGTTCGCGCTGTTCTTCCTCGCCGAGTACATCAACATGATCGTGATCTCGGCATTGGCTGCAACACTGTTCCTCGGCGGCTGGAGCGCACCGTTCGGCTTCCTGTCGTTCGTCCCGGGCATCGTATGGCTCGTCGCCAAGGTTTTCCTGCTGTTGTCGGTGTTCATCTGGGCGCGTGCCACATTCCCGCGCTATCGCTATGACCAGATCATGCGTCTGGGCTGGAAGATCTTCATTCCGGTCTGCGTGGTGTGGCTGGTGGTGGTCGGTTTCTGGATCATGTCGCCGTTGAACATCTGGAATTAAAGGGCGGATGAACCCATGACCGCAATCCAAAATTTTTTCAAGACCTTCTTTCTCACGGAGTTGCTCAAAGGCCTCGCGCTGACCGGACGTTACACGTTCCAGCGCAAGGTGACCGTGCAATTCCCGGAAGAGAAGACCCCGATCTCCCCGCGTTTCCGCGGCCTGCACGCATTGCGCCGCTATGAAAACGGCGAAGAGCGCTGCATCGCCTGCAAGCTGTGCGAAGCGGTGTGCCCGGCGCTCGCCATTACGATTGAGTCGGAAACGCGCGCGGACAACACCCGCCGCACCACGCGTTACGACATCGACCTGACCAAGTGCATCTTCTGCGGTTTCTGCGAAGAGAGCTGCCCGGTCGATTCGATCGTCGAAACGCACATTCTCGAGTATCACGGCGAGAAGCGTGGCGACCTGTACTTCACGAAAGACATGCTGCTGGCCGTGGGCGATCGCTATGAAGCGGAGATCGCGGCGAACAAGGCAGCCGACGCACCGTATCGTTGAAGCGCTTTAGTTAATAAAGTAGTCAATGCGGCAGTAAATGCAGCAATCACGGCCTGTTGTCGGGCCGGGCGCCGCGGCCTGAACGCCGCGGCACGGCGCACCTGTGCGACTGTTCTGGCGGTATGCCAGTTGTATGCCAGCCGCGGGTGCCGAAGAACAATGCCTGACGATGGCCTAACGATGAACCGGTAATCATGGAATTTACGACCGTACTGTTCTACATCTTCGCGCTGCTCCTGGTGGTTTCAGGGCTGAAGGTGATCACCTCGCGCAACCCGGTGTCGTCCGCACTGTTTCTGGTGCTGGCGTTCTTCAACGCAGCCGCGATCTGGATGCTGCTGCAGGCCGAGTTCCTCGCGATCCTGCTGGTGCTGGTCTACGTCGGCGCGGTGATGGTGTTGTTCCTGTTCGTCGTGATGATGCTGGACATCAACGTCGACGTGCTGCGCAAAGACTTCAAACGCTTCGTGCCAATGGCCACCCTGGTGGGCGCGATCATCGTGATCGAAACCGCGCTGATCCTCTGGCACGGTTACGGCGCGACCGCCACGGCGCTGCGCGACACCACGGCCGCCGCGAATGGCATGGGCGACTGGTCGAACACGCGCCTCATCGGCAAGGTGATCTACACCGACTACATCTTCGCGTTCGAAGTGGCCGGTCTGGTGCTGCTGGTGGCGATCATCGCTGCGGTTGCGCTGACCACGAGCCACAAGAAAGACAGCAAACGTCAGAACGTCAGCGAGCAGGTCAAGGTGCGAGCCCAGGACCGTGTGCGTGTCGTGAAGATGGCATCGGAAAAGACCGCGGCAACCGTCGCGGCAGAAGAAGCCGCAGCAGCGGCAGCAGCAGCGGCCGACTCGGCACCGGCTAAGAACAGCTGAGCGGACAGGAGATAGAAATCATGTTGACCCTTGCCCATTACCTTGTCCTCGGCGCGATCCTGTTTGCGATCAGCATCGTCGGCATTTTCCTGAACCGTCGCAACGTCATCATCATCCTGATGGCGATCGAACTGATGCTGCTCGCGGTGAACACCAATTTCGTCGCGTTCTCGCATTACCTCGGTGACGTGCACGGCCAGATCTTCGTCTTCTTCGTGCTGACAGTTGCAGCAGCGGAAGCGGCAATCGGCCTCGCGATTCTGGTGACCCTGTTCCGTAGCCTCGACACGATCAATGTCGAGGATCTCGATCAGCTCAAAGGTTAATTTCAGGAAAAGCGGTTATGTCCACGATACTCAATGAAAACCTGCTGCTGGCGATCCCGCTGGCACCGCTGGCCGGTTCCCTGATTGCAGGTCTGTTCGGGAAGGCGGTAGGGCGAGCCGGGGCGCACTCGGTCACGATCCTCGGCGTCGCGATTGCCTTCGTCCTCTCTGTCATCGTCTTCTTCCAGGTGATGGACGGCGCGAGTTTCAACGCCACCGTCTACGAATGGATGGCGATCGGCAAGACGAAGTTCGAAGTCGGCTTCCTGGTCGACTCGCTGACGGCGATGATGATGTGCGTGGTGACCTTCGTGTCGCTGATGGTGCACATCTACACGATCGGCTACATGGCCGACGACGACGGCTACCAGCGCTTCTTCTCGTACATCGCGCTGTTCACGTTCTCGATGCTGATGCTCGTGATGAGCAACAACTTCCTGCAACTGTTCTTCGGCTGGGAAGCGGTGGGTCTGGTGTCGTACCTGCTGATCGGTTTCTACTTCACTCGCGAGAGTGCGATTTACGCCAACATGAAGGCGTTTATCGTGAATCGTATCGGCGACTTCGGCTTCCTGCTGGGTATCGGCCTGCTGTTCGCGTTCGCCGGTTCGATGAACTACGGCGACGTGTTCGCGAAGCGCACCGAACTGGCGGCGTTGACTTTCCCCGGCACGGACTGGGGTCTGTTGACGGCCGCCTGCATTTGCCTCTTCATCGGCGCAATGGGTAAGTCGGCGCAGTTCCCGCTGCATGTCTGGCTGCCGGATTCGATGGAAGGCCCGACGCCGATCTCCGCACTGATTCACGCGGCAACCATGGTGACGGCTGGTATCTTCATGGTCGCGCGCATGTCGCCGCTGTTCGAACTGTCGGAAAGCGCCTTGTCGTTCGTGACGGTGATCGGCGCGATTACGGCGTTGTTCATGGGCTTCCTCGGGATCGTGCAGAACGACATCAAGCGCGTGGTCGCCTACTCGACGCTGTCGCAGCTCGGTTACATGACGGTCGCACTCGGCGTGTCGGCGTACCCGGTCGCCATATTCCACCTGATGACGCACGCGTTCTTCAAAGCGCTGCTGTTCCTCGGCGCGGGTTCGGTGATCATCGGCATGCACCACGATCAGGACATGCGCAACATGGGCGGCCTGCGCAAGTACATGCCGATTACGTGGATCACGTCGCTGGTCGGTTCGCTGGCGCTGATCGGAACGCCGTTCTTCTCGGGCTTCTATTCAAAAGACTCGATCATCGACGCGGTGAAGCTGTCGCATCTGCCGGGTTCGGGTTTCGCTTACTTCGCTGTGGTGGCGAGCGTGTTCGTCACTGCGCTCTATTCGTTCCGTATGTACTTCATGGTGTTCCACGGCAAGGAGCGCTTCCGCGATCCGAAGCATCCGGAATCGCCAATGGGCATCGAAGCCGCGGCGCACGCGCATGACGGCCACGACGCGCACGGCCACGGCCATGGTCACGACGACCACGCTCATGAGCCGCATGAAACGCCGTGGGTAGTGTGGGTGCCGCTGGTGCTGCTGGCGATCCCGTCGGTGGTCATCGGTGCGATCGCAATCGGTCCGATGCTGTTCGGCGACTTCTTCCAGCACGGCGTGGCGTTCGACAAGGTGATCTTCATCGGCGAAAACCATCCGGCGCTGCATGAGATGGCTGACGAGTTCCATGGCTGGGCGGCGATGGGGCTGCACTCCGTTGCAGGCCTGCCGGTGTGGCTGGCGCTCGCGGGTGTGGTGGTCGCGTGGTTCCTGTATCTGGTTCGCCCCGATCTGCCGGCTGTCGTCAAGCGCGCGTTCGGTCCGATCTACACGTTGCTCGATAACAAGTACTACATGGACAAGATCAACGAAGTCGTGTTTGCGCGGGGCGCAGTGGCAATTGGCCGTGGTCTCTGGAAGGAAGGCGACGTCGTGGTGATCGACGGCATCGTCAACGGCAGTGCACGCTTTATCGGCTGGTTCGCCGGCGTGATCCGCTTCCTCCAATCCGGCTACATCTACCACTACGCGTTCGCCATGATTATCGGCATGCTGGGGCTCCTGACCCTGTTTGTAACGCTCGGCGGCAAATAAGGCGAGGGACACTAATGCACGCTTATCCGATTCTCAGTATTGCGATCTGGTTACCGATCCTCGTCGGTCTCCTGGTCCTGGCTATCGGTTCCGACCGGAACCCGGCTCCCGCGCGCTGGATTGCGCTGATCGGCTCGGTCGTCAGCTTCCTCGTGACGATCCCGCTGATTACCGGTTTTGATTCGAGCACCGCCGATCTGCAGTTCGTCGAAAAGGCGAACTGGATCGAGCGCTTCAACATCACGTATCACCTGGGTGTCGACGGCATCTCCATGTGGTTCGTCGTGTTGACTGCATTGATTACGGTGATCGTCGTGATCTCCGCGTGGGAAGTGATCACGAAGAACGTCGGCCAGTACCTCGCCGCTTTCCTGATCCTGTCGGGCATCATGGTCGGTGTGTTCAGCGCGGCCGACGGCATGCTGTTCTACGTGTTCTTCGAAGCGACGCTGATTCCGATGTACATCATCATCGGCGTGTGGGGTGGGGCGAACCGCGTGTATGCGGCGTTCAAGTTCTTCCTGTACACGCTGATGGGCTCGCTGCTGATGCTGGTCGCGTTGCTGTACCTGTACATCCAGACCGGCACGTTCGACCTCGCCACCTGGCAGCATGCGCAGATCGCCATGACGCCTCAGGTGCTGCTATTCATAGCATTCTTCATGGCCTTCGCCGTGAAGGTGCCGATGTGGCCGGTTCACACGTGGTTGCCTGACGCTCACGTTGAAGCGCCGACCGGCGGCTCGGTCGTGCTGGCCGCGATCATGCTGAAGCTGGGCGCATACGGTTTCCTGCGCTTCTCCTTGCCGATCACGCCGGACGCGAGCCACTTTCTGGCGCCGGTCGTCATCACGCTGTCGCTGATCGCGGTGATCTACATTGGCCTGGTTGCGATGGTGCAGGCCGACATGAAGAAGCTGGTCGCGTATTCATCGATCGCTCACATGGGTTTCGTGACGCTCGGCTTCTTCATTTTCAACCAGCTCGGCGTCGAAGGCGCGATCGTGCAGATGATCTCGCATGGCTTCGTGTCGGGTGCGATGTTCCTGAGCATCGGCGTGCTGTACGACCGTATGCATTCGCGTCAGATCGCCGATTACGGCGGCGTCGTCAACGTGATGCCGAAGTTCGCCGCGTTCGTGATGCTGTTCTCTATGGCCAATTGCGGCTTGCCGGGTACCTCGGGTTTCGTCGGCGAGTTCATGGTGATTCTGGCTTCTGTCCAGTACAACTTCTGGATCGCGGGCGGTGCGGCCGTCACGCTGATCCTTGGCGCGGCCTACACGCTGTGGATGTATAAGCGCGTGTACTTCGGCCCGATCGCCAACGATCACGTGAAAAGCCTCGTCGACATCAACCGTCGCGAATTTTTCATGCTGGCAGTGCTCGCCGCACTGACGCTGTTCATGGGCCTGTATCCAAAGCCCTTTACCGATGTGATGCACGTATCCGTGGAAAACCTCCTCGCCCACGTTGCGCAGTCAAAGCTGCCGTTGCCTCAGTAACGCAGAGCGGAGGAATTTAAAGACCATGCAAAACGCCCCTATGACTGCTCTGTTGCCCGACGCACTGGTGATGCTCGCCGTTGTCGTCGCGTGGCTCAACGACACGTTCGTCGGCCAGGCCGGTCGCCGTACCACGTACTTCATCGCGTTCTTCTCGACGCTGGTCGCCGGCGTCTGGTTCGCGATGAACGCGTTCGATCCGCAAGTGCGCTACTACTTTGGCCACATGTACGTGGTGGATTCGTTCGCCAATGTGATGAAAGCGGTGGTCACGCTCGGCTATGCGGTGTCGATCGTGTATTCGCGACGTTACCTCGAGGATCGCGGCCTGTTCCGCGGCGATTTCTTCCTGCTGGGCATGTTCTCGTTGCTCGGCCAGCTCGTCATGATCTCCGGCAACAACTTCCTGACGCTGTATCTCGGCCTGGAATTGATGTCGCTGTCGCTGTACGGTGCGATTGCCCTGCGCCGTGACGCAGCGCCGTCGAACGAAGCGGCCATGAAGTATTACGTGCTCGGCGCGCTGGCTTCCGGCTTCCTGCTGTACGGCATCTCCATGCTGTACGGCGCGACCGGTTCGCTCGACCTGAATGAAGTCTTCAAGGCGATCGGCACGAGCCACTACGACCCGAGCGTGCTGCTGTTCGGCGTGATCTTCATCGTGGCAGGCGTTGCGTTCAAGATGGGCGCGGTGCCGTTCCACATGTGGGTGCCCGACGTGTATCAAGGCGCACCGACGGCGATGACGCTGATGGTCGGCGGCGGTCCGAAGGTTGCCGCATTCGCCTGGGGTTTGCGCTTTCTCGTAATGGGTCTGCTGCCGCTCGCGGTCGAATGGCAGGAAATGCTGGTGATTCTCGCGGCGCTGTCGCTGATCGTCGGCAACATCACCGGTATCGTGCAACGCAACGTCAAGCGGATGCTCGCGTACTCGGCGATCTCGAACATGGGCTTCGTGCTGCTGGGCCTGCTGGCTGGCGTGGTCGATCGCAAGACCACCGGCGCCGCCAACGCGTACGGGTCGGCCATGTACTACAGCATCGTCTATCTAATCACGACGTTGGGCACGTTCGGCGTCATCATGCTGCTGGCGCGCCGCGATTTCGAAGCGGACACGCTCGAGGACTTCAAGGGTCTGAATCAACGCAGCCCGGTGTTCGCGTTCGTGATGATGATCATGATGTTCTCGCTCGCTGGCATTCCGCCCGCGGTCGGCTTCTACGCGAAGCTTGCAGTGCTGCAGGCCACCATGAATGCCGGTTTGACCTGGCTGACGGTGCTGGCCGTGATCACCTCGCTGTTCGGCGCGTTCTACTACCTGCGTATCGTCAAGCTGATGTATTTCGATGATCCGCAAGACAAGTCGCCCATTCTCGCCGACACCAGCACGCGCGCTTTGCTCGCGTTCAACGGTGTGGCCGTGCTGGTGCTCGGTATCGTGCCGGATCCGCTGTTGAAGGCCTGCCTGCAGGCTATCCAGCACACGTTGCTGCTCTGATGTCCGCTGCGGGTTGGTTTATCGTGCTGTTGGCGCTGGTCGGCGCCAACCTGCCATTCCTGAATCAGCGCCTCTTCGCCGCGGTGCCGTTGAAAGCGGTGAAGAAAAGCGCCTGGATCCGGATTGCCGAATTGATCGTGCTGTACTTCGTGGTCGGCGCGCTCGGTTTTCTGCTCGAAGCGCGCGCGGGTAACCGCTTCGAACAGGGTTGGCAGTTCTACGCGATCACGTTCGCTCTCTTCGTGGTGTTCGCATTCCCCGGCTTCACCTTCCAGTATCTCGTCAAACGTCGCTGACGGCGTTTCGCCGTCGGCGCACCAAGTGCCCAAGGTCCGCATATGGCTGAACTTCCCGATCACGACGCCGCGCTTACTGAGACCTGTCTCGAGAGCAAGACGATCCATCAAGGGCCGTTTCTGACGCTCAAGTGCGACACCGTTCGCCTGCCGGACGGCAAGCACGCCACACGCGAGTATGTGCAACATCCCGGCGCCGTGATGGTGATTCCATTATTCGACGACGGCCGCGTGCTGCTGGAAAGCCAGTATCGCTATCCGATGGGCAAGGTCATGGTGGAGTATCCGGCCGGCAAGCTCGACCCGAACGAAGGCGCGCTGGCCTGTGCGATACGTGAGCTGCGGGAAGAGACGGGCTATACCGCGCGTGAATATGTTTATCTGACGCGCATTCACCCGATCATTTCCTACTCGACCGAATTCATCGACGTCTACCTGGCGCGCGGTTTGACCGCCGGCGAGCGCAAGCTCGACGAAGGCGAATTTCTCGAACTGTTCACAGCGACTGTGGCTGAGATGTCCGAGTGGGTGCGCACCGGCAAGGTCACTGACGTCAAGACGGTGATCGGCACGTTCTGGCTGGAGAAAGTGTTGTCGGGTGCCTGGCCGTTGGCGGAGCCGCAATAACGCCGTTAGCGAAGCATGCGCGCGCTGCGCGCCGCTTCGAAAGTCTGAGAAGAGCCCCTGTTGGTTTAGGACCGGCAGGGGCTTTGTCATTGCGAAGCGGGAAATTGCGTTACCCCTGGCGTGTTTGCCGACGTCTTAAAAATGTGCCTTCGTCCTATGCCATTCGACAGTCTCGCCACACGAGCCTTGTCGCTCTAGTATCGACTCTTGAGAGCGGCTTTGACTATTCACTTTATTTCGGATAGCGAAGTTGTAGCAGGCGCTCTGGATTCCGGGTGGCGATCGAGTTGTCACTTGACAACCCGATCGCCACCCGCTAAATTGGAGGACATGAGATGGTTCGAGGAACCCACTCTAAGAAAGAGGTTGAGGCCGCGTTGACGTATGCCGAAAGGAACGGCTGGCGTGTTCAGGGCGGTGGCAAAGGTCATGCTTGGGGAAAAATGTATTGTCCCGACAAAGACGCGGAGTGTCAGTGCGGCGAGTTCTGCATATCGAGTGTCTGGAGTACGCCTAAGAATCCCGGCAACCACGCCAGACATCTGCGACGCATCGTCGACAACTGCACGGCTCGCCGGTAGCAAAGCGTTCTGTTGGCGAAAGCCTTGGGCTGAATGAAAGTAGGAGTAACTTATGGAATATGTGTTCACCTTGAAGTACCGGCTTTCGGCTGAAGACAGCGATCTCGACGCTATCGTCGAGCGTTTGGGCGAGGCAGGATGCGACGACGCAACTGTCGGCATCGGGCAACCAGGCCGCATCGCGCTGTTTTTTACCCGCGAAGGCACGTCCGCATTCGAGGCGGTAGTGAGCGCCCTCCAGGACATCAAACGAGTGGTGCCATCCGCGCGCCTTGTCGAGGCAGGCCCTGATTTCGTCGGCCTCACTGACGTCGCGGAAGTCGCCGGCGTGTCGCGGCAAAACATGCGCAAGCTGATGCTGAGCCACGCAACCGACTTTCCGCCGCCGGTCCACGAGGGCAGCGCGTCGGTGTGGCATCTGTCGGACATACTGGATTGGCTCGCGGCGCGTGGCGGCTACGAAATCAAGGCAGACGTGTTCGACATCGCAAGAGCGGTCAAGCAGATCAATCTTGCCAAAGAAGCGCGCGAAATCGAGCCGCGGCTTGGCCGTCAACTCGAATGTCTCGTGGCATAGAAGCGATGCGGCAGCCGGCGTGCAAAGCCGTCCAGGCGCATGTGACCGGCAAGCCCGTTTGTCTTCTGAAGCACCTTCGGCAGGCCTTTGCGCAAAGCGTTAAAATCGCCCACCGCGTCCGATTTGTCAGCCACTTCCGGCGCCGGCGCCTTCGTCCGTAAAATTTTACGAACGACCGTTCACAAATTTCCGTTTTGCGCTAAACTGGCACGCAAGCCCTGATTCCACATGAAGGTCCTCGATTTACAGTGTCCGCATGGCCATCGGTTCGAAGGCTGGTTCGCTTCGGCTGATGACTTCGAATCGCAGCAGTCCCGCAAGCTCGTCGAATGTCCGATCTGCGGTGCGAACGAGGTGAGCCGTTTGCCGTCAGCCCCGCGCCTGAACCTGTCGGGTGCGACTGAAACGAAAACGCCGGCGGGCGTAGGGGAAATGCAGGCGCGTGTGATGCGTGCCTTGCGCGAGGTACTGGAAAAGACCGAGAACGTGGGTGACCGCTTCGCCGAGGAAGCACGGCGCATTCACTACAATGAAGCGCCCGCACGCAATATTCGCGGTGTCACGACACCGGAAGACGCGAAAGCCTTGGTTGAAGAAGGCATCGAAGTGATGCCGCTGCCGGTCCCGGCTGCCTTGAAAGAACCGCTGCAATAGCGCAGTGGCTCGCTGGCGGCGGGTGGTGGCGGCCAGGAGACACTACGCATGAATCTGGACTATTCCCCCGCTGACAGCGCGTTCCGCGCAGACATCCGCGCCTGGCTCGAAGCAAATCTGCCGCGCGAGCTGAGCGACAAGGTACTCAATCACAAGCGGCTCGCCCGCGAAGACTTCGCCGGCTGGCATAAGCTGCTCGGTACGCGCGGCTGGTCGGCTGTCGCGTGGCCGAAAGAATATGGCGGCCCAGGCTGGGACGCGACCCAGCGGCACATCTGGGACGAAGAGTGTGCGCGTATCGGCGCGCCGTCCGTGCTGCCTTTCGGCGTCTCCATGGTGGCGCCCGTGCTGATGAAGTACGGCAACGAGGCGCAAAAGCGTCACTACTTGCCGCGCATTCTCGACGGTACGGACTGGTGGTGCCAGGGCTATTCCGAGCCGGGCTCGGGCTCCGATCTGGCTTCGCTGCGTACGCGCGCCGAGCGAGTGGGCGACCATTACGTGGTCAACGGCCAGAAAACATAGACCACGCTCGGCCAGTACGCCGACATGATGTTCTGTCTCGTGCGCACGGACAGCGGCGCCAAAAAGCAGGAGGGCATCTCGTTCCTGCTAATCGACATGAAAACGCCGGGTATCACGGTGCGGCCGATCATCACGCTCGACGAAGACCACGAAGTCAACGAAGTCTTTTTCGAGGACGTGAAGGTGCCAGTCGAGAATTTAGTCGGTGAGGAGAATCGTGGCTGGACTTACGCGAAGTATCTGCTCGGCCATGAGCGCACCGGCATCGCGCGCGTCGGCCAGTCGAAGCGCGAACTCGTCTTTCTGAAACGCCTTGCGCTGGATCAGAAAAAAAACGGCAAGCCGCTGCTGCAAGACCCGGTATTCGCCGCGAAAGTCGCGAGCCTCGAGATCGAGTTGATGGCGCTCGAAGTCACCGTGCAACGTGTGGTCGCCAATGAAACGGGCGGACGTGGGCCGGGACCGGAAGCGTCGATGCTGAAGATCAAGGGCACGGAAGTGCAGCAAGCGCTGACCGAACTGATGTTCGAAGCGGTCGGGCCGCTCGCCGCACCGTTCGACGTTCCGTTCCTCGAAGGCGAGCGTGAACACAGCCTGGCCGGCGACGACGATGCCGCGCCTCTCGCCGCGTACTACTTCAACTTCCGCAAGACGTCGATTTACGGCGGCTCGAACGAAATTCAAAAGAACATCATCGCGCAGATGATTCTTGGACTTTGAGGAGCGGCGCATGGACTTCAATTTCAACGACGAACAACAGCAATTCGCCGACGCGCTGCGCCGCTATCTGGACAAGAGTTACGGCTTCGAAGCGCGCCAGGCGATCGTGCGATCGGAAACCGGCGTGTCGGACGCGCATTGGGCTGCGTTCGCGGAACTAGGTCTGACAGCGTTGCCGGTGCCGGAAGCGCAAGGCGGCTTCAACGGCGGCCCGATCGACATGCTGGTGGTCATGCAGGAACTCGGCCGCGCGCTGGTCGTCGAGCCTTATTGGGCGACTGCGGTGGGCATCGAGGCGTTGCGCCTCGCGGGTAGTGAGCAGGGCGAAGACGCGTCGCTGCTCGAACGCGCGGCTCAGGGCGAGATCAAGCTGGCGGTGGCATTTCACGAACCGAACGCACGCTACGACCTGTTCGCGGTCGAGTCCACCGCAAGCGGGCAGGGCGAGCAGCAGACATTGACCGGCACGAAGTCGGTGGTGCAGCACGGCGCGCAGGCAGATCACTGGATCGTGCCAGCCCGGCTGAACGGCGAGATCGCACTCTTCGTCGTGGCGCGTAATGCGACCGGCGTCAGCGTAACGGACTACCGCACGATCGACGGCCAGCGTGCGGCCACACTCCAGTTCAATGACACGCCCGCGCGCCGACTTGCAGGCAAACACGCCGGCGCGGCCGCGCTCGAACATATCGCGGACTACGGCACGGTGTTGTTGTGCGCCGAGGCAATCGGCGCGCTCGACGCCTTGAACCTCGCCACCGTGGACTACACCAAGACGCGTCAGCAGTTCGGCCAGCCGATCGCGCGTTTTCAGGCCTTGCAGCATCGCATGGTCGAGATGCTGATTCACGCCGAGCAGGCGCGTTCCGTCACGTATCTGGCCGCTATGCGCTACACCAGCGCGGATGCCGACGAGCGTCGCCGCGCGGTTTCCGCCGCGAAGGCGCGGGTCGGTCAGGCCGCGCGTTTCGTCGGGCAGCAGGCCGTTCAGTTGCATGGCGGCATGGGCGTCACGAACGAAGTGGCGGCGGCACATCTGTTCAAACGGCTTGCTATCATCGAAACCACATTGGGCGATGTCGATCACCATCTCGCGCGGTTCGCCACGCTACCCGGTTTCGCGACCGCCGAAGCCTGATCAGACATCCGAATCGAATACAAGGAGGTGCGACGATGGGTTTGAGTTACGAGGACTTGATAGTCGGCACGAGCATCGAAATCGGCAAGCACACGTTCACGCACGACGAGATCGTCGAGTTTGCGCAGAAGTTCGATCCGCAGCCGTTCCATCTGGATGAAGCCGCGGCTGCCGAGTCGCCGTTTCGCGGGTTGATCGCAAGTGGCTGGCATACCTGTTCGGTCATGATGGGCATGCTGGTGCGTAACGCGTTCGCCGGTTCCACGTCGATGGGCTCGCCCGGTATCGACGAAATCCGCTGGTTGAAGCCGGTGCGCGTCGGCGACACGATCACCATGAAGAACGCCGTGCTCGACAAGCGTATCTCGGAAAGCAAACCGGATCGCGGCATCGTGTCCACGCAATGGGAAGGCATCAATCAGCATGGCGAAACGGTGATCACGGTGCGCTCGAAGGGACTGTTCGGCCTGCGCAATCCGGGCGCCGCGTCATGACGGGCGGCGCGGCGCCTGCCGCAACGTTCGGCAGTGCCGCGGCCTTGCACGAGTTGGTGGGCGCCGAGCCGCTCGTGAGTGACTGGCTGACGGTGGACCAGGCGAGCGTCGATCGTTTCGCCGAAGCGACCGGCGATCATCAATGGATTCACGTCGACCCGGAGCGCGCGCGCCGCGAGTCGCCGTTCGGCGGTCCGGTCGCGCACGGTTTCCTGACGCTGTCGTTGATTCCGGCGTTGCTCGGTAAAACGGTGGCGCTCAAGCAGCGCATGGGCGTCAATTACGGACTGAATCGCGTGCGCTTTACGTCCCCGGTGCTGGTCGGCTCGCAGTTGCGCGCGAAATTCGCGGTCGAGTCCATGACCGAAGTCGATAACAACGGTGTGCAAGTGGTGTGGAATGTGACGCTGGAGCGGCGGGACAGTGAGCGGCCAGTGTGTGTCGCGGAGTTCATCACGCGGCATTATTTCTAACGTTGCGGCAGCGCACGCGAGTTAAAAAAAGCGCGAGCCGGCATGAATGCCGCTCGCGCTTTTTAATGATGCAGATTCAGATGCGGCGGCGAATTCAATGTTTCGCGTATTGCGTCGCACCGAACAGTATTTCCTTCGCCTTGTCGTCCATGAGCGGTTGACGCGCCGACGCCAGCACTTCCACACCGCGCACGACCGCAGGACGCGCGGCGATCTCTTCATGCCAGCGCTTCACATTCGGAAACGCATCGAGTTCCAAGCCTTGGTTTTGCCACGAGCGCGTCCACGGGAAGGCAGCGATGTCTGCGATCGTATAGTCATTACCCGCGAGATATTGTGTCTTGCCGAGTTGCGTATCCATCACGCCATATAGACGCCTCGTTTCGTTCGTGTAGCGGTTGACCGCGTATTCAATCTGCTCCGGCGCGTAGTTGCGGAAGTGATGCGTTTGACCGAGCATCGGACCCAGACCGCCCATCTGGAACATCAGCCACTGCAGTACCGAATAGCGCGCGGCCGGATCGGTGGGCAGAAACTTGCCGGTTTTCTCGGCGAGATAAATGAGGATCGCGCCCGATTCGAACAGGGCGAACGGCCGGCCGTCGGCTCCCTTGGGACCCTCGGAATCGACGATTGCCGGGATCTTGTTATTCGGACTGATGGCGAGAAACTCGGGTTTGAACTGGTCGCCCGTGCCGATATTCACACCGTGCACGTTGTACGCGAGGCCCGTTTCCTCGAGCATGATGTGAACTTTGTGGCCATTCGGGGTCGCCCAGCTATAGACATCGATCATCGTAGCTCCTTTGTTTCGTGAAGGCGGCGCCCCGAAGGGCGCCACAGTTGACGAAAATTAGAGCATAGATCGCGCGATGCTGCTTGCGGCGCCGCGAGTCGGCCTCGACTTCGCGGCACAAGGCGTGTCTCGCCGACTCAGCGTCAAACCCGCGTGATCGGCGTCTCGACACGAGCCGCCGCGCTGGCATCCATATAGCGCGCGAGTTCGAGCCTGGCGATCGCGTTGCGGTGCACTTCGTCGGGACCGTCGGCGAAACGCAGCGTTCGTGCGCACGCGTAGGCGTAGGCGAGCGGGAAGTCGTCGCTGACACCGCCGCCGCCATGCGCCTGAATTGCCCAGTCGATCACCTGACACGCCATGTTCGGCGCGACGACCTTGATCATGGCGATCTCGCCGCGCGCGCCCTTGTTGCCGACGGTGTCCATCATGTAGGCGGTTTTCAGGGTGAGCAGACGCGCCTGCTCGATCATGCAGCGCGCTTCGGCGATACGCTCCTGGGTGACGCCTTGCGCGGCGACCGGCTTGCCGAATGCGACACGTTGCAGCGAGCGTTTCGACATGAGTTCGAGCGCGCGTTCAGCAAGGCCAATCAGACGCATGCAGTGATGGATGCGTCCCGGTCCGAGCCGGCCTTGCGCGATCTCGAAGCCACGGCCTTCGCCGAGCAGCAAGTTGCCGACCGGCACACGCACATTCTCAAGCGTGATTTCCATGTGCCCATGTGGCGCGTCGTCGTAACCGAAGACGGTGAGCGGACGGTGCACGGTGATGCCGGTGGCGTCGGCGGGAACCAGAATCATCGACTGTTGCTGGTGGCGCGGTGCTTCCGGATCGGTCTTGCCCATGACGATGTAGATCTTGCAGCGCGGATCGCCCGCGCCGGACGACCACCACTTGTGGCCGTTGATCACGTAGTAGTCGCCATCGCGCACGATGCTGGTCTGGATATTGGTCGCATCCGACGACGCCACTTCGGGTTCCGTCATCAGAAACGCCGAGCGGATCTGACCTTGCAGCAGCGGTTCGAGCCACGCGCGCTTGTTGTCGTCGCTGCCGTAGCGCTCGATCGTTTCCATGTTGCCGGTGTCGGGGGCGTTGCAGTTGAACACTTCGGGCGCCCATGGCACGCGGCCCATGATCTCGCACAGCGGCGCGTATTCGAGATTCGTCAAGCCGGCGCCGCGCACCGACTCAGGCAGGAACAGGTTCCACAAGCCGGCTTCGCGCGCCTTCTGCTTGAGTTGTTCGATCAGTTCGGTTGGCAGCCATGCGTTGCCGCTCTGGCGATTGCGTGCAATTTCCGCGTAGAACGCCTGCTCGTTCGGATAGATGTGCTCGTCGAAGAAGGCGAGCAGTTTCTCGCGCAACGCCTGAACCTTCGGGGTGTAATCGAAATTCATGTAGGACCTCGCGGATGACGGGTAACGGACGACGTTTATTCGAAGCACAACCGCGCGCGATTCAGCGCGCGATTCCGGTCAACGCACTTTCTGCGCGTAGCGCCAGGCGAGTTCGGCCATCGGCTTCGCGCGACGGCCGGCGTCGAGTGCCTGAGAGCTGGCCGCGGTGCCGTCGACGACGCGTTTCATGATCCCTTGCAGAATCGCGGCAATGCGAAACATGTTGTACGCCAGGTAGAAGTTCCAGTCGCCGTGAATCTCGAAGCCGGTGCGTTGGCAATAACGCTCGACGTACTGGCGTTCATCGGGAATGCCGAGGGCCGCCCAATCGAGGCCCGCGATGCCGCGGAATTGCGCCGGGTCGACGTGCCATGCCATGCAGTGATACGCGAAGTCGGCAAGCGGATCGCCGAGCGTCGACAGCTCCCAGTCGAGCACCGCAAGCACGCGCGGCTCGTCGGGATGAAAGATCAGATTGTCGAGCCGGTAGTCGCCATGCACGACTGCTGCGCGCTCACCCGTTTCGGCCGGCATATGCTGCGGCAGCCATTCGATCAGGCGTTGCATCGCGTCGATCGGCTCGGTCTCGGATGCGACGTACTGCTTGCTCCAGCGACCGATCTGGCGCGCGAAGTAATTGCCCGGCTTGCCGTAACCGGCGAGACCGACAGCCGCGACGTCGACGCTGTGCAGCGCCGCGATCACGCGGTTCATTTCGTCGTAGATGGCCGCGCGCTCGTCAGGCGTCATGCCCGGCAACGATTGATCCCACAGCACGCGGCCTTCGACGAACTCCATCACGTAGAAGGCGCGGCCCATCACGCTTTCGTCCTCGCACAAGGCGAGCATTTTCGCGACCGGCACATCGGTGTCGGCGAGCGCGTGCATCACGCGGTATTCACGTTCGACGGCGTGCGCGGACGGCAGCAGTTTCGCCGCCGGGCCCGGCTTGGCGCGCATCACATACGAGCGCGTCGGCGTAAGCAGTTTGAACGTCGGATTGGACTGGCCGCCGGCGAATTGCTCCAGCGTGAGCGGCCCGGAAAATCCGTCGACGTGCTGGGTCAACCAGGCAGCGAGTGCATCGGTGTCGAAGCGTTGCCGCTCGCTGACCGGGCGCGTGCCCTCGAAGTCCGAATAGTCCGGTTGGTGTTCTGGTTCTCCGGTTTGTGTGGCTTGCACCATCTGTCTCCTCCAGTTCGGGGTTCAGCTACGCTTGTATTGAATGAATTGTGCGTAGAGCATTTCCATCGTGGTGTTGCGGACGTCGCGATGCAGCGGCGACGGCGGTGAATAGTTGATGGTGCGCAGCACCCAGTCGCGCGGCGCGGCACCCACGTCGAGCGCGTTGATGCAGCCGGTGGCCTGCGCCAGATGCCCGAAGAACGTGCGGCCGCCGGCCGTGAGCGCATGCGACAGGATGGCCCGATTCACGCCGCCGTGCAGCACGAGCAGCACAGTGTCCCACGACATGTCCTCGCGCAACGCCGTTATCGCGGGCAATACACGATCGAACAGAGCGCCGATGGTCTCGCCGTGGAGAAAGCGTGTGCTTTCCGGCACGATGCCGTCGAACACGCCTAGAAACGCGGCCTCGATATCCTGCGGCGGGATATTGCTGAGCCTGCCGCCGCGAATCTCTTCCCAGGCAGGCTCGATGTCGAGTTCGATCTGCTGGCCGGTCTCGGCCAGAACACGCTGCGCGGTTTCGATGGTGCGCGGCAAGCCACTGACGATCACCCGGTCGAAACGGACCTGCTGTTCGGCGAACACGCGGCCGGCCGCGCTGGCCTGTTCGCGGCCGTTGGCGTTCAGGGGCACGGTTTCGGGATTGATCGCGCGGCCGGAGTCGTCGAAGTAGGTGACGTCGCCGTGACGCATCAGAAAGATGCGGCGGCGCTTGGGCAGTTGATAGTCAGGCATCGTCGCTTCGCTCACTTGTAGACCGGAGCGCGTTTTTCGAGGAACGCGGAAATCCCTTCCAGCCCTTCACGGTGATGCAGCGATGCGACAAAGCTGTCGCGCTCCGCCACGAGATGATCGGCGAGCGGTTGCGTGCCGGCCGCGCCGATCAACCCCTTGATGCGCGCAACCGAGTTGGGCGAAATCTTGCCGAGTTCGTCGGCCCACGCGATCGTGGCGTCGCGCACGGTGCCGGTCTTGACCAGTTTGTTGACGACGCCGAGTTCATGCAGACGCGTGGCGCCGATCGGTTTGCCTTCGATCAGCACTTCGGTGGCCAACTGACGCGGCAGGGCTTGAGCGAGAAACCACGAACCGCCGCCGTCGGGCGTCAAGCCGACGCGTGCATACGACATGACGAATTTGGCGTCGTCCGCGGCCACGATCAGGTCGCACGCCAGCGCGAGCGAGAAGCCCGCGCCGGCGGCGGCGCCGTCGACGGCAGCGATCACCGGCTTCGACGAAAGACGCAGCGCCGAGATCCATTCGCCGAGCAGATCGATGCTGCCGGCTTGCACGGACGGATCTTTCGCGCGGTTCTCGAGCAGGCGGTTCAGATTGCCGCCCGCGCAGAAGAAGTTGTCCGCGCCGGTAATCACAACGGCGCGAATCGATGGATCGCGCTCGATCGAGTCGAGCGCTTCGATGCCGGCGGCGTACATGTCCGGATGCAGCGCGTTGCGTGCGCCGGGATTCGACAGCGTGAGGACTAGCGTCGATTCGCTTTCGGTGGGGCGCGAGGTCAGCAGTTCGGCGCTCATTGTTGTGTCTCCTGGGTCTGTGTTTCGGTTCCGGCCGCGTCGCGTTGAGTGAGCGACATGCCGAGTTGGGCGCGCCGCGCGAGCCAAGGCGACGGACGATAGCGCGGATCGCCGAGCACGCCGAACATGTTGCGCAGGATCGCCAGAATGGTGGTCGCGCCGAGCGCGTCGCCGAGGGCAAGCGGGCCGCGCGGATAACCGAGGCCGAGCGTCACGGCGAGATCGATATCCTCCGGCGTGGCGATCTGTTTTTGCGCGATATCGCAGCCGATGTTGACGATGGTCGCCACCACGCGTTGCGCGACGAAGCCGGTCGAGTCACGGATCACGGTGACGGGCACGCCGTCGGCGGCAAAGAGCGCATGTGCCGTGTCACGCGCGGCGCGCGTGGTGGCGGGCGTTGTCATCAGCGTGCGGCGTTGCGCGCCGACGAGCGGGAAGAGCGCATCGATTGCGACGACGCGGCTGGCGTCGAGCGCTTCATCGACTGCGGCCGTGGTCGCATCGTGACCCAACGGCGTGACGACGATCAGCGAATTTGCTGCGGGCGTGGCGCCGTCGTCGAGCTTCACGCCGGCTTTCTCGATGAGTTGCACGACGGCGTCGTGGGCTTGCGGATAACGCTTGCTGACCCACACGCTGGCGGGCAATCCGGTCGGCGCGGGTGCTTCAGCGGGCACTTGCTGCTTGCCGTCTTCGTAGCGATAAAAGCCTTCGCCTGTCTTGCGGCCGATCAACCCACCGGCGAGCCGCGTGCCGGTGATGGGCGACGGCGTGAAGCGCGGCTCTTCATAGAACTGATGGTAGATCGACTCCATCACCGGATGCGAGACGTCCAGCGCCGTCAGATCGAGCAACTCGAACGGCCCGAGGCGAAAGCCCGCCTGCTCGCGCATGATGCGGTCGATGTCGGCGAAGCTGGCGACGCCTTCACCCGCCACGCGCAAGCCCTCGGTATTCATGCCGCGGCCCGCGTGATTAACGATGAAGCCGGGCATGTCTTTCGCGCGCACCGGCGTGTGACCCATGCGGCGCGCGAGATCCATCAACGCGTCGCCAGCCGCGGGATCGCTGCGCAGACCGTCGATCACTTCGACGACCTTCATCAGCGGCACGGGATTGAAGAAGTGGTAACCGACCACGCGCGCCGGGTCCTGACAGCCGGCGGCGATCGCCGTGATGGACAGCGAAGACGTGTTGGACGCCAGCACGCAACGGCCGCTCACGACGGTCTCGAGTTCGCGGAACAGCGCCTGCTTCACGTCGAGTTTCTCGACGATCGCCTCGACGATCAGATCGCAATCGGCCAACTCGCCGATGGTCTGCGCGCCGCTCACATTCGCGAGCGCCGCGAGTGAGCGGGCCTGGTTGAGCTTGCCTTTGGCGGTCAATTTGGCGAAAGTCTCGGCAAGGTAGTCGCGCGCGGCGCCGATCGCAGCAGGGTTGGTGTCGTACAGACGCACGGTGAGGCCGGCCAGCGCGGCGATCTGGGCGATGCCGCGCCCCATCGCTCCGGTTCCGACAATGCCGATAGTCTCGATGCTGAAATTGCGAGAGGTCATTGTGATGCTCGACTCCATGGTTATTTTAGAATAGCACGATCGTGCAATTTACTGGATGATTGCTCGAAGGCGGCTGCCTTGACGTCGATGGGCGGTCGCACACAACTCGAAGGAAGGAGACACCCGATGATCAAGCTGTGCGGTTTCGCGCTCTCGAACTATTACAACAAAGTGAAGTTCGTGCTGCTCGAACATGGCATTCCGTTCGAGGAAGTGTCGGTGAAGCCGAGCCAGGACGAGGCGATGCTCGAGCACTCGCCGCTCGGCAAGGTGCCTTATCTGCAGACTGAAGACGGCGACCTGTGCGAATCGCAATGCATTGTCGAGTATCTGGCCGCGCGTTTTCCCGACAAGGCGATTTTTTCCGCCGACCCATGGGAAGCGGCCAAGGAGCGCGAGCTGATCATGTTCGTCGACGTGCATCTCGAACTGACGGCGCGCAATCTCTACAAGGAAGCGTTCTTCGGCGGCACCGTGACCGACGCGACCAAAGGGCGCGTCGAGAAGCTGCTCAAGCATCACATTGCCGGCTTCAAACGGATCGCGAAGTTCGGACCGTATCTGAGCGGCGAGCGTTTCAGCGTGGCGGATACGGCCGGCTATGTGAGCTTGCCGCTGGTGGGCATGGCGACGCAGGCCATCTACGGCCGCGATTTTCTGCTCGACGCCGGCATCGACTGGAAGAGCTACGTGAAGGCGATCCACCCCCGGCCGGCCGCGCAGCGTGTGACTGAGGACCGCAAGGCGCATATCGCCGCGTCGCGCCCGGCTTGACGGGCGTTGCACGGAAGAAAGCGAACCAGGGTGTGTCACGCAAGCCTTGGCCGCTGCGCGCGATAGCGGGGAACGTAGGTTCGTTCGCAGCATCGCGCGGGGCATGCTAGAGGCGCGCCAGCCGCTCGAGCGCGGTGGCGAGCGTGCTTTCCTGCTTGGCGAAGCAGAAGCGCACCACGCCCGACTCATGGGCCTCGTGATAGAACGCCGAGACCGGAATAGCCGCGACGCCCATCTCGCCGGTCAGCCATTGCGCGAATTCGGCTTCGGGCAAGTCGCTGATCGCCGAATAGTCGACGCACTGAAAGTACGTGCCCGTGCACGGCAACAGCTTGAAGCGCGAGTTCGCGAGGCCGGCGCGGAAGAAGTCGCGCTTCTTCTGATAAAACGCCGGCAGGTCGAGATACGGCGCCGGGTCTTTCATGTAGTCGGCAAGGCCGATCTGCATCGGCGTGTTGACCGTGAACACGTTGAACTGATGCACCTTGCGGAACTCCGCGGTGAGCGTGGCGGGCGCGGCCACGTAACCGACCTTCCAGCCCGTCACGTGATAGGTCTTGCCGAAGCTCGACACCACGAAACTGCGCTGCGCCAGTTCCGGATAGCGGGCCACGCTCTCGTGCGGCGCGCCGTCGTAGACCATGTGTTCATACACTTCGTCGGACAGGATCAGCACGTTGGTGCCGCGCACGATCTCTTCGAGCTTGCGCATGTCCTCCGCGCGCCAGACCGTGCCGGTCGGATTGTGCGGCGTGTTGATCAGCAGGAGCCGCGTTTTCGGCGTGATCGCGGCAGCCAGTTTGTCGAACGGAATGGCGTAGTCGGGCGCGTCGAGCGTGACAAAAACCGGCTTGCCGCCGGCCAGTTCGATGGACGGCAGGTAACTGTCGTAGGTCGGTTCGATCACGATCACTTCGTCGCCCGGGTGGACCGTGCACAGAATCGCCGTCAGCAACGCTTGAGTCGCGCCCGCCGTGACGGTGATTTCGCTGGTGGCCTCGTAGCGGCGACCGTACAGGTTCGCGATCTTGTCCGAGATCGCCTGACGCAGCGGCGCGGCGCCGGCCATCGGCGGATACTGGTTGTGACCCTCGCGCATGGCGTTTGCGACGGCGTCGACAATGCGCGGATCGCAGCTGAAATCGGGAAAGCCCTGACCCAGATTCACCGCGCCTTTTTCGGCGGCGAGCGCGCTCATCACGGTGAAAATCGTCGTGCCGACGTCCGGCAGGCGAGACGGGAACGTGGGACTCGTGGGCGTGTCGTGCGGTGCATTCATGGCGCTGTCCGGAGCGTGGGCAAGTGAGTTAGACAAAGGCGTCGTTTGAAACGGCGAAGCCTGATTGTAGGGAATCGCGGCGCGCTGTGCGCGCCATGGAGCTCGCGTTAGCCGTCTGGCCAAGGCCATGCGGCTGGCGGGTCATGCGGTTAAAGGCTCGCTGGCGGCGCTCAGCGACATGCCGATGGCGGCGACGAACGGCGCCGGCTGCGCGATCTGAAAGCCGAAGTCACGCGCAATCCGCCTGGCCAGCTTCAATACCGCGCGATCCTTTGAAACCAGCCAGTCGGCCTGTGCGGCGTGCGCGAGCTCGAGAAACTTCTGGTCGTCGCGGTCTTTGCATTTGGGCAAGGGCCTGGCGTCTTCCGCTTGCGCCTCGGGTTCGACCAGCTGCGCGAGCCGCGCGACGACCGCCAGCGCCGCCGCCTTGTCCACATTCCGATGCACGAATTGCGGGTAGTCCAGCACATAGGCGAGTTCGGCGAGGCAGCGGGCATCGATCAGCGCGGCCAGCGCACCGCTTTCGAGCGCGGCCGCGATCGGCCGCGTGTGCGGGTCGTCGAACACGAGAATGTCGATCCACACATTGGAATCGAGGACGACGCGCAAAGCGTCAGGTGAGGCATGGGAACCGGGCATTCGTTACAATCTGGCTTTCGTCTTTGACCGCCAGGCACGGCGTGCCTGCAAGCCTCTATGATAATCGTTCTGTCGCCGGCGAAATCGCTCGACTACGAAAACCCGCCTCACGTCAAAAAACACACGATCCCCGATTTTGTCGACGACGCGGCCGAATTGATCGGCGGATTGCGTCGTTTGTCGCCGCAGCAGATCGCCTCCCTGATGGACATTTCGGATCAGCTCGCGCAGCTCAATTTCCAGCGTTACGCGGAGTGGTCGCCCAAGTTCGGCACGCACAACGCCAAGCAGGCGGTGTTGGCGTTCAATGGCGACGTGTACGAGGGCTTGAACGCGAAGACGCTGTCATCGGCGGATCTGGACTATGCGCAGAATCACGTGCGCGTGTTGTCCGGCCTGTATGGCTTGCTGCGTCCGCTCGATCTGCTGCAGCCTTACCGGCTCGAAATGGGGACGCGCTTCGCTAATCCGCGCGGCAAGGATCTGTACGCGTTCTGGGGCGAACGGATCACGCAGGCGTTGAATGCGCAATTGAAGAAGAATGCGGCGGCATCGCGCGTGCTGGTGAATTGCGCATCGGGCGAGTACTTCAAGTCGGTCAAGCCGAAGCTGCTCGAAGCACCGATCATCACGCCCGTGTTCGAGGACTGGAAGGGCGGCCGCTACAAGATCATCAGCTTTCATGCAAAGCGCGCGCGCGGCCTGATGGCGCGTTATGCGGTGGAAAACCGCCTGAACCAGCCCGAGCAACTGAAGGACTTCGACTCCGAAGGCTACGCGTTCGACGCCGGAGCCTCGAACGATTCCACTTACGTATTCCGCCGCCGCGTTGCTGAATAAGCGGCACGCCACGCATAGAAGCAGGGAAGAACATCATGACGTTATCGATTACGAGCAACTTCGACGCGGGTGCGATCGAAGTGCTGTCCTGCGAAGACGCGGGCAATATCCGTTTGCGCGTGCGGCCGGACAGCCATGCCGAGTTCGCGCAGTGGTTTTATTTCCGCGTGTCCGGCGCGGCGGGCGAGCGCTGCGTGATGACCTTCGAGAATGCGGCCGCGTGTGCCTTCGCCGAAGGCTGGCGCGACTATCAGGCGGTGGCGAGCTATGACCGCGTGAACTGGTTTCGCGTGCCCACGTCGTACGACGGCCGTGTGCTGACGATCGACCACACGCCGGATTTCGACCGCATTTACTACGCGTACTTCGAGCCGTACAGCGAGGAGCGCCATTCGGAGTTTCTCGGCGCGGTGCAGCAGATGCCGCAGGCGACGCTGACGGAATTGGGCACGACCGTCGAAGGGCGGCCCATGTCGCTGCTCACGCTCGGCACGCCGCAAACCGGCGACACGGCCAGAAAGAAAATCTGGCTGATCGCGCGCCAGCATCCTGGCGAGACGATGGCCGAATGGTTTATCGAGGGTCTCGTAAAGCGGCTCGCGGGCTGGGGCGATTGGGCAGGCGACCCGGTCGCGCGCAAGCTCTACGATCACGCCGTCTTCTACATCGTGCCGAACATGAATCCGGACGGCAGCGTGCACGGCAATCTGCGCACGAATGCGGCCGGCGCGAATCTGAATCGCGAATGGATGGAGCCGGATGCCGAGCGCAGCCCCGAGGTGCTGGTGGTGCGCGACGCGATTCATGCGACAGGTTGTGACCTGTTCTTCGATATCCACGGCGACGAGGCGCTGCCCTATGTGTTCGTGGCCGGCTCCGAAATGCTGCCGGGCTTTACCGAGCGGCAGGGGCAGGAGCAGAAAGCGTTCATCGAAGCGTTCAAGCAGGCAAGCCCTGATTTCCAGGACAAGTACGGCTACGCCGCGAGCAAGTATCGCGAGGATGCACTGAAGCTGGCGTCGAAGTACATCGGCAACGAATTCGGCTGCCTGTCGCTGACTCTCGAGATGCCGTTCAAGGACAACGCCAATCTGCCCGACGAACGGGTGGGCTGGAACGGCGAGCGTAGCGCGTCGCTCGGCGCCGCGATGCTGCAGGCGATCTTGCGGCACGTGGAAACATTTGCCTGAACATCGCTGCGCATAAAAAACGAGGCGCACGCTTCACAGCGTGTGCCTCGTTTTCATTGGGGCGCGTGTTTTACCCGCAGCGCTGGCGAACTGATGCCACGAGCGCGAGCCGCTATTGAGTTTTCTTTTTCGCCGGTGTCTTCTTCGCGGTTGCTTTGCTCGAACCCGTTCGCGACGATTTGCCCGAACTGGGTTTGGAAGACTTCGTGGTTGCCTTCTTCGTCGTGTTGCCGCTCGCCGAATGCTTGCCTTTGGCGCTCTTATGCTTGCCCGACGACGCTCGCGAACCCGAGGGTTCCGAACTGCGCGCGCGGGCCGCCGGCACCGGATCGTTCCAGCTGAACGCCAGCATCTGCGCGCCGACATAGCCACAGCGGAATTTCAGATCGGCAGGATCGCCGCCGCCGCTCTGGCGGATGCCGAGCCCTTCGACGGTGACGATGTTGTCTACCTTGACGCGCTGCTTGCCCTCGTCGAACGAATCGTTCCACGGCGTGACCGACGCATGCATGCTGTCAAACGAGCTAGGTGGAAATTCGACATGGTCGAAGGCGGTCGACGTGCTGGCCACAAAGTTGCCATGAGCTGCGCAGTCCGCCACGAGCGGGTCCGCATGCATGTCATTGACAAATTTGTTGACGAGATCGTTGTGCTGCTCGAGTTGATCGGCGAATGCGGGAGCAGAGCATATGAGCGAGAGACTCGCCGCACATGTTGCCAACCGGCCGAGCAACCGCAGCAATCGGCGCGGTACGTTGGTGCGATCCATCTAGTTCGTTAAACGCTAATCAGACATGAGGCACGTAAGATGCCCGGCGAGAGGGTGGAGTTCAATCCTGACACAAATATTTTGTCCTGTTGGTAGTGCGAGCCCCACGGCTCGACGTGGGCGAGTCGCTAATCGCCGTTGGTACGCGTTCAGTGTCCGCGCGAGTGTCAGGTGCGTGGTCCGCCGAGTCGGTATCTGCGCACATCATAAGTGGTGACCCACGCAGGGCGGTAGACCGCGATCAATGCCGTCGACATGCCAGTGAACCAGGATTCCCCGATGGCAAGTAGAAACACACTGAAAGCGTAGCCCGCGGGCACTACGGTCATCGAACCGTCGGCGAGCGCGATATGAATGCCGAGGGCGGCGGCGGCCGTGAGCGACACGGCGATGGCAGGCGAGACAAAACCTTGGCCGAGGATGAACATGAAGAGATTGCGTGGCAGCCACGCGATGCTGATGCGCTGAAGCAATGTGGAAATGCCGACCGGCAGCGCACCGTACACGAGGAACGTTAGCGCGATGCCCTGCCAGGGGGCATCGAAGATGACGGCGGCAAGACCCGTGACCACCGCCATGGCGATCAACGCCAGCGCCCAGTCGAATAACGTGACGACCAGCGTGGCGCCGAGCAGATGCATGACGGTGCCGTCGTCGAGCCATGCATTACTTGCCCACAGCACCGACACTGCGACGATGATCGCAAGCCAGACATGCTGCAGTGTGCCGTCCTGAAGTCGTTTGAAAGGATTTTTCCACAGTGCGAGCGCGACCACTATCGCAGTGGCGATCCAGCCACCGACAGCGACCCAGAACGGAAGCGGTGTGTAGAGGAAACCCATGAGTCTCATATTACTCGTTGGACGAGAAAAGGTGTGAGCGGATTCCATGCCAGCAGGCGCAAACGCTGCCGGTCAGTGCTCGCCCGGATTCCGTTGCGCGCGCCGGCTGCGTTCATGCAAGGCCTGGTGCGACCGGGTCGGCCGGTCCGGCGGCCGGCGCGTCGCCATATGGCGCGCCCGGTTCGGCCGCCATCGGCAATCGGGCCGCCGTGTCGTTAGCTGGCAACGGATACTGGAAGCGCCGCCGCACTCGGCGCCGCAACGGCACCACACCGGGTTGTCCCATGATCGGGCGGACCGGGCCTTCGCCGTCGTTGCGCAGGACTTGCAAATGGTTCGACAGCCAGCCGTTGTAAAGCGCGACCGCGGCCGCGCGATTCGGCGCGCCGAGCTGCTGGAATATGCTGGTCAGATGGATCTTGACGGTGCCTTCGCTGATGCCCAGGGTGCGCGCGATCATCTTGTTGGTGCTTCCCATGTGGACGCAGCGCATGATCTGCTGCTGCCGGGGCGACAGGCCGTTGGCGAATCTGGTGCGGCGCGGCGGCGGGCTCTTCTCGTCGAACGGCCGGATGGCGATGTCCGGCGGTAGCGGAGGATCGAGCGCCAGCGCGCCGGGCGGCACATAGTGACCGCCCAGCAGCACCATTTCAAACGCGCGCACGATCAGACAAGGATCGGTGTCGCGCGGCACGACGCCGAGCACGCCTTCGTCCATGAGATCTCGCACGGCGACCGGCGAGATCTGATCGGTGAGCACGGCAATGCGCAGATCGGGGTAATGGCTGAGCAGATGGCGAATATCCGCGACCGACATCCAGTCCTGCCAATCGATCGCGAGCAGGTCGGGCCGCTGACGCTTGAGCGTGCGTTCAACCTGACGCCAGTCTTGTGCCTCGTTGAAACGCGCCAGACGGTCAATTTGCCGCAGCAGTGCTTTGAGTCCGTCACGACGTTCCGCGTCTGAGTTGAGTATCGAGAATCGCATGCATGTCTCCAGATGAGTCGGGCGAAGTGGCGCGATGCGTGCGCTCGGCGCGTAAGAGCCGGATGCGTTTGCGATGCGTCGCCGTTCCTATGATGACAAATTCCCTTCAACTTGACGGCCTGTCCAAAAGGCATAGGAGGAATGACGTAAAAATGAGCCGGCGCAAAAAAGCCCCGCGCGCAGGCGGGGCTTTTAATGTCGACTCCGACGCGCAGAACGCGCCGGCGGCGATGATCAATGGAAGTGCGGCTGCGCGGGTTCCGCGTCCTCCGGCATTTCGGCATGGACGATTTCGCCGAGCGGGTCGGCATAGAGCGGTACGCCGCAGTCGTCGCAGTATTCCGGCTCGAAGCGGCCGGCGTGTCGGCGCACTTCGGCGACGCCGGTTTCCTTGAGCAACGCGACGATTTCTTCGAGCGGATCGTCCGACGCGGCGGTTTCCTGCGGTTCTTCGTCGATGCCCGGCTCGCCGTTCTCGCGACCGTACAGCGGCCACACGACGCCGTAGATCACATCATTGCTGCCGCGGCGCGTGAACCCAACTCTGTATTCGTCGATGCGGCGTTCGCCGAAGCCCGCGACAACCGCGCGCAACTCCTGCGGCGCCGCGCCGATCGTGTCGAACAGATAGCGCACGGCGGTCCGTACCGTGTGAGGGCGCACGCGCTCGTCGGCATCGCGGCAGGCCGAGTAATAGGCATCCGGCAGCAGGCACTCGAATTCGCAGCCGGGCAGCACCAGCGACAAATTGGCGCCGCCTTGCGTGGCCCATTGTTCAAGGCATTGTCCGCGCTCGATCCGGCTGCCGTGCTCTTCTTCCTGCCAGCGGAACGTCGGCTCGCCCAGCGGCGCCGCGACGACGGCCAGCAGGAAGCGCGGGTCGGCCAGAATCGGCGAGGTCTCCGGCAACTCGCCGAAATTCAGCTTGACGTTGCTGCCGGCCAAGGCCGCCTGCGTGAGTTGCTGGGCAATGCGCCAGGTTTCGACATGATGACGCGGCAGCTGATCGATGCTGTACAGGAACGGCGCCATGGCGACCCGCGTGTTGGCCGCGAGCACGTGCGCTTGCAGGTGCGCGCGCAGGGCGTCGGCGGCGTCGGCCTTGAGCGGGCCGGACGGAATCATGTAGCGCGTCCAGGCGAGCACCGGCGCGGCGATCAGCAGCGCCTCATAAGACGCGCCTTCATGTTCGACGATGAACGACTCGCTGTGGGTTTCCGCCATATCGGCAAGCGCGCCGTAGGCATCGGGATGATTTTGCTGCAGGTGATCGAGCGCGGCGTCCAGGGTAGTCTGGTTGGCGTTGCGGACGATCTTGGCCAGCAGCGCGTCGAGTTTCGCTTCCCAGAAGCGGTCCTCGGTGCGACTGCCCGACGCGAAAAGCGCGAGCGAGAGACCGACAAGCTTGTCGGCATCGGGGGGGAGACGTTTGGCGATTCGCGAGCGCATAAATCCGGAAATTGGGGTGCACAGAACCTTATATTCTAGTCTTTTCTATGCCGCCGTATTATTTGGCCGGCGATGCCGGATGAATTAGGACGTTTCTACACGAAAAATCAGCGCTGCTGTTGGCGCCTGTGGGCCCGTTGCATGGCAACCTGGCCCGATGATATAAGACGCCGCTAGCGCATGACTCGCTTCTATACTGGCCCTTTCAGCGGGCGCCTGACAAGCCGTATGTCCGCTCGTCACCGGTGGTTTGGCGCAACAGGAGATTCATTGTGAAATCGGACCAACTGATCGAACGTCTTGCCGCAGTGTTCGCGCTGATTATTCTCGTGGGTGGCTCGCTGCTGGTGCTTGCGCCTTTCACGACCGCGCTGCTTTGGGGCGCCATTCTCAGCTATAGCTCGTGGGGCTTGTACAGACGGCTGACCGCGGCCGTGGGCGGCCGGCGTAAGTGGGCCGCCACCTTGATCGTGTTGATTATTCTGATTGTGGTACTCGGACCGTTCGTCTATGCGGGCTTTGCCTTCGGGGCGCACGTGCATGACATCGTCGCGTTGGTTCAACGGCTCTTCGAGGCCGGCTTGCCGGATTTGCCGCCATGGGTTGCCCGGATTCCGCTGGTGGGGTCCAACATTGAGGCATTCTGGGAGCGTCTCACAAGCAGCAATTCGGAACTGATCGCGCAGTTGCGCACGCTCGCCGCGCCCGCCGGCAAGTGGATTCTGGCGGCCGCGATTGCTGTTACGCATGGTCTCGGGCTGCTGGCGTTGAGCATCGTGCTGGCCTTTTTCTTTTACACGGGGGGCGAGGGTGCAGCTGCCTGGCTGAATGCTGGCATGCGACGTATTGCCGGCGAGCGCGCCGATTATCTGCTGGCACTGGCCGGCAGCACGGTAAAGGGTGTGGTCTACGGAATTCTGGGCACGGCGCTCGTGCAAGGTATCCTGGCGGGTTTCGGGTGCTGGATCGCCGGCGTGCCGGCGCCGGCGTTGCTGGGGCTGGCGACATTCTTCCTGTCGGTGATACCGGGCGGTCCCGTTGTCGTCTGGTTGCCCGCGGCGATCTGGCTGTACCACGGTGGCGCAACTGGATGGGCGATCTTTCTGGTGGTGTGGGGCGTGCTGGTCGTCGGCATGTCCGACAACGTCATCAAACCGATCTTGATCGGCAAGAATAGCGACATGCCTCTAATCCTGGTGATGTTAGGAATCTTGGGCGGGGCATTTGCTTTCGGCTTCCTCGGGGTGTTCATCGGCCCGACTTTGCTGGCGGTCGCCTATACCGTGCTTCACGATTGGACGATCGGCGCGCCAGCTGCGCGCGCCTTGGCGCCCGACGTGAAAGCGCCTGTCGCCGATGAGCGTGGCCCCGTAAAAAAGGCGCCTTGAATAAATTCCAGATAACGCTTGCAAGGCGGAGTGGGGCTCGCTAGAATCTCGCTCTTTCGTGCTCCGGACAGCGGGGCACGGGAGGCGGGAGAGCCAGCAGTGGCAAGGCTTCCAGCGAAGTGGGCAGGTTCAGGAAGCTGGAAAAACCTGTTGACGGCGTAGCGGAAGTTCTTCATAATCTCGTTTCTCTGCTGCAGATGCAGCGACGCAGAACGAAGCGGTGCCGGGTGGTTGAAGTGTGGTGCTGGTTTGGTAGTGAATGCGTAACCGATCTTTAAAAATTAACAGCCGATAAGTGTGGGCGCTTGATGCGCGACGCGAGGCGGATCCTCCGGGGTCTGCCGCAAAGCGAAAGTATCAAGTCTCACACAGTAATGAAAGGAAGGTTTTTTCATCGCGAGATGGAAAGATCATTCGTCAGTACGTTGAGTGAGCGACCGGTTCTTAACTGAACCGAAAACAGTAACAGGTTTGAACTGAAGAGTTTGATCCTGGCTCAGATTGAACGCTGGCGGCATGCCTTACACATGCAAGTCGAACGGCAGCACGGGGGCAACCCTGGTGGCGAGTGGCGAACGGGTGAGTAATACATCGGAACGTGTCCTGTAGTGGGGGATAGCCCGGCGAAAGCCGGATTAATACCGCATGCGATCTGCGGATGAAAGCGGGGGATCTTCGGACCTCGCGCTGCAGGGGCGGCCGATGGCAGATTAGCTAGTTGGTGGGGTAAAGGCCTACCAAGGCGACGATCTGTAGCTGGTCTGAGAGGACGACCAGCCACACTGGGACTGAGACACGGCCCAGACTCCTACGGGAGGCAGCAGTGGGGAATTTTGGACAATGGGGGCAACCCTGATCCAGCAATGCCGCGTGTGTGAAGAAGGCCTTCGGGTTGTAAAGCACTTTTGTCCGGAAAGAAATCCTCTGCCCTAATACGGCGGGGGGATGACGGTACCGGAAGAATAAGCACCGGCTAACTACGTGCCAGCAGCCGCGGTAATACGTAGGGTGCAAGCGTTAATCGGAATTACTGGGCGTAAAGCGTGCGCAGGCGGTTCGCTAAGACAGATGTGAAATCCCCGGGCTTAACCTGGGAACTGCATTTGTGACTGGCGGGCTAGAGTATGGCAGAGGGGGGTAGAATTCCACGTGTAGCAGTGAAATGCGTAGAGATGTGGAGGAATACCGATGGCGAAGGCAGCCCCCTGGGCCAATACTGACGCTCATGCACGAAAGCGTGGGGAGCAAACAGGATTAGATACCCTGGTAGTCCACGCCCTAAACGATGTCAACTAGTTGTCGGGTCTTCATTGACTTGGTAACGTAGCTAACGCGTGAAGTTGACCGCCTGGGGAGTACGGTCGCAAGATTAAAACTCAAAGGAATTGACGGGGACCCGCACAAGCGGTGGATGATGTGGATTAATTCGATGCAACGCGAAAAACCTTACCTACCCTTGACATGTATGGAATCCTGCTGAGAGGTGGGAGTGCCCGAAAGGGAGCCATAACACAGGTGCTGCATGGCTGTCGTCAGCTCGTGTCGTGAGATGTTGGGTTAAGTCCCGCAACGAGCGCAACCCTTGTCCCTAGTTGCTACGCAAGAGCACTCTAGGGAGACTGCCGGTGACAAACCGGAGGAAGGTGGGGATGACGTCAAGTCCTCATGGCCCTTATGGGTAGGGCTTCACACGTCATACAATGGTCGGAACAGAGGGTCGCCAACCCGCGAGGGGGAGCCAATCCCAGAAAACCGATCGTAGTCCGGATCGCACTCTGCAACTCGAGTGCGTGAAGCTGGAATCGCTAGTAATCGCGGATCAGCATGCCGCGGTGAATACGTTCCCGGGTCTTGTACACACCGCCCGTCACACCATGGGAGTGGGTTTTACCAGAAGTGGCTAGTCTAACCGCAAGGAGGACGGTCACCACGGTAGGATTCATGACTGGGGTGAAGTCGTAACAAGGTAGCCGTATCGGAAGGTGCGGCTGGATCACCTCCTTTCTCGAGCTGGACGTGTCGAACGTTGAGCGCTCACGCTTATCGGCTGTGAAAATGGACAGACTCAGGGGTCTGTAGCTCAGTCGGTTAGAGCACCGTCTTGATAAGGCGGGGGTCGATGGTTCGAATCCATCCAGACCCACCAAAGTCTTGTCTGGTGTGCTGATCGTCTAAAAACCTCTGGGGTATCTGTATGACTGGGGGATTAGCTCAGCTGGGAGAGCACCTGCTTTGCAAGCAGGGGGTCGTCGGTTCGATCCCGTCATCCTCCACCAATCCTCAATGCCGGTTTTACTGCGGCAGACCTTGAAAGGGGTTTGCGGTGTAGTGAAACAGGCATTGGCGATTGAGCCAGTCAGAGTGACATGAAACAGGGTTTTATGTCGGCTGTCGTTCTTTAACAATCAGGAAGAAGTAGTAAAGAGATTCACGAAAGCATACTTAGAGATGGGTGTGCGAGTAGGTGAATCAGGGTTGTGATTGTATCAATGTATGAAAAGAGAGATCGAAAGATCGCTTTTGGAATACGGCGCAACACGAATACTCAACCTGTAGCGGGCGTGGCGAGCGTGTGATTCCCAGTGGATCACACAGGAGACACACCCGTTATAGGGTCAAGCGAACAAGTGCATGTGGTGGATGCCTTGGCGATCACAGGCGATGAAGGACGCGGTAGCCTGCGAAAAGCGGTGGGGAGCTGGCAAACGAGCTTTGATCCACCGATATCCGAATGGGGAAACCCGGCCCGTATGGGTCATCCATGACTGAATCCATAGGTCATGTGAAGCGAACGCGGTGAACTGAAACATCTAAGTAACCGCAGGAAAAGAAATCAACCGAGATTCCCAGAGTAGTGGCGAGCGAAATGGGACCAGCCTGTACTCTTTATCTTCATTGTTAGTCGAAGGCTCTGGAAAGTGCCGCCATAGCAGGTGATAGCCCTGTAGACGAAAACAGCGAGGAAGAACTAGGTGTACGGAAAGTAGGGCGGGACACGTGAAATCCTGTCTGAAGATGGGGGGACCATCCTCCAAGGCTAAATACTCGTGATCGACCGATAGTGAACCAGTACCGTGAGGGAAAGGCGAAAAGAACCCCGGGAGGGGAGTGAAACAGATCCTGAAACCGCATGCATACAAACAGTCGGAGCCTCGCAAGGGGTGACGGCGTACCTTTTGTATAATGGGTCAGCGACTTACATTCAGTGGCAAGCTTAACCGATTAGGGCAGGCGTAGCGAAAGCGAGTCCGAACAGGGCGTTCAGTCGCTGGGTGTAGACCCGAAACCAGGTGATCTATCCATGGCCAGGATGAAGGTGCGGTAACACGTACTGGAGGTCCGAACCCACTAACGTTGAAAAGTTAGGGGATGAGCTGTGGATAGGGGTGAAAGGCTAAACAAACCTGGAAATAGCTGGTTCTCTCCGAAAACTATTTAGGTAGTGCCTCGTGTATCACCTTCGGGGGTAGAGCACTGTCATGGTTGTGGGGTCCATTGCGGATTACTACGCCATAGCAAACTCCGAATACCGAAGAGTGCAATCACGGGAGACAGACATCGGGTGCTAACGTCCGGTGTCAAGAGGGAAACAACCCAGACCGCCAGCTAAGGTCCCCAAATATTGCTAAGTGGGAAACGAAGTGGGAAGGCTAAAACAGTCAGGAGGTTGGCTTAGAAGCAGCCATCCTTTAAAGAAAGCGTAATAGCTCACTGATCGAGTCGTCCTGCGCGGAAGATGTAACGGGGCTAAGCAATATACCGAAGCTGCGGATGCACATTTATGTGCATGGTAGGAGAGCGTTCCGTAAGCCTGCGAAGGTGCACTGGAAAGTGTGCTGGAGGTATCGGAAGTGCGAATGCTGACATGAGTAGCGATAAAGGGGGTGAAAGGCCCCCTCGCCGTAAGCCCAAGGTTTCCTACGCAACGTTCATCGGCGTAGGGTGAGTCGGCCCCTAAGGCGAGGCAGAAATGCGTAGCTGATGGGAAGCAGGTTAATATTCCTGCACCATTGTTGAATGCGATGGGGGGACGGATCGCGGAAGGTTGTCCGGGTGTTGGAAGTCCCGGTCCTTGCATTGGAGAAGGCGCTTTGGCAAATCCGGGCGCGGAATTCAAGGGTGCGAGGCCAGTCGCTCAGGCGACGAAGCAATCGGAAGTGGTTCCAGGAAAAGCCTCTAAGCTTCAGTTCAACAAGACCGTACCGCAAACCGACACAGGTGGGCGAGATGAGTATTCTAAGGCGCTTGAGAGAACTCGGGAGAAGGAACTCGGCAAATTGGTACCGTAACTTCGGGATAAGGTACGCCCCTGTAGCCTGACTGGCCTGCGCCAGAAGGGTGAAGGGGTTGCAATAAACTGGTGGCTGCGACTGTTTAATAAAAACACAGCACTCTGCAAACACGAAAGTGGACGTATAGGGTGTGACGCCTGCCCGGTGCCGGAAGATTAAATGATGGGGTGCAAGCTCTTGATTGAAGTCCCGGTAAACGGCGGCCGTAACTATAACGGTCCTAAGGTAGCGAAATTCCTTGTCGGGTAAGTTCCGACCTGCACGAATGGCGTAACGATGGCCACACTGTCTCCTCCCGAGACTCAGCGAAGTTGAAGTGTTTGTGATGATGCAATCTCCCCGCGGCTAGACGGAAAGACCCCATGAACCTTTACTGTAGCTTTGCATTGGACTTTGAACCGGTCTGTGTAGGATAGGTGGGAGGCTTTGAAGCGTGGACGCCAGTCTGCGTGGAGCCATCCTTGAAATACCACCCTGGTTTGTTTGAGGTTCTAACCTTGGTCCGTGATCCGGATCGGGGACAGTGCATGGTAGGCAGTTTGACTGGGGCGGTCTCCTCCCAAAGTGTAACGGAGGAGTACGAAGGTACGCTAGGTACGGTCGGAAATCGTGCTGATAGTGCAATGGCATAAGCGTGCTTAACTGCGAGACCGACAAGTCGAGCAGGTGCGAAAGCAGGTCATAGTGATCCGGTGGTTCTGTATGGAAGGGCCATCGCTCAACGGATAAAAGGTACTCTGGGGATAACAGGCTGATACCGCCCAAGAGTTCATATCGACGGCGGTGTTTGGCACCTCGATGTCGGCTCATCTCATCCTGGGGCTGTAGCCGGTCCCAAGGGTATGGCTGTTCGCCATTTAAAGAGGTACGTGAGCTGGGTTTAAAACGTCGTGAGACAGTTTGGTCCCTATCTGCCGTGGGCGCTGGATATTTGAAGGGGGCTGCTCCTAGTACGAGAGGACCGGAGTGGACGAACCTCTGGTGTACCGGTTGTCACGCCAGTGGCATCGCCGGGTAGCTATGTTCGGAAGAGATAACCGCTGAAAGCATCTAAGCGGGAAACTCGCCTTAAGATGAGATATCCCCGGGGCTTCGAGCCCCTTGAAGGGTCGTTCAAGACCAGGACGTTGATAGGTCAGGTGTGGAAGCGCAGTAATGCGTTAAGCTAACTGATACTAATTACCGTGAAACGACTCCACGCCGATGATAGTGCGGATTACCCGTGTGAAAGTAGGTAATCGTCAGGCTCCCCAGCAGCATCAGAAACCCCACCCAAAAAAGGTGGGGTTTCTGCGTTTACGTGGCCGCAAACACATAAAAAACGCACCGGAAACCGCCTTCACTCCCTGCCCATCCGCAGCGCGTTCGCGTAGCCTGTGAGCCTTCAGTTCTTGGCATTGTCTCGGCATCGATACTCGATTCCTCGACTCACACCCTTCGCAACAGTCCAAACTAAAGCGTAAAAATTGTACGGTCAGCCTTGTCTTTGCAACCTCAATCTGTAACCTAAGATAAACGGCTTGCGCAAATGTATCCGGGCTCGAAACAGGCGCAGATCAAGCGCCCGGCCCTCAATGAGAAGCCGCGTCCGACGGTCCTTAAAAAAGCCGTCAGTCTGCAGGACTGGATTTCATGTCAGGTTTCCTGCGCCACGACTCGTGTCCACGAGCGTGTTGCGCGTGAGGGAAAAAACAGTGCACGCCCAGATCGATACCGATCAGCGTCGCGTTTGCCATGCTGGCTTTCCGGAAAAGGAAACGGCCCGATCAGCGTAAGCCGATCGGGCCGTTTCTCTCAGGCTGACCATCCCAGTAAGCTGTTTTCATCAGACATAATAGCTGCCCGAAAATAGTATTCATCACCTCCTCAAACCCTTCCTGCATCCACCCGGGCAGCATCCCTCCGTCTTAACATTCATCCCAAAATACTGTATAAATATACAGTGAAAACTCGTCGCCTCATGCTTGCCTGATGCCGGGCAGGGCGGAGCATTCCCTTTCAAGAGCGTCCCTATGGCAGCAGCGATTCAGCTTGCGACGACCTCATTGTCGTCCCAATTACGGCGTCAGGTGTGGCAGGGCAACGAGCTTGCCGAGGCGGACTCGCGTGTGATTTCCAGCGGCTATGCTGCGCTGGATCAGTTGTTGCCGGGACAAGGTTGGTCGGCTGGCGGTCTGACAGAACTGTTGATCGAGCATGGTGGCGTGGGTGAAGTACGTCTGCTAGCCCATGCGCTGCGTCATCTGACGAGGCAAGCCGAGCGACATGTCATGCTCGTGGCGCCTCCGTATCAGCCATGCGCTGCCGCATTGAGAGCTTGGGGTGTCGATGTCGAGCGAGTCTTATGGGTGCGCTCAAGTGAAGACCAGGCCCTGTGGGCCGCCGCTCAGGCCTTGAAGCAGGATGGCATCGGAGCGGTCCTGGTTTGGCTGCCGAATGCGCGCGCCGACAAGGTCCGGCGTCTGCAAGTGGCGGCTCAGGAGTCGTCATCGCTGGCATTTTTGATCCGGCCTGTCGAAGCCGCCACGCAATCTTCCCCCGCGCCATTGCGAATGATCTGTGAGCCACTCTTGCCGGCCAATGCGCAGACGATCAACCGTCGTCAATGGCTGCAGGAGATTGGTCTATCGATCGACATCTTCAAGCGGCGTGGGCCGCCGCTAGCCGAGCCTCTTCGTCTCGTTTTGCCTTTACAAAGCGTCTTGTTACCGGAAAGCGGAGTCGGCGGCCATCAAGGACCAGAGATCAAACATGCTGTGGATCGCAGTCACATTGCCACTCTTGTCGCTGGAAGCGGTGAAGCCTCTCGTGCCGCTCCCGGATGGTTCGCTCGCGAAGCCGAATCGGCGTGAATCGCGCGACGAGACAAGCCAGCTTCACGATGCCGACAACATCGTTGAAGGACGTTGTTACGCACTAGCCGATTACGCGCACATCCTGATGCCGGATTTCGACGCATTGCGTGCCGGCGTGCATGCGGGTCATTCGCGTTCGTATGCCTTGGCGTTGGCGCCGGGGCTTGAACTGCTTTCCGTCGATGCCGCCCGCGAAACTCAGGCATTTGAAGCCATAGCGCTTGCCTTGCTGACGTACACGCCGAAAGTGTCACTGGCCGATGCGAGCACCCTGTTGCTGGAAGTCGGCTCCGGTTTGAGGCTGTTCGGCGGCTTGCGCACGTTGTTGTCGCGGGTGTCTGCCACGGTGGCGGAATTCGGCTATACGGCGCGCATCGCCTGTGCACCGACCGCTTGGGGAGCGTGGCTGTTGGCGCAGGCGCGCGCTGTTCGGCAGGGGCATCGCTGGCACGTGGTCAAGGAAACTTCACTCGCGCGTGTCCTCGATGGTTTATCGGTATCGTTGCTGCCGGTCACGCAAGCGCATCGCGATGCGTTTTCGCACATCGGCTGTACGACGCTCGCCGATTTGCGTCAATTGCCGCGCTCAGGTGTCGTGCGGCGTTTCGGCAGCGCAATCCTGGATCTGCTGGCGCAGGCGTATGGCACGCGCCCGGATCCACGCGAATCGTTTCGTGCGCCGGCGTCGTTCCATGCGCAATTGGAGTTGCCCTCGCGGGTCGATAACGCGGATGCATTGCTGTTCGCCGCGCGTCGGCTGATCGTGCAGTTGGCCGGCTGGCTGAGCGCGCATCATGCGGCGCTCAGCGGTTATACGTTGCTGCTCGAGCATGAATTGGCGTCTCGTCATGCACCGAAGACATCGAGTCTGAAGGTCGCGTGGGCCATACCGTCGCGCGATGCCGAGCATCTGATCTGGTTGCTGCGGGAAAAATTGAATCAGACGGTGCTGGCGGCGCCGGTCATCGAGTTGAAGCTGGTTGCGGATCAGATCGGCGAATATGCCGGGCGGTCGGACACCTTGTTTCCCATGCCCGAATCGGATGGCGATTCGATTGCGCGTCTGCTCGAACGCTTGAGCGCGCGGTTGGGACCGGAGAATGTGCTGCAGATGTCGGTGCAGGACGATCATCGTCCCGAGCGGGCAATGCGTGTCGAAGCCTACCAGGCGCAAGCGTTTTCGCGCAAGAAACGTTCGCCTGCGAAGTCCCGCTCGAAGATCAAAGCGGACAAAACCTGGCTGACCGATGAGTTGCGGCACGCTGCCGTGGAGGAAGGGCGCGAAGACGGGGAGACGGCCGCCTACGCGACCGAAGTGATGCTGGCCACCCAGGCGACCGAAGCCACCCAACGCCTATCCGGAACAAACAACGCTAAAAGCATCAACGCTAAAAGCATCAACACATCCGCACCGCAACCCAACAACGCCCAGGCATCCCTCGATCTACCCGACAGCGCGTTGCCTTCTCAACCTCGCCCGGTGTGGATGCTCGATAAGCCGCTGCGCCTGATGATGCGCGAGCAGCGGCCTGTCTATCGTCGTCCGCTGAAAATGCTCACGCGTACCGAACGGATCGAAGCAGGATGGTGGGACGGCAACACTGTCGAGCGGGATTACTACGTCGCGGCCGATGATCGCGGCCATATGTTCTGGGTATACCGCGAACGTCTTGGCGGCGAGTGGTATTTGCAGGGTTTGTTCGGCTGAGCATCATGTCCTTATCCCAGCCATCATTTCTCGCGCAGCAGGTACTCGCCGTCGATTTACCGGCGTATGCGGAGTTGCATTGCCTGACTAATTTCTCTTTTTTGCGTGGCGCTTCGCATCCTCATGAGCTCGTCGAGCAGGCGATGTCGCGCGGCTACAGCGCGCTCGCGATCACCGACGAATGTTCGTTGGCCGGCGTCGTGCGCGCTCACACAGCGTTGAGGGAAATCAAAGAGGAGCGAGACCGTCAGCAAAAAGAGCGAGATGACAAGGCCAAAGCTGCGCAACCGGAAGCGCCTTTGGACGATGCGCCGAAAGCCGAAACTTCTCAACAGGAAGCCACGGAAATCGAGGCATTAAAACCTCTTCCTCACCTGATCATCGGCAGCGAACTCAATCTGACCGACGAAAACGGCGAACCATTCTGCACCCTGGTTGCGCTGGCAACCAACCGCAACGGCTACGGCAATCTTTCCGAACTGATTACGCTAGCGCGCTCGCGAGCGGACAAAGGCAGCTATCGCCTTAGCCCGTCGGACTTCACCGATTTGCTCCCCCATCTTGCACATCTAAAAACGTTGCCCGATTGTGTCCTGATGCTCGTGCCGCAGCGCGCGGCGACGCTCTCGCATACGCTGCGTTGCGCGCATTGGCTCGCCTCGTTCGCTGCACAACGGGCGTGGATCGCGCTCGAACTCTGGCAAACGGGCAGCGACGATCTTCAGATCGACGCCTTGCGCATGATTTCAAAAGCGAGCGGTTTGCCACTGGTCGCGGCAGGCGGCGTTCTCATGCATGCCCGATCGCGCAAACCGTTGCAGGACACGATGACCGCCATCGGCCTCGTTACGCCGTTATCGCAATGCGGCCATGCGCTGGAGGCGAATGCGGAGCGGCATATGCGTACGCGCGTGCGGCTCGGCAAACTGTATCCGCGCGATACGCTGGAAGAAACGCTGCGTATCGCCGCGCTATGCCGCTTCTCGCTCGACGAACTCAAGTACGAGTATCCCGAAGAACTGGTGCCGGCCGGCGAGTCGCCGTCGAGTTATCTGCGCAAGCTGGTCATGGCCGGTGCGATGGAGCGCTGGCCTGAAGGCATGGACCTGAAGCGAATCGGTCAGATCGAAAAGGAGTTGGGGCTGATCGCCGATCTGAAATACGAAAAGTATTTTCTGACGGTGCACGATATCGTGAGTTTCGCGCGCTCCAGAAACATTCTCTGCCAGGGGCGAGGGTCAGCGGCGAATTCGATCGTCTGTTATTGCCTGCACGTCACGGAAATCGATCCGGTGCACATGAACATGCTGATCGAGCGATTCATCTCGCGCGCACGCAACGAGCCGCCTGATATCGACGTCGACTTCGAGCATCAGCGGCGCGAAGAGGTGATTCAATATATCTACGCGAAGTACGGCCGTCATCGGGCGGCCCTGACTGCATCGCTGATTACGTATCACGCGCGCAGTGCGCTGAAAGACGTCGGCAAGGCGTTGGGTCTCGAAGCGTCGTTGATCGAGCGGATCAGCAAGTCGCAACAATGGTGGGACGGCACAGATGCGGTCGCCAAATATCTGGCCGAAGCGGGCTTCGACGCCAACTCGCACATCACGCAGAATCTGATTCGCCTCACGAAGGAGTTGCGCACTTTTCCTCGTCATCTGTCGCAACACGTCGGCGGTTTTGTGATCGCGAAAGACAAGCTGTCGCGGCTCGTGCCGATCGAGAACGCGACGATGAAAGACCGCAGCGTGATCGAATGGGACAAGGACGATATCGACGCGCTCAAGCTGCTGAAAGTCGACGTGCTGGCGCTAGGCATGTTGTCGGCCATCCGGCGCGCGCTGGAATTCGTCGCGTTGAGGCGCGGTTTTCCGACATTCAGGATGCAGGATATTCCGCGCGAGGATCGCGCCGTCTACGAAATGTGCGGCCATGCCGATACGATCGGTGTATTCCAGATCGAATCGCGTGCGCAGCAAAGCATGCTGCCGCGTCTGAAGCCCAACAAGTACTACGATCTCGTGATCGAAGTGGCGATCGTGCGGCCCGGGCCGATTCAGGGCGGCATGGTGCATCCCTATCTGCGCCGCAAACAGGGGCTCGAACCTGTCGACTACGCGAAGGATGAGTTGCGTCCCGTGCTCGAACGTACGCTCGGCGTGCCGATTTTCCAGGAGCAGGTCATGCATCTGGCGATGGTTGCGGCGAAATATACCGGTGAGCAGGCCGATCAGTTGCGGCGCGCCATGGCCGCATGGCGGCGCAGCGGCAACCTGGCGAAGTACCAGAAGGATTTGAACGAGCGGATGCTCAAGCGCGGTTATGAACAGGAGTTCATCGATCGCATCTGCAAACAGATCGAAGGCTTCGGCGAGTATGGATTTCCGGAGAGCCATGCGGCGAGCTTCGCGCTGCTCGTCTATCTCAGCGCGTGGTTGAAGCGCTATGAACCGGCTGCTTTTCTGGCGGGTTTGCTGAACAGTCAGCCGTTGGGGTTTTATTCGCCGTCGCAACTCGTTCAGGATGCGAAGCGTCACGGCGTCGAGGTATTGCCGCCCGACGTGACCTTGAGCGATTGGGAGTCGACATTCGAACGACGCGGTCATGAAGGACAGCGGATCTCAGCGGACGAAACCTGTTTGCATCGTCAGCAAGCCGTACTATCCGCGCAGCAACTGCGCGATCTTTCGCTACGGCGCCTGACGGTAAGCAGGACGGTCCGGCGCGCGGCACAGCGATTGACTGCCCGCGTGTTTCAAGCGTCGAACACCTATGGCGCTCGCGGTCCCGCCGTGCGCATCGGCATGCATCTGATCAAGGGTCTGGCGCAAGGAGCCGCCGAGCGCATCATGGCCGCTCGCAACGAGGCGCGGTTTACCGATGTCGACGACCTGGCGCGTCGCGCGGCCTTGACGCGGCGCGATCTCGAAGCGCTTGCCGCGGCGAACGCGCTGCTCAGTATCGCGGGACATCGGCGCGAAGCGTGGTGGGCCGTGACGGCGCAACACACGGTGCCCAAACTGCTGCGCGATGCGCCGGTCGCCGAAGCGCCGCTGATGTTGCCGCAGGCAGCCGAAAGCCGCGAAATCGTCGACGACTATGCGAGTATCGGTCTCACGCTCAATCGCCATCCGCTCGCATTGTTGCGCGCACGCCTTGCCCAACAGCGTTTTCGCACGGCCGCCGAACTCGCCGCGTGTCAGCACGGCACACTGGCGCGAGCGTGCGGCATTGTCACTGTGCGGCAGCGGCCGGGCACGGCAAACGGCACGGTGTTCGTCTCCATTGAAGACGAGACCGGTTCGATCAATGTGATCGTCTGGCCGTCTCTGGTGGAAAAGCAGCGCAAGGTGCTGCTGGGTTCGTCGTTGCTGGCGGTGTACGGCGTTTTGCAGCGTGACGACGGCGTGGCTACCGGAGGCAACAACGCCGGCAATGGAGTGAGCGCGAATCAGGGCGACAGGGTGAAAAAGAAACACAAGGGCGAGGTGATCCATCTCGTCGCCCATCGACTCGAAGACCACAGCGAATGGCTCGGCGAACTGGCCACGGCGAGCCGCGATTTTCATTAAGGCCAGCTTGCCGCGGCCGAATCCGCAACCGTTACCACGCCGTTATGCCGGCGCACATCGCACGCATGGCACCGCGACTGCCCTGGCTGGCCCTACCCGCCACACGAGACGTTCTACGCTTGTGCGGCACCTCGCCACGGGAACGCGGCTAACACCTGACGGATCGCCGTATCGAACGGCGTGCGGCGGCCGATCCCAAGCGCTTCGAGCCGGTTAGAAGCCAGGTGGCAATTATGCGGGCGCGGCGTTGCGTCGGCCGGCGTGGGTTGCGGCGTCAGATGCGCATCGAGTTGCAGCGCTTCAGCAAGGCGCACGGCGATCTCGTACTTGTTCATCGGCTCGTCGCCCGACCATTGCACCATGCCGCGAATCGCATCGCCCTGCGCATGCCGTTCGAGCATCTGCCGGATCACGAAGGCGACGTCGGGCGTGAAGGTGGGATAACGGATCGCCCATGCGTCCATGACGGCGGATTTGCCCCCGGGCGCAGCCGACGCGGCGATCGCCGGCACGAGACTCGTCACGGCCGACTCCGCCCAACTGACGATCGGCCCGTACAGCAGCGGCAAACGCAGCACGCAGCCGAGGTCGGTCGATTCGGCCAGCGCGTGCTCGCCTTCGAGCTTGCTGCGCCCATAGGCATTGAGCGGAGCGGGCACGGAATCGTGCTGGTAGGGCGGGTGCGTGCCGTCGAACACGTAATCGGTTGAGATCGACAACGTCCATGCGCCACGCCGGTTTGCCGCCGCGGCAAGGCTGCGCACCGCATCGACATTCAGCGCGCGGGCCAGCGCCGGATCATGTTCGCACACGTCCGGCCGACGCTCCGCCGCGGCAATCACGAGCGCGTCCGGCGCTTCGCGCTCGACGAACTGCTCGACCGCCTGCGCGTCGCGAATATCCAGCGCTACCGTGCCCGGCGCGGGCCGGCTGAACGCCGTGGCCACGACCTGCCAGCCGGCCTGTTGCGCCAGCTCGGCGACGAGCGCGCGGCCTAGCAGCCCGGAGGCACCAATGACAGCAACTTTGAGCATGGCGTGAGCTCGCTTAACGGGTGCCGGACGCGCCGCTTGTTGAGCCGCCTGCGTTATTTGTCGCGCCATTTGCCACGCCAGTCACTGTGTAGCCGGCTTCGTCGATGGCGGCCTTCAGCGTCTCAGCCGCTTGCGCCGATTCCACCATGACGCGCCCCGCTGCGAGATCCACCTGGACTCGCGCGGCCTCATCGTGTTCGCGGATTGCGTTCGTGACCGCTGCCACACAATGCTGGCAGCTCATGCCTTCTACCTGAAATTCAATCGTCATCGGAATTGCCTCGGGAAAATGGATCGTGCGATGGTTGAATTATGCCTGCCGATCCGTATTTGAGTGGGTGACCTTCCCACCATGGGAAGGTGTACGATCGACGTCCACACTGGAGAAATGGCCATGAATATCGGTGAAGCGGCCCGTGCGTCGGGCCTCACGGCGAAAATGATTCGCTACTACGAAAGCGTAGGCTTGCTGGCGGCGAAATCGCGCACGAACGCCGGTTATCGCGTATATGGCCCGCAAGAGGTTCATTCGCTGCGCTTCATCCGCCAGGCGCGCCGGCTCGGCTTCCTGATCGAGGATATTCGACGGCTGCTGGCACTGTGGCACGACCACTCGCGCGCTAGTGCCGAAGTGAAGACAATTGCGCTGGAACACGTTGCGGAACTCGATCGCCGCATCGCCGAACTGACCGACATGCGGGACACATTGGCGCACCTGGCCGACCATTGTCACGGCGACGACCGTCCTGATTGTCCGATTATCGAGCGGCTTGCCGATACCGATCTCATTTCGGGCCAGGGCTGTCACCCAATTTGAGGTGGTTGTGGCGATGGGTGCAACCCGTTGGCTGAACCTAGTACAACTCGAATCGCATTTCGCACCAATAATGTGCGAAAAAATACGGGGCGGTATCGATTGCCGCTAACAACTCATCTTGAATTCAGCGAAATCAATAACTTACGTGCACCACGTCCGTGCATCATTCCAAAACGGAATGCACGTCATGCGGGCATTTCACTAGCCAGGTTGCGCCATAAGGCTATAATCCGGGTTAACCCTTTTACGGGAAATCCCTGATGCCCAATCCACCGGGGATTCAATCTGATCCTTGGAGAACATCATGTTTGCATACGTACTTGAAAAGCTGAGCACCTGGTTTGAAACCGCTGAACGCACCCGTCGCGAAGCTTACCTGGCATCGTCGTCGGACATCGTCCAGCTCGAACAGCGCATCCGTTCGCTCGAAACCAACGGCTACTCGCTGTAAGTTTCAACCGCATCAAGTTTGACCCCGGCAGCGCTAATTGCGTGGCCACAACAGTCAAAGCGTTGAGCCCCGTCTATGCGGGGCTTTGTCACATCTGGACCTCGAAAATTTCAGTCAGACGGCGCCCCACGGCTACTCGTGGCGAATATCGACTAGCCTCGAGGCTACCGTCGCGGTAAGGTAAAGCGTTTTTCTGCGCAATCCGGCTTTCTCACAATCAACCGGTCCGCCACCATGCCATCTGCCCGCCCGCTCAAATCTTTCCTGGCCGTAACCATTGCAGCCTGCCTGACCACGGTTTTCGCTGTCTCGACCGTGTCGGCCGCATCGACCAGCACGCGCAAGCCGGTGATTCTCGACTCGCAGAACGGCATCAGCGACGGCCAGAGCGGGACCGTGCTGCAGACCGCGCCGCTTTCGCGGCAGCCGATCGTCGAAGCGCAGCCCATCGCGACGCCGGCCGAACTGGCGCCGAATTCGTCGATCCCGATCGTTGTTGCGCCCTATATCCAGTTGCCCGCGGGCGGTGGTGCGCTGCCGCCGCAACCGCAACCTCGTCCAGCGCATCGGCCGCAGTAAGCTCTCGCGGTGTGATTGCTCACAGCAGTTCTTTCCGTCTCTATTGGTGGTTGGTGAGCGACTAGTTCGCCCCCGGGTGGACGCACGCGGTGAGTAGGCCTGCGATGATTGACGCACTCGCCTTACTCGCCGACTACGGCGGCGCGTGAGTAATGGAGGAGCACAAACACGGGACCGACAACTCATGCGCCTGCGCGCTGCGCGCCATTGGGGTTTGGGCGCATGGCGCGGGCGAAACCGTGCGACGACAATCATCGCGCGGTCTCTCGCCAGCGACTCGGGCCACGCATCAAGCCCGGCTCTACTGAATTGAACGAAAAAACCAGAACAAGGAGACATCGAATGCCGACTCACTGGATGCGGCAGGCCGGAGGGGCCTGCGTCACGCTGCTCGCGCTGGCTGCACTGCCTGGCGCCGCGCTTGCCAAAGACACGCCGGAAAAGCCCGCGCTGACGATGGCCGTCGGTGGTCTGCCGGGTCTTTACTATCTTCCGGTGCTCGCCGCGCAACAGTTGGGCTACTTCAAGGACGAAGGCCTGGACGTCACGCTCGAAGATTTCGCGGGCGGATCGAAGGCGCTGGAAGCGGTAGTGGGCGGCAGCGCGGACGTGGGCGCGGGCGCATTCGAGCACACGCTGTTCATGCAGGAAAAAGGACAGCACTACCGGGCGTTCGCGCTGATGGGACGCGCGCCGCAAATCGTCGTCGCGGTGCTGAAGTCGAAGGCCGATCAACTCAAGACTTTAGCGGACTTCAAAGGCGCGAAAGTCGGCGTGAGCGCACCGGGTTCGTCGACGGATCTCGTGCTCACCGTGGCTTTGCGCAAAGCCGGCGTGCAGCGCAACGAGATTTCGGCGATCGGCGTGGGCAGCGGCGCCTCCGTGCTCGCTGCGGTAAGCGGCGGCCAGATCGACGCACTCTCCAACGTCGATCCGATGATGACCAAATTGACGCGTAGCGGCGCGATCAAGGTGCTGGTCGACACGCGCACGGTGAAGGGCACGCAAGAGGTGTTCGGCGGGACAATGCCGGCGGCGACGCTGTACGCCTCGGACAATTTCATTCAGAAGTATCCGAAGACAACGCAGGCGCTCGCCAATGCAATCGTGCGCGCCGATCAGTGGCTGCAGACGGCAAGCGATGCCGATCTGCTGAAAATGGTGCCGCCGGCCTATCTGCTCAACGATTCGGCGCTGTATGTGGAGGCCTTCCACAACGTACGCGACGCCTATTCGCCGGACGGCCTGATGCCCGCGGATGGCCCGGCGACCTCGTTGCGCGCGTTGTCCTCGTTCGATGGCCGGCTCGATCCGAAAAAGATCGACCTGAATGCGACCTATACCAACGACTTTGCTCGCAAGGCCGCGGCGCAACTCAAGTAATCGGGCGAGCGGCTGACTGTGCAGCCGGTTGCGCGCGTCGTGTGCGCGTCGCCGGCGACAAGGGTGACCCGGCTCAACACCGTCGCAGGCCACAGCGCCGACTGTGCTGAACTCGATCTGTTGCGGCATTCGAGCAGGCTTCTCGTGCTGCCCGACGCACCGGTCACGCAGTTGCCCGCGCTCGCAGCCGGCAATACGGACTCAGTCGCCGCGATACTCCACCTTGAATTGCGCGACCTTGTCTTCTCCTAGCGCCTTGACGAGCCAGGGCATCTGATCTTTCAGCGTTTTTGCCAGCGTATACGGCGGGTTCAGGATGAACATGCCGCTGCCGAAAAGTCCAAAACCGTCCTCGGGCGGATTGCTGACCGTCAGGCTCACGTGCAGCCAGTTTTTGTCCTGCAACTTCTTCAACTGATCGGGGAAGCGCTGCGACTCCGGGCGTCTCACTTGCGGATACCACACGGCATACGTGCCGGTCGGGAACCGCTTCAGACTTTCTTCGACGCAGCGCAGCGTACGAATGTAGTCGCGCTTGTCCTCATACGACGGATCGAGCAGCACCAACGCGCGGCGTGGCGCCGGCGGCAACAAGGCGAGGATGCCGTCGAAGCCGTCGCCCGCATACAGCATCGCACGGCGGCCCGCGTCGCGGAAATTGTGACGCAGCACGTCGATTTCGGTGGTGTGCAGTTCGAACAGACGCATGCGGTCCTGCTCGCGCATCTGCCGCCACGCGATATACGGCGAGCCGGGATAGAAACGCAACTGGCCGTCCGGATTGAGCGCGCCTACCTCGTCGACGTAGTCCGCGAACATCGGCGGCAGATCGTTGCGCTCCCACAGTTTGGCGATGCCGGTCTGGAACTCGCCGGTTTTGGTCGCGTAACCTTCCTTCAGCGAATAGACGCCCGCGCCCGCATGCGTGTCGATATACCAGTAGGATTTGTCCTTCTGGCCGAGGTAGCGCAGGAGCTGCAACACGACGGCGTGTTTCAGAACGTCGGCGTGATTGCCTGCATGAAAGGCGTGGCGGTAGCTGAGCATGATGAGGAGACGCTGAAAGAGGGCGTGCCGCTCCAGGGCGGATTCGGCGATGCGGATGCAATGCGGCTGCACAACGGACATACGGCGCCGGCGTGCAACGCGGTCGCGTATTGTACGCGACGCCGCGTTGCGCCCCGCGCTTCGCAGCGAGTTGCACGCGTAACATGGCCGCGATGCCGCCGCAGCCATGTTACGCGGTCACGCGAATCCGGTCAGTCGTGCGCGTCGCCGATAATTTCCTCGATCCGCGTCTTGATCTCCGGCGTGATCCGCTCGGCCACCTCGGCGGACTTCATGTTCTCGCCGATCTGTTCCACCCGCGACGCGCCCGTAATCACTGTGCTGACATTGGGATTCTTCAGAATCCAGCCGATGGCGAGCTGGCCGACCGTGCAGCTCAATTCGTCCGCGACTTCGCCGAGCTTGCCGACCACGTTGTTCTGGCCCGCGTCGGTAACTTGCTGGCGCAACCAGTCGTAACCCTGCAATTGCGCGCGGCTGTCGGCCGGCACGCCGTCACGGTATTTGCCGGTCAGCAGGCCGGACGCAAGCGGACTCCAGGTGGTCAACCCGAGGCCGATATCCTCGTATAGCCGCTTGTATTCCTGCTCGACGCGCTTGCGGTGGAACAGGTTGTACTGCGGCTGTTCCATGACCGGCTTGTGCAGATGATGCCGTTCCGCGATCTCATAAGCGGCGCGGATTTCATCGGCGCTCCATTCGGAGGTGCCCCAGTACAGCGCCTTGCCGCGAGTGATCATGTCGCTCATGGCCCAGACGGTTTCCTCCACCGGCGTGTTCGGGTCGGGACGATGACAGAACACCAGATCGACATAGTCGAGTTGCAGACGTTTGAGCGACGCGTCGATCGCGTTCAGCAGATATTTGCGGTTCAACGTGTGGTACTGGTTCGGCGCTTCCGCCAGCCCCCAGAAGAATTTCGTCGAAACCACATAGCTCACGCGCGGCCACGCCAGTTCCTTCAGCGCCTGGCCCATGATCTCTTCGGATTTGCCACCAGCATAAACCTCGGCGTTGTCGAAGAAGTTGACTCCCGCATCACGCGCGGCCGCGAGTGATTCGCGTGCCGCGTGGGTGTCCACCTGATTGCCGTAGGTGACCCACGAGCCGATGGACAGCTCGCTGACTTGCAGGCCGGAACGGCCCAGACGTCGATAATTCATGCATTCCTCCTTGTTGGTGATGCCACCGGAATCCCGCTGAAAACGTCCAGTTTAAAGAGATAAGCTTTGATGCGCTTTTTACCGATGCAGTTCACACGGTTCATGCACAATAGCAGCGTTGGCCGCAGTGCAGCATTCGGCCGGACGGCCTATGCCGTTTGGCCGACTTCACGCCGCTCGCGGCCCGTGGTCTCATTGTCATCAACTGCATGGAGGTTCTGGATGTCGTCAACGAACACGAATCTGAATGGCAAAGTCGCCGTGGTTACCGGCGCCGCAAGCGGCATCGGCAAGCAGATCGCGCTGACTCTTTCCGCGGCGGGCGCGGCGGTCGCGATTGCCGACCTGAACCAGGACGGGGCGAACGCCGTCGCTGAAGAAATCAAAAAGGGCGGCGGCAAGGCAATTGGCGTGGCGATGGACGTCACGAACGAGGACGCCGTCAATCAGGGCATCGACAAGGTCGCCGCGGAACTCGGCTCGGTTGATATTCTCGTTTCCAACGCCGGCATTCAGATCGTCAATCCGATCGAAAACTATTCGTTTTCAGACTGGAAGAAAATGCAGGCGATCCACGTGGACGGCGCCTTCCTGACCACCAAGGCCGCGCTCAAGCACATGTACAAGGACGATCGCGGCGGCATCGTGATCTACATGGGCTCGGTCCATTCGCACGAAGCGTCGCCGCTCAAATCGGCCTATGTCACGGCCAAGCACGCACTGCTGGGCCTCGCGCGCGTGCTCGCCAAAGAAGGCGCAAAGCACAACGTGCGCTCGCATGTCGTGTGTCCCGGATTCGTGCGCACGCCGCTCGTCGACAAGCAGATTCCCGAACAGGCCAAGGAACTGGGCATCAGCGAGGAAGACGTGGTCAAGCGCGTCATGCTGGGCGGCACGGTCGACGGTGTCTTCACCACGGTGGAAGACGTCGCGCAAACGGTGCTGTTCCTGTCCACCTTCCCGACGGCGGCGCTGACCGGCCAGTCCTTTATTGTGAGCCACGGCTGGTATATGCAATAAGGAGGTGCCTATGGCGCAACGCAATCTCAAGCGGGCGCGCGTCGGCGCGCCCGGCGGCGGGGAGGGCGAGGGCGCCGGTCCGGCGCCCGCCGCGCATCCCGGCCGGCACCTCCATTTGCCCAACTACGAAACGGTTGCCCTGATGCTGCAAGGCGGCGGCGCGTTGGGTGCCTATCAGGCCGGTGTCTTTCAGGGACTTCACGAAGCCGGCATCGAGCCCAACTGGCTGGCCGGCATTTCGATCGGCGCGTTGAATACGGCGATCATTGCCGGCAATCCGCCCGAAAAGCGGGTCGAGCGGCTGCTGCAATTCTGGGAGACGATCTGCCAGCCGGCTTTCGGGCCGCCGTTGCCCGCGTTTATCGAGCACGCGTTCTTCAATTCCAGCGACGCCGTGCGCAAGGCCTTTACGGCGACGCAGGCAATGGGCGCCATCGTCGAGGGGCAAAAGGGCTTTTTCGTGCCGCGCTTTCCGCCGCCGTTGCCTACCGTCTCGGGACCGCCGCAACTGGCCAGCTATTACGACACCACGCCGTTGAAGGCCACGCTCGAAGCGCTCTGCGATTTCGACCGGATCAATTCGAAGGAAATGCGCGTGTCGGTGGGGGCGGTCAATTGCGGCACGGGGAATTTTGCATACTTCGACAACACGCATACGACGCTCCGGCCCGAGCATTTCATGGCGTCAGGCGCGTTGCCGCCCGGTTTCGCGGCGGTCGAGATCGACGGCCAGTATTACTGGGACGGTGGCTTGATGTCCAACACGCCACTCTACGAAGTGATCCAGTCCACGCCGCGTCGCGACACGCTCGCCTTCCAGGTCGATCTCTGGAGCGCGATCGGGCCGGTGCCGGATAACATCACCGACGTGCAAGGGCGTATGAAAGACATCCAGTACTCGAGCCGCACGCGTCTCGTGACCGACATGCTGCAACGATCGCAGCGTTTCCGGCACGTTCTGCGCGAGGTGCTGGATCGCGTGCCGTCCGATCAGCGTGACGACCCGTGGTGCAAGCTGGCCGAAGATCTGTCGTGTTCGAAGCGTTACAACGTGGTCCATCTGATCTACCGGCACAAGGAGTACGAGGGTCACTACAAGGACTTCCAGTTCGGCCTGTCGACAATGCGTGAGCACTGGCAGAGCGGTCTGGACGACATCCGCCATTCGCTTGCGCAACCCGATTGGTTAGACATGCCGGATAACGACGCGGGCTTTGTCACGCACGACATCCATCGCGATTCACGCTGAAAGAGCCACGGCAGTCTGAGCAGCGCATGACCGAGGCGGAGCGCCGTCATCGTGGCAATCCGCGGTGGATCGAGAACGATTTTGCTCGAGCGGCAATCAACAAGCCGCAGACTCGTCAGGCCGCAAACAGAAACGGCGCCCGAAAGGGCGCCGTTTCCACAAGCATTTCCAGCAGAGCGCGTGCAATAAATGCCCGCGCTCGCCAATACCTTACTTCAACACGTGAGCGACCGCGTTGGCCACCACGTCGAGGTTGCGCGTATTCAGCGCAGCCACGCAGATGCGCCCCGTGCTCACGGCGTAGATGCCGAATTCTTCGCGCAGACGGTCCACTTGCGGCGCCGTCAGACCCGAGTAGGAGAACATGCCGCGTTGCGCGTTCACGAAGCTGAAGTCGCGGTCCACGCCGCTCGCCTTCAGGCGTTCGACCAGACCGTTGCGCATGGCGCGAATACGGTCACGCATCTCGGCCAGTTCCGTTTCCCACGTGGCGCGCAGTTCCGGCGAAGCGAGCACGGCCGCGACCACGGAGCCGCCGTGCGTCGGCGGGTTCGAGTAGTTCGTGCGGATCACGCGCTTCAGTTGCGACAGCACGCGGGCAGCTTCTTCCTTGCTTGCCGTGATGATCGACAGGGCGCCGACGCGTTCGCCATACAGCGAGAACGACTTCGAGAACGAGGACGACACGAACACGTTCAGTTCCGACGCAGCGAACAGACGCACGGCTGCAGCGTCCGCTTCGATGTTGTCGCCGAAACCTTGATACGCGATGTCGAGGAACGGCACCAGGTTGCGCGCCTTGACGACTTCGACAATCTGCTTCCATTGCTCGACGCTCAGGTCCACGCCAGTCGGGTTGTGGCAGCACGCGTGCAGCACGACCACCGTGCCCGCTGCATAACTGTCAAGCGCGTTCAACATGGCGTCGAAATTCACGCCGTGGGTGTGCGCGTCGTAGTACGGGTACGAGACGACTTCAAAGCCTGCGCTTTCGAACAGCGCGCGGTGGTTTTCCCAGCTCGGATCGCTGATCGCGACCTTGGCGTTCGGGTTCAGGCGCTTCAGGAAGTCCGCGCCGATCTTCAGCGCGCCCGTGCCGCCCAGTGCTTGCGCCGTCACGACGCGACCCGCTGCGATCAGCGGCGAGTCGTTGCCGAGCAGCAGTTTCTGCACGGCGGCATCGTAGGCGGCAATGCCTTCGATCGGCAGATACCCGCGCGGCAGCGCGGCTTCGACGCGGGCCTTTTCGGCATCGCGCACGGCGCGCAGCAGCGGAATCTTGCCTTCTTCGTTGAAGTACACGCCGACGCCAAGGTTGACCTTGGTGGTGCGCGTATCGGCGTTGAAGGCTTCGTTCAGGCCCAGAATCGGGTCGCGGGGAGCAAGTTCGACGGCGGAGAACAGAGACATGATGATGGGCAGCAGTAGTGAGAAGAGGGCGGCTTCGATCGCAAGGCCGGGCCAGCGGCGTCCGACGCAAAACGCGGACGGCCTATGGACAACGGCGAGCGAGCGCAACTTGGCATTGTAACGAATTCACGACCGTTTTCGGACGACCAGGCCGCTGGCGGAGAATTTTTTGCTTGAAAAACAAGCACTCCGGCGCCACTTGGCAATGGCGGCGCTGCTCGCCAGCCCGCCAGGAGGAAGCCGGTAAGCGGCCCGCAGCCGGGGAATCAGGGCTCGTTGTGGCCGTTCGGTCGCCGTGAGCCAAGCCCACGCGACACTTCGAAGGGCCGCAACAATCGCGTCCCAACCTGCCCGAGCAAACCTCAAAAACCTGCACAGATCCGCTCGATCCTCGATTCCCGCAACCCGTTAGAATAGTTCTTTGCCCAAGGCCCGGTGCCGCCCACATGTCCGAACAACATCTGACTGAAGCCGAAGAGACGCTCGACGAATCCAAATTTGTCCGCTTCGAAGACTCGCCGTTCCAGCTCTACCAGCCGTATCCGCCCGCCGGCGATCAGCCCACGGCGATTGATACGCTCGTCGAAGGCGTCGAGGACGGTCTGTCGTTCCAGACGCTGCTCGGCGTGACCGGTTCGGGCAAGACCTTCACGATGGCCAACACGATCGCGCGGCTGGGCCGCCCGGCCATCGTGTTCGCGCCGAACAAGACGCTCGCCGCGCAGCTCTATTCGGAGTTCCGCGAATTCTTCCCGCGCAATGCGGTCGAGTACTTCGTCTCGTACTACGACTACTACCAGCCGGAAGCGTACGTGCCGCAGCGCGACCTGTTCATCGAGAAGGATTCGTCGATCAACGAGCACATCGAACAGATGCGGCTGTCGGCCACCAAGAGCCTGATGGAGCGGCGCGACGTGGTGATCGTGGCGACGGTGTCGGCCATTTACGGTATCGGCAATCCGTCCGAATATCACCAGATGATTCTGACCCTGCGCACCGGCGACAAGCTCGGTCAACGCGACATCATCGCGCGGCTGATCGCGATGCAGTACAACCGTAACGAGGCCGACTTCCAGCGCGGCTCGTTCCGCGTGCGCGGCGACACGATCGACATTTTTCCGGCCGAGCACGCCGAGATGGCGGTGCGCGTCGAACTGTTCGACGACGAGGTCGAAACGCTGCAACTGTTCGATCCGCTTACTGGCCGCGTGCGTCAGAAGATTCCGCGTTTTACGGTGTATCCGTCGTCGCACTATGTGACGCCGCGCGATACCGTGGTGCGCGCGGTCGAAACGATCAAGAGCGAACTGCGCGAGCGGCTCGAATTCTTCTATAGCAGCGGAAAGCTGGTCGAAGCGCAGCGGCTCGAGCAGCGCACCCGCTTTGATCTGGAAATGCTACAGGAGCTCGGCTTCTGCAAAGGCATCGAGAATTACTCGCGGCATTTTTCGGGCGCGGCGCCGGGCGAACCTCCGCCTACGCTGGTCGATTACCTGCCGGCGGACGCGATCATGATGCTCGACGAGTCGCACGTGCTGATCGGCCAGTTGAACGGCATGTATAACGGCGACCGGGCGCGTAAGGAGAATCTCGTCGACTACGGTTTCCGTCTGCCGTCGGCGCTCGATAACCGGCCGCTCAAGTTCAACGAGTTCGAACGCAAGATGCGTCAGGTGGTGTTCGTCTCAGCCACGCCTGCGGATTACGAGCAGAAGACGGCGGGACAGGTGGCGGAGCAGCTGGTGCGTCCAACCGGCCTCGTCGATCCGGAAATCGAGGTGCGCCCGGCGCGCAGCCAGGTCGACGACGTGCTGGGCGAGATCAACGAGCGCGTCAAGGTAGGCGACCGCGTGCTGGTCACGGTGCTGACCAAGCGCATGGCCGAGCAGTTGACCGAGTTCCTGGCCGACCACGGTGTCAAGGTGCGTTATCTGCACAGCGACATCGACACGGTGGAGCGGGTCGAAATCATCCGCGATCTGCGGCTGGGCACCTTCGACGTGCTGGTGGGGATCAACCTGTTGCGCGAAGGGCTGGATATCCCGGAAGTGTCGCTGGTCGCGATTCTCGATGCGGACAAGGAAGGTTTTCTGCGCGCCGAGCGCTCGCTGATCCAGACCATCGGCCGGGCGGCGCGGAATGTGAACGGCAAGGCCATTCTCTACGCGGACAAGGTCACCGACTCGATGCGCCGCGCCATCGACGAAACCGAGCGCCGACGTAACAAACAGATCGCCTTCAATCTCGAGAACGGCATTACGCCGCGCGGGGTGGTCAAGCGTATCCGCGACATTATCGACGGCGTGTACAACGTCGACGACGCCCGCGCCGAACTGAAGGAACAGCAAGCGCGCGCGAAATTCGAAGACATGTCCGAGAAACAGCTCGCCAAGGAACTCAAGCGTCTCGAAAAGCAGATGATGGAGCACGCCAAGAACCTCGAGTTCGAGAAAGCCGCGCAGACCCGCGACCAGCTTGCGTTGCTGCGCCAGCGCGTGTTCGGCGCGAACGTCGGCGATCACGTGGCCGGCGTCGACTGATTCATCCCCCGCTTCAGGGAGCGGCAACGCGCCGCGCCCTGTCAATTGATGTCTGGCGCCCGCCGGCATCGCATCGTTTGCGTCCCAGCATTTTCTTAAGACTGACTTAAGACCCTGCCTCCACCAGGCTTTGCGTGCGTTCTGATTTGTTCTCCCCCGAGATCGATGATAAACTCAACCAATATTGAGAATGGTTCGCATTAACGTTCGTACTGCCGCTTGACTGGCAATCGATCGCGGTGCTCGACGTCCGCGGCCGCTGCATCGAGGCATGCGCGACGCGCTGTTCCAATGGATTCGATTCCAGTCTGATAAAAATAAGGAGTTTCAATGCGGATTTCTTCATTTGTGCGAGGTGGCGCAGCAGCGGTGGCCGCGGTCGCGGCTTTCTCGGCGACGGCGGCGGAATATCCGATCGGCAAGCAGCAGATTCATGGCGGCATGGAAATCAACGCGGTCTATCTGCAGCCGATCACGATGGAACCCGAAGGCATGATGCGCAAAGCCTCGGATTCGGACATCCACCTCGAAGCGGACATTCACGCGGTCAAGAACAATCCGACCGGTTTCGCCGAAGGCGACTGGATGCCGTATCTGCAAGTGCACTATGAACTGACGAAAGCCGGTTCGACCCAAAAGCAGAAGGGCGACCTGATGGCGATGGTCGCCAACGACGGCCCGCACTACGGCGACAACGTCAAGCTGCAAGGCCCGGGCAAATACCACCTGAAGATGATCGTCGAGGCGCCGATGCAAACGGGCCATATGGCTTTCGGCCGCCACGTCGACAAGGAAACCGGCGTGGGCCCGTGGTTCAAGCCGATCACGCTCGAATACGATTTCACCTTCGCCGGCATCGGCAAGAAGGGCGGCTACTGATTGCCGCGCGTCATCACGTGTGACCACGCTTTAGCGCCTGGCCGCGCATGAGTGGGTGACTGAATGAGGCTGAACGAGCCAATGCAGCAGGCGGCGCGTCGGCGGTCCACCGTCGAGGCGCCGCGTTTTCCGGAAGGGCTAATGAGAATCAACCGAAAGATTGCGATCTTCGCCGCCACGGTTTTGCTGGCGGGCGCGGCCCACGCAGCCGACCTGCCGACCTTCAGGCTGGAAATGAGCGACGGCAAGCTCAACCCGGCCCGCATCGAAGTGCCGGCGGGGCAGCGTATCAAGATCGAAGTGCGCAACACGGGCAAAGGCGCGGCCGAATTCGAAAGCGTGCAGTTGCGCAAAGAAAAGGTGTTGGCGCCGGGCGCGGATTCGTTCGTCGTGATCGCGCCGCTCGAACCGGGCGAATACAAGTTTTTCGACGATTTCCACCAGCAGGCGCAGGGCGTCATCGTCGCGAAGTAGTGGGCTTGGGACGCGAGCGCCGGCCGTCATCAGGCCCGCTCGCTGGAAGCAGAAGCAGGCAGAGGGAGAGCTTGATGGGTCAGATTCTATTCATTGTGTGGCGGGAAAGTGTCGAGGCGTTGCTGGTCGTCGGCATCCTGTACGCGTGGCTGAAAAATGGCGACGATGACGCGCGCCGCGGTTTGCCGTACCTGTGGGGCGGCGTGGCGGCCGGTGTGATCGCGGCGGTGGCGCTCGGCGCGGCGCTGGTCGGTTTCACCGAAGTGCTCTCCGGTGACGCGCAGGATTATTTCCAGACCGCGATGGTGCTGATCGCCTGCGTGCTGATCGTGCAGATGGTGCTGTGGATGAAGCAGCACGGCCGCACGCTCAAGCGCGACATGGAACAGTCGCTGCAAAAGAGCCATCGCGATTCGAACTGGTGGGGCGTCGCCTTGCTGGTGGCGCTGGCGATCGCGCGTGAGGGCAGCGAGACGGTGATCTTTCTGTACGGCCTCGGCTTCGGCCAGTCGGGTCACGTTGGCGCGAGCCAGATGCTCGCGGTCGTGATCGGCCTGGCGCTCGCCTTGCTGACCTTCTACGTGCTGCAACTGGGCGGCAAGATCTTCTCGTGGCGGCTCTTTTTCCGCATCACGGAAATCATGCTGCTGTTCCTCGGCGCTGGACTGTTCCAGACCGGCGTCGACAAGCTGATCGACAAGGAAATCCTGCCGACGATCGTCGACCAGATGTGGAATTCGTCGATGATCCTCGATGATTCGAGCACTTTCGGTTCGCTGGTCGCGACGCTCACCGGCTATCGCGCTCATCCGGCGCTGATGAATCTGATCGCCTACGTAGCGTACTGGGCGGTGGTCTATCTGCTGCTGCGCCGCGCGAATCGCAAGCCGGCGCGGCAAGCCGCTGGGCGCGCGGCATGAGCACGCTCATGACCCGTCCGGGCCGCCTCGCGGCGGCCGGTCAGTGGATGCAGCGTCACGGTGCCGCGATTCGCGGCATTCAGTGGGTCGTGGTCGCGGTGTACGCGTTTCTGATTCTGGTGCCGGCGGTGATGCCGCTGCCGGACGACGCGGCGCACCTGTGGAACAACCTGACGCTCGCCGCTCAGTTCGTGTTCTGGGGTATCTGGTGGCCGTTCGTGTTGCTCTCGATGGTCATGCTTGGCCGCGTCTGGTGTGGCGTGCTGTGCCCCGAAGGCGCGCTCGCCGAGTTCGCCAGCAAATACGGGCGGGGCTGGGCGATTCCGCGCTGGATGCGCTGGGGCGGCTGGCCGTTCGTCGCGTTCGGCATCACCACCATCTACGGTCAGATGGTGAGCGTCTACCAGTATCCGAAAGCCGTGCTGCTGGTGTTGGGCGGCTCGACTTTCGCTGCGATGATCATCGGCTTGCTATACGGACGCGAGAAGCGTGTCTGGTGCAAGTATCTGTGCCCCGTCAACGGGGTTTTCTCGCTGCTGGCGCGGCTCGCGCCGTTCCACTACAAGGTCGATGAAGACGCATGGCGCCGTTCCTACAAGAACGGCGAGCATGGGCATCGCGTGATTCCGATCAATTGCGCGCCGCTCGTGCCGTTGCGCAATATGAAGGGCGCGTCGGACTGCCATATGTGCGGCCGTTGCAGCGGGCACCGCGATGCGATCGCGTTGACGTGGCGCGCGCCGTCGTCGGAAGTGGTGCAGTTGGGCGACAAGCGGGCCAACCCGTGGGATACCGCGTTGATCCTGTACGGTCTGCTCGGCATCGCGATCGGCGCGTTCCACTGGACCGCATCGCGCTGGTTCGTCGATCTGAAAATGTTCTTCGCGAACTGGCTGGTCGATCACGACATCACGTGGCCGCTCGACACCAACGCGCCGTGGTTCCTGTTCACGCACTACCCCGAGCAGAACGACGTGTTTTCGTGGCTCGACGGCACGATGGTGATCGGCTACATCCTCGCCACAGCGCTCGTGTACGGCACCGCGCTACTGCTGCTGCTCATGGGCGCGACCCGCATGCTGGGGCGCTTCAATGCCGTGCGTCTGCATCATTTGACGCAAGGGCTGATTCCGATTGCCGGCGCGGGCGTGTTTCTCGGCCTGTCCGCTACCACGCTGTCGCTGTTGCGCGCGGAACATGTGTCGTTGTGGTGGGCGTCGGATATGCGCATCGCGATTCTGGCGATTGCCAATCTGTGGAGCGCGTGGCTCGCCTGGCTCGTGACGCGTCGCTATAGCGAGCGCTTCATTCAGCGCGGCCTCGCGATGGTATGGGTCGCCGCGGCGCTGGCCGTGGTTGATAGCGCATGGTGGTTGATGTTCTGGGGCTGGGCCTCGAAGTAACGCATTCAACGCTTGCGGTCACGGTAGCCGACGCCGCCACAAACAAAAAGCCGTGGAGATGACAGCATCCCACGGCTTTTCCATTTTTTCCGCATGAGCGGCACACGTTATCGCGTGTTGCCGTATCGAGTGAGAACCAAAAAAAGCGGCCTGGCTTGCTGCGACGGCTGGCTTGGTGTCTGCACGAAGGGGTCTAGTTCTCACGTGCAAGCCGTCGTGGCTGGCTACTGCCCAACACCTCTCTGGGAGGTGGTCCCCACAATACCCGGTACTTACTTCTGTTCGTTCCTACTTCGTCAGGATCAGCTTGCCTAAGCGCGTGGCACGCAGTTGGTAGGTCTCGCCGTTATGCACGATGCTGACGTGGTTATGTCCTTGCAGCAACGCGTCGCTGCGTACGACCCGCTCCGACGTCTCGCCCGAACCGTTGGTACGATCCGCGCCAGGTTTCTGACCGGCTACCGTTGCCGTCGACAATTTCGGACGGCTGGTCAGCGCGGCCGCCGGGCGGCGCAGGCTGAGTGTGGAAGGGCGCGTGAGATCGGTCATTCGTTTTAGCTGTCGGTCGATTCGATGGATTAATTTTAAATGATAACCATTCCCATTTCCAAGAAAGAGAAATTGATCGGATCTGAGTTTCGATAGTCTGAGAGGGTAAAAGGCGGAACGGCGAGGGGAGTCTGCAGCAAGACCGCCATGTCGTTCGGCGATCTTGCGCTCAACGGCGGGCGAGGTGCCCGCGCGACATTCAATGCAACGTGCCGGGCTCCTGCTTCGCTTGCACGTACTGACGAATCAGCCGAACGGTATCGATATCGTTTTCCCGATACGCCGACTTCACGATCTCCTGCGTCTGATGCGCGTCGGGATCGGTCGATTCGGGCAGCGTAGTGGCGTACTCGAAGCGCAGGAACAACTGCAGTTCGTCCGGTTGCTCGATGGTCATGGTGAGCGAGCCGCCTACGTAGTCGGCCGTCTGCAGAATGTCGTAGCGCACGCTCTGGCTTTCCTCCAGCGTGACGCGGTCGCGCACCGTGGCCTGGCCATAATGCAGCTCCCGTTCGAGCACATTGCCTTCGCGCGAAAGGATCGTGCAACTGTCGAGCCCCATCACGAACAGTTGCGGCTGTTCGGCGCGCAGCACGAGACCTTCCCACAACTGCTCGCGGGTCATCGATTCGACAAACGGATTCAACGGATCGTTGATCTGGATAAGGTGTTCGAAATTCAAGACGACGGCTTCCTATGAAAGCGTTTAAGCGACGGCGAGCCCCGAACGAATCGTGATCGAATGCGTGAGAATCTTGTGAACCGGGCACTGGTTGGCGATTTGCAAGAGTCGTTCCCGTTGCTCGTCGGACAGATTGCCTTCGAGCACGATCTTGCGATCGATGGTCGTGCCCGCGTCGCCGGTTTCGAGCGAGAGCGTCACGCGCACGTCGGCGAGCGGCCATTCCTTGCGCTGAGCGTACATCTTCAGCGTGATCGACGTGCACGCGCCGAGGCTCGATAGCAACAGCGAGACGGGCGTCGGCCCGCGATCGCCGCCGCCAAGCGACTCGGGTTCGTCGCCAAGCCATGTGTGCTTGCCGTCGTCGAAAAGAACCTGGAAATTCGTCGAACCGATGTGGGCGGTGACGGTGGACTCTGCCATGCGCGCTCCTGAACAGGGACGGAAACCGCCGCGCGCCACGGTCCGTTATGAGTAAACAGCGCGGCGCGCGGCCTGAATCGCTATTGTGAACGAATTTACCGGCCTTCGCGTTTCGGGCCGAGGCATCGACGGTGCATATCTCGCCCGCCGCCGCTCAGCTCAATGCGTGATCGCACCCATACGCCCGGCCTGGTAATCGATCACCGCCTGGCGGATCTCGTCTTCCGTGTTCATCACGAACGGGCCGTAGCGCACCACAGGCTCCTTCAGCGGCACACCGCCCAGCAGCAGTACCTCGAGTGGCTCCGTGCCGGCCGTGAGGGTGACGGAATCGCCGTCGTTCTGAAACACGACCATCTTTTGCGCGTCGATTTCCTGACGCGCTTCGCCTTCACCGTAGAACCCCGTGCCGGACAGGCTATAGGCAAACACGCGATAGTCGCCTGGCACCGGCTGCCGAATCGTCGCGCCCGGTTGCAGCGAAAAATGCTGATACAGGATCGGTGTACGCGTTTCGATCGCCGCTTTGACGCCGAGCGCTTCGCCAGCGATGACCTTGACGCGCACCTTGCCGTCCCCGGACGTCGCCACCGGAATGCTCGACGACGGCATTTCCTGGTAGCGCGGCTCGATCATCTTGTCGCGGCGCGGCAGATTCACCCACAACTGCAAGCCGTGTACGCGGCCACCCGTGCGGATGAACGACGGGTCCGGCATCTCGCTGTGCACGACGCCCGCGCCCGCGGTCATCCATTGGACGTCGCCGGCATGCAGGGTGCCGGAATGGCCGGCGGAATCCTTGTGGCCGAGCTGGCCCTCGAGCACATACGTGACCGTTTCGAAGCCGCGATGCGGATGGTCGGGCGCGCCTTTGGCCTCGCCCGGCGCGTAGTCGATCGGCCCCATTTCGTCGAGCAGCAGGAACGGATCGAAGTCCATCAGCATGCGGGTCGGAAACGGGCGGTGGACGATAAAGCCGCCACCCTCGGTCGTGCGAACAGCCGGGAACGTGCGTTCGATCGTGCGGGTCGTGCTCATCAAAGTCACCTCAAAAAATGGGGAATAGCGTTATTTTTGAAACATGGAGCTATTATAGGGACCGTTTTCCGGGGTGCCAGCCGCCTCCACGCAATGGATTGTTCTATTACTGGAACGATGAGATGAAGATCGATTCACATAATCTGAATGACCTGATGTATTTTTCGCAGGTCGTCGAACATGGCGGTTTTTCCGCCGCCGAACGCGTGCTGGGGATTTCCAAGTCGCGCCTGTCGCGCCGGCTGACTGAGCTGGAAGCGTCGCTCGGCGTGCGCTTGTTGCAGCGATCCACGCGCAAGCTGGCGCTGACCGAAGCCGGACAATTGTTCTACCAACATTGCCAGGCGATGCTGAACGAGGCGCAGGCGGCCGTCAACGTGGTCCAGCAACTGCGTTCGTCGCCGCGCGGCACGGTGCGCGTCAGCGTGCCGGTCACGATCTCGCAGACCATTCTGTCGCAGATCCTGCCTGAATTCATGCATCGCTATCCGGAAGTGCGTGTGGTGATGCGCGTCACGAACCGCGTGGTCGATCTGTTCGAGGATTCGATCGACGTCGCGCTGCGGGTGCGCTCCGATCCGCCGGAAAACGCCAACATCGTGGTGCGGCCGCTGTGGCGCACGCAGCAAATGCTGGTCGGCGCGCCGAGCCTGTTGCAACAGAATGCGCCGCCGTTGCTGCCGGCCGATCTGAACGGTTTCGAAACGCTCGATGTGCCGACCGGCGACGGACGCCACGTCTATAACCTGATCGCACCGGACGGCACGCGTCACGCGCACGAACACGAGCCGCGCCTCGTGACCGCGGATCTGATGACGATTCGGGAAGCCGTGCTCGGCGGCGTCGGTATCGCTGCTCTGCCGGAGATGATGTATGGCGCCGCGTTGCGAGCCGGACAATTGTCGCCGGTCATGCCGGGCTGGACCTTCCCGACGCCGCAGTTGTACGCCGTATTCGTGTCGCGGCAGGGGATGGTGCCGGCCGTGCGCGCCTTTGTCGATTATCTGGTCGAGATGCTCGATCCCGACGACGGTAAACACATCATGGGCGAGTGCCCCGTGCGCGAAGAAAAGCTCGTTGACCTGCCGGCATTCGCGATTGCGTCATAGCACTTCCTGCGCGCCACAACATCGCTTTTAGCATTTAAGCGCGGCCTGTCATGAGTACTTTCAATGGCCGTTTGCTTGATTGCGCGGGCTCGCGGGCTTATAGTGAAATCCCTTCGCTAAGGAGTCTCTTATGCGGAAACTCATGGCCGCTATCATAGCGGGCCTGATAGGGCTGACCGCGCTGTCCGTGTCGATCACGGCTGTCGCATGCGATGGATCGAGTAGCTATCAATCTTCGACCGATGGCAAATGATCCCGCCGCCCGAAGGCGCCGAGTGCGCACAAAAAAAGGCCTTCGTCTGACGATGAAGGCCTTTTACTTTTTGACCCTTGTTTCAAGGGCTTTTCATCACATTACCTTGCTTTCGGTTGCGTCACGAAGCCGATCTTCGTAAGGCCGCCAGCCTGCGCCGCCGACATCACTTCCGCGACTTTCTCGTACGGCACCTTGCGGTCCGCATCCAGATGCAGTTCGGGTTGCGGGTTTGCTTGCGCGGCCTCCGCAATCTTGGCGCGCAGTGCGTCCTCGTCGACCTTCTTGTTGTCCCACATGACATTGCCGTCCGCATCGACCGCGACGGTCACTTGCGCGGGCTTGGTGTCTTCCTTCTGACTGCTTGCGTGCGGCAGATCGATTTTGACCGCGTGACGAATCACCGGAATCGTCACCATGAAGACGATCAGGAGAACCAACATCACGTCGACGAGCGGCGTCATGTTGATTTCGTTCATCAGGCCGTCGTCATCGTCGCCGGCGAAGGGGCTCATTGCCATCGGAATGCCTCGTCGATCAGTTCGCGCGCGCGGCGAGCCGCAGGCCGTCACCGCGCTTGGACGACGACAGGCGCGCGCCCGTCACGAAGAATGCGTGCAGGCCGTGCGCAAAACGGCTCAGTTTGGCGACGAGCGCCTTGTTCGCGCGCGTCAGGGCGTTGTAGCCGAGCACGGCCGGAATCGCGACGAACAGGCCGAACGCGGTCATGATCAACGCTTCGCCGACCGGGCCGGCGACCTGATCGATCGACGACTGGCCGCTTGCGCCGATTGCGAGGAGCGCGTGATAGATGCCCCACACCGTGCCGAACAGACCGACGAACGGTGCCGTGCTGCCGATCGACGCAAGAATCGCGAGACCGCTCTGCATGCGGGCGACGCTTTCGTCCATGGTGTCCTTCAGGCAGCGCGTGACCCAATCCGACACGTCCATCCGGTCATGCAGATGCGGCTGCGTCTGATGATGATGATCAGCCGCTTCCTGGCCCGACAGCGCCAGCGCGAGGAACGGATTGTCCTGCGGCGTCGACGACCCCGCGCCAAGGTTCTTCACGCCGTCGGCGAGGTCGTCCGAATGCCAGAACGCCTGTTCGGCATTCTTCGTGAGACGCTTCAGGCGCATCACGTTCCAGCCTTTGATGACGATCACGCTCCACGACATCACCGACATGATCAACAGCGCGAGCGCGATACCGCGCGTCACGAAATCCCCTTGCGCCCAGACGTGCGCCAGTCCGTAGTTTTGCATTGCAATTCCTTTTTTTTTAAAAGCTGCCTCAATCGTTCAGATTGAAGTCGTAAGGCTGGGTGTAGGCGGCCCGAATCGGCTGGCCGTTCTCGAGATAGGGCTTGCACGAGCTTGCGCGCACGGCGGCGAGCGCGGCGTCGTCGAGGCGGCTAAAGCCGCTGCTCTTTTTCAGTTCGATGTTTTCGAGCTTGCCGGTCAGGCCGACCACGAACTTCACATACGCCGTGCCGGTTTCGCCGCGACGCTTCGAGAGCGCCGGATAGTCGGGCGTAACAACGTTGCAGTCGAGGTGCGAGACGTTCTTGGGCGCGGTGATTTCCATCGTCTGACGGCCGACTGCCGGAGCAGCAGGCGCGGGCGCAACGGGTGCGGCCGGCGCAGGCGGCGTCGGATCGGGCGCGGCGACGGGCGTCGGCGACGGCGCGGCGGCCACCGGTAGAGGCGTTGGCGTTGGCTTGGGCGTCGGAGTCGGAGTCGGCTTCGGCTGGACTTTCGGCTTGGTATGAACCGGCGGCGTCGGCGTGGGTGGCGGCGGTGCGATCGATTGCATCGCGACCGGCGCGGCAACCGGCGCAGGCGGCAGCAACTGCGCGGTCATGACGCGCGATTCGAGGGCCGGTTGCACGGGGTCATGACGCAAGGTCATCACCACGGCAAGCAGCGCAACGTGAATCGCTGCAACCACGGCGGTTGCGGTCAGGACGCGGGAGTTCGTTCGGATAGACGAAGCCGGTATGGTGCCGGCTGAAACGGTGTGCGAGGCCTGCATGTTAGCGTGGCGGCGCGCTGTCGATGCAGCGCGTCAGACAAGACATCGTCATGTTCGAAAAATCAGCAGCGAAATGAACAAAGTAGTCACGAAACCAATCAGCAATTCCATCTCGAACTCCCTTGACGGGTGAGCGGGTAGCTGGCTGGTACGAATACTGGCTTGCTGGCGGCAGTGGGATAGCGCTTGAACAGCGAGAACGGCAGGGGCTCGCAAACACCCGAGGCACGGGTGAGCCGTGCCCAGAAATCTGGCTCAGGCCGCCTTGCGTTCGTAAAACGTCAACGGTACGGCCTGCGGATGATGCTCGAAACCACAGCGGCTCGCGCAGACGCCGCTTTTCATCATGACCTCGCGCACCGAGTCCGCGCATTTGCCACAGCAGGAAGCAACACCGAGCTCAAACTGAAGCTCGTCGAACGAATCCATGCCTTCCTCGATCGAAGCACGGATCTTCCGGTCAGAAACAGACTTGCAGACACAAACAATCATGGCGGGCGTCGTAGCTAACGTTAATGCGAATTATTATCATTTTGTTTGGGCCGTTTGGCAAGCGTCCTGCGTGGTTTTTTGTAACAAAACCAGACTCTTAGAAGGGTTTCGTCTATGGCGTTGAATCCGGCGCCGGAGCGGGCGGCGCCGAAAATGCGCCTAGAAACCGCGCGGAAGGCCGCGCAGCGTGCCGAAAACGCGCTTAGGCCGCAATTTATGCGGCTTGGGAGTTCGGCGCTGCCGTGCGGCGCGACGGGATCGAAACCTGTTCGACCGTCGCGTCGATGTGCAACAGCGTAGCGGCCAGTTGCTGCTGATGCGTGCCGTCGCCGGTGGAATAAAAGCGGGGCAGAACAGCGGCCGCGCTTTCCGGTGCCGCGCGCAAGCCGTCCTGATCGAGTACCCGTTCCAGTTGGCGCGCAATGGCGACGCTCGTGTCAATCAGCATCAATCGGTCACCGACAATGTCGCGAATCGCCGCATCGAGAAACGGGTAGTGCGTGCAGCCGAGCACCAGCGTATCCGCGCCCGCGTCGAGCATGGGCTGCAGGTAGCTGCGCAGCAGCGCGCGCAGTTCAGCGGAGCCGACATCGCAGCGTTCCACGGCCTGCACGAGCCCGTGGCCCGGCTGGCAAAGAAAGCGGCAATCCGCGGCGTAGCGTTCGAGCAGCGTCTGGAAGCGGGCACTGCGCAGCGTGACTTGCGTGGCGAGCACGCCGGCAACACGCGTTTTCGACCGCAGCGCGGCGGGTTTGACGCCGGGTTCGACGCCGACCAGCGGAATGGGCAGCTTTTCGCGAACCAGCGCGATCGACTGCGCGGTCGCCGTATTGCAGGCGACCACCAGCGCCTTCGCGCCTTGCTTGACCAGCCATTCGCCGATCGCCAGCGTGCGGTCGGCAATGAAGTCGTCGTCGCGCTCGCCGTAGGGCGCGTAGAGCGAGTCGGCGACATACAGGATCGCTTCGTCGGGCAGTTGTGCCCGGACCGCCCGCAACACCGACAAACCGCCGAGCCCCGAATCGAAAATGCCGACCGGTGCGCGCGATCCGGCGCCAGGCGTGAACATTCCTGTATTCATGGACGGCGATTCTGCGAGCATAGGCGAAGAGGACGCGTGCGGCACAGCAGTCAAGGGAAACTCTGAGAAACGGGAAGGTGCGCAAGTATATCGTCCGCGCGGCCGGGACCATCGCAAATAAGCCGACCCATGAACGGGCGCGCGGACGGTTGCAGCGTGATTCGATCAGGACTCGACCGAGCCCATTGCGGATTGCTGATAGTTCTGGATACCGACCTTGTCGATCAGGTCGATTTGGGTTTCAAGCCAGTCGATGTGTTCTTCGGTGTCGTCGAGAATCTTCGTGAAGATTTCACGCGAAATGAAATCGCGCACCGATTCGCAATACGCGATGGCTTCTTTACAGGTGCTCTGCGAAATCTGCTCGAGCTTCAAATCGCATTCGAGGATTTCTTTGGTTTCCTCACCGATCAGCAGCTTGTGCAGGTCTTGCAGATTCGGCAGGCCGTCGAGCATGAAAATACGTTCGATGAGCCAGTCGGCGTGCTTCATTTCGCCAATCGATTCGTCGTATTCGTGCTTGCCGAGTTTTTCGAGACCCCAGTGCTTATACATGCGCGCATGCAGGAAGTACTGATTGATGGCGGTCAGTTCGTTTTTCAACTGCGAGTTGAGATATTCGATGACCTTCGTGTCGCCTTGCATGGTGTGTCCTTGTAGGGGCTTTGAATTTCCCAGAACAATAAACGGCGAAACGCAAAAAGCCAAGCCGAAAAATCAGTTTTTCGCTTGATTTCAGAGGGTTTTTCGCGTGATGCGTACCGTTCTCATTTCATCATAAAAAAGCCGGGATTTTGAGGCCCCGGCTCCGAGTCATTCAACTCAAGTCAATACCGTTCAAACCGTCGCGACTGGAATCTTGCCGATCTTCGCTTGCCATTCCTTCGGGCCGGTCTGATGCACGGAGGTGCCGTTCGAGTCGACGGCCACCGTCACCGGCATGTCCTGCACGTCGAACTCGTAGATCGCTTCCATGCCGAGGTCTTCGAACGCGAGAACCTTCGCGCTGCGAATCGCCTTCGACACGAGGTACGCCGCGCCGCCCACGGCCATCAGATACGCAGCCTTGTGCTTCTTGATCGCTTCGATGGCGACAGGGCCGCGCTCCGCTTTGCCGATCATCGAGATCAGGCCGGTTTGCGACAGCATCGTCTCGGTGAACTTGTCCATGCGCGTTGCCGTGGTCGGGCCGGCGGGACCGACGGCTTCATCGCGCACAGGATCGACCGGGCCGACGTAGTAAATCACGCGGTTCGTGAAGTCGACCGGCAGCTTCTCGCCCTTGGCCAGCATGTCGGCGATGCGCTTGTGAGCCGCGTCGCGGCCCGTCAACATCTTGCCCGACAGCAGCAGCGTCTGGCCCGGTGTCCACGCAGCGACTTGTTCCGGCGTGAGCGTGTTCAGATCGACGCGCTTGCTCTTCTCGGTGTCCGGCTCCCATTGGACCTTCGGCCATGCGTCGAGCGACGGCGCTTCGAGTTTGGCGACGCCCGAGCCATCCAGCGTGAAGTGAGCATGACGCGTGGCCGCGCAGTTCGGGATGATCGCAATCGGCTTGGACGCGGCGTGCGTCGGCGCGGCCATGATCTTGACGTCGAGCACGGTGGCAAGACCGCCGAGACCTTGCGCGCCGATACCGAGTGCGTTGACCTTCTCGTGCAGTTCAACGCGCAGCTCTTCGATCCAGTCCTGCGGGCCGCGTGCGATCACGTCCTGAATGTCGATCGGATCCATCAGCGATTCTTTCGCCATCACCATCGCTTTCTCAGCCGTGCCGCCGATGCCGATGCCGAGCATGCCCGGCGGACACCAGCCCGCGCCCATGGTCGGCACGGTCTTGAGAATCCAGTCGACGATCGAATCCGACGGATTCAGCATCGCGAACTTCGACTTGTTTTCCGAACCGCCGCCCTTGGCCGCGACCTGCACGTCGACCTTATTGCCCGGGACGATCTCGTAGTGGATCACGGCCGGCGTGTTGTCCTTGGTGTTCTTGCGGCCACCTTCCGGCGGGCTCACGATCGACGCGCGCAGCACGTTGTCCGGGTTCAGGTAACCACGGCGCACGCCTTCGTTGATCATGTCGGTGACGCCCATCGTCGCACCGTCCCAACGCACGTCCATGCCGACCTTCACGAATACCGTGACGATGCCGGTGTCCTGGCAGATCGGGCGCTTGCCTTCGGCGCACATGCGACTGTTGGTGAGAATCTGCGCGATGGCATCTTTGGCGGCCGGGCTCTGTTCGAGTTCGTAGGCTCGGCCCAAGGCCTGGATGTAATCGAGCGGATGGTAGTAGCTGATGTACTGAAGCGAATCAGCAATGCTCTGAATCAGATCTTCCTGTTTGATGACGGTCATGGCTAGCTCAGTGGGGACATTGGCGCTTGTTGTCGGACTCGCAGGGCAGCGCGAGTCAGTCGTGCGCCTTCAGGGGAATGGAACCTTTGACAGTACCCACGGCGTGCAGCACCGTGGGCTCTCGAAATGCTCGGGATGCGTACGCGTGGTGAGGCGGTCGACCACCGCCATCACGATTGCCGAGACGAGAAACGCGACGTGAATGATGACTTGCCACATGATCGTATGCGTCGTGTTCTGATCGGGGCTGATGAAAGTTTTCAGCAGATGGATCGACGAGATGCTGATCAGCGCCATCGACAATTTGACTTTGAGCACGCCGGCGTTCGACGTAGACACCTTGCGCGACGATCAGGCCCAGATACAGCGGCAACTGCAACCAGCGGCTCATGAAGATGACGGCGAGGACCGGACGCATCGGGCGGCGCTGATGGGCGGAGTCGGATCGCTGAGCGGACATGGGCAAGAGTCGGATGAAACGCAGGTGACGGAACACGGACTAAATGCGGGCGCTAAACGCGCGACCCGGCATGGAAATACTCAACACGCACGCGATGGATCGGGCAGGCAAACCAGGCGCAGACGGTGCGGTGTGCGGCCAGGCGAGGCCGGAAAAGCTCGCGTCAGGCGCGCTATTGTACAGCGTCGGCTATATTTGCCGCGTTGCGGCGGGCAGGGCGGCGGCGCCTGACGCGCGGCGCGCCTCGCGTATTGCGCCTCACGCGTTCAGGCTTCAACGCTCGCGAGCCGCCGCCGGGACTCGCCGGACCTTCAGGCTCGCCAGACCAATCTCCGTGACTACGCAGGCGAGCGCGATGCCGTGCGCGAAGGGTTCGGCGGCCGCAGTCGGCGGGATGAATGATCTCGTCATGATTGAATTAGCGGGATTGGAAGCGGGGCGGCCCGCAGTTGAACCGCCCCGAATCTGGCCGATGCAACTGCGTCGGCCGTTTACTTTAGGCTCGCATCAAGCTTTGCCAGCGCCTGCCGCCCCCGCTCCGCCCATCAGCGACGTGATCATGCCAAGCAGCGGCGGAGCCACTTGCGTCGCGGCGGAAATGGCTGCTTTGACCATGTCCATGATCGGGCCCATCAGGTTTGCCATGCCCGCGGCGCCACCGCCCGCCTGCGGCGCTGCTGCGGCGGCCGGCTTCGGCGCAGCGGTGGCTTGTGCGGCTTGGCCGCCGGCGCCTTGCGCAGCGGTCGCTGGTGCGGCCTGGCCGCCGGCATCCTGCGCAGCGGCGGCTAAGGTCGGCTGCGTGTCGCCCATATTGTCGGAGTCGTCGGGAGCGAACATCTGCACGGTGGAACCGGGGTCGCCCGTCGGGCTATCTAGCGCCGTTGTCTGCATGTCGCCCATGCCGCCGCCCATGTCGCCCATGTCGAATGACGTGCTGTCGCCCATGTCGTTGATTGAATTAGCCATGATCTAGTCTGTGTCCTAAAAGTTAAACTGATTGGTTGCTTACTTAGCTTGAGTAATTAAGCGATAGTGCGCTATCACCGTCCTGCATCGATTTTTAAGATAAACCTCCTGTTGGTTATTGAGAGAAATTGCGGGGTGTGTCGGGGTCAATTGTCTTCAGATCGATCGGATGTATTTGTTCTAGTATTTGAGTGACGCAGATAATTCTGATGAAGCCGGTGAAATTACAGATTGTCTCCTGTGTCAAGTCGATTTCAAGAGCCCATTTGGAAATCAGTTTGCCTACTGTCAGAGATTCCTGACGCGCGATTTCCTCGATGATTCGCCAGTAAATTTCCTCGAGTCGCAAGCAGGTTGCCAATCCGTTGATTCTGACGGAGCGTAGCCTCGGTCTCGCTAGCTGAGGCGTGAAATTGCAATACTGTGTCATCCGCATGTGAGGGCTTTTGTAGGAATTGAAGGATGCGGAACCTCCGTTAGGACGCCGTGCTTCGTGAATATCCCGGAGACATCTGAAAAATCCTGGTAACTGTCGTGTGGATCGAGCGGGTCATATGTCATGGCTGGATTGATCGAAGTGCGATTCGTCAATCCTCTCTCTGTGCGGAAAAAGGGGGTCATACAGATGTATGACGCCAATTATTGAATTGACGTCCTAATTTCGGGATATGTGAGTCGGCGTGCTCAATACGATCGCTGGCATATCGACATTCCCGGTCCATGGAAAGAGCGATAATGTCGCAGCATTGGTCCACTTGTTATGTCTTACATGTGTATGACCTGAGCATCTGAGAACGCCATTAAATTCTCGCCAACGTAATCAATAAACGTGGCAGGGATTTTTAATGCTTATGATGCGGCGCAACGATTCGAAGATTCAGAAGAGCGGCTACACGGTCGCGACGCTGCCGACGCGCGCTAGCCGAGCCGTGAAGCGTCACATCGCGGGCCCGCTTGGAGTGGTCTGGGCAGTGTTGCTGGTCCCCGTGGCCGACGCTGCGACGCCTGTATGGCACGGGGCGCCGATTCATTACGCGGTCAACGGCGCGCCACTGCCCGATGTATTGCGCGACGTCCTTGCCGTCGAGGGGATGACCGCCGACATTGGGCGGGACGTAAAAGGCACGGTCAACGGCCGATTCGACGACACGCCCGGCAATCTATTCATCCAGCTGGTCGAGGCTTACGGCCTCGTCTGGTATTTCGACGGCAAAGCGATGCACGTTGCGACGGCGTCGGACGTGCGCAGCCGGATCATCCCGTTTGCGCCGATGACGCGCGAAGCAGTCGCGGCTCTGCTACGCAATCTGGATCTCGACGACGCCCGTCTGCCGATCAAATACTCGGCGACGACCATCAGGATTGCCGGGCCGTCGAAATTCACCGACGCGGTCGCGGACGCAATCGACAAGGCGCAGCGGCAGGCCACCGTCGAGCCGTCCTTCGACGAAACCGTCATCCGCGTTTTCCCGTTGCGCTACGCGCAGGCCCAGGATGTCCACTACACGATCGGATCCCAGGATCAGGTCGTGCCGGGCGTGGCTTCGCTGCTGCGCCGGCTGATGGCGGACACGTGGCAGGCAAGCGCACCGAACGCGCCAAAACCCCGCGACACCCGCAGCGCGCGTGGCGGCCCGCCACCCTTGCCGAGCCTGCTCGGGCTTGGCCTTGCCGGCGCACCGCCCGATAGCGACAACGAGCCGCCGCCGCTGCCCGCGTCTGACACCGTGAAGCCGGCCGCCACGCCCGCGCGGCGCAACATCGTTGCCGATCAACGCACGAACGCGGTGGTGATCAGCGACGTCGTCTCAATGATGCCGAATTACGAACGCGCGATCACGATGCTCGATCAACCGCAGGAGCTGGTTGAAATCGACGCGGTAGTGATCGACCTGTCGTCGAATGCGGCGCGCTCGCTCGGCATCAGTTGGGGCGGCGCGAATGGGCGTATCAACGTCGCTTCCGGCACCGCGAACGCGCCGCTCAGCTTCGGCGCGACGAGCCTGCTGACGGCGGCCGGCGCGGCGAGCGGACTGAATCTCGCGACGCTGGTCGGCAACTCGGCGCAATACCTGTTTGCACAGATTCATGCCTTGGAAGATGCCGGCCGAGCGCGTGTGTCGTCGCGCCCGCAGGTGCTCACCCTGAACAACATGGAAGCGTCGTTGACCTCGCGCAGTTCGGTCTATGTGCGCGTAGCGGGCAACCAGGCTGTCGATCTCTTCAACATCGACACGGGGCTCACGCTGAAGGTGACGCCGAGCGTGGAATCGAGCGCCGACCCGCGCCGCAATATCCGGCTCAACATCCAGATCGAGGACGGCACATTCGATTCGTCGACTTCGGTGGACGGTATTCCGAAGGTCGACAACCATTCGATCGTCACTCAGGCGGTCGTGCGCGACGGCGAGAGTCTTCTGATAGGCGGTTATCAATACGAACGCAGCGAAAGCAGCGCATCGAAGGTGCCTCTGCTCGGCGACGTGCCTTACGTCGGCGCCTTGTTTCGCAGTACCGAGACTACGCATGAACGTCTCGAACGGATGATCCTGATTACTCCGCGCCTGAAGCACCCGTCGGGCGACGCCGTGCCGAATGCGACGCTCGCCGATATGGGCTCGATGAGTGGACCGCCGGGATCGAGTGGGCCCTCCGCTCAGGTGGGCGAGGCCGTTAGTCCGGCTGGCTGGACCGCGATGGCGTCGGCACCGGCCAACGCGGTGCCGAAGGCGCTCGGGCCCGGGCAACCGACGCCCGTCAACACGACGCAAGCCATCGAGGCCTCGTTGCGCACGCTGGTGCGCCCCGAGAGACCGTACACGCCGCAGTCGGCCGTATCAATTCCAGCGCTACCGGACAGCTTGCCGGCCGTAAGCAAAACGTCTCGGGAGAACGGCCGTGACCGCTGACGCGCTAATCGTCGTAACTAACGGACTGCACGCCGGCGCGAGCATGGCGTTGACAGCCGCGAAGCCGACCCGGATAGGCAGCGGCGCGGAGGTGGACCTGATGGTGCTAGACGAAGGCGTCGAACCGCTTCATGCCACCATCGAATTGATCGATGCGACGCTCGCGTTGGTCGCGCATCAGCCAGGCGTGGCCGCGTTCGGGCGACGCTTGGCGCCGGGCCGGCGCGTGCTGTTGGCACGTGGCGCGCGCTTTTCAGCAGGCGCGGCCACCTTTCAGTTCGGTGGCCGCGGTACGCCGGGCGACGCGACGGCGCGGCACGCTGAGTACGCCTACCTGCTGCGCCATGCACCGCTCGCGTATATCGCAAAACGCTGGTCCGACGCGTCGCCCGTTGCGAAGGCGACCGTCTTCGCAACGCCGGTTGCGTTTGCGTTGCTCTTGGGGATCACGTCGGGCTCCTGGTGGAGCGCACCGCGTGCGCCGCGAACCAACGACGCGTTTAGCCTGGTGACGACGCATCTCGACCGGAATTCCGGCGCGCTCGTCTATGAAGGCTACGTGCAGTCGGCTACCGATCTGGCAGCGCTGACGGCCAGTGCCTGGTCGCGCCAGCGGGCGCCGGTCATGCATGTAATCGTGCTCGCGCAACTGCAGGAGCAGGTCGGCGAATTTCTCGCGCGTTACTACCGCGGCGCGCAAGTACGCCCTGGGCAACCCGGTGAATTCACCGCGACCCTGCCCGATGCCCGCGGCTTTCTATCGCCCGAATCGTGGGACTACGCACGCGTGGCGCGTCAGGCGCGCGGCGAGATCAACGGGCTGCGCAATCTCGCTTTTCCCGGTCACGTGCAGCAGGGAAAACGGGTGCGCGTTCCGCTCGACGCGCTTGGGCTCAACCTGCTCGCCAGTCCTCACGCGACCTGGCTCACCGACGCGCACGGGGTGCGCTACTTCGTCGGCGCGCGGCTGCCGATCGGACGGGTCACGCGAATTTCGGCCTGCACGGCGGATATCACGCGCGACGACGATGGTTCGGTATACGAATTGTTTATGGACGCTGGCCATGTCTCCAAGAGCTGCAAGTAAAAGCACGCTCGGCGCGTGCGCCGACTTGCCGCTCGAAACTCAACTTGCCGAAGCCGGCGGCGCGGGGCGCGAGGCAATCGCAGCGCGGCTGACGGTTGAGATCGGCTGCCTGAACGTTGCACTGGCGAGCGCATCGCCAGCCGTGAAGAACGAATTGACTCTCCTTGTCGAGTGTTTGCGCGCGGCTCGACAAGTGGTTGAACGAAGCGTCAGCTTCACTCACGCGCGATAACTTAAGGAATCGAGAATATGAATGATGTCAATACGATGATGTCCCCGAATCTGGGCGGCGCCGGCATGGCGGGCGGCGGCTCGACGGTAGGCGCGGGCGGCGGCCTGTCCAGCCAGAAAGTGGCCGAAGTGCTGGCGAAGATCCTCGAGAAGCAGAACAAGGATTTTGACAACAAGCTGCAACAGGCCGAAGGCACCGACGACAAACAGCAGAACACCGCAATGATGCAGGTCCAGCAGGCGATGGGCTCGGTCAACACGACACAGAGCGTGGCGACGGCTTGTGTGCAGGGTTTGACCGACGCACAAAAGGAAACGGCACGCGCCTCCCACTAACGTTCTTTGATTCCCTTTAACCAGGACGGAGACGCCCGCGCGGCGTCTTCGGGAACCATGCAGATGCAGGACGACACACTTGAACTGCTGATTTCGATCGGCCATTACGCCCGCGTCCATCGACGCTTCGACGAGGCGCGCTATCTGTTTGAGCGGCTCGCGTTGCTGTATCCGCAGCGGGCTTTTCCATACCTCGGGTTGGGCCTGATCGAGCTCGATCGCGCGAACTATCGCAATGCGTCGTTGCTGTTTGGCCGCGCGCTTGACGTCGCACCCGACAGCGCGCTGGCGCGCGCATGGCTCGGCGTGTCCCAGATTTTCGAAGGTCACTACGCGCTCGGCTCGCGAACGCTGATAGCGGTGGCCGACGGCGGCGAACCTGGCGCCAGTTCGATGGCGGCCGCTTTCATGAACCTGCCTGAATGCGCTGTCCACGCTCGCGCGGCGCGCGCCGCGCAGGCCGCACGCGCTACGGCTCCCATTTCAACCATTGATCGACTGTCTATTCGAGGCGGGCATTGATATGTTGCAACTTCCAGTCACACCCATTGCGCCGCAAGCCGACGCGCTGTCCCCTGTGTCTCGTGGCACCGGCCTGCCCACTGACGGAGCAGCCGACGAAGGTTCGCTGATCGAGCGCCTGCTCACGCGCGCCCAGGACGCGCAGGACGCATCCACGCAGCAACTGTCGCAGCACCTCGACCAACTCGACTCCGGCCGCATCTCGACTTCCGACCTGCTGCGTCTTCAGGCCGACATGGGTTCCTTCGCGGTGCGGGTGCAGATGACAGTGCGCGTCGCCGACGAGGCCGGCCGTGCAATCCAGACGTTGTCGCAGCGAAGCTGATGCGCCGCGCCTTAATGTTGTTGCCGGTCCTGCTCCTCCTCGCCGGCTGCAAGACCTCGCTTTTTGAAGGCCTGGACGAGGACCAGGCGAACCGTATCGTCGCTGCGCTGAGCCATCACGGTATCAACGGCTACAAAGAGCGCAACGCGGACCGGACATGGAACATCTCGGTCGACGACGCCGACGCCGTGGTCGCCACGGAGTTGGCCAGCGCGTATGCGTTGCCGCGCGGTGGCCATGCGAATCTCGGTGAACTATTCAGCCGCCAGGGGTTGATTTCGAGCCCCGAGGAAGATCGCGTGCGCTACGTGTACGGACTTTCGCAGGAGCTGTCCGAAACGCTGGAGAAGATGGACGGCGTGCTGCTTGCACGCGTGCATATCGTGCTGCCGGAAAAAGATCCGATGGATCCCGCGCAGGACGCGCCGCCGTCGGCGTCCGTGATGATGCGTTATCGCAGCGACTACAACCTGGAACCGATGCGCGACCGGATTCGCGCACTGGTGGCGGGCAGTGTCGAAGGGCTGACACCCGAGCGCGTGTCGTTGACGCTGATCGCGGTGACGCCGGTATTGACCTTTCCAGGCAGTTGCGTGGACGGCGCGGATGTCGGCAGCGCCGCGGGTGCGGTCGCTGCAACGTCCTGTGGGCGTGACGGCGGCGCCGTGCCCTCGCGTGCCACGGCGATGCTAAGCGCGCTGGCGCTGCTCGTGCTGCTGGTGTCCGGTTTCACGTTGTTGTGGCGCTCGGAGATGCGCACCTGGTTCAAATGGAAACCGCGCAATGGCACGGGAGCAGAACCGGGCCATCCCGGGCGGGCCGCGCCGAAAGCGGCGCCCGACGCATCGGATACGGACACCGCGAAGGCTGCCGTCAGTGCAGCGCAATCCGCGACTCACATGGGAGGCGACGCATGAAACACGCGTACACCTGCGCCCCTGCTCATTGGGCGCATCACAGCTGGCTCGAATCCCGGCAGCCGGTTCGTAGCGAGCGCGCCGCGCGTGCCGCCCATGCGTTTCTATTCGGCCAGCATCCGCAACTGGTACAGGTGGCGCTCGCCGACGTGCCTGTCGTGCTGCCGCTCTGGCCGCGTCCCGCGTGCGCGCGCCTGTGCCGTATCGTCGCCGCGCTTGCATTTGCCCCTTCGTTGCGCCGCGTGGTCGCCACGCAGGCTCGGGCGGCGTTCGCGGCTGGTGTCGCGCCGCAACTGCTGGCTGCGATCCAACGGCATCCGCGCGCCGATCTCGTCGACCTGAAAGTCGAGCCGGCGCCGTCGCTGTTCAGCCGGCGCGAGATGACCGCGCTCGGGCTGGTGCTGGCCACGCATGCCACCGCGGACTCACGCTACGCATTCTGGTGGAGCCTGCGGCTGCCGCGCGAGATATCCGAAGTCGCGGCGCGTTATCGGGTGCAGGGGCTGTCGGCGGGCGCCGCGCGCGAACTGATTGCCGATGCGCGACGTTTGATGGAGGGGCAGTCATGTTGATCTGTCGAATGGGCGAATGGAGGATCGAATCCGATGGGCATTTGAGCGCGCTCGAACTCGCCTCGCTCGAAGGCTTGCGGGCCGCCGAAGCGCAGCGCGCGGCCGAGACAGCGCGGGAGCGCAGCCGCCTCGGGATGCAGGCGCGCGAACTGAAGCGCCGCGCATGGCGTCACGGTCATTCGGCCGGAACTGCAGCGGCGCTGCGCAAGGAAGTAGGGCGAGCAGCGGCGACGGCGTTTGCGGCACACCGTCTGGAGGACCGGCTCGCGCAGATCGTGCTCGGCGCGGTGAGCGACATTGTCGGTCAACTGCCGCCGTCAGCCGCGTTGACCAACCAGTTGCGCCGTGCGGTCGCCGTGTCGCAGTCGCAGCGACTCATTTCCGTGCGTGTCGCGCCGGCAGCGTTCGAGGACGCGACGCGGCTGATTGCCACGATCGAGCAGGAACTCGGCACGCCGTTATGCACGGTACTGAGCGATGCGGGATTGCCCGTTCATTCGTGCGTCATCGAAACCGAGACCGGCGTGGTCGACGGCGGTCTGAAAGTGCAGTTGAGGGCGCTGGAGCGCGGCATCCGCGATGGCGTGGCTGCAGTGCTGCGCGCTTACGACTTCGCCGACGGCTCGGGACGCACTGCCCTCGACGGGATCGAGCACGGCGTGCGGGATGCGCTGGCCGCCCTCGCCGGACCGGCTTCGCCCCCGCTTCCACGGCCCCCGGCACCCAAGCTCGTGCGAGTCGTTCGCCGTCCGTTCGTGCGGGAGGCCGCATGAATCTTTGGTCCGACATGGAGTGCCTGCTGCCGGCGGACGCCGAGCGCCACAACCTGGCGATTCGTCACTTTGGGCGACCGCGGGAAGTGCTCGTCGGCGCGCGCCGCTTCACGCTGCAGTTCGAGCCGTGCCGGGCGCGCTACCCGCTGCGGCTCTCCGGCACGGCGGCACAAGCGCCCTTCAGCGCGGCATGCGATGCCGGAGCGCTTCTGCCCGAATTGACGCCGTCGGTGATCGCCGCGCGCGGCGACAGCACCCTCGTGCATGTCGGCGACGCGTTGAACGACTGGCTGTGCGCGCTCGAGGGGCTATTCGGCTTCACGATCGATGTCACCGCGGTCGGCTTCGACACCGTCCCGCAGCCGGGCGCATACGGGCTCGCCGTGACGCACGTGGCGAGCGGGCGCGCTGCCCACTTTTCGTTTTGCAGCCCGGCGGTCGATGCGTGGCTGCGTTTGAGGCTACCGCCGCCGGCGCTCAGCGAAACCCTGCTGCGACGCCTCTACGTGCGTATGCCGATTTGCATGGCCGGTCCGTCGATGTCGTTGCCGCGCTTGCGCAAGATCGCGGTTGGCGACGCGCTGCTGATCGACCGTTATTCGTGTTTCCTGCGCGTGCCGCTGCGGTTGGGCGCGTGCCGGATCTTGTTGAAGTTCACTGAGGAGCACACCTTGATAGACCATGTCCTGAATGATGAAACCACACCGGTCGAAGTGACCAGCGAACTGCTGCCGATCGACTCCCTGACGTTCGCGTTCGACGCGGTGCTCGGCACGCTGTCGCTTTCGGTTGCCGAACTGGCCCATTTGCGCGAAGGATCGATCGTCGCATTCCGGCTGCCCGCGCGTGAGCGTTCCGTCACGCTCTTATGTCAGGGCATTCCGTTTGCTCGTGGCGAGCTGATCGATATCGACGGTGCGTTGGGCGTGCGCGTGACCCGGCTGACTCAAGGAGATCTACCGGCATGAACCCCCAACTCGACCAGCTGCAGGTCATCAGCGTGTTCTTCATGCTCGGCCTGTTGCCACTTGCGGTCGTGATGACGACCTCGTTCACGAAGTTCAGCATTGTGCTGACGCTGTTGCGTTCGGCGCTCGGCGTGCAGCAGGCGCCGAGCAACCTGGTGATCTCGGGGATCGCGCTCGCGGCGACGCTGGTCGTGATGTCGCCGACTATCGGGAAGATCGAATCCGCATTGCCCGCCGGCGAGAACGGCGAGGTCGCGCTCCCACGTCCCGTCGAACTGCTGCGGGCGGTGCGCGATCCGCTCGGCGAATTCATGCTGGCGCATTCGCGGCCTGATGAACGGAAGTTCCTCGTCGGTGCCGCGAAGCGGATCGATCCCGAGCGCGACGCCCGGGAAACCGATCTCCAGTTGCTGATTCCCGCGTTTCTGATCAGCGAAATATCGAGTGGATTCGAGGCCGGCTTTCTGCTCTATATCGCGTTTCTGGTGGTGGATCTGGTCGTCGCCAACGTGCTGAGCGCGATGGGCATGATGATGCTGTCGCCGAGCACGGTGTCGATTCCACTGAAGCTTTTTATTTTCGTGTCCGTGTCGGGTATCTCGAAGCTGATGCACGGCCTTATCGTCAGCTATGCAAAATGAACAGTTCTCCCTCTCTCGCCACGTTGTCCAGCGACGCGCTCATGCTCGTTTTCTGGCTGTCACTCCCTGCGCTTGCCATCGCGACAGTCGTCGGCTTGCTGCTCGGACTATTGCAGTCGGTGACGCAGATTCAGGATCAGAGCCTGCCTTACGGCGCAAAGATCATCTGCGTCGGTGCTGTGCTGATGAGCACCGCACCTTGGGCGAGCCGCGAACTCGCGCGCTTTTTGGCCCATGTGTTCACCTTCATCGCCGCGGGGCGTCTGCACTGAGCATGAATTACATCGGCTATCTCGAGGGTTTCGCCTTCTGTGCGATCAGACCCGCCGTGGCGCTGTTTCTGATTCCGTTCGGACAAAGCGGCTCGCTCGGCATCCTGCTGCGTCTGCCGATGCTGCTTGCGCTTGCCATGTTGCCGCAGCAGAACGGCTGGCCCGCGCAGCTGCTGCCGGCAATCTGTGTCGAGGCGGCGACCGGTACGGCGCTCGGCCTTTTGCTCGGCACGATCTTCCATGCGGCAGCCGCCGCTGGCGCGGTGCTCGATCAGCAGGGCGGATACGCGAGCGCGGCCATCTACGATCCGCATTTCCAGCAGGACGCGGCGTTGTTCGAAACGTTGTTTTCACAGTTTGCCGCGCTGACGCTTTTCACGGGCCCCGGCTTGCCGCTCCTGTTCGGCTTTTTTACCGATGCATGGGTGCTGTGGCCGCCGGGCCGTTGGCGCGGCGATCTCGCCGACGTGTTCAGACAAATCGCGCTGCGCGACCTTGCCGGTTCGCTGACCGAAGGCGTGCGGCTTGCGAGTCCGTTGCTCGGCCTCGTGTTGCTGGTCGATGTCGCCTTCGGGCTGATGTCGCGACACGCAAAGCGGCTCAATCCGTTTTCCACCGCGCGCACGGTCAAGGCGATGATCCTGTCGTTTGCCGCGATGCTCAGCGTGCCGCCGCTGTTCGTGCAGTTGCGCGTTGCTTTCGACCACATCATCCATCTGCAATGAGCAACAAGACCGAAGCTCCGACCCCCAAGCGGATCCGCCGCGCGCGCAAGGACGGCGAGATCGCGAAAAGCACGCATCTGACGGTGGCGTTCAGCGGACTTTGCTGGTGGCTGTACCTGTTCATCGAAGCCCCGCATCTGTATGCGCTCAGCACGAAGCTGATCCAGCATGTAGCAACGCTAGACGCACCGCGCCCATTCGAGGAGCGGCTCGCATCGACATTCGCGATGCTCACCGCCTTCGTCACGCCGGTGCTGACGGCGCTTGGCGTAGGCGCGCTCGCGGTGCTCGTGCCGGAGCTGATGCAGACACGCGGACTGCTCGCGTGGAAACGCGTGGCGCTCGATGTAAAGCGTCTGAATCCGGTCAGCGGCTTCGCACGGATGTTCAGCCTGCGTCTGGTGTGGGACACGGTGCTCGCGCTGGCGCAGTTCGCGATTCTGCTGTTCCTGTTCGTGCAGGCGCTCGTCGCATGGTTGCGGCAACTGGCGCCCATCTGGGCTTTCTCGTTGCCGGTTCATCTCGGCTATACGGCGATATCGCACTCGCATTTGCTGGCCTGGATGGCCGCGTCGCAGATCGTGCCCGCCGCCGCCGACTATTTCATCCAGCGCTTTCTGTGGCTGCGCGGCATGCGCATGGACAAGAGCGAAATCAAACGGGAATTCCGCGACGACGAAGGGGACCCCGGCGTGAAGAGCCGTCGCCGCGCGCTGCATCGGGAGCTAGGTAAATAACATGTCGAATCGTTCCATTCTCAGCCGCTACGACCTGTCCGCGCTCTTTGCGCGACACGCCGACCTCGCCGTCGGCCTTGGCCTGCTCGCCGTGCTCGCACTGCTCATCGTGCCGGTGCCGCCATTCGTGCTCGATCTGTTTATTTGCGTGAGTTTTGCCGCGAGTCTGACGATGCTGACCACGACGTTGTATGTCGCAAAGCCCGCGGACCTCGCGAGCTTTCCGTCGCTGCTGCTAATGACGACGCTGCTGCGTCTCGCGTTGGCGATCGCCTCGACCAAGATGATCCTGCTGCACGCGCACGCCGGTCAGATCATCGGCGCATTCGGCGAAATGGTGGTGGGCGGCAACGTCGCGGTCGGGCTGGTGGTGTTCATCGTGCTCGCGGCGATCCAGTTCATCGTGGTCGCGAAAGGCGCGGACCGGGTCGCCGAGGTGGCCGCGCGCTTCACGCTGGATGGCATTCCGGGCCGCCAGATGAGTATCGACGCCGACATGCGCAACGGCGTCATCACCGCCGCCCAGGCGAGCCAGCGACGCACGGCGCTCGAACGCGATACCTACTTCTACGGCTCGCTCGACGGTGCGATGAAGTTCGTCAAGGGCGACGCGGTGGCGGGCATTGTCGTCGCGCTGGTGAATATCGTCGGCGGTCTGGCGGTCGGCATTGCCCAGCGCGGCATGTCATTCGGCGACGCGCTGCACGCATACACGATTCTCACCGTCGGCGACGGCCTGGTGTCGCAGATTCCGTCGCTGATCGTCTCGGTGGCGGCGGGCATTCTCGTGACCCGCGTGGGCTCGGCCGATCACAAGGACGCGCATCTGGGCGGCGACATCTACCGGCAATTGGCGGTGCATCCCAAGGCGATTGGGATGGCCGGCGTCGCGTGTCTGTCGTTGGCGGTAATCCCCGGTTTCCCGCACATCCAGTTTCTGGTTGCTGGCGGCCTGCTGCTGGCACTGGCAGTCACGTTGACGCGCAACGCCGCGGTGGCGACGAATTCGCAGCGCGCGCTGATGCCGGGAATGACGCGCGACGGCGGCAACTATGTGCCGCGCATTCTCGACGACGTCGAGTTGGGCACGAGCGCGACGTTACGGCTGCGCCTGGGCCTGAAGGCCTTCGACGCACTGCGGCCGGAAGCGCTGAACCGGCAGCTGGGCCGCTTGCGCCGCAACCTGATGGTCGAACTGGGCGTGCCCTTCCCGGGTCTCGCGTTGCTGCGCGACTCGCGGCTTGCGCCTGAGCGCTACATCGTCGATATCGAGGATGTGCCGTTCGCGAGCGGCACACTGGTTGCCGAACACACGCTGCTGAGCGGCGACGAAAGCCGCATTCCATTCGACGGCGTCGTGGGCTACCGGCCGCGCGCCGCAAAATCGGTCTGGGTGCCGGCCGCGACCGCGGCGTCGATCAAGGACCCGGAGATCCGCAAAGCGAGCGTCGACGAAGCGCTATGCGATCACCTCGCCGAAATCTGCGAGCGCTCGGCGCCCGAATTTCTCGGCACACAGGAGACCCGCTTCCTGCTCGATCAATTGGCGATCGAATTCCGCGAGCTGGTGGCTCAGGCAGGGCAGGCGCTGAGCATCGTGCAACTCGCCGGCGTGCTGCGGCAACTGTTGCGGCAGCGTGTGCCGATTCGCAACCTGCGCGCGATTCTCGAAGCCGTGGTGCGCGTGCCGGCGGCCGAACGCACGATCGACCGGATGGTGCGCGAAGCGCGCATCCAGCTCGGTCGTCAAATCGCGCGAGCCCACGCCGACCTCGCGACATGGACGATCGTCGCGGCCGTGCTGGATCCCGCGTGGGAGGTCAGTCTCGAAGCGCAGATCCGCAGCGGCGTCGACGGGGAGCCGCAGTGCGTGCTGTCCGCCGAAGAACTGACCCGCGCGCAGCGGATCCTGACGCAGGACCTGGCCGGGATCGGCCTGGTCGTCACGAATGCCGTATTGCGTCCGCACCTTGCGCGGTTGTTGCGCGACTTCGGCCGGCCCATCGAGGTGCTGGCGATCGAAGAGATTCCGCTCGACATCTACCGTATCCAGACTGTCGCGACGCTCGGCGCGGCATGAAGGGGGAAGTCATGCGATCGTCTGGAAATAGCGGCCTCAAGTTTATGTCCGCGCCGACCTTGCGCGGCAGGGTGGTGGAAGCGCGCGGCGTGATCGCGCGGGTGGTGGGCGTGTCGTTGCGAATCGGCGAGAAAGTGCGGCTGGTGCGCCCGGATACGCTCGAAGCTCAGTATGGCGAAGTAGTCGGGTTTGCGCACGACGGCGCACTGGTCATGCCGCTCGCCGGTCTGGACGGCCTGTCGGATATCACCGAAGTGCAAGGCTGCGGCGCCGCGTGGGGCCGGTTCGACGCGGCAGGGCTGCTCGGGCGGGTGGTCGATGGGCTCGGCAACCCGCTCGATGGCGGTCCCGTACCACAGCCGCTCGCGAACGATGCGGCAGCGCAGGCCGACGCCCGGATGACGCTGAATCCGCTCGAACGGCCGGTCATCGCCACGCCGTTCGCCACCGGGGTCCGCGCGATCGACGGCCTGCTGACCTGCGGCATCGGTCAGCGCACCGGCATCTTCGCGCCGGCGGGCGGCGGCAAGAGCACGATCATGGGCATGATCGCGAACGGCGCATCGACCGATGCGGTCGTGGTCGCATTGATCGGCGAGCGCGGCCGCGAGGTGGCCGAGTTCATTCACGATCATCTCGAGCAACGGCGCGCGTCGGCGATCGTGGTCGTCGCGACGTCCGACCGGCCGGCCGCCGAGCGGATCAAGGCGGCGGAACTCGCAGCGCAGGTTGCCGCGGGGTTGCGCGCCACGGGACGCAATGTCCTGCTGCTGTTCGATTCGCTGACGCGCTATGCGCGCGCTTTGCGCGAGCTCGGGCTGGCGGTCGGCGAGCCGCCGTTGCGCGGCGGTTTTCCGCCCAGCGTGTTTGCCCGGTTGCCAAAGCTGATCGAATCGGCCGGCGTGACGGGGCAGGGCAGCATCACGGCGTTCTACACCGTGTTGGCCGACGAAGCCGATCTGTCCGATCCTGTGGCTGAAGAAGCACGCTCTCTGCTCGACGGGCATATCCAGCTCTCGTCGAAACTGGGCGCGGCGGGACATTATCCGGCAATCGATATCTTGCATAGCCGCAGCCGGTTGATGACGCGCGTCGCGGACGCCGCGCAACGCGCGGACGCCGACCGCGTGCGCGAGTGGCTCGCGCGTTATGAGGAGGTCGAACTGTTATTGCAGATCGGCGAATACCAGCGGGGCAGCGATCCGAGTACGGAGATGGCTATCGAAAGGCGTGCCGCGATCCAGCGGTTTTTGCGCCAGCCCTATGACAACCGCTGCGCATGGCCGGACATGCGTATGCAGTTGCGCGCGCTGTGTGACGGCGGTCAGCGCGCATGATGCATAGCGCTGCCCGGTTAGCGGAATTCTGGCGCGTGCTCGCGCGCGTACGCGGTCTGCGGGTTCAGCGCCGGCTGCACGCAATGGTGGATGCCCGGCGTCGCGAGCGGCGCGCGTCGGCGGAAGTCGCAGCGTGTGTCTCGGCGCTTGAACAGCATGCCGACGAGCGGCTGCGCGTGCTGACATTTTGCCGGCGCGACCAGACATCGGGCCGGCAGTGGCATGCGACACTGCGCGCGCACGACGAGCGTATTCCCGTGCTGCGCCAGCAATTGGCCGAGGCCGAGAGGGCTTACGCGGCGGCGTGCGATGAGGCCGCCCAGGCGCTGCTGAACTGGCGGCGCGAGACGATGCGGCAGGACGAGGCGAACGCGCGGGCTCGCGAAAGCCTGATCCGCCTGCGCGACTCCCGATAGTGCCGCGCGGCATTTTCGATGCGGCGCGCAGCGGCGAGTGGAAGCGATAAAGCCGGACGGCCCTAAGGCCGACCGGCTTGCTTTGCGTCATGCGCCGCGCGCCGCGCGCCGATCTGAAGCGTGACGGCAGGCGGGCATCGCGTTTCGCGCACCGGACTACGCCGGTGCGCTGTTGCAGGCCGCCGCGTTGTTATGCGGCCTTCTTGAAGTCGTTCGCAGTCGGCTGCTGGCCGGTTGTCGGATCGATCCAGCCGCTACCGTCCCGTTTGGCCTGGATCGTGTAGCCATCCGGCGTGGCGGCGTCGAGCGCACGGCCGTCGTAGCTCTTCTGCACCGTGAGGCCCGCGCTGTCCTGCTCGCTCAGACCCTTCACCTGGTACGCCTGATTGCCGCGCGTGATGGTCAGATCGTCCGCAAACGACACGCTCGGGTTGTTCTTCGCCGCTTGCGTGCCGACCGTAATTTTCGTGTTGTCCGGCAGCATGAACGTCATCGGACCGTTGAACATATCCGATGTCTTGTTCGCGGTGTTGGCGTGCTGGTCGATATGCGGATCGCCCCAGACCTTTGTTGTATCGCCGGTTTTTGTGTTGGTCACGACCATCGACGAATCGGCTTTGTTGAGGTCGAGTTTGTAGTCGCCGAGATTGATGCTCGACTGGTTGTTGGAGACATCGGTGTTGGTCCACTGCGACTGGTCTGTCCTGCCTGAATCGTTGCCGCCGTGGTGGCGGCCGGAATCGTGATCACAGTCGCTGCGTTCGTCATAGCGGACGCTGTGCTCTTCATAGTGGCTGCTGCGATCGTCATCGCGGCTGCGGTGTGCGAACTGTGGGCGGCCGGCATCGCCGTAATTTTCCTGGGTTCCCTGGGCGAAGTACGTGCTGCTCTGGCCGTTCGCCGTGTTATGGCTTTCGACGGAGAACGAGCTCTTCGAGTAGTTGCCCGCCATGTCTGACATCTGCGCGGACGGGTTGTGAGCGCCGTTGAAGCCTGCGCCGTTGAAGCCGCCGCCGTTGAAGCCTGCGCCGTTGGAGCCGCCGCCATGGAAGCTCGGGCCGTTGAAGCGGCCGCCGTTGAAGCCCGGGCCATTGAAGCCTTCGCGATTAAAGCCAGCGTCATGCGGCATATGCGGCCGTGCACTGTCGCCAAAATTTGCGCTGATGTTGCCTTCGAGCGAGAGATGATGGTTGTTCATTTGCATTTCTGCATGCATGTCGATACTCCTGTAGTACAAAAAAGTCGGCTTGAATCGAACAGCCGGAACCGCGTCGCCGACGGTATGGGTTGGCTCCGCTTATTAAATGTTAGAGAGATTCAAACGTCATTCGACATACTTATTTATATCGTGACTGGAAATTGTTTAATGATCCTGATCGTTGTTCTCTGCCGGGGCGGCTGCGAGTTTAAATAATATATATATGGCCCGTGAGTGGAATGGATGCGATCAAATAGCCACGCCCCTCCCCCCTGCTGAGAGAGGTTCGGCAAAGCCGATTGTTCAACTAATTGAGGATAGGAAAATGGAAGTTCAGCAAGTTAGTACCCCCGATGACGTGTCGGCCGATGCATCGGCGGGACAGGGCGACGTGCAAGCCGCTGCGCCGGCTGCAGAGCCGGCGACTTACGATACGTCTTCGGACGACAGTGGAGGCTCGAGCACACCCCCCACCCTCCAGTCCGCGTCGGACGATGCTACGCAGGTTCCGCCCGCCGACAGTGGAAACTCGAACACAGCTGGCCTCGCCCAGCCCGCGTCGGCGGATGATTGGCAGGGCGTGCCCGCCGACAGTTGGAAACCCGTGAACCAGCAGCAGGCTGCCATCAATGATCCCAACCAGAAACCTCAAGCCGATGGTAGTACCCTGAATGTCGCAAGCACGTTCAAGTTGGATCCCAACGGCAACCCGTACTTTGTCGGGAGCACGCCGGTCGCGCCTCCCGCACACGACACCAGCAACGACACAACAGCATGGGGTGCCGCGCGGAACGGTTTTGTTGACGGCATGACGAAGCCGGGACAATTCTTCGGCAAGGTCGCGGATATGGCAAATAACGATAACTCGCACAGCGGCGAAAACACCGGCAAAAAGGTCGACGACGTCCTGAAACAAGTCCCCATCGTCGGCGATGGTTATAAAATCGGCGGACTGATAACGGGCCAAAAAAACGACGACGGCACCATCCCGACGCCATTTCCGAGCGTCAAGCCGGACATGGAGGGAGGCGGCAAGGCGCCGGTAGGCGAGCCCAAGGGCAAGCCGTCCGAGGGTGGGAAAGGGGCAGGCGGTGAGCCGGAAGGCCCGGCGCCGAAAACCAATGAACAGGACAAAGCGCCACCCGCCAACGAAGCCGTCAAGAATGAGCCGTCCACGAAGGACACGCATTTCAATGTTCCGGATTCTTATGCGTTCCAGCCATCCGGCAGCCTCGGAGCCGATCCGGTCGCTCCGGGTATCCTCAGGGACGACAACGGCGTGCCCTATATCAGTTCAGGCAATAAGCTCTACCGGGCCACGTTCGACAACGACAATGGCACTTGGCGCGTGATGGGCGACGATCCGACGAAGTTTCAATATCCCGTCAAACTCGACGAGAACGGCAACTGGCAGTCGCATGGCGATACCGGCCTGAAGGGCGGTGCACCGGGGGACGACGGCGCGAAGGGTGGGGCACAGGGGGCAGGCGACAATCGGGACCGGCTGAACAACGCTTTGCAGCCGTCCCCGACACTCAACCAGCCGGGTTCGTATCCGAGTACGGTCGAATCGGTTAATAATCTGCTGAAGCATTACGGCATCAACCTGTCGAATCAGTCCGCCGAAAACATCATGGACAACATCAAGAAGGTGAACGCCGGCGAAAAGACGCATGCGGGAGCCTCCGCGGGTGAAGCATGGCAATTCCTGCGTGATGCGAACGACACCAGCCTTCCGATGAAAGACCGCGCTGCCGCCGCGCTGGGTGCAGTGGTCAACAGTATTGCCGGACCGGCTTATATGGCGCAGATGGATATCGGTAACTATCACTTCGGTAAGGATCAGACGGCCGATCTCCGCAATGCAATGCATTTGTACACGCAATTCGATCCCCACGCCTAACCCGCGTTAGCTGTGCGGGCGGCGCCGGCTACGAAGCCGGCGCTGCCCTTATACCGCGAATCGGATACAGACCGAGCTGAACTGGATGCCTCAGGCAACCGGGCACGAGGACATCGATCATCTTCATCGACGAACCTCGTGGTTCCGTTCAGTTCAGACGCGTGATGTGCCCGCATTAGGATCGCCGTGCGTTGGCGGCGGCGGCAAGTTGGGGTCTTGCGCGGGCGGCGCCTTCAGCGTTGGATTCCGGGTGGTCTGCAATTGCCTGATGACCACCGGTACGCCCTGCGGATAGACCAGTTCCTGCTCGCCTGTCTGGATGTTCTTCGCGTACATGGGCCCGGTGATCGGCACTTCGGTCAGGCGTATGCCATATCGGGTAGTTCCCGCTGCATCGTTCGGCGTAGCGGTGGCGATTTCATCGACCCTGAATACCGTATTCGGCTTGATGAGCCATTCGCGTTCTCCATCGGCCAGCGTCGTGATGTTCGTGATGAATGGCTTCGCCGACTGTGTCTGGATGTCGTAGATGGCGACTGGATGTGCGGCGGCGCCCGCCCACTCCGTGTCCGCCAGGTTGGCATTTGCGTACCAGTTTTGACTCGACACGGACATAAAAGCCGGCGAATTGGTCACGTAGTCGCCCGGCGCAAACTTGCTCGCGTAGTTCGGGTCGACATTGGCGTAGCGCAGCAGACGGTTTTGCCCAGCCAGTGTTGGCAAACGGTCGAGGCCCTGCCGCAATGTGAGCGCATTCCTGGATGTGTCGGCTTCATAGTCACGGCTGTATAGCTGCTTGTTCAGGTCGTAATTGATACCCTGGTAGGAGCCGTCGGTCGAATAGCCGTCGCTATCGTCTCCAACATCCACATGAGTCCAGTCCCGGATGGCCCGTCGTTGTTCAGCGGGCAGGTTGTTGAACACGGTCCTGTATCGGTCGACGAAAGCGGGGTCGTCTATCCGGCTGTCCGCGTCAGAAGTCCATTGGACCGGGTCCAGCGTTTGTTGCATGGCGGCCGAAGGCGGCGCGCCGGTCGAGCTGGACACCTGGTATCTGTCCGCGAATGGCTTCGCCATCGAAGATTCGGAAGATGACGAGCTGCCGTTATCCATGCCCCCCGGCAGGCCAACATCGTTGTGCTCCTGCCAGTGGCCGTCCCTACCCATCCTGACGGGGTATTGTGGCTTCGTCGGGTCGTTGGGTTGGAAAACGCGCCAGGTTCGGTTGTCCTTGTCCCATCTGACCGGGTAGGTTTGTTTGCCTGAATGGACGAACGCCTGGTTCTTTCCGTCTCTGAATATGCCCACACTGTGCGGATCGGGTGTGAGGCCGCCGTCTGGCTTGGTGGCATAGGACTCTGGCACATTGGAGTGCGGGGTCCCGCTGGCAGGATTGGGCGGCTCGATCTCGGGAGCACCTTCGCCGCCGCCACCGAAATCCTTGACATCCTTGCCCACATGCTGACCGGTTTTGCCAGCCGCTATGGTCGCGTCATCAGCAAGCTGTTCCTCCTGGATGATCTTGCTGATCGGCTTGCTAATATTCCCCGCCTCGCCTAGTTCAGATCCCGTAGCCAAACCAGCCAAAGCGGAGCCCCACGCGATACCGTTCTTCTCGTTGTCGGTAAGCACGGAATTCTTGTCGAGAAGACTGGCCAACGGCGCCAACGGCGTCATGCCCAACGCAAAGCGGACGGCGCCTTCCATAACCCTGTTGACGATGTGCTCAGCCCTTGCTTGTGGCGTGATCGAATAGTTCTTGTATGTATTGTCCTTGAGCAAACCATCATACTGGTCACCAAGATCCCTCACATAGTCGGGGCCGGGAGCGGGCAAATTGTCCGGGATATGCAGATAACTCTTGCCGGCGTCGACACCATACTCATTCAGCTTGGTACCAGCGGCACCCTCCCACCCCTTGATCTTCTCGCGCAGCGCCTCATCCTTGCCGAGACGTTCGGTAAAGTCAAGAATCCGGCGGTCTGCGCTGTCGTCTCTGCCGCTACCGGGACTCGTCGTGTGCAACTCCCGCGCGATGACCACGACGCGTTTGCCCGGATCGTCCGTGACCCCTTCCGCCTCGCGGATGATGCGGTCGACGTCCGTGTGCGCCGCGTCCCATTTGGATTGTTCGTCCGCCGTATTTTTATCGACCGCTGCACCGATCCGATCCTGCAGGCTGGCTCTGGTTTGAAGGGCGTTCTGGTATACCGTCTGGCGTTCGGCAGGGGTCTTTGCCTTCAGATAATCCTCGCGCAGTTTCGACAATTCCTTCAACTGCTGCTGGTCCGCGCTATCCAGATATCCTTCGCCGCGAGGTGCGGTGAACGCCGCAAGCGTCGCCTCGCGGGGATCGCTGCCGACACGATTGGAAGCGTCGCGCGCCGAATCTTCGATAACGGTAAGTCTTTTGCTCAACTCAGCATGTCGTGCGGGATCCGCTGTCGTGGCCCATTCACCTGAAAGCGCACCGACGGCGCCGGCATAGAACTCACGCTCGCCGGACGGAAGCGGCACGACCAGTCTTTGCAGGTCCGAGATCCTTCCGTTGAAATCCTTCGTATCCTGCGGGTATCCCGTCTCCTGCAAATCTCGCAAGTGATCGATCTTGTCGCCAATGGCATTGTCCCGCGAAGTGAAATTCGCGAAATTGCCCTGTGCGCCCGGTTCCTGAAGAGTGTTCCCAGGCGTCCCGGCAGGCGGGGAGGGGGGCGATGTCGTGTCTCGACGAACCCGTGTGTTGGCAACTGGCGGCGAGCTTGCAGGCTCCGGTTGAGGGTCAGTGCCGGGCGAGTCGACTCGTAACGCCGACGCTTCGTCAAACGAAGGGGAGCCCGTAGCCCCCCGCTGAGAGTCGGTGGTCCATGCGTTGACGCCAGAGGCCGGAGTTTTGGCAGCGGGCGGCGATCCGGTACTCGCCGGCTGAGACTCGGCGGCCGATGCGTCATCCACCGAGGGCGGCGTCTGAGCAACCGCCGACGATCCGGTATCCGCAGTCTGAGGCGACTGGCTGGTGTCATATATCGGCGGTTGCCGAGCGCTGGGTTTTACCGTTCCATCAGAATCGCCTGCCTCGTCGGGGACCGGGTTGATCTGTTGGGTTCCAACCGTTTCGACTGCCATTGAAATGCTCCTTGATTACAGCTCAAGCATTGGATGCGCTTCACCTCGACGGTGTTGCGTGACGAACTACGATTTCATTACAGCACCCATGAAGCGCGGAACGGCGATACATAGTCTTACGGCTCCCATTCAGATCAATTCAAAAAATCGACATGCCATTTAATAAGCAGAGCCAACTCCATATCGTTGGCGACACGGTGGCGGCTGTTCGGGTCCGCGGCTCGACGCTCGCAAAGCGCTACCGAAGCACATGGAAACACCCTGGGTGTAACCCTGGTTGCTGATCGAGGAAGACGATGCTTGTACTTCTGCTGCTATATGCAGCCCATGACACAGCCGGATCGCACCGGTTAATATCGACTATTGGAGGCGCTGTGCGCATACAGCATCGCAACTGCCGTACGGCTGCCCGTAAGTAGTGGGTAAGTTGCAGCCTTTATCTTTATCGAAAGCTGGCCCTCGATCATTCGTATGATGCAGTGCCGCATGGGCGATCATGTTGCCGACGAATGGAAGGCCAATGCCGCGACTTTCGGCGCGCCCGTGCGATCAGACATGCCACGGCGCGCCGGCACAGGTTTTACGTTTCATCTTCACCAAGGGGTTGTCGATGTCTGCGATTGAATCGGTTCTTCACGAACGCCGTGTTTTCCCGCCCTCCGCTGAAGCAGTGGCAGGCGCCGCGATTTCCGGCATGGACGCGTACCGGGCGCTGGCCGCCGAGGCGGAACGCGATTACGAAGGTTTCTGGGGGCGCCTCGCTCGCGAGACGCTGAACTGGAACACGCCCTTCACCAAGGTGCTCGACGAATCGAAAGCGCCCTTCTACACGTGGTTCGAAGACGGCCAGATCAACGCGTCGTATAACAGCATCGATCGTCACGTGGAAGCCGGCAACGGCGAGCGCGTCGCGATCATCTTCGAAGCCGACGACGGCACCGTCACCAACGTCACCTATCAGGATCTGCTGCAACGTGTATCGCGCTTTGCGAACGCGCTGAAGAAGCGCGGCGTTAAGAAGGGCGACCGCGTGGTGATCTATATGCCGATGTCGATCGAAGGCATCGTCGCGATGCAGGCTTGCGCACGGATCGGCGCCACGCATTCGGTGGTGTTCGGCGGCTTCTCGTCGAAGTCGCTCAACGAACGGCTGGTGGACGTGGGCGCGGTCGCGCTCGTCACCTCCGACGAGCAGATGCGCGGCGGTAAGGCACTGCCGCTGAAGAACATCGCCGACGAAGCGCTCGCCATGGGCGGCTGCGAAGCAGTCACGAGCGTGATCGTGTACCAGCGCACCGGCGGCAAGGTCGCATGGAACGAAGGCCGCGATCTGTGGATGCACGAGCTCACGCAGGCCGAATCGGATCAATGTGCGCCCGAGTGGGTCGGCGCCGAGCATCCTTTGTTCATTCTGTACACGTCGGGTTCGACCGGCAAGCCGAAGGGCGTGCAACACAGCACCGGCGGCTATCTGCTGTGGGCCGCGCAGACCCTGAAGTGGACCTTCGACTGGAAGCCCAGCGACGTGTTCTGGTGTACCGCCGACATCGGCTGGATCACCGGTCACAGCTACATCACCTATGGCCCGTTGACGCTCGGCGGCACGCAGGTCGTGTTCGAAGGCGTGCCCACGTATCCGAACGCCGGCCGCTTCTGGGACATGATCGCCAGACACAAGGTCTCGCTGTTCTACACGGCGCCGACCGCGATCCGCTCGCTGATCAAGGCTGCCGACGCCGACGAGAAGGTCCATCCGAAGAGCTACGACCTGTCGACGCTGCGCATTATCGGCACGGTCGGCGAGCCGATCAATCCGGAAGCGTGGGTCTGGTATTACGAGAACGTGGGCGGCAGCCGTTGCCCGATCGTCGATACGTGGTGGCAAACCGAAACCGGCGGTCACATGATCACGCCGCTGCCGGGCGCCACGCCGCTCGTGCCGGGTTCGTGCACGTTGCCGCTGCCGGGCATCATGGCCGCGGTCGTCGACGAAACCGGCCAGGACGTGCCGAACGGGCAGGGCGGTATTCTCGTCGTGAAGCGTCCGTGGCCGTCCATGTTGCGTAACGTGTGGGGCGATCCGGACCGCTACAAGAAGAGCTACTTTCCCGAAGAACTCGGCGGCAAGCTGTATCTCGCCGGCGACGGCGCCGTGCGCGACAAGGACACCGGCTACTTCACGATCATGGGCCGCATCGACGACGTGCTCAACGTGTCGGGTCACCGGCTCGGCACAATGGAGATCGAGTCGGCGCTGGTGTCGAACCCGCTCGTCGCTGAAGCCGCTGTGGTGGGGCGCCCCGATGCGACGACCGGCGAAGCCGTATGCGCTTTCGTCGTGCTGAAGCGCGCGCGTCCGGAAGGCGAGGAAGCGGTGAAGCTCGCCAACGAACTGCGCAACTGGGTCGGCAAGGAGATCGGTCCGATCGCCAAGCCGAAGGACATCCGCTTCGGCGAGAACCTGCCGAAGACGCGTTCGGGCAAGATCATGCGCCGCCTGCTGCGCTCGCTGGCCAAAGGCGAGGAAATCACGCAGGATGTGTCCACGCTGGAGAACCCGGCGATTCTCGATCAACTCGGCGAGTCGCTCTGAGCTTGGGTTTAACTGTCTGAACGTCAAGGGCGTGTCGAACACACGCTCTTGATCCAACGCAGATCGCTCCCACTGAAGCCACGTTGTTGAAGCCACCGCGCGGACAATCCCGATTGCCTGCCCGGTGGCTTTTTGATACATAGGCGCATGGCCGCGCCGCACCACTCCTCTCACGCTACGCTCAATCCGCCGCCCGAACCGCCCGCGGTCTCGGCAGCGATGGCGCGCGCGCATCAAAAGTACTGGCGCTTCAACCTCGCGTTGATTGCGACGTTGATGACCTTGGGCTTCCTCGTCTCGTTCGTCCTGCCGCTGATGGCGCCGGCCTTGGCGCAGGTGCGGGTCGGCGGCTTCCGGTTGCCGTTCTACTTCGGTGCGCAGGGCGCGATCCTGATCTATCTGGCGCTCATCTTCGTGTACATCGTGCTCATGCAGCGTGCTGATCGTCGGCTGCAGCGCGCTTTCGAAGCGGACGCCGACGCCGACGCCGACGCCAGCGCCGACGCGCTCGCCACGCACGGGAACTGAGCCGATGAAGCTCACGAACCGGCTGATCCGTTCCTACGCCCTTTACACGCTCGGCTTCCTGCTTTTCATCTACGTGATGTGGCGCATCGAGCGCACGACCGGTCCCGGTGTGTGGATCGGCTATGTGTTCCTGTTCGTGCCGATCGCGGTGTATGCGGTGATCGGCCTGCTGTCGCGCACTTCCGATCTCGTCGAATATTATGTGGCGGGGCGGCGCGTGCCGTCCGCCTTCAACGGCATGGCGACGGCCGCCGACTGGCTTTCGGCGGCCTCGTTCATCGGCCTCGCCGGCTCGATCTATGCGACCGGATATGACGGCCTCGCGTATCTGATGGGCTGGACCGGCGGCTATTGCCTCGTCGCGTTCCTGCTCGCGCCGTATGTGCGCAAGCTCGCGCGCTACACGATTCCCGATTTTCTCGGCACGCGCTTTTCGAGCAACGCCGTGCGTGGCCTCGCGGCGCTGGCAGCGATTCTGTGCTCGTTCGTTTATCTGGTCGCGCAGATCCAGGGCGTCGGCCTGATCGCGACGCGCTTTATCGGCGTGGATTTCGCCGTCGGCATCTTCTGCGGTCTGGCGGGCATTCTGGTGTGCTCGTTTCTCGGCGGCATGCGTGCCGTGACGTGGACGCAGGTCGCGCAGTACATCATCCTGATCGCGGCGATTCTGATCCCCGTGTCGATGATCGCTCACAAGGATGGCCTCGGCTGGGTGCCGCAATTCAACTACGGCCGCTTGATGGAGCGTGTCGAACGCCTCGAGAAGCAGGTGCGTGAGGCGCCGCTCGAGCAGACCGTGCGCGACGATTATCGACGCCGTGCCGCGTTGATGCAGGTGCGGCTCGACACGTTGCCGCAATCGTTCGTCGACGAGAAACTGCGTCTCACGCAGGAAGTCGCCGACCTGCGCCGCCATAACGGCCCGCTGCGCGAGATCAAGGAGCGCGAGCGGGCGCTCGAACAGTTTCCGCGCGACGCCGCCGCCGCGCAGATCGTCTGGGCCCAGCGACGCGACGAAATGCTGATGCGCGCCGCCGCACCGGTGCCGATGCATGAGCCGTTCCCCGCCGCGAGCGATGAAGACCGGCGCACCCACGAACGCAATTTTCTTTCGCTGCTGCTGTGCCTGTCGCTCGGCACGGCGAGCCTGCCGCATATTCTGACGCGCTATAACACGACCACCTCGGTGGCCTCGGCGCGACGCTCCGTCGGATGGACGCTCTTTTTCGTCGCGCTGTTCTATCTGACGGTGCCCGTGTTGGCGGTGCTGATCAAGTACGAGATCTTGACCAACCTGGTCGGCCATCACTTCTCGGACTTGCCGCAGTGGCTCATGCAATGGCGCAAGGTCGAGCCGAGCCTGATCAGCCTCGCCGATACGAACGGCGACGGCATCGTGCGCTGGAGCGAGATTCAGATGCAGCCCGACATGGTCGTGCTCGCCGCGCCGGAGATCGCGGGGCTATCGTACGTGATGTCGGGGCTGATCGCGGCGGGCGCGCTGGCGGCGGCGCTTTCTACCGCGGACGGTTTGCTGCTCACCATCGCCAATGCCTTGTCGCACGATGTGTACTACCACATGGTCGATCCGAACGCATCGAGCCAGCGGCGCGTGACGATCTCGAAGATTCTGTTGCTGGGGGTGGCGCTGTTTGCGTCGTATGTGGCGTCGCTGAATACGGGGAACATTCTGTTTCTGGTGGGCGCGGCGTTTTCGCTGGCGGCGTCGAGCCTGTTTCCGGTGCTGGTGCTGGGCGTGTTCTGGAAGCGCACCACACGGCTCGGTGCGGTGGCGGGCATGGTGGCGGGGCTGGTGGTGTGCATCTACTACATCGTCTCCACGTACCCATTCTTTACGCAGATGACGGGCTTCGCCGGCGCGCGGTGGTTCGGGATCGAGCCGATCAGCTCAGGCGTATTCGGCGTGCCGGCAGGGTTTCTGGTGGCAATCGGCGTGAGTCTGATCGACCGGAAACCGGATGCTTATACGCGGGCGCTGGTGGACTACATCCGGCATCCTTAGGTCCGTTTGCGCGTGGGTCTGGCGCAGGGCGCGAAGTTTGCTATAATTCGGCTCCCCGCCGGAGAGATGGATGAGCGGTTTAAGTCGCACGCCTGGAAAGCGTGTATAGGTTAATAGCCTATCGGGGGTTCGAATCCCCCTCTCTCCGCCAGGAACGAAAAATAAGCCGTTGAATCTGCAAGGATTCAACGGCTTTGTGTTTTCTTGCTAGACTCTCGCGGAGACCACCGTGGAGCTCGCGCAATGGATCGCAAAGTCAAGCTGCTGTCTGGACTGGATCTGTCCACCGCAATCGGTGCGGAAATCGGCGCACTTTGCCGACCGGTCGTGACACGCGCGGATGGCAAGGTCTATTACGTCGACCACGCCACCACAGAAGCTCTGCGCGAAAAGTACAAACACGATCCGAATGTCGATATCGACGCGCTCGTCGACGTCGATGCCGTCTGGGGCAAGCAATCGCTCTTCGAAGCGCTAGGCGGTCGATCCGTCGACTACGTGATTGCATCCCATGTGGTCGAGCATGTGCCGGATCTCGTCGGCTGGTTTGCCGAGATTGGCGCAATACTCAAACCCGCTGGTCAACTGCGTCTCGCGGTGCCCGACAAGCGCTTTACTTTCGATCTGATGCGGGAAGAGTCGCGCATCAGCGACGTGCTGAGCGCTTATGCCGTGCGGGCGCGCATTCCTCAGCCGCAGGCAATCATCGACCATGTCGTGAACGTTCGTTACGACGTGAATGCAGGGGCGATCTGGGCTGGCCTCCCGTCGGGTGGACGGGCGGCGCATACATTCGCGGACGGCCTTGCCGCTGCTCAGGATGCTTTTGCCAATGGCAATTATCACGACGTGCACGTCTGGGTGTTCACGCCAAGCACATTTGCGAGGATTTGCCGGCTGCTCGTCGAAAACGGATTTCTGAGCATGTCGTGCGCGAATTTCTTCGACACCGCAAGAAACGAAATCGAGTTTCAGGTTCACATGCAGCAATGCGCGGACGTCGAAGTCGCTTCCGCCAGTTGGGCACGCATGGAAGCGGCAGCCGCACCGTTGCCGCCGCCGCCGGAGCCTCTCGCACCGGTGCTTCAGGTTCGCGCCGTGCCTTCGCGGCTGCATCGTGCGGTGCGGCGCGTGGCACGTCTGCTGTCGTAGTGCTACGCCTGGAACCGGCGCTTGAGCTTCGTCCGCGCGGCGCTTGCCCGTCCACCTCTGTTTCGACTCGGTCACGGCTGGTTCTGATTATTACGGCCGCGAGCATTCTGTAATCTGTAAAATGCGCGGATGGAGACGCACAGCATCCGAGACACAAGTTCTTTGCGCTACGTGACCGGCCTCGACGGGCTTCGAGCCATTTCGATGATGCTGGTCGTCCTGTTTCATTACACGAGCTATTTTTCCAGCCGCCTCTCGGAGTTGGGTGGCGCATGGTCCGGCCTCGTGCATATTGCGTCGACCGGCTGGATAGGCGTGGACGTGTTTTTCGTGATCTCGGGCTATCTCATCACCACAACGCTATTGAAGCGGCCCGTCAATTCAGTCGCGTCATATTCGACATTCATTCGGCGCCGTGCCATCCGGTTGCTGCCGGCCTACGTCGCGAGCCTGCTGATAGTCACGCTTGTCGCGCTGTTCATCGATCCGCATAGCAAAGTGTTGAGAAACGAGTATCTGCTATGGACATTCACGGCCAGCCTGCAGTCGCTGCTGGGCGACCGGGTCGCGCTTGCCGATCAACATTTCACCATGGCGCATTTCTGGACGCTGGCCGTGGAATGGCATTTCTATATCGTCTTCCCGATTCTCGTTGCCCGTTTCCATTCGTACTTTCGCCCGGCCGTGGCGCTCTTGCTGGTGGCGATATCGTTCAGATTGATTTGCCATTTTGCCGGGATTTCCGACAACGGCATCTATAGCTTCACGCTGTGCCGGATCGACTCGATTGCGGTAGGTTGTCTGCTCGCACTGGTGCCTTCCCACCTTCATTCCAGGCAGTCTGCAGCGGCAGGCGTGCTCGGCGCGGCGATTTTCATGGCGATCTGGATTGCGTTGGCATGTTCGGATGTCCCGTTCAAGACTCTGGCGTGGCTTCAGACGTTCGGATATACGCTGCTAGCTGTGTCCGTCGCGATGATGATTTACCGGGTCATTCATTCCTCTGCGCACTCGGTGATCGTGCGCGCACTGGAATTCAGGCCGCTTGCTTCAATAGGACGCGCAAGCTATAGCCTGTACATCTGGCACGTGCCTTTTTATCCGACCATCGTGCTGGTGGCGCAACGCAACTTCACGGACATCAGGCTTGCGTATCTGGTCGCGGTACTGGCCGGCGTCGCGATGACGGCGGTGCTCGGCAGCCTCTCTTATCTGCTCGTGGAATCCCGATTTACCCGCGCACGTCCAGCGGTACTTGCCTGAGGTGGCGAGCCGCGCTGTCGATGCCGGCGAGGTGTGCCGCTCGAGACAGTAAAGCAAAACAGATCATCTTGCTCTAAACTAGCGGCCGCCCAAGCCCGCCCAGTCAAGAGCACGAACCCCATGCCGCCAGCGCCCGCCGACCCGTCCGGATCCCCATCCGTTAGTTTGCCGAAACACCCCGCATTTCAACGTTTCTGGTGCACTCGCATCCTCTCGTCGCTGTCGTTCCAGATGCTCGCCGTGGCAATGGGCTGGCACATCTACGCGCTCACGCATAGCGCCTTCGCACTCGGTCTGGTCGGCCTCGCGCAATTTCTGCCGATGTTCGTGCTGACACTCGTCGTCGGCCAGGTCGCCGACCGTTACGATCGCCGCCGCATCGCGGCTATCTGCCAAAGCCTCGAAAGCGTCGCTGCATTGCTATTTGCTTTCGGTACCTTCGGCGGCTGGATCAGCGCACCGGTCATCTATATGCTGGCTGCCTGTGTCGGCGCGGCGCGCGCCTTCGAATCGCCCGCGGTGGCTTCGCTGTTGCCGGGCGTCGTGCCGCGCGGGCAGTTGCCCAAAGCGACGGCATGGGCCACGTCCGCGAATCAGACCGCGCAGATCGCGGGCCCGGCGCTCGGCGGTCTGCTTTACGGCATCGGCCCCGGCGCGGCCTATCTCGCCTGCACGCTGTCGTTCGCGGCCGCCGCCACGGCCGTGTGGAGCATCCCGCTACAGACGAAGCCGGCGAGCCGCGCGCCCGTCACGCTTGAATCGGTGTTCTCGGGCATTGCCTTCATTCGCAAGGAGCCGGTGATCCTCGGCGCGCTGTCGCTCGATCTGTTCGCCGTGCTATTCGGCGGCACGACCGCGCTGTTGCCGGTCTTCGCGCGCGATATCCTGCACACGGGTCCGCTCGGTCTCGGGCTGCTGCGCTCGGGCACCGCCATCGGCGCGCTCGCGGGCACCATCTGGCTCGCGCATTTCCCATTGCGCAACCGGCCCGGCGCGGCGATGTTCGGCGGCGTGATCGCGTTCGGCGCGGCCACGGTCGTGTTCGGTCTGTCGCATCAATTTCTTGTGTCGCTCGTCGCGCTCATGGTGCTCGGCGCTTCGGACACCATCAGCGTGGTCGTGCGTCTGTCGCTCGTGCAACTGCGTACGCCGCATGAAATGCTGGGACGCGTCAGTGCGGTCAATTCTCTTTTCATCGGGACCTCGAATCAATTAGGCGAATTCGAATCCGGCGTGACGGCAGGGTGGTGGGGCGCGCAACCGGCCGTGCTGGTGGGCGGCATGGCGACCATCGCGGTCGCCCTGCTATGGATGCGTTTCTTCCCGGACCTCAGGCGCACGCGCTCGCTGGAGCGTGAAGACGAACTGGCGCCGAGCCATTGATCGACGCAAGACTTTGCTTCAGGCCCGCGCGGCGCTCACACGCAGCGCGCTCCATCGCACCGTCGCGAGAATCGATGCCGCGACGATCAATGCGCCGCCGACCCACGCGGTCAGCGAAATCCGTTCACCCAACCAGATGCAGGCGAACCATGCCCCGAAGGCCGGTTCGCTGCCCATCAACAGGGAGACGCGCGTCGGGCTGCTACGTTTGATCGCGAAGTTCTGTGCGAAGAAAGCGAACAGGGTGCAAGCGATCACCAGATAGCCGACATAGCCCCAGAACGCCGCGTGTCCCGCAATCGACGGCACGGGCTGCCATTGCTGCGGCGCGAACAGCCAGGCGGCCGCGGCGCTGCCGAATGCCACCACGCCCGACTGAACCGCTGTCACCGACAGCGGCGGCAGGGCCGAATCGCGCATCACGCGTTTGGTCACGCACACGGTCAACGCGCGCAACAGGGCTGCAAGCAGAATCAGCGCGTCGCCGGGATTGAGGCTCAGTGCGCCGTCGCCGGCGAGCAGCCACGCGCCCAGCAGCGAAAGCGCCACCGCCAGCCATTCGGCGCGGCTCGGCCTGCGTTTGAGCAGCAACCATTCGACGAGCGGCGTCAACACCACGCATAAGCTGATCAGAAACGCGGCGTTGGCCGCGCGCGTCATCAGGATGCCGAAGGTTTCGCACAGGAAGATGCCGAGAAGCAGCGCGCCGGCGATCAGCACACCGCGCAGCGTGCGAGCGTCGGCGGCGAGCAGATGGCGCAGCGCAGGCGACAGGATCACGAAAGTGATGCCGAAGCGCAGCGCGAGCAAACCCAGCACCGGATAAAAGACCAGCGCGATTTTGACCACGCCGTAGCTGGTACCCCAGACGGCGGCGACAGCCAGCAGCATCAGATCGGACAACATGAGCAGGCGTTCCTGTTTCGACATGGACGGACCTCGGACTGATAAGCGGATATAAGCCGATATTGTCGAACTTTGCGTTTGACGTGATAATCGGGTCTCGGTGCATAGCGTTTATGTCGAGAATGCATTAATAGACCGACCGCACTCACGGATCCTGACGATGACTCCAACCGAGCTTTTTGCCTTGCTGCCGGATATGGCGGTTTTCGCGCGCGTCGTCGATGCCGGCAATTTCTCGGTGGCGGCGCGGCAACTCGGGAGCACGCCGTCCACGGTCAGCCGTCAGATCAAGCGCCTCGAAGACGCGCTTGCGATCCGTTTGCTCGAGCGCTCCACGCGCACGGTGCGGGTCACGGAATCGGGTGCCCAGGTCGTGCGATTCTGTCGCGACATGGTGAGCGCCGCGTCGGGCGCGGTTGACGCCGCCGGGCAACTGGCCGGCAGGCCGCAAGGCAAGGTGAGCGTGAGCGCGCCGACCCAGTTCGCCAGGTCCGTGATTCACCCGCTCATTCCCGCTTTCCTGCACGCGTACGACGAAGTGGATCTGCAACTCCTGTTCACCGACCACGACGTCGACCCGCTCGTCGACGACGTCGATCTGGTGATCCGCCTGACCGAGCGCCCGCCGCAAGGACTCGCGGGGCGCCGGTTGGGCGCGGTGCGCTGGCTGCTGGGGGCATCGCCGGCGTATTTGCGCGAGCGCGGCACGCCGGTGCAGCCACGCGATCTGCTCGAACACGCGTGCATCTACCTCGGCGAGACTGCCGACGACAACCGCTGGCGCTTTCGCCGCGGCACCCAGACACAGAGCGTCGACGTGAAGGGGCGCTACATCGCTAACCACGCCGGCGCGCGGCTCGAAGCCGCGCTGCAGGACTTCGGCATTGCGTGTGTCCCCGAGTTTGCCGCCTCGGAGTCGTTGCAGCGCGGCGAACTCGTGCAGGTCCTGCCGGACTGGAATCTCGAAGCGCGCGCCTACGTGGGCTCGGTGTGGCTGCTGTATCCGCCGAACCGTTTCTTGCCGCCGAAGGTGAGGGCGCTGATTGACTACCTCGTCGAGCATCTTCACGACACGCTCGATACGGCATGAGCACCACCGCATCGCGAGACGAAAGTGGAACCGTCCGCACAATTCATGATTCAATGCAGTCCCAGCGATTCGATCGATCACGAGGAGAAACAGCATGAGCTTGCGCGACACCGGGCCGATTGCGGCGACTGTCTATCGCGGCACTTCGATTGAGAACACGCATCGGGCGCACGTCGCGGTGGTCGACGCGAACGGGCGCCTGTTGGCATCGTTCGGCGATCCTTCGCGCGTGACGCTGGCGCGTTCCGCGGCAAAGCCCGCACAAGCGTTAGCGGTATTGGAAACTGGCGCGCTGGAGCGCTTTGGTTTCGACGAAGCCGACCTGGCGCTGATGTGCGGTTCGCACAGTAGCGAGGCGCGTCACATCGAGCGTACGCGGCAGATGCTGGCCAAGGCGCAGGCGAACGAAGCCGACTTGCGTTGCGGCGGCCATCCGCCGTTATCCGACGCTGTCTATATCGACTGGCTCAAACGCGACTTCAAGCCGAGCGGCGTGTGCAGCAACTGTTCCGGCAAACACGCGGGCATGCTGGCTGGCGCGCAATCGATCGGCGCGTCGATAGCGGGTTATGAGCGACCCGACCATCCGTTGCAGGTGCGTGTAAAACACACGGTCGCCGGCGTCTGCGATTTACCGGACGACGCAGTGCAATGGGCCACAGACGGCTGCAATCTGCCGACGCCGGCGTTCCCGCTAGACCGCCTCGCACGCTTGTTCGCGAAGCTGGCCGCCGCGGAAGACGAGGTATCGTCGAATGCGGAGTTCCTCACATCGCGCACCACAGCGCTCGCGCGAATCTACCGTGCAATGACGACGTATCCGGAGTGTGTAGCGGGCGAGGGCCGATTCTGCACGCAGTTGATGCAAGCCTTCGAGGGGGCACTAGTTGGCAAGGTGGGCGCCGACGGCAGCTACGCGATAGGCGTGCGGGCATCACAACAGACGGAGCGGGCGGGCGCGCAAGGCGCGCTGGGCATTGCCGTAAAAATCGAGGACGGCAACGTCGGCGTACTGTACGCGGTGGTCGCGGAACTTCTCGCGTTGCTAGACATCGGAACACCGGCCCAACGCGCAAAACTCACGGCGTTTCACGCACCGAAGATGCTGAACACAATGGGCATCCAGACGAGCCGAATGACATTTTCGGTGGCGCTAGAACGCGCCACATAGGCCACACTGAATGAACGACCGCACCGGCGCGCGCAGCGCCGCCGGAAGAATGACTGCCTTGTCACGAACGCGGAATGCGCGGGGGCACAGATTCCAGATGCACCACTACGGTGGCTGCGCGAGGGACCCGCTTAAAGGCTGGCGGTGTGAAGCTTTCTTTGCTTGCTTTCTTTGCGGCATACCGGCAAAAGCGTGGATGAGTGTTCCGTTTGAATATCCACTGGCCAAGACGTGTTACGGCGTCTTTCTTGTATGGTGCGGCCGTGGCGTCATGGACCGGATCGCACAGGCGCTGACCGATTCCATACCGGGCATAGCTGACGTGCTTGCGGTACGCCGTCTAAGACCCGCACCGCGTGCCCCCCGCAGCGTCTTGCAACGACTCGCTGCGTCAACGGCGAGGAGCGCACGCGGGACACGTCATGCGCCATGACCTGATCGTCTGGCCAGGCTGCGTACCCAATCAGCAAGCGCCTGCACCTCTTTCAGCGCCCCGTGACCCGGCGCAAACACCTGAAAGGCAGCATGAATGACAGGACGGGCGCGAGCATTCGCGCCAGTATCTGTCGCATATCAACCCAGGTGCGCGCCGACAGGCGGCGGGAAAACAAAAGTCATTTGTCAGGCGGCAACGAAGACCGTTCTGATGCGTCATGAATAAGACGCCGCCGATTTTGTGAATGCTTGTCAAATTCGCGCTATCCCAAATTAACTTCGTTGACCTGATGGAGGTTAGATGCTGAGGTACAGGCTTCGCAAAAAATAGGCACTGCTCTTAACAGAATGCATATGGCTGAAGCTGATCGCATAAGAACATATCTGACGGGGCGGCAGTCCGCGCACATGAAGTTCATGCCGCGCAAGCCGCAGCAGGTTGAGAAGGAAAGTGACACTGGCCGGCCGAAACCCGCGCCGGTTGTCTCGGTCGTATCGTGGGAAGTGCATGAGGAAATCTGCGAGCCGTATCGGATCAAGGCTGTGATCTCGACGCCGGAACCGGTGAGCAGAAAGAAGGTGCTGGGGCAACTCGCAGAGTTCTCCATCCAGCCCGAGGATGGGCGTGAACTGCGTACATTCAACGGGTTTGTGTCGCGCTTCGATCTGGCGTCGGAATCGCGTGATGGTTGCACCTATCGCGTTGTGATCCGCCAGCGACTCGCTGTCCTCGACGGGCCGAGCAACTGCGTCACATACCAGCGGATGGCATCGTGGGAAATCATCAGGACCATCCTTGAGCGTCACGAAATCCGCTTCTGGATGCAGGTGGAATTTCGCCTCCGGCGTGAACATCCGAAACACGACTTCCGGTTTCAGTTCAACCTGGGGGACTGGGCATACATCCGGCTCGAAATGGAACAGGCTGGCCTGTTCTGCTTCACGACGACCGGCGAGCATGGCGAAGTGCTGGTGATTGCCGATGACATAGACGGCTATGAGCGGCCCCCGGTCATGGTACTTGACCGCCCCACAGCCGGACTGTCAACGTTTGAGGAATCCATCTTTTCCTTCAAGGTGCGTACCCGCACCGTACCGGAATCCTTTACCGTTGCCGACTACAACCCGGACAGTGCGTGGGAAGTTCTGCGCAATGAAAGCCGCGCTGTCCCGGACGACGGGACGATGGTCGGCACGCCCTATGTGTGGGGCACGCATCATGGGGACGCCGGTGGCGCGAAGCGCGAGGCGCAGTTACGACATGAGGCGGCGCTTGCACAGCAGGTCCGCTACAAGGTCAAGTCGACCGTGCTCGCACTCAGGCCGGGTCGTCTTGTGCGTTCGGACCGGGAGCTTGAGGACGCAGGAGCGGGCATGTTCGTTACAAAGGTCGTGCATAGCGGCGCGCGAAGCGTCAGCTACATGAACCGTTTCACCGCCATTCCAGCTGACCGTCCATACCGGATGGCCATCGATGAAACCCGATGGCCCCGGATACACGGCACACTCGGGGCAACGATCTGCTCTCCCGATAAATACAAATTTGCCTACCTGACCGACAAAGGGGAGTATGTCGCGCGCTTTCATTGCGACTTCGGCAACTGGCCCAAAGGTGCGGAGAGCATTCCGTTGCGGCTGGCGAAACCGTTTTCGGGCAGAGACAACACCGGCATGCACATGCCCGCGCTGGACGGCGATGAGGGCCTGGTCGCCTTTCGTGAAGGCAACCCGAACAAGCCGTTCCTTGTGGGCTTCATGCCAAACAGCCAGCGTCCCGGCCTCATCAACTCGTCGCGGCGGCGCATGTCGCGCAACGAAATCCGCACGCAGTCTGGCAACAAGCTGTGGATGGATGACTGGGACGACCAGCAAGGGATCGAACTCAGCACAGAGCACTCGGGCCGCTCGCAGCTCAACCTGGGCTTCATACCGGACCGTGACCTGAAACAGCGCGGGGCGGGCGCGGAACTTCGGACAGACGGTTACGCGGTCACTCGCGGCGGATCTGGCGCGATGCTCACCGCCTATAACCAGGCGGGCGGCGGCGGCAAGGTGCTTGCGATGGATGAGACGGAGGCGCAACTGACGGAGCACCAGGCACTGTCGGAATCGCTCGCGCAATCCGCCAAATCCTCGAAGGCGTCGCCCGCCGATACGGACGCTCAGAAGCGCATCAACGATGGCCTGAAGGGACTGAAGAAGCCTGGCGTTCTGGTCACTGGTCCGGGGCCGGTGGGCGTGGCGTCAGGCGACGGTGTGCATGTCGCTGCCGATGGCTCGATCATCGGCACCGCCAGGAAAGGCGTGCATTTCAGCACGCTCAGGCGCTTCACCGTGGCTGCGCGTGATCTGGTATCGGTTTTCTCACAGAAAGGCATGAGTCTGATTGCGGCGGCGGGTGCTGTTGTCCTGCAGGCCCAGCGCGGCTCGATGCAGCTTGCGTCGCAGAACGACATGACCGTTGAGACAGTTGACGGTGTGCTGCGTGTGAAGTCGTCAAAGGAGATCGTGCTGAATGTTGGCGGCTCGTACCTGCGTATGACGCCGGGGGGGATCGAATTCGGCTCTTGGGGCGGGGCGGTGTTCAGGACCAGCGGCCTGAAGAAGGTTGGCCCCGCGCAGATGGACCTGGGTGGAGAGGCGTTCGCGCCGAAGCTCGTGCCATTCACGACGGATTGCGATGTGTGGCGCACCAATGCGAACTTCACGCGCGATATTGCGGGGACGCCCGCGTCTGACCCGGCGCAGTGGCAGGGGCTGGTGAATTCGGGCCCGGTGCCGCCAGCGCCAGCGCCCTCTCCCGGCGCTTCAATCATGAACGGCGTGCCGGATCCGGGTTCGATGGGGTCAGCGGGCGGTGGCGTATCGCAGGACACTCAATCAAAGGGCCAACAGCTCCCCGGCTCGATGGGTTCTGCTGGTGGTCCGGCGGGCAATGGCGGTCTGGTGATTAACGACCCGGAAAACGAAAAGCAGTACGGTATTTCAGCTGATCCAATCCAGTTGCAACCTGCTGCGCCGTGTAACTGGCAAATGCCAAATTTCACAGAGTCCGCCAGTATGGTGCGTGAAACGCCGACTTACCAAAAATATGGCTGGACTAGGACCGAACGCATCAAGGATGGAGACAAGCCTGTAATGTGTTCCGGGACGGCGACCACAACGTGTCAGTTCTCCTACGACTCGCAGGCCAAAACGCTTACTGCAAAGGTTGTCACTGCGTTGGTTCCGAGATTGCTAGTGCAGACGAACCCAGCCGGCGAGCCATTGCGCAATGCGAAAGGTGACTATATTACTGTCGAGTATGAGTCTTTCAAGAATGGAGCTAACTCCAAGAAGCCATTTTCGGCTTTTAATCTGAAGCAAATTGATCGTGATCCGGCGCAGGTTGACGCTTCGACCTACAAGAGCATGATCGAGAACACGTTGAATCAAGGGAATTACAAACTGATTCTGGATGGTTGCCAGAAAGGTGGTGCTTGCGGTTGCCGTATCTCAGTGAAATTTTGCGCAGACGTACATGTCGTCCGCGAGGCTGATGCGCAGGCGCTTAATCCAAATATTGTCATCAACCTGTTTCCGACGACTGCCCGTGCGGACGCCAAGAACTGGCCAGAGTTCGAATATGAGGATGATAACAGCGGTGATAATAAGGTGCCGAAGACAACTCAAGTAAAGGCGCATGAAACCGGACACTTGTTTAATTTCCCGGATGAATACTGGGTACAGGGTGGTTTTGTGCATTCAATCTATGTAAAGAATGGTGGCGACATTGACTTTGAACTGGCTGACAGAAACGTCGGAACCAACAAGATTTGGATCATAGACACTGATACCCAACTTATGGGCGGGGGTGCTCTGAAGCCTACGGCAACAATCCCTCCTTACTATCTTGAGTATATCCGCAGATGGTTTTCCTTACATACAAATAAACTCTGGAGAGTTGGCTATGAACCTGCCGCATTACCTCGCGTTAACAACCCGACCGGTAAAGCTAACACAGGCGCAACGAGCGGTGCCAAAACGGGTGTACCTAAGCCAACTGCTGCTTCGCACAAGAAACATAAATAGGTGGCTAGTTGTGCGGGCGTTGAGAGCGGTGTTTCTTATGACGTTGTTGGTATTCTCGGGTATGAAAAACGTAATGGCAGATTCTGAAAACAGTGTTGTGTTGCGTCCGGGTGCGTTCACGCTGTCGTGGTCCGCTGACCTTCAGTATGGATCAAGGGATTTAACTTTTGACGGTGAGCGAACATTCTATTTTGCCAAGGGAGACACCGTTAACGAGGATAGTCAAAAAGGTGTCGGCGTATTCGCCTTGAATCTACAGAATTCAGATTTGCAGGAGCTGAATGTTGTTGCACAGAATTTGTGTGACAAGGATATTCAAAGTGGTGGTCCTGAGACGGTAGACCCGCCGTCCACATTTAGCGTCATGTGCATGGGGGAGGATGGGAAGGCAGTTCGCAGGAGTGGTTCCATACGCCTGATTCCTGAACGCTTTAAGAGTCGCATCTTTGATGCTCCGCTTAGGCTGGCCGAGCGGGCATGGACTGAAGGCAGCAAGATTATCAAACTCGATTTCGAGACTGTGGCAGTAGAGCATAAAGATGGGCATTATATTGTTGCTGTGAAATTTATTAATTCTGGAAATCGATGGATTCAGTTCAAAACCCCGGATCAATGGGGCGGGTCCACTACCAGTGGACGATTGGGTGTGGGTGCAACTGGAGCAATTCACCCAAATGGTGACGTGGTGAAGGTGAAAGGTTCTTGGGCTTTCGGTTTGAGTGGGAAAGGATTAATAAATCGAAGCGAATTTAAAGGTGGCTTGGTATTTTTGAAGCCGGGCGGAAGCGAGGTCTTAAAATTCGAGGTTGATCCTGATTATAAGGCTCTTAAGGGTAGTTATGAATTCTCCGGTATCGTGTTTATGAGAATCGAGTACGAAGGATATGGGTGGGGGCTTGCATCCAACGTGGACTTTAAACCAATCAAAACCCGCATCACAATTGACCGCGACTACCCCTCAACCCCGCAGGAGCGCGAGCAGTGGGAGAAAACCCATCGCGAGAACATGTCCCAATGGCCGGTCAAGCCTGGCGCAACCTTTGCCGAGGACGGCCTGTATCGTGCCGTGCGCACTAGCGGCACCGCTCGCGGCCTCTTGCTGAGACCGTTCAAGGCGGGCGACGTGGCGACCACGGACGATGTGCGCATGTACACGGAGGTTGCTAGTGGCACCGAATTTAACGGGCCGGTGCAGTGGGTGTGGGAGGGCAGCGCGCCAACGCCCGTCAAGCAGTGGTCGTTCGACATCATCGAAGGCACCGAACACGTCTGCAAGGCGGGAGCCATTTGCCCACGCAGTGGCCGCTGGCTTGCGCGTGTTCACTCAGGCGGCTTTTCCGCCGCTGCGCCGTACCGTTACGACCTCGCGGGCATCGTCACCCTGTGCCGCGGACAGAGCATGCCCGCCAGAACCGACGGAGCCGATTGGGAATGGCTGGGGGCCTGACGTGAGCGAACGCGCCTGTATTCTCCGGCTCGACCGGACCACAGCAAACGGCACCGTACTCGATGGCATCGCAGATGTTGGCCCCGATGAGCGTGGCATGAGCTACCTCGGGGCGCGCGTGCAATGCCCCGCGTGTGGTTCCATCGGGCACATCGTCGCGAATGGCCCGCGTTCGGAAGATGACGCCATAGACGACAGGCTGCCGGCGCTGGAGGGTGACTTATGCCGTTGCCGCTGCAATCCGCCGCCAATACTGATTGCCTCCCAGCATGACTGGACATACGAAGGCTGACACGGAGAAACGATGACTTTTCGCTGGAACCAGGTGATACCCGACGAGGAGGAGGCGGGTGAGCCGCCACCTTTGTGGTTTTATCTTGCCATGTTCATTGTCGTGGAATGTTTCGCCCTGTTCACAACGGTGCGTTCCTGGCCGAAGGGGCAACCGGTAATGTCAATGGGGTTTTTCAAGAGCATCCTGCTGACCGGGCCGTCCTTCTGGGGAGCACTATGCGCGCTCGCCTATTACGTTGGATATGGTCTGAAGGCATTTGAGGCGGCGGTGTTTAACAGGGAGGGTTGGCAGTTGCGCAGATCGTGGCAGCGTCAGTGCCGCTCCGGTGTAGCCGTGCTGGATAGCGTAGTGCTCGCACCGGAACCGGACCTTGGCGAACGCATGCTTGGACTCGAAGGCACGCCACCGCAGAATCCGGGCAAGGTAATGGCGCTCGACGTGGACGAGACAGGGGCCGAGTCCAGGCTACATGCCGTCCTGGAAAAGCTGCTTGTGCCGCTCGCGCCGAAACTGGCAGGTGCCATACGGAGCAATTCGTTCCAGCTCATGATGCAGGGTGGCCGGGATGAATCGTCCGACATCATTCACGCCGTGTGGAAGAAGCTCGAATTGCCGGGAGCGCCGCGCATTGTCCGCATGCGGCCCGGCACGGAACCGAAGTTTGCTGAAAAGTGGTTCCCGGCTGACAGCGATCCGTCATACCGGCTGGTGCTGGCGTGGCATCTGAATGACAACCCGGATCTACCGAAGGATTGCTCGGAGTTTGCCGTGGCGCTGCTGCTGGCTTCGGACCAGTTCATGTACGACCAGCGCGGCAAGCTCAAGTCACAGGCGTGGCTGATGCGTGAGATCGAGACGGAAGCCGATCAGGTCGAGGAGGCGCTGTCGCTGCTGCTCCGGGCTGAACAGGCTGAGATGAAGCGCATCCGCAATTTCTGGCACAGCCGCCTGAAGGGCCTTGCGCAGCACGCAACCTTCGGCGCGGTGAAGGAGAGCGGGCTGGAAGTCTCCACGCATGCGCTCGATACATCCATTGGTCCGCAGGCCCCGGTGTCGCGATGGCTGCTATATGCGCTCGCGGCGAGGATGGCGCACTTCGGACAGGGTGCGCAACTCGTGGCACTGCCGGTAGAGAATGGCGTGACGCTCAGTCTCGCGGTGCGAGAGTTGCGACCGGTGAATGCGCCGTGGAAAGACGGCTATGACTATTCCCTTGTTCCGTTTGCCAAACTGCTCTTTCTCTCACTGATGATGTTCGGCATGTCCCTGCTCGATGACAGGCCGGGGTGGCAGACCACGGATACAGGCATAGTGATTGCACTGCCGTTTCTTGGCGTTGTGTTTGGCGCGCTGAGGTATTTCCGCGAGCAAGGCATCGCCGAAGACTTCTGGCGCGCCTACCGTCGAGGTTGATGAAGCTCCCACGATTGCCGCCTTCTGGGCCATGCACAAAAAAGGCCGCCGGAAGGCGGGCTATAAACTGAGAGGCGCGCGAAGCGAAACCGATGAGGGAGAACGTCTTGTTTCGCTTGCGCGCCCAGACCTATTACGCGGCATAGACCACCAAGACCACACGGAAAAGACCAACAAACTAAGGAACCCAAACAAAAGACCGGATCAAGCAGCGACCACAGAAGGCACACCCCCAATCGCACTCCGAATAGCATCCGCCAACTCCGAAGCGGCAAACTTAGCCACATACCCATTAGCCCCGGCATTCCTGACATGCGCTTCATTCGCGGCCCCGGTCAAAGAAGAATGAATAATGACCGGAATATCCCGAGTGCGCTCATCAGCCTTAATTTGCCGAGTGAGCATGAACCCGTCCATCTCAGGCATCTCAAGATCAGTCAAAACCAGCGCGATACTATCCTTGACGCGAGTCCCATTAGCCTGCGCTTCCCGTGCAACCTGCTGCAAGGTATTCCAGGCTTCTTCCCCGGTCTTGGTCATCACATAATCCGCCCCAATCGCACTCAAAGCCTGCTCAATGAGCTTACGAGCAAACCCGGAATCATCAGCAGCAAGAATTTTCGCTCCAGGCCGAATTCCCAACGCCTCCCCAACAGAACCCGGATCGACACTAGGGTGCTGTGACGGAAACACATCCCGCAACACCTGCTCGACATCGATCACCTGAGCGAGCCGCGAATCACCGGTATTGCCGTCGATCCGCGCAATGCTGGTAACGAGATTGCCCCCGGCCGCACCCTCGGCGGACAACACCTGATTCCACTCCAGTCGCACGATATCGTCGACCTCTTCAACCGCAAACGCTTGCGTTGACCGCGCGAACTCCGTCACCAGCAAAATGTTCAGCCCGCGCGTCGGCTCACACCCCATCAGCCGCGGCAAATCGATCACAGGGATGATCTGCCCGCGAATATCCACGGCTCCCATCACAAACGGCGACGAACCGGCGATCGGCGTAACCGTCGGCATGGTCGAGATTTCCCGCACCTTGAAGACGTTGATGCCATAAAGCTCATGCGCGTCGCTGCCGGGCACGCGGCCCAACCGGTACAACAACAACTCGAACTTGTTGGAACTGGTCAGGTTGCTGCGTTCATCGTGCGCGAGGTTTTCTGCTGCCATCGAATCTCTCCAGGATTGCGGTGCGTGTGATGCGCCATGCCACCGTTGCGTTCGATCCCGGCGCGCGCCCTACCTTCCAGTTATCGGCGCGGCGGGCGGAAAGTTCAGCGATTCCACGCTGTTTTCCTCGCATGCTCTGGTTGACGCGCAACCGCTATTGAGGACGCGGAAGGGGCACGAGCACTGCGCGCGCCAATACAGCGCTGTCAAGGCATTCATATGAAGCTTACCTAAGGTTACAGAAGCGACAGCGTCGTATCACATGCCGCACAGCGCGCCTCATAGAATTCACAGCGATAAAAGCGTGGCGCCGTCAGCGGCTCGCAAGCTGACTGCAAGGTAGTCGCGCAGTCGGCACGACGCCCGAGGCGCACACGCATCACCGTCGTTTCGCTTCCACCTCAAGGAGAACGTATGATCCGCTTGCCTCTCGCCACTATCACCAGCGCCTGCATGGCTGGACTGCTCGTCGTCGCCGGCGCGGCCAACGCTCAAACAACCCCGGCAGCACCGGCGGCGGCCGCGGCCGACACCGGCCGTCTGCATGCCGCCGACCAGACGTTCATCGCGGACGGTACCAAGGCCGTTGCGACGCAACGCGACGCCGCCCGCATCGCGACCTCGCGCTCGACCGATCGCGACGTCAAGGCATTCGCCGAGCGCGTCTCCACGGACAACGCGAAAATCTCCGACGCGCTGCGCGCGGCAAGCCCGCGCGGCGTCGATGTGCCGAAGAACGATCCCGACGCAGCGGTCCTCGCGAGCATCAACAACCTGCGTGGCGCCGACTTCGACAAGGCCTATATCGAACAGGTCGCGCTCGCCGGCGAACAGAAAGCGCTGTCGGCATTCCAGGCGGAAATCGCTGGAGGCCGTGACGAACAATTGAAGGACGCGGCCAGGAAGGCCTTGCCGACCATCCAGGAGCACTACGCGATGGCGCAGGATCTTGCCAAGCGTAAGCATCTGTCGACCGCGCAGTAAGCGGTGTAACGCGCGTCACGTTGCGGCGTGACGCGCGGTCGTCCGAGTGCGTGGTTTTCGGCGATAATCGGCTTCGCTCTTTCGAGTCCGCCGGGCGCATGAGCTAGCACGATGCATCGTTTGCGATTCATCTTGCGCGATGCGCACGCCTTACTCGAAAGCTCCCACGATTTTCACGCGCATTCCATCCAAGCTCTCCGCATGAGCAAGCCTGCCAATTTGCCGCAACAGTTGGACTCCATGCTTCGGCAAGCCGTTGCGCTTCAGCAGAACGGCGCATTCGCCGAGGCCGAAGAACTCTATCGCGAGATTCTCGAACTCAAGCCCCGTCATTTCGACGCGCTGCAATTGCTGGGCGCGCTGGCCCTGCAAGCCGGCCGTCTGCGAGAGGGTGTCGAGTTACTCAGGAAAGCGCTTGCCATCAACGCGAAACAGGCGCCGCTTCACTCGAATCTCGCCTATGCGCTGAACGCCTTGCAGCGTTTCGACGAAGCCCTCGCGAGCGCCGATCGCGCACTGGCTTTGCAGCCCAGATTTCCCGACGCGCTGAACAATCGCGGCAACGCGCAAGCCGGCCTGAACCGGCCGCTCGATGCGCTCGGCAGTTTCGATCGCGCGATTGCGCTCATGCCGGACTTCGCGCAGGCCTGGAACAACCGCGCGTGCGTGCTGCGCGACCTGGGCCGTCCCGCCGATGCGCTTGCCAGTTGCGATCACGCGCTCGCGCTGCAACCCAATTATCCGGATGCGTGGAGCAATCGCGGCAACGCATTCAGTGACCTGAACCAGCCGGAAGAAGCCGAGCGCAGCTACCGTCGTGCGATCGAATTGTCCCCGGCATTCGCCGATGCCTGGAACAATCTCGGGCTCACGCAGATCGATCTCAACCAGCACGCCGAAGCACTGTCGAGTTACGAGCATGCGCTAGCAGCGAACCCCGATGCTGCGGAAACACATTGGAACGAATCGCTGTGCCTGCTGCAAATGGGACAGCTCGAAGCAGGCTGGCAAAAATATGAATGGCGCTGGGAGCGCAGCCGCATCAAGGCAGGCCGGCGCAGTTTTGCGCAGCCCCTTTGGCTGGGGGATTTTTCGCTCGACGGCAAGACGATTCTGTTGCACGCGGAGCAGGGTCTCGGCGACACGCTGCAGTTTTGCCGCTACGCCGCGCTGGTGTCGAAGCTCGGCGCGAAGGTCGTGCTCGAAGTGCCGCCCGAGTTGACGCGACTCATGGCCACGCTCGACGGTGTGGATCAGTTGATCGAAGCCGGCCAAACGCTGCCGCCATTCGATTGCCACTGTCCGCTGCTGAGTCTGCCGCTCGCATTCAAGACTGGCCTCGACAGCATTCCATCGACAACGCCTTATCTTTTCGCGGATGCCGAAGCGGTTCGCCAATGGCGCGATCGGGTTCACGCGCAAGCGGATATCCGCCTGAAAGTCGGACTCGTGTGGGCGGGCGGAAGCCGGCCGCATGTCGCGGAGCTTCGCAAGAACGATGCGCGCCGTTCGATCGCTTTCGCGCAACTCGCGCCGCTTCTCGACGTGCCGAACGTGCAGTTCTTCAGCCTGCAAAAAGGAACGGCGGCAGAGCAACTCAGAAGCGCCCAGCAGGGCGGCTGCGTTGTCGATTACACGGAAGAACTAGGCGACTTCGCCGACACCGCGGCATTGGTGGCGAACCTCGATCTGGTGATTTCCGTGGACACGTCCACTGCGCACCTGGCCGGCGCGCTCGACAAGCCGGTCTGGATTCTGAACCGCTTCGACACCTGCTGGCGCTGGATGCTGCAGCGCACCGACACGCCGTGGTATCCGCGCGCCCGGTTGTTCCGGCAGCCGGCGCTGGGCGATTGGGACAGTGTGATGCAAGCCGCGCGTGACGCGCTGGCTGCATTGAGCGCTTCGGCTGCGCGCGCGGCGCATCCGCGATAAAGATCCCGTTTGCGCCCGCCACCATCCCTGCGCGATGGCCGGCGCGTTTGGGCAGACGCGCGTAGACTGATTGTCCATTTATCGACGGCTAAGCCACGGAGATTATTCAATGGAATACAGACATCTGGGTGCATCCGGTTTCAAGGTGCCGGTACTGAGCTTCGGTACGGGCACGTTCGGCGGCAAGGGCGAGTTTTTCGAGGCGTGGGGCGCAACCGACGTCGCCGAGGCGCGTCGTCTACTCGACATCTGCTTCGATGCGGGCGTCACCATGTTCGACAGCGCGGACATCTATTCGGGCGGCGCATCCGAGTCGGTGCTCGGTGAAGCGCTCAAAGGCAAGCGCGACAAGGCGATCATCTCGACCAAGGCGACCTTTCGTTTCGACGACGGACCGAACAGCGTCGGTTCGTCGCGCTTCCATCTGATCCAGGCCGTGGACGCGGCGCTCAAGCGCTTGCAGACCGATTACATCGACCTGTTCCAGCTGCACGGCTTCGACGCCAGAACGCCAGTCGCCGAAGTGATGTCCACACTCGACGATCTGGTGCGCGCCGGCAAGATCCGCTACACCGGCGTGTCGAATTTTTCCGGCTGGCATCTGATGAAGTCGCAGGACGTGGCGGATCGCTATGGCTATCCGCGCTATGTCGCGAATCAGACCTACTATTCGCTGGTCGGCCGCGATTATGAGTGGGAGTTGATGCCGCTCGGCGTCGATCAAGGTGTGGGCGCGGTGGTGTGGAGTCCGCTCGGCTGGGGGCGTCTCACTGGCAAGATCAAGCGCGGCCAGCCGCTGCCCGATTCGAGCCGCCTGCATAAAACCGCCGACATGGGGCCGCCGGTGCCGGACGAATATCTGTTCCGCGTGCTCGATGCGATCGACGAGATCGCGGCCGAAACTGGCAAGACCGTGCCGCAGATCGCGCTGAACTGGCTGCTGCAGCGGCCTACCGTATCGACGGTGCTGATCGGTGCGCGTAATGAGGAACAGTTGCGGCAGAACCTCGGCGCGGTGGGCTGGAATCTGACGCCGGAGCAGGTGGCGAAGCTCGACGCGGCGAGCGCCGTGCGTCCCGCCTATCCGTACTGGCATCAGGAAGGATTCGCGGAGCGCAATCCGAAGGCGGTGTAAGCGCGCTTGCGCCTGAGGGCGCGTTGCGTGGCACGCGCTCCGGCGCGGACTCATTTCGCGAGTTCGGCTGGGGCGGCAAACAGCTCGCTGTAGTAGCGGCGGCCCGCGTCGAGATGCGGGCCGAACGCAAAGCCTTGGGCGAGCATGGCGTCGAAGTCGGCGCGTTCGACTTCATCACGTAGCTGTGTTCGCTGGTGACAAGGCGGCACGAGATGCCGGTCGTCACCGCCGCGCTGAACCACTTGCCGGCGCTTGCGTGGTCCGCCGGATAAGCGTGCGGGCTCACTTCAAGTTGCCAGCCGCCATCCAGCAGAATCCACATGGTTTGATCCTCAGCGGTTGTCACGCTGTCTTTGCATTGCGCGACGACCGTGCCGGCTTGCGCTTCCCATTCGTGGGAGTGGCCGATCACCCACCGTAGCTGATCGGTCGTCAGGCTCGTAAAAAAACGGCGTGTGCTTCAGCAGATGAAGGTACGTGACCGAGGGTTTCATGGTCGTGCTCCTCGTCGTGACGGACGCGTCGGACGGTTGATACCCGTACCGGCGCCCGTCACGAGAATGATCTTCAGCGCCTGCCCCGTCGGTGGCGCATCAAGTGCGTCAAGCAATGCCGCCGTTGGCACGCAGGATCTGACCGTTGACCCAGCCCGCATCCGGACCGGCGAGGAACGCCACCACCGACGCGATATCGTCCGGCTGGCCGAGTCGCTGCAGCGGCGGCATCTTCGCGAAAGTCTGGATCTGTTCTTCGGTCTTGCCGTCGAGGAACAGCGAGGTCGCGATCGGACCCGGCGCCACGGCGTTGACAGTGATGTTGCGGCCGCGCAGTTCTTTGGCGAACACGTGCGTGAAGGCTTCGACGGCCGCCTTGGTCGCGTTGTAGATCGCATAGCCGGGCATGTTCAGCGCCAGCGTGGTGCTCGAAAAGTTGACGATGCGGCCGCCCTCGTTCATGCGCGCCGCTGCTTCGCGCAAGGCGTTGAAGGTGCCGCGCACGTTGATGTCGAAGGTCTGGTCGTAGAGCGCGTCGCTGGCGTCGGCGAGCGGCACGGTCTTGAGCACGCCCGCGTTGTTGACCAGCACGTCCACTTTGCCGAGTTGCTGTTCGGTGATCTCGAACATGCGGCGCACGTCGTCGGCATTCGAGACGTCGGCCTTCACCGCGATCGCCTTGGCGCCAGCCGCGGTGAGTTCCGCGACGAGCGCATCGGCCTCGGCCGAACTGGACGCGTAATTGACCGCGACGGCGAAGCCGTCCCCGGCGAGACGTTGCGCGACCGCTGCGCCTATGCCGCGCGATGCGCCGGTGACGATTGCGACCTGGGCGTTTTTGAGCGTGTTCATGATTCGTTTCCTTGTGGCTGTTGGATGTGTGAGATGAATCATGGACGCTTTCCAGGCGTAGATAATCAGGCTAGACTTGGCATCATCATTCCATTTGCTTTAACAATTGGCGCGCAGCCGCCTGACAGCCATCGGCCATGGATCGTTTCGAGGAAATGCGGGTTTTCATACGGATCGCGGAGCGGCAAAGCTTCACGCGCGCCTCGGACGATCTGCGGATTCCGCGCGCCACCGTGACCAACCTGATGAAGCGCATGGAGCAACGGCTCGGGGCGCGGCTGCTCGAGCGCACCACGCGCACGGTGCGTCTCACGCACGACGGCGAGGCGTACTACCGCCGCTGCGTGCGTCTGATTGCCGACATGGAGGAGGCCGAGGGCTCGTTTTCGAACCTTGCGCCGAAGGGTTTGCTGCGGGTGAATTTGCAAGGCACGCTGGCGCGGCACTTCGTGGTGCCGGCGCTGCCGGCGTTTCTCGCACGCTTTCCCGGGATCGAACTGACCATCGGCGAAGATGACCGGCTTGTCGATCTGGTGCGGGAGGGAGTCGACTGCGTGCTGCGCGCGGGCAATCTGCAGGATTCGTCGATGGTGGGGCGCCGCGTCGCGCAACTGCCGCAGGTGACGGTGGCGAGTCCCGCGTATCTCGCCGCCTATGGCGAGCCGGCTGAGCCGTCGGCGCTGTCCACGCATCGGGCGGTCAATTACGTGTCGAGCGCGACGGGCAAGGCCGTGCCGCTCGAATTCAGCGTGGCGGGCCGCGCGGTGGCGATGGTCCTGCCGTCGGCGGTGTCGGTGACCGGCACCGAACTCTACACCGGCTCGGCGCTTGCGGGGCTCGGCATCGTGCAGGTGCCGCAATACCGGGTGGCGGCCGAACTGGCGGCGGGGCGGCTGAAAATTATTCTCGCGGACTTTCCGCCGCCGCCGATGCCGGTGTCCGTGCTGTATCCGCAGAACCGTCAGTTGTCGTCGCGGGTGCGGGTGTTTGCGCAGTGGCTGCGCGACATTTTCGAAGCGGCCGTGGTGACGACAGGCGGCGCGGAGTAATCCTGAACGGGGCCGAACGGCAGGATGCTGGTCGAATGGATGCCGCGGTGGTTTTCGAGTGCTCGAAAAGCGTGACTCATGCGGATTTTCCGAAAGCCCATGCAAACGAAACTTCTCATCAACGCGGCTCTCATATCGCTGGAGTGGACCGGTGTTGCCGCGTTGCCGTACCATCTTTGGGTCGAACTCGTTCGAAGGAATGGAACATGCTGTCCGAAGACGAACTGGCTTTGCTCGACGCGATTCGCGAGACCGGCAGCCTGTCGCGCGCGGCGGCTCGGCTCGGCAAGGCGCCGTCCACCATCTCGCATGCGGCCCGGCAACTGGAGACGCGCTTCGACGCGTTGCTGTTCGACCGGCGTCGCTACCGGCTGCAACTCACGCCCGCGGGCCAGCTTCTCGCCGATGAAGCCGCGCGTTTGATGCTCGACATGTCGCGCATGACGCAGCGCGTGAAGCAGATCGCGAGCGGCTGGGAAGACCGCTTGTGGATAGTCACGGACGAAATCATCGAATTCGAACTGCTGATGCCGGTGGTGCGCACATTCGATGCGCTCGACTCCGGCGTCAAGCTGCGCATCACCCATGAAGTCTTGAGCGGCACCTGGGAAGCGCTGCGCGACGGCCGCGCGGATCTGATCGTGGGCGCGACCAACGAGCCGCCGGCGATTCCCGGCCTGCGCTGGTTCGAACTCGGCGTGATGGAGTGGGTGTTCGCGGTGTCGCCGCGCCATGCGCTGGCGGCCGTCGAGGGAACGCTGGGCCGCGAACGGATTCTCGAACATCGTGCGGTGGTAGTGGCGGATTCATCGCGGACTACCGCGGGGCGTGCCTATGGTCTGATCGGCGGACAGGCGTCACTGGCCGTGCCGTCCATGCGCGCAAAAATTCTGGCGCAACGCGATGGCCTGGGCGTGGGCTGGTTGCCGCGTCAGCGTGTCGCGACGTTATTGAAGCAGGGCGAGTTGATCGAGAAGACGACCTCCGATCCGCGCGAGCCGAACGTGCTGTACGTCGCGTGGCGCGGCGATCATGAAGGGCGCGCCTTGCAATGGTGGCTCGAACAGCTGCGGCAACCGCGGCTCGCGAAACGCCTCGTGCGCGGCGTGGACGTGACCATCGGCGCCTGATGTCCGCGCCTTTGGTCCGCGAGTGAGCGGTGCTTTTTATGCAGGCGGCGCGGCTTCTCGTGGGATCATACGCGCCGTGCTGGGCGATTCTGCTTTCCGCACGGTACGAATCAAGAGGAGCAGGGCGATGATCGATGGACTGGTGGGCGGGCGGTTGTACGGCGAGGCGCAGATTCGCACGGGGCAAAACGGCAGGCGTTTCGTGACCTGCAAGGTACGCGCGGCCACCAACGACGGCGACACGATTTTCGTCAATGTGATTGCCTTCGACGACGACGTGCAAACCGCGCTGCTCGCGTTGAGCGACGCGGACAGTGTCGCGCTGAGCGGCACCTTGACGCCCAAGGTTTGGACCGACAAGAACGGGCTCGTCAAACCGGCCGTGGATATGGTTGCCCACAAACTGCTGACCGCTTACGAAGGGCGCCGCGAAGCGGATGAATGAGGCTTGGCCTTCGGCTCGGCACCGGCATCCCTGAGATACTCGACGAAGCGGTCGGCGACCGGCGCCGCGTCGCCGCTCCGGCGCAACAGCAGCGTTTCGTGGTTAACCCCACGTCATAGTCCGCCCACATAATGTCATCCTCAATCGCGCAAAAGCTGCCTACCATCGAGGCGGGCGGAAAAAAAGACGGGGGGAAAGCCATCATGAATCGCTATCGTTCGCTGGGCGTCGTGACCGGCGCGGCGCAGCTCGCCAGCGCCGACGTTCTGTGCCGGATGACCGCCGCCTGGGACCGGCCAGGCGCGGCGCGGCCATTCGATCTCGTTCTCGAGCAGCAGTCCTGGCAAGGACCGGCCTCGCAGAGCGAGGTGAACGCCCAGTTCAAGATTCACGTGTTCGACACCATGCGCGCGTTCGAAAAGCGCGGCGTCGAGGCGATCGTGTTGCCGTGCTTCCTCAGCCATACCTTCATCGACGAACTCTCGGCGAACGTGGCCGTGCCGGTCGCCAACATCATGACGGCGCTATCGGCGCACGTGCGCCAGGCGTTTCCGTCGGTGCGCCGGATCGGCGTGCTGACTTCGGACGCCATCCGCGACAACGGTCTTTTCGAGCGTTATTTCGACGCCGCGCGGTTCGCCGTGCTGCATCCGCGCAACGAAGCGGGCGTCGATTGCGTGACGAGCGCCGTCTATAGCGACGAAGGCATCAGAAACGGCCGCCTCTATGGCCGCCCGATCGAGTTGCTGCGCGCGGCGTGTGCGGACCTCATCGCGCAGGGCGCGGAGATCATTCTGCCGGGGCTCGTCGAAATCGCGCTGGTCGCGCGCTCGCTCGGCCGGCTCGAGGTGCCGTTCGTCGACGCCAATCTGGTCTACGCGCGCTACGTCGCCGCGGCCCAATATTCGGAGCAGGAGCGGCGCTTCAAGGTGGGCGTGCTGGGCGGCGTCGGGCCGGCGGCGACGGTCGATTTCATGGCCAAGCTGGTGCGCAATACGCCTGCCGCGTGCGATCAGGACCACCTCAGGATCATGGTCGAGCAGAACCCGCAGATTCCCGATCGCACCGCCGCGCTGCTCGGCAACGGCGCCGATCCGACGCTCGCGCTCTATGCCGCCTGCAAGACACTCGAGGATGGCGGCGCGGACCTCATCGCGATTCCGTGCAATACGGCACATGCGTTCGTCGAGCGGATCCAGCCGTCGCTCAGCATTCCGATCGTCAATATGCTGACCTGTACCGCCGATTATCTGCATGAGACTTTTCCGGGCCTGCGCGAAGTCGGCGTGCTGGCCACCTCGGGCACGCTGGCGAGCCGCGTCTATGAGCAGTCGCTCGAAGCACGCGGTTTCGTGCAGATCGCGCCGGGCGACCTGGCCCAGGCGCGCCTGATGAACGCCATCTACGGACCGAAGGGCGCGAAAGCGGGCTTCACGTCGGGCGAGTGCTGCGATGATCTCGCCGCGGCGGTCGACGATCTGGTCGCGCAAGGCGTGCAGGTGATCGTGCTGGGTTGCACCGAGTTGCCGTTGCTGCTGCGCGACGCCACGCTGGCGTGCGCGGGCGGCCTGGTGGTGCGGCTCGTCGATCCGACGGAGGTGCTGGCAAGGCGTTGCGTGGCGTATGCGCTAGGCGAAAGCCGTGCGCTGGATGCCGCGCCGGTCGCTACGGCGGCGACAGCGGGCCGATCATCGCCGAGAGCGTCTACGGCCAGGAACGGTGCACCGGTCACGACCCCGCGGCGCATTGCAAGCCTCGCGCGATAACGCCTCTCCACGCCTTCAGCGCCGCTTCATGCGGCGCCAAACCTTGGCCATTCCAATCGGCACAACGTTTGCTGCCGCGCTGAACGGCGCGCGTTTTTTATCGCCGGTCATGTCCTGAGACGCTTCGAAAGCGCAACCGTGCCGCGTCGTGGAAAACTGTATAAATATACAGTATAGTATCCCGTTGCAAGCTGAGCTTCGGCGTGGGTTTCCGCCGTCCGGCTGCACCGAACTTGCGCGGTCGCGAGGCGTCCGTGAGAGGTGGCCCACTCATTCAGACGGTCGGAAAAATTGGCATCTAACGGCACTATCAAGATTCGCGGCGCACGCCAGCACAACCTCAAGAACGTCGACCTCGACGTACGAACCGGTGAAATGACGGTCGTCACCGGCCCGTCCGGTTCCGGCAAGTCGAGCCTCGTGTTCGACACGCTTTACGCGGAAGGGCAGCGGCGCTACGTCGAAACGTTCAGCGCTTACGCCCGGCAGTTTCTCGACCGCATGGACCGGCCGCAAGTGGACCGCGTCGACGGCGTGCCGCCGGCCATTGCGATCGACCAGACCAATCCGGTGCGCAGTTCGCGCTCCACGGTCGGCACCATGACGGAGCTCAACGATCACCTGAAGCTGCTCTACGCGCGCGCTGCAGAACTGTTCGACCGCAAGTCGGCACACCAGGTGCGTCACGACACGCCGGAAACGATCTACGCCGAACTGCTCGAACGCACGGCGGACAACGAACCGAGACTCGTCGTCACGTTCCCGGTCGAGCTGCCCGAGTCCGCCTCGGAGCAGGAAGTGGAGCAATGGCTGTCGGCCAGCGGCTACACGCGCGTGCAGGCGCAGCGCGAAGTCGATTCGCCCACCGGCAAGCGCAAGCTGCTCGATGTGGTGGCCGACCGCTTTCGCTTGCGCTCGGTGGACAAGCAGCGGGTGGTCGAGGCCATCGAGGCTTCGCTCAAGCGCGGCGGCGGGCGCGTCAATATCTATGTGTTGCCGGCGTCGTCGGAAGGAGCGGAAAGTCAGGAAGCCGAACCGCAAATCTGGCGCTTCTCCACCGGCTTGCACAGCCCGGAAAGCGATCTGCGCTACGCCGATCCGCAGCCCGCGCTGTTCTCGTTCAACTCGGCCTACGGCGCATGCGAAGTCTGCCGCGGTTTCGGTCGCGTGATCGGCGTCGACCTCGGGCTGGTGATCCCGGACGCGCGCAAGACGCTGCGCGACGGTGCGATCAAGCCCATGCAAACGCCTGCGTGGAAGGAGTGCCAGGACGATCTGATGCGCTATGCGGCGAAAGCCGATATCCGCCGCGGCACGCCATGGGGCGAACTGACGGACGCCGAGCGCGACTGGGTCATCAACGGCTCGCCGGATTGGAACGGCAAGTGGCAAAGCCACTGGTACGGCGTCAAACGCTTCTTCGAGTATCTCGAATCGAAGGCGTACAAGATGCATATTCGCGTGCTGCTGTCCAAGTACCGCAGCTATACGCCGTGCGAAACCTGCGGCGGCGCGCGTCTGAAAACGGAATCGCTGTTGTGGCGCCTCGGCAGCAAGGCGAATGCGGACGACGTGCTGCCGGCGGAGAAGCGCTTCCTGCCGCGCGGCGTCGACTGGACGCGCGGGCAGCTCGAAGCGTTGCCGGGCCTGACCGTGCATGATTTGATGCTGATGCCGATCGAGCGCATCCGGCGCTTCTTCGACGAAATCAGCTTGCCGAGTGCCTTGCTCGACGACGCGTTGAAACTCCTGCTCGCCGAAGTGCGCACGCGCCTCAAATATCTGTGCGACGTGGGCCTCGGCTATCTGACGCTCGACCGGCAAAGCCGCACGTTGTCGGGCGGTGAGGTGCAGCGGATCAACCTGACCACGGCGCTCGGCACGTCGCTCACCAAGACGCTCTTTGTGCTCGACGAGCCGAGCATCGGCTTGCATCCGCGCGATCTGAACCGCATCGTCGAAGCCATGCACCGTTTGCGTGACGCGGGCAATACGCTGGTGGTGGTCGAACACGATCCCTCCGTGATGCTCGCGGCGGATCGTCTGATCGACATGGGGCCGGGGCCGGGCGAGCGCGGCGGCTCGATCATTTACGACGGTGCGCCCGAAGCGATCCGTTCCTCCGGCACGCTCACCGGCGAGTACCTCGGCGGCCGCCGGCACGTGGCCGACGCGGCGCATTGGTCGCAGCGTCCCGTGGATGCCGCCACGCCGCGCATCGTGCTCGAAGGCGCGACGGAACACAATCTGCGCGATGTCACGGTGGAGATTCCCCTGCAGCGGCTCGTCTGCGTGACAGGGGTGTCGGGGTCCGGCAAATCCACGCTGCTGCAAGATGTGCTGTATCCGGCCATGGCGCGGCACTTCGGTCTCGCCACCGAATCGCCGGGTGCATTCAGAAACCTGAGCGGCGCCGATCAGGTCACCGACGTCGTGTTCGTCGACCAGTCGCCGATCGGCAAGACGGCGCGCTCGAATCCGGCGAGTTACGTCGGCGCGTTCGACGAAATCCGCAAGCTGTTTGCCAAGGCGCCGCTGGCGCAGCAACGCGGTTACGGCCCGGGCATGTTCAGCTTCAACTCGGGCGAAGGCCGTTGCCCGACCTGCGGTGGCTCGGGTTTCGAACATATCGAAATGCAGTTCCTGAGCGACGTGTATCTGCGTTGCCCCGATTGCGACGGGCGCCGTTATCGCGCGGAATTGCTCGAAGTGAAGATCGAGCGCGGCGAACCGGCGCGCGCGCTGAGCATTGCCGACGTGCTGGAATTGACGGTGAGCGAAGCCACCACGTATTTCGCTAAAGATGCCGAAGTGTTGCGCGTGCTGCAACCGATCGTCGACGTGGGCCTCGAATACGTGAAGCTCGGCCAGCCGGTGCCCACGTTGTCGGGCGGCGAAGCGCAGCGCCTCAAACTCGCCGGTTTCCTGGCGGAATCGGCCCAGGCGCGGACTGCGCGCAGCGCGAAGCAGCCGGTCGCGAAGCGTCTGTTCATGTTCGACGAACCGACCACCGGCCTGCATTTCGACGACATCGCCAAGCTGATGCAGGCGTTCGGCAAGCTGCTCGCGAGCGGTCATTCGCTGATCGTGATCGAGCACAATCTCGACGTGATCCGCGCGGCCGACTGGCTGATCGACCTCGGCCCCGAAGGTGGCGACGGCGGCGGTCGGGTGCTGTGCGCCGGCACGCCGGAAGACGTCAAAGCCTGCCCGGAATCGCATACTGGCGAGGCGCTGCTGCAATACGACCGCGCCATGAGCGCGGCGGCCGAACCGGCGTCGCAAGGCATTCCGCTGCAAAAGGCGTTGAGCGCGGCGCGAGCGCGCCGGGCGATCGAAGGCGAGGACGTGGTGCGCATCGTCAACGCGCGCGAGCACAACCTGAAGGCGCTGGATGTGGACATTCCACACGGCAAATTCAACGTGATTACAGGCGTGTCCGGTTCGGGCAAGTCCACGCTCGCCTTCGACATTCTGTTCCACGAAGGGCAGCGCCGTTACCTCGAATCGCTGAATGCCTACGCGCGTTCCATCGTGCAACCGGCGGGGCGGCCCGAAGTCGACGCGGTGTACGGTATTCCGCCGACCGTCGCGATCGAACAGCGGCTCTCGCGCGGCGGGCGCAAGAGTACCGTCGCGACCACGTCGGAGGTATGGCACTTCCTGCGTCTGCTATATGTGAAGCTCGGTCTGCAGCATTGCATTCACGACGGCACGCCGGTCACGGCGCAAAGCGTCGAATCGATCGCGGCGCAGTTGCTGCGCGATCACAAGGGGCAGCACGTCGGTTTCCTCGCGCCGCTGGTCGTGAACCGCAAGGGCGTCTATACGGATCTGGCGAAGTGGGCGAAAGCGCGCGGCAATACCCATCTGCGTGTGGACGGCGAGTTCGTGCCGGTGGACCCGTGGCCGAAGCTCGACCGCTTCCGCGAGCATACGATCGAGCTGCCGGTGGCTGACCTCGTCGTGTCGCCGGACAACGAAACCGAACTGCGTCAGGCGCTCGACCAGACGCTGGAAGTCGGCAAGGGCGTGATGCATCTGCTGGCGCCGCTCGACGGTTTGCACGACGCGATCACTGGCGGTCATCCCACGGCGAAACTCGGCGCCGTGAAGGTGCTGTCCACCAGGCGCGCGTGCCCGGTGTGCGGCACGAGCTACCCCGAACTCGATCCGCGCATGTTCTCGTACAACAGCAAGCATGGCTGGTGTACCACGTGCGTCGGCACGGGCCTTGCGCTCACGCGTGAACAACGCGCGGTGTACGACGATACGATCGTCGTCGACGACAATCGCGGTCGTGAACAGAGCCTGCCGTCGGAAGAGCAGGAGCCCGAGGGTCTCGTCGACGAACCATGTCTGGATTGCGCCGGTACGCGTCTTAATCCCACCGCGCGCGCTGTCACGTTCGACGCACAGGCGATTGTCGATGTCGCGCAGTGGACCGTGGCCGATACGCGCGCGTGGATCGACACGCTGGAGATGACCGGCCGCGACGCGGAAATCGCGCGTGACGTGGTGAGCGAAATCGGCAGCCGTCTGCAGTTCCTCGAGGAAGTGGGGCTTGGCTATCTGAGTCTCGATCGCGCGGCGCCGAGTCTTTCAGGCGGCGAAGCGCAGCGCATCCGGCTCGCCGCTCAACTCGGCAGCAACCTGCAAGGCGTGTGCTACGTGCTCGACGAACCGACCATCGGTCTGCATCCGCGCGACAATCAGATTCTGCTGAACGCTTTGCGCAAGCTCGGTGAGAAGGGCAATACGCTGGTGGTCGTCGAGCATGACGAGGACACGATACGGCGTGCTGATCACATCATCGACATCGGGCCGGGCGCGGGCAAACGCGGCGGCACGCTGGTCGCGCAGGGCAGTGTTGCCGACCTGTCGGCGCAGCCCGATTCGCTGACAGGACAGTTTCTCGCGCAGCCCATCGTGCATCCTTTGCAGCCGCGCCGCGAAGTGGTCGCGCCGGGTAAGCGCACGGCCGCGGTGCCGGAGAACTGGCTGACCGTGCACGGCGGCAAGTTGCACAATTTGCGCAACGTCACGGTCGGCATTCCGCTTTCGCGGCTGGTGGCGGTCACCGGCGTCAGCGGTTCCGGCAAGTCGACGCTTGCGCGCGACGTGCTGATGACCAATCTGCTGGATGCCGTCGGACGTTCGGTGCTGTCGTCGCCGGCCACGCGGCGCGCGCGCGCGGCGGCCGAGGAAAAGCCCGCGGCGAACCGGCGCTCCAGCGTGCTGGCGCGCTCGGCACCGCGCGCGCCGCTGAACGTGACGCATGCATGGCAAGGGTGCGATTCGATCACCGGCTGGGAAACCATCGACCGCGTACTTGAAGTCGATCAAACGCCGATCGGCAAGACACCGCGTTCGTGTCCCGCCACGTACATCGGCGTGTGGGACGCAATCCGCAAGCTGTTCGCCGGCACGCTCGAAGCGCGGGCGCGTGGCTATACGGCTTCGCGTTTCTCGTTCAACACCGGCGAAGGCCGTTGCCCCGCCTGCGAGGGGCAGGGCGTGCGCACCATCGGCATGAGCTTCCTGCCCGATGTGAAAGTGCCTTGCGATGTGTGTCACGGCCAGCGCTTCAACCCCGAGACGCTCGCGGTCACGTGGCGCGGCAAGAATATCGGCGACGTGTTGACCATGGAAATCGATGAAGCCGTCGAGTTCTTTGGGCCTATCTCGAACATCGCTCATCCATTGCAGTTGATGAAAGACGTGGGCCTCGGTTATCTCACGCTGGGTCAGCCATCGCCCACGTTGTCGGGCGGCGAAGCGCAGCGCATCAAGCTCGTCACCGAATTGAGCAAGGTGCGCGACGACATCACGCGGCGCGGTCAGAAGCCGCCGCACACGTTGTATGTGCTGGACGAACCGACCGTGGGTCTGCATATGGCGGACGTCGCCAAGCTGATCCGCGTGCTGCATCGTCTCGCGGACGGCGGCCATAGTGTCGTCGTCATCGAGCACGATCTGGATGTGATCGCCGAGGCGGACTGGATCATCGATCTCGGTCCAGAAGGCGGCGTGGGCGGCGGGTCGATCGTCGCTGCCACGGATCCCGAAGGACTGTCGCGCATTGCCGCGAGCCATACGGGCGCCGCGCTGCGACCCGTTCTCGCGCGATCGCGTAACAACAGCGCTGTCGTGGCAGGCGAGGGCACGAACGGATGATGCAGTCGAGCGGCGCGATCAACGTTGCGCCGCTCACACTTGCTCGTTTTGTCGAACCGGCGAGGGTTTGCCGGCGCATGTGCGTGTCGCTTTAGCCGGGCGTCCGGTCAGCGCGAAATTGCCATGCACAGCTCGCCAACATCGCACCGACATCGCCCGTACGCGGCATCCATCCATTCTGTCGGCAGTTTGTAATTTATTAGAATTGTTTTGTAATTCAATGCGGAGCGTAATTGAGATGCGTATTTAGAGTGTCGTAAATACCGCTAAGAATATTTTCAAATGCTTCTATCCTTCTGCTATCTTCTCGCCTTTGGCGGCGGTCACACGCCGGCGCCCGATCACCATCGCAAACGGGTCGTCCGCAATCGCACGTGAGTTACGCTGAGATGGCGTCGAAACGCCCGCCCAGAAAGGCTTCTGCACGCCGGGTCAGTCAGCCGGTCGACATTTTCGTGTGCATCGGTGCACTCCGAACGGGCAGCGAAATCCCAATTGCGGGGCAGAAAGAATTCGAATGCTCATCTGCTCCGCATACGCTTATTCTTTTAAAGCGACGCGAATTCGGCATGAGTTAGAGTCTCCTCTCTAAACTAAGTATGCTGACATCAAAAAAAGTTTGACCGCAGATTTTTTGTCCTGCTATCGTTGCGACCCATGAAACGAATGTGACGTTTGCGCAAAAAGTTCCGAGCGTAACGACTTATAGCGTTCAGGTTGTCTCCAGCGTTCATGCAAGGCAGAAGTGAGTGGCTCAAATTTAATCTATTAGTAGTTCTACTTAGATCGTCTATTCGACTCGCGTGACGCGCGGCCGTGGTCTCCTGGAGACGCGTCGTGTCGTCGGATCGGAGCGGGGTAGTGTCACGTCAATTTTGGACTGCGAATCGAAAATGGCAGATCGACGGATGACTGAAGTGAATGTTGTTTGCGGTAGGTAAGCGTACTGCAGTTACAGAAATGGACGGTTCACGCCGGAGGAGCAAAGGTGGGTACGAAAGTCGAAGGGCAATTTCCGGCAGCAGCGGCCCGTGTGGAGAGGCCGGGGCGCCCGCGTCAGTTTGGACGCAAGCAGCAAAACCCAGTACGCCGGTTCGGCGGCATCGCAGTCGTTCTGCTCCTGCATATTGTGTTGATCTATGCATTGATCAATGGCCTCGCCACCAAGGTGGTGCAGGTCATCCAGCATCCTATCGAAACGAAAATCATCGAACCGGTAAAGCCGCCGCCTCCGCCGCCGTTGCCCACGGTGCAATTGCCGCCGCCGAAATTCGCGCCGCCTCCGCCGCCGTTCGTGCCGCCGCCGGAAGTGCAGGTGCAAACGCCGCCGCAGCCGACCATCACTCATCAGGCGGCACCGGTCGTGTCGGCCCCCGCTGTGGCGCCGCCCGCACCGCCGGCTCCGCCCGCGCCGAGCAAGCCTGTGAGCACGGAAGTCGGCGTCGTGTGCCCGAACTCGGATCAGATCCGTTCGTCGATCCGCTACCCGAAGGAAGCGCAGGAAAACAATGTGACAGGTGACGTTCTCATTGAATTCGTCGTCGACCCGCAGGGCCATATTACAAATGAACGCGTTGCCAAATCCTCGGACGACTCCTCATTGGATCGTGCTGCATTCAACGCGGTCAAGCAGTTCACGTGCGTTTCCCAAGGCCAGGCTGTCCGTGTGCAAGTTCCGTTCTCGTTTAACCTGAACTGAATTCACCGGCTGTTCGGTACCGGTAGCGATTTATCAGTCTTAGTTTAGAAGTTGTACTAATGAACTTTGGAGCAGGCATGAAGAAGCGTACTCTCGCCGCACTGGCGGCAAGCATGTTGATCGCCGTAACCACGGTGGATACCTTTGTCGCACCGCAAATGGCCCATGCACAGGCCAGCGATGCCACGGCGTCGGCTGCCGCGCCGGCCACCGCCGCGCCGCAAACCGCGAGCTCGGCCGCCGACGAAGCAGTGCCGCCGCCGGCACCGGCCACGTCCGAGACCGTCAGCAATCCATACGGCCTTGGTGCCCTCTGGAAGAACGGTGACTTCGTCGCACGCTTCGTGCTGATCCTGCTGGTGCTCATGTCGATGGGCAGCTGGTACATCATGATCACCAAGTTCTTCGAGCAGTTCCGCGCGAACCGCCGTGCAAAAAGCGCCGACGAGCAACTGTGGACCGCGCCGTCGCTAGGCGAAGGTGCGAAGCGCCTCGACGAAGCGTCGCCGTTCCGCTTCATCGCCGAAACGGCCATCGAGGCGGGCGAGCATCATGACGAAGCACTGCTCGAAGCGGTGGATCGCAACACGTGGATCGATACCTCGGTCGAGCGTGCGATCACCAACGTGTCGAATCGTCTGCAAGACGGTTTGGCTTTCCTCGGCACGGTGGGTTCGACGGCACCGTTCGTCGGCCTGTTCGGTACGGTGTGGGGGATTTATCACGCGCTGACAGCCATCGGTATTGCCGGCCAGGCTTCGATCGACAAAGTCGCGGGTCCGGTGGGCGAGGCACTGATCATGACCGCCATCGGTCTCGCAGTGGCCGTGCCCGCGGTGCTCGGCTACAACTTCCTGGTTCGCCGCAACAAGTCGGTGATGGAACGCGTCCGTGCATTCGGCGCGCAACTGCATACCGTTCTGCTGGCCGGCAGCCGCCGTCCGGCGCGCGCCGCGGCTCGTGAAGCGTCGCTGGTTCAATAAGCGGAGTCTGTCATGGCAATGAGCGTTGGGCAGGACGACAACGACGAGGTCATCTCCAGCATCAACACCACGCCGCTCGTCGACGTGATGCTGGTTCTGCTGATCATCTTTCTGATCACGATTCCGGTCGTGACGCATACGGTGCCGGTTCAATTGCCGAAGGAGACGATCCAGCCGCTGCAGACCACGCCCAAAAGTATCGTCATCGCGGTCAACCACGACGGCGACTTCTTCTGGAACGAGAAACAGGTTGACGCGCCGACGCTGCTGGCACGCCTGAAGACCGTGTCGGTCATGACGCCGCAACCGGAAGTGCATGTTCGCGGCGACCAGAGCGCGCGTTATGAATTCATCGGCCGGGTCATTACCGAGTGCGAGCGCGCCGGTATCGCCAAGGTTTCGTTTATCACCGAGCCGCCCGCGCGCGGCGGCTAACTTTGCGTGGGACCGGACCGAGTGCTTTGCACTGGGTCCGATCAACTAGCGTTGCATGGGATCGGACCAAGTGCTTTGCACAAGATCCGATCGACAGGAGCCGATAATGGGAATGAATGTATCGTCGGGCGGCGGCAGTGAACCAGATGTGATGGTCGACATCAACACCACGCCTTTGATCGACGTGATGCTGGTGTTGCTGATCATGCTGATTATCACGATTCCGATCCAGACGCACGCCATCAAGATGAATCTGCCGGTCGGCAATCCGCCGCCGCCGATCACGCAGCCTGAAGTAGTGCAGATCGATATCGACTTCGACGGCACCACGACCTGGAACGGTCAGCCGGTGCCGGACCGCGCCGCGCTCGAATCCAGGCTCGCGCAAGTGGCCGCCGAGCCGGTGCAGGCAGAAATCCACCTGCGGCCGAACAAGCTGGTGCCGTACAAGGATGTCGCGGCGGTGATGGCGTCCGCGCAACGACTGGGCGCGACGAAGATCGGCCTGATCGGCAATGAGCAGTACATGCAATAGGGAGGGGCAATGCAAACGATTCATCAACAGTTCAGGCGCGCCGTCATCGCGGCAGCTCTCTTGCTGCCGCTCGCCTCTCATGCCGCCGACACCTTGCGGCCGGATGTGGCGAAACCGCTGAATGCTGCACAGGATCTATATCGCGCGCACAAGTACAAGGACGCGCTGACGAAGATCGATCAGGCGGCGGCCGTGCCCGGCAAGACGCCGTATGAAAGTACCATGATCGAGGAGATGCGCGGTGCGGCAGCGGCGGCGGCTGGTGAAACCGGCTTGGCTGCTCAGGCTTACGAAACGTTGCTGGGTTCCGGAAAGTTGAGCGGGGCGGATGAGCAGCGGACATCGGCGGCGCTGGCCGGCATCTACTTCCAGCAGAAGAACTATGCACAAGCCGCGAAGGTCGCGCAGCGTTATCTGAAGTCGGGTGGCGGCGATCCCGACATGCGTACCCTGCTGGTCCAGTCTTATTACCTGTCGAACGATTGCGCGAGCGTGGTGAGCCTGCTCAAGCCGGGCATCGACGCACAGGTGCACGCCGGTCACGCGCCCGACGAGTCGCAATTGCAATTGCTCGGCACGTGTGCACAACGCGTGAAGGACGATGCCACGTACCGCAGCACGCTCGAAAAGCTGGTCGCCTATCATCCGAAGCAGTCTTACTGGGACGATCTGTTCTCGGCGATTCGCAACAAGCCGGGCTATTCGTCGAAGCTCGATATCGACACGTACCGCCTGCGCCGCGCGACCGGCTCGCTGTCCACCGCCGACGATTACATGGAAATGACCCAACTGGCGATCGTGGCGGGCACCACCGCGGAAGGCAAGCAGGTCATCGATCAGGGCTTTACGTCGGGCGTTCTGGGACGTGACGCGCAGGCGGATCGCGAAAAACGTCTGCAGGCGCTTGCGGCAAAACGGGCGCAGGCGCCCGCCGATCCGGCGAATCCCGTCGCCCCCGTCGACATGGGTTTCAACCAGGTTTTCGCGGGGCAGGCGAAACAGGGTCTGGCAGCGATGGATGCCGCGATCGCCAGGGGTGGACTCGACCACCCGGACCAGGCGCAGCTGCATCTCGGTGAGGCGTACTACATGGCGGGCGACAAGGTCCGCGCGGTGCAAACCTTTCGCGCGGTGAAAGGCACCGATGGCTCGGCCGACCTCGCACGTTTGTGGGTGCTGGTGGCGTCGAAATAGGAGTACTCCGTTCCCGCTGTGTTCTATCAGACGAGATGCGTTCGACGCCTCCCATGGCGAGACCGAGGGGCGCGCTCGTGGTAAGGGACGTGGGCCGTCTCCGACACCTGTTTGTGGTTGCAGTGGCAAAGGCTTTCGGAATAGCCAAAAAGTATTCTGGACAACAAATTTTTCTGGTTATCCATGGCGGCATCTCAGTAGGCATATCTGGGATATTCCAGGAGGAACGTCGTGGTCGATAAAACATAATTTGCATCTATCAAACTATTTTTGACTACGGGATTCTGTCTTGCTATGGTCTTGCCACTCAATAACAAGGCACACGTTGCAGTCTCTATAGGAAGCAAAATCCGCGCGCTGCGCCAACGGCTCAGTCGCACGCTGGATGAAGTGGCAAAAACCGCGGGAATTTCCAAGCCCTTTCTGTCGCAAGTGGAACGGGGTCACGCAACACCTTCGATTACATCGCTAGTCGGAATTGCGCGAGCATTGGGTGTCACGGTGCAGTACTTCGTCGACACGCCGACCGAAGACAAGTCGGTGCGTAGAGGAAGCGAGTTGAAGTACTTCGGATTTGACGGGACCGCCAATCAATTTGGAAGGCTGACGAATCTGTCGGTCGGCGGCAAGCTGGAAGTGATTCTCGTCAGGATGCCGGTGGGACAGAATCCGTCGGAAGTTACGACGCATGCCGGTGAAGAATTCTTGTATGTGATGAGCGGCCAGATCTCGCTCACGTTGGAAGGCACAACGTTCGTATTGCAGGCGGGCGACACCGCGCATTACGAGTCTACCGTGCCGCACTCCTGGTCCAATACCGCGCGTGAAGAAGCAGTGGTCGTGTGGGTAGGAACGCCAAGATTGTTTTAGTGCCGTAGGCCATGCTTTAGAAAAAGCAGTCGCTCGATATTTGTAAGCATTACTTAAGTGCGCACCCGCGATTTGGGACAACAAGACGCCGCATGGCGGAAGCCATTCGCGTGGCAGTAGAAATGGCATCAATTGGAAAGCGCTGCGCATTCCGATTGCAATAAATTAGTAGTCCGACACTGGTTTATTTTGACGTTGCTTTAACGGAACGCGGCGCAAGATCGCCGTATATCGAGTAGAGCGGTCCACGAGACCACTCTTCACATACTGCTGTGGCCTTATTGACGAGCGAGAAGGGGAAAAATGAAACAAAGGGCATTGGCGCTGGCCATTAGAAGAATAGTCTGGGCTGAATTGGCATTGTCGGCCGTAATCGCCGTACCGGCGTTTGCACAAAGCCAGCCGGCCGCCACCGGCACTGCCGCAGGCGCGACGACGACGGAAAGCACCCCGGCAACGGGCACTACCGCCGCGCCGTCCGCGGATAGCAATACCGCGGCGCCCGCGGGCAAAGGGGTTCAGCAACTCAAGAAATTTGAAGTGACCGGCTCGCTGATCCGCACGTCGGACAAGGTCGGCAATACGGAAGTTCAGACCATCACGGCCAAGGATATCCAGCAAAGCGGTTATACGACCGTGGCCGACTTCCTGCGCGGCACATCGGCGAATTCGGGGAGCAGCTGGGGCCAAACGACGATGAACAGCTCCGCGCAAGGCGGTGGCGGCATTGCATTGCGCGGTTTGAGCGAGAAGTACACGCTGGTGCTGGTGGACGGGCAACGGGTGGCGAATTACGGCAAGGCGGTGAACTTCACCGATACGTTCTTCGACGTGAATTCGATCCCGCTCAACATGATCGATCACATCGACATCGTGAAGACCGGGGCGGTCTCGGTGTATGGATCGGATGCAATTGCGGGCGTGGTCAACATCATCACGAAGAAAGACTTCCAGGGCCTGCAGATCGATGGCCAGCTCGGCAAGGCGCAGCATCCGGGCGACGCGCAGGGCAACTTCGGCGTGCTCGGCGGTATCGGCGATCTGAATGGCGACCGCTTCAACGTGACGGCCGCCGCAAGCTACTACCGCGACACCGGCTCGTCGCTCGGCGATCGCGACATGACCGCGGGTCAGGACTTCAGCCAGTTCCCGGGCGGCCTCGCGGGTCCGCTCGGTCCGAACCAGCAGTCGTTCTGGACCACGGCCGACGGCACCAACATGGCGCTCAACCCCTGTCCTCCGGGCAGCGTGTCGGCGAACGGCGCGTCCACGTGTAAATCGAATCCGGCCAGTACCACCTCGCTGGTTCCGGCGATCACGCGCCTGAACGCGAAGGTGCGCGGTACCTTCAAGATCAATGACGATGTGCAGGCTTATGCCGACCTCTGGGTGAGCCGCAACGAAACCGTGCAGAACGAAGGTCCGGCAGTGCTGAGCAGCCAGACCAACGCGTTCAACCCGGCCACGGGTTCGGCGTTGCCGATCTCGCGCACGGTCTCGGGCACCAACCCGTACAACCCGTTCGGCGTGCCCACGCTGATCAACTACACGTTCCCGAACACCGTGTCGGCGGATACGGTGTCGACGTTCTGGCGTGCAATGACCGGGGTGAAGGGCTCGTTCACCACGGCGAAGTTCGGCGACTGGGATTGGTCGGCGGATTACGGCCATTCGCAGAGCACGGTCGACACGACCTACGGCAACGCGCTGAATGTTGCAGGCGTCGAGAACATTCTGCAAAACGGCGTGTTCAACTTCTCGAACCCGGCGGCCACGCCGAACGGTTTGAACGGCGTGTTCCAGAACGACTACGAGCAGGCGATCTCGAAGCTCGACAGCGTCACGGCGAAGACCTCGACGGGCAACCTGTTCAACCTGCCGGGTGGTCCGGTCGGTGTCGGTTTCGGTACGGAATTCCGGCACGAAAGCAACATCATCAACTCGCGCACGTATAGCGCGCTCGGGATTACCGCGCCGGCCAACGTGCAGATGGTCGACGGCGAGCGCAACGTGGCCGCCGTCTACTATCAGGTCGATATTCCGATCATCCGGAATTTGACGTTCACGCAGGCGGGCCGTTACGACCACTACAGCGACTTCGGTGGTGCGTTCTCGCCGAGCTTCGCATTGCGCTTCCAGCCGGTGCAGGCACTCACGACTTTCGCATCGTATAGCCGCGGCTTCCGGGCCCCGACGTTGGTCGAAAACTCGCAGGCAACCTATCTGGCCCACCAGAACCTTGTCGACCCGAACGACCCGAGCGGCACGCCGACCAAGCACTTCACGACGGAACAGGTGAACGGCAATCCGGCGCTGCAGCCTGAGCATACGAAGAACTACAACATCGGCTTCCAGCTCTCGCCGGATTCGTCGACGGATATCGGTGCGGCGTTCTACAAGATCCACATTGACGGCGTGATCGGCACGCAGGATCCGAACGCGGTGATGGATGCGAATAACCCGTCGAGCGTGATCCGCAACCCGGACGGCACGGTGGCCTACATCAAGGAACAGTTCGTCAACCTCGGCTCGCTCGATACCGACGGCTTCGACATGAACTTCCGCAAGTCGGTGGGCACGAAGTACGGCACGTTCACGCTGGCAGGCGACTGGGCCTACGTATGGCACTTCAAGCTGAATAGCCCGGGTGCGCCGACGCAGGACTTCGCCGGCAACAACCTCGCGCTGCTGCAGCCGTTCGGCGCGTCCAATCCGCGCTGGAAGGGTAATACCAGCTTCTCCTGGGATTACCGCAAGCTGACCACCACGCTGACGTGGCAGTACACTGGTCCGTACACCAACGCGGTGGCGGCCGAGTTCGGCGACGGCGGCACGCTGTCGGTGGCGTCGTACAGTCAGTTCAACCTGGTGGCCACGTATCGCGGCTTCAAGAACTGGACGATCTACGGCGGCATCAACAACATCTTCGATCGCAAGCCGCCGTTCGACGTCGAGTGGCAGGCCACCCCGGATATCACGGGCTACGACCAGTCGCTTTACACCAACATCGGCCGCTTCTTCCAGGTCGGTGCGACATACCGCTTCTGAAGTCATTGATGTTGGTGATGCACCGGCTGTCTGTCCAGCCGGTCGACCGCTCCGGTTTCCGTGCATCGGTACTGGAGCGGCGCAATTCTGTTAGAGAAGTACTTTGCAGTTTCCCGTGCACAATGCTCGTTCGAGATCACAGCGAGCGACGGCGGCCAGTAATCAGCAGTGCGGCGCCAACGGGGGAAGTTACGGGAGCGACGGCGTCGGGCCGTCACTCGCGCCTATCCGATTTACCGCGCGCCGGCCTGATGCCGGCGCGCGTCCCTAAGCATTCCGAAGATGAGACTTGTGAAGTTTCACTGGCCTCGCACCATGCGGACGGCAGCGACTGCGCCCGTGCCGCGGCGTCGCACCGTCGCGCGAATCGCGCTGTGCGCTGGTGCGTGTCTGGCATTGAGCGCGTTCTGCGCGCAGGCGCGGCCCTCGATTGCGCAATACGACGAGCCCAAATATCCCGCCGGCTTCACGCACTTCGACTATGCGGATCCCACCGCACCGGGCGACGGCAAACTCAGCTTCCAGAACTTCGATGAACTGCAGAGCTACGATTCGCTGAATCCGTTTCTCGTGCGCGGCGCGCCCGCGCCGGACATCCTGCATCTGATGTTCGATACGCTGATGCAGCGCAGCTGGGACGAACTGGCCACCGAGTATCCGCTGATTGCCGACGATGTCGAAGTCGCGCCGGACCTCGGTTCGGCCACCTTCCACATCAATCCCGCCGCGCGCTTTTCGAATGGCGATCCGATCACTGCGGCCGACGTCAAATACTCGTTCGACACATTGACGAGCCCGAAGGCCTCGCCGCTCTTCAACGCGCAGTTCTCAGTCATCAAAAGCGCGACCGTAGTCGACAAAAACACGATCCGCTTCGTTTTCAGGCACGCCGAGCGCGACGCGCCGCTGATCGCCGGCGATCTGCCGATCTTCTCGCCGAAGTGGGGCATGCGCGCGGACGGCACACGCCTACCGTTCGACCAGATCGCGAACGAGCCGCCTGTCGCGAGCGGTCCGTATCTGATCGAGTCGCGCAAGAACGACAAGCAGATCACCTATCGGCGCAACCCCGAGTACTGGGCCGCGAATCTGCCGTCGCGGCGTGGCATGTTCCGTTTCGCGAGCATCACATTCAAACTCTATCGCGATCATTACACGCAACTGGAAGCGTTCAAGGCCGGCGACGCCGACGCGATCGTCGAATACAGCGCAACGCAATGGGCGCGTAAATACGTCGGCAAGAACTTCGACAATGGACTGCTGAAGAGGGGAGAGTTCGCCGACGGCCCCGCGCAGATGCAAGGCATGCTGATGAATCTGCGCAAGCCGATGTTTCAGGACTCGCGCGTGCGTCACGCGTTGACGATGGCATTCGACTACGACTGGATGAACCGCATGATGTTTTACGGTCAATACCGGCGCACCAGCAGCTATTTCGCGGCGAGTCCGTTCGGCGCGACCGGCATGCCCGGCCCGAAGGAACTGGCGCTGCTTGAACCATTGAGAGCCAGCGTGCCGCCGGAAGTGTTCGGTCCCATGCTCAAGCAACCCACGACGATTGCACCGGATTCCTTGCGCGGCAACTTGTGCGCGGCGCGCGATCTGTTGGCGCAAGCCGGCTGGCACTATCGCGATGGCGCTTTGCGCGACGCCAACGGCACGCCGATGACGATCGAGATCATGGACGATCAGCCCGGCATGGACCGCCTGATCCTGCCGTACATGCAGGCCCTCGGCATGCTCGGCATTCAGGCACATATGCGCGAGATCGACAGCGCGTTGTACCAGAAGCGGCTGGATAACTTCGAGTACGATATGACCACCTTCATCTATCCACCGGTGACGATTCCCGGCGCGGAATTGACACGCCGCTTTGGCAGCGCGGCGGCGTCGGAAATCGGCTCGGAAAACTATCCGGGCATCCGCTCCAAAGCGGTCGACTCGCTGATTCACTCAGCACTCTCCGCCGACAATCTCGACGACCTGCAAGCGGCGACCCGCGCGCTGGATCGCGTGCTGATCTATTCGTTTTACCTCGTGCCGGAGTATTACGCGCCGGGCGCGCGAATCGGCTACAAGTCGACGCTCGGTCACCCGGACAAAGTGCCGATGTCGTATCAATACGAAGACTGGGTGATCGACTACTGGTACACGAAAACGCCGGCCGCCCAGACCGCATCTTCCACCGCGGCCACGGCCGCCACGGCCCACTGAGGCACAGCATGCTTGCCTACATTCTCAGACGATTGTTGTTGATGGTGCCGACCCTGCTCGGCGTGGTCACGCTGACCTTTGTCGTCACGCAGTTCGTGCCGGGTGGGCCGGTCGAACAGGTGATGACGCAACTCCGCCACGGCGGCGGCCGTGGCGGAGAGGCGGGCGCGGGCGGCGGCGGTTATCACGGCAGCCAGGGTGTCGATCCGCAGCAGATCGAGCAGATCAAGAAGCAGTTCGGCTTCGACAAGCCGCCGCTCGAACGCTATCTGCTGATGCTCAAGCGCTACGCGACGTTCGACCTCGGCGAGTCCTACTATCAGCACGACAGCGTGTGGGACGTCATCAAATCGAAGCTGCCGGTGTCGATCACGCTCGGCTTGTGGACGGTGCTGCTCACCTATCTGATATCGGTGCCGTTGGGGATCGCGAAAGCGGTGCGCAACGGCTCGCGTTTCGACACCGTCACGAGCGTGCTGGTGCTCGCGGGCTATGCCATTCCCGGCTTCGTGCTCGGCGTATTGCTGCTGATGTTATTCGGCGGCGGCACGTTCTGGCAGGTGTTTCCGATGCGCGGCCTCACGTCGGATAACTTCAATGATCTCAGCGCGTTTGGCAAAGTGCTCGACTATCTGTGGCACATCGTGTTGCCGGTCACGGCGTCGGTGGTCGGCAACTTCGCGATCGTCACCATTCTGACGAAGAACACGTTTCTGGAGGAAATCGGCCGGCAGTATGTGCTGACCGCGCGCGCCAAGGGCGCACCGGAGCGCGACGTGCTGTGGAAACATGTGCTTCGCAACGCCGCCATTCCGCTGCTCACCGGTTTGCCGGCGGCTTTCGTCGGCGCGTTTCTAAACGGGAATCTGCTGATCGAAACGCTGTTCTCGCTCGACGGCATGGGCCAGCTGTCGTACGACTCCGTGATTCGCCGTGACTACCCGGTCGTGCTCGGTTCGCTGTTTCTGTTCACGCTGATTGCCCTCGTAACCAAACTCATTGCTGACGTCTGCTATGTCCTCGTCGACCCCCGCATCCAATTCAACCGCCTGGACCGCTGACGCGGCCGGCGCGGCGCACGCGGCGTCGCCGTCTCCGTGGCGGCGTACGTGGCGGCGCTTCAGGCAGCAGCGTCTGGGCTACTGGAGCCTCGTGATCTTCGTGTCCCTGTTCGCCATCAGCCTGCTCGGCGAGGTGTTGTCCAACGATCGTCCGTTGCTCGTGCGTTACGACGGACACTACTATTTCCCCATCGTGAAGGACTATCCGGAGACGCTGTTCGGTGGCGATTTTCCGGCGCGTGCGAACTATCTCGATCCGTATATCCGTTCGCGGCTCGAATCGAACGGCAACTTTGCGATCTATCCGCCGAATCATTTCCACTACGACACGATCGACTACTTCGCCGCGCATCCTTATCCGGCTCCGCCTACCACGAGCAACTGGCTCGGCACGGACCAGTTCGGGCGCGACGTGCTGGCGCGGCTGCTGTACGGCTTCCGCCTGTCGGTGCTGATGGCGTTGGCGCTCACGGTGTCCGGTGTCGTGGTCGGCGTGCTGACCGGCGCGGTGCAGGGCTTTTACGGCGGGCGCACCGATCTGATCGGCCAGCGTCTGATCGAAATCTGGAGTTCGATGCCTGACCTGTACCTGCTGATCATCTTCGCGTCGATCTTCGAGCCCACGTTGTGGCTGCTCTTCATTCTGCTGTCGATGTTCGGCTGGCTCGTTCTGTCCGATTACGTACGCGCCGAGTTTCTTCGCAACCGTTCGCTCGATTACGTCAAGGCGGCGCGCACGATGGGTCTGTCCAACTGGCAGATCATGTGGCGTCATGTTTTGCCGAATAGTTTGACGCCGGTGATTACCTTCCTGCCATTCCGCATGAGCGCCGCGATACTCTCGCTGACCAGCCTCGACTTTCTCGGCCTCGGCGTACCGCCACCGACACCCAGCCTCGGTGAATTGCTGCAGGAAGGCAAGAATAATCTCGACGCATGGTGGATCTCGATGTCGGCGTTTGCGGCGCTGGTGATTACGCTGCTGCTGTTGACCTTCATGGGCGACGCGCTGCGCAATGCGCTGGACACGCGCTCGCGCGGTTCGGCTTTCGGCGGAGGTCCGCGATGACGACCACTCAGGTGCATATCAACCGGCCGTTGCTGGAAATCGACCGTTTCTCCGTGCGTTTCGGCGACAAGGTCGCCGTGCATGAACTCAGCCTGTCCATCGCACGCGGCGAGCGCGTGGCGCTGGTCGGCGAATCGGGTTCGGGAAAGAGCGTCACCGCGTTATCCATTTTGCGGCTCGTCGAGCATGCCGAATTGAGCGGCCGCATGCTGCTCGATGGAGAAGACCTGCTGCAGAAAACCGAGCACCAGATGCGTGGCCTGCGCGGCGCCGACGTCGCGATGGTGTTTCAGGAACCGATGACGGCGCTCAATCCGCTCTTCACGATCGGCAAGCAGATTGCGGAGAGTCTTCGTTTGCATGAAGGTTTGCGGCCCAATGCGGCGCGTGAGCGCGGCATCGAATTGCTCAGGCGCACCGGCATTCCTGAGCCGGAACGGCGCATCGACAGCTTTCCGCACCAGTTGTCCGGCGGCCAGCGGCAACGCGCGATGATCGCCATGGCGCTCGCGTGCCGTCCGCGTTTGCTGCTCGCCGACGAACCGACCACGGCGCTCGACGTCACCGTTCGCCAGCAGATCGTCGATCTGTTGATTTCGTTGCAGGAGCAGGAAGCGGCGGAGCGCGGCATGGCCGTGCTGCTGATCACGCACGACCTGAATCTGGTGAAGCGTTTCGCCCAGCGCGTCGCGGTGATGGAAAAGGGCGTGCTGGTCGAAACCAATACGACCGAGGCGTTGTTTGGGAATCCGCAGCATCCCTACACGCGGCGCCTCCTCGACAGCGAGCCGCAACGCGCGCTCGCACCGGTCGAAAAGGGCGCGCGCCGGTTGCTCGAAGTACAAGGCCTGGCCGTCGACTACCGCACGTCGGCGAAAGGCTGGCGCTCCATGTTCGGGCGTTCCACATTCCGCGCGGTGCATGACGTCGATCTGAACGTGCGGCGCGGCGAAACGCTCGGCATCGTCGGCGAATCGGGCTCGGGTAAATCGACGCTGGCGGCCACCGTGCTCGGGCTGCAACAACCGGCCGCCGGTCATATCCATATCGACGGCTTGCCGCTTTCCACGCTCAGGACGGCGAGCTCACGCCGTGCGCTGTATTCGCGCATGCAAGTCGTGTTTCAGGACCCGTTCGGCTCGCTGTCGCCACGCATGACGGTGGAGCAGATCATCGGCGAGGGGTTGGCCGTGCATAAGCCGGAAGTGGATGCGAAGGCGCGGCGCGCGCGCATCGGCAGTCTGCTCCAGGAGGTCGGCATGCCCGCCGACGCGATGCTGCGCTATCCGCACGAATTCTCCGGTGGCCAGCGTCAACGTATTGCGATTGCACGCGCACTGGCGGTCGAGCCGGAATTGCTGGTGCTCGACGAGCCCACCAGCGCGCTCGATGTCTCGATCCAGAAGCAGGTGCTGAATCTGCTGACAAATCTGCAGAAAAAGTACAAGCTAAGCTATTTGTTCATTACGCACGATCTGGCGGTGATGCGAGCCATGGCGCATCGTGTGATCGTGATGAAGTCGGGACGCATCGTCGAAGCCGGCGACACGCTCGATGTGTTGCATGCGCCGACGCATCCTTATACCCAGTCGCTGCTGGCCTCGTCGCTCAACGTGCCGGAGCCGGGCACCGGCACGACTCATACGGGACACGCCAATGATTGACGAACGTTGGGCGCAGGCTGCCCAAACGCTGAAGAGCCGCGCGGCCTTCTGGTCGCTGCGGATTGTCGATGGACAGATCGACGACCACGAGATCCGTAACGACATCGCGCAGCCGCTGCGCACGGTGTGCGACCGCGGTGCGATGCTGATCGCGTGGGTGGGCGCCGGCGCAGGCTATGCCGCGACGGCGAATCTGTCGGCGGCGGGTTTGCAGGCGGCGCTTGATATCGCCACCGCACGCGCGGAGGCGAGCGCGGCCTTGTCGTTGATCGACCATCGCGAAGTCGCGCGTCCGGTTGCGAGCGGCCAGTACGTGTCGCCGAATGCGCAACGCCCATTGCCGAGCCGCGCCGAATGGCTCGCGCTTCTCAGCGCGGAATGCGCGGGCGCGAACCTCGATGCAAAGATTGTCGAACGTGTGGCAGCGGTGCAGATCACGCACACCGATCAGCTTTACATCACTGGCGACGGTGTACGGATCGACCAGCAGTTCCGCTTCGTGATGCCGCAACTGAGCGTCGCCGCGCACGCGAATGGCGATACCCAGGTTCGCACGCTGGGCGGCAACTACGGCACGCTCGGACAGGGCGGCATGGAAGTGCTGGCGCGCTTCGGCTTCGAAGGCTCGGGCGCGCGCGTCGCTAACGAGGCGCTGCAATTGCTGGCTGCGCCGAACTGCCCATCCGGCAAGCGCGATCTGTTGCTGATGCCCGACCAGATGATGCTGCAGATTCACGAATCGATTGGCCATCCGCTCGAACTGGACCGCATTCTCGGCGACGAGCGCAACTTCGCGGGCTGGAGCTTCGTCAAGCAGGACATGTTCGGTTCGTATCGCTACGGTTCGGAACTGCTGAACGTCACCTTCGATCCGGAGCTGCGCGAAGAAGCGGCAGCCTACGCATTCGACGACGACGGCACCGAAGCACACAAGCAGTATCTGATTCGCAACGGCGTGCTGGAGCGTCCGCTTGGCGGCGCGCTGTCGCAGCAGCGCGCACGCATGCCGGGTGTGGCGAACTCGCGCGCGTCGAACTGGAACCGGCCGCCGATCGACCGCATGGCGAATCTGAATATCGAGCCCGGCGAGAGTTCGCTGGAGGAGATGATCGGCAATATCGAACACGGCATTCTGATGCGCACCAACACGTCCTGGTCAATCGACGACCATCGCAACAAATTCCAGTTCGGCTGCGAGTTCGGCCAGTTGATCGAGAACGGCAAGCTCGCGCAAGTCGTCAAACAGCCGAATTACCGCGGCATTTCGGCGAATTTCTGGCGCAGCCTGAGCGCGGTGGGCAACGCGGGCACGCGCGAAGTGTATGGCACGTCCATGTGCGGCAAAGGCGAACCGGCGCAGATCATTCGCGTCGGCCATGCGTCGCCGGCCTGCGTGTTCAGCGATGTCGACGTGTTCGGAGGCGCATGATGAGCCAGTTCATCACTTCGCGCGCCGCTACGTCGGTGGATTGGGAGCGGCATTTCGCTTTGCTCGCCGATGCGATCGAGCGTCTTCAGCAAGGCGGCGAAACTACGCTGAGTTCTTTCGCCGGCGAGCAGTCCGACTTCATTCGTTTCAATTCGGGCAAGGTGCGGCAGACCGGTAGCGTGTCGCAAGGCAAGCTGACTTTGCGTCTGATCGACGGCGCACGTCAGGCCTATTCCACGCTGACGGTCTGCGGCGATCTGCAACAGGATCTCGACGAAGTGAGCGCCGCGCTCGCCACGTTGCGTGAAGGTCTGCGCGATGCGGCGGACGATCCGCATCTGCTGTTCGACACGTCGAAATGGCAGCGCACGACGCAGCGCTCCGGCAAGCTGCCGAATCCAGACAGCCTCGCGCGTATCGTCGCGGAATGCGCGCAAGGGCTCGATTTCGTGGGCTTCTATGCGGGCGGCACGATCGTGCGCGGCTTCGCAAGCACGAACGGCAGCCGTGGCTGGTATGAGGTGGACAACTTCAATTTCAGCTGGTCGCTGTACGACCCGAGCGGCCGCGCGATCAAGACAACTTACGCAGGCGACGACTGGAGCGATGCCGTGTTCGCGCGCAAAGTCGAGCAAGCCGCGACACGTCTTGCCGTGCTCGCGCGCACGCCGCGCGCATTGGCGCCGGGACGTTACCGTTCCTATCTCGCGCCTGCCGCGCTCGCGGAACTGCTCGGCGTCACCGCATGGAGCGGCTTTTCCGCACGCGCCCAGGCGAGTTCACGCAGCGAGTTGTACAAGCTGCATGTGGGAGAAGTCGTAGTCGACCCGCGCGTCACGGTCAGCGAAGATCTGAGTCTCGGCATCACGCCAGGTTTCAACGACGACGGCTACCTGCGTGACAGTGTTCCGTTGATCGAGGCCGGCCGCAGCGCCGAACGCCTGACCAACGCACGCAGCGCACGCGAGTACGGGTTGACGCCCAACGGCGCGCTCGCCAGCGAGTCGCCGGCCGCGCTCTCGATGCAAGCGGGCGATCTGCTGGAAGAAGACGTACTCGCAAAGATCGATACCGGGCTCTACATCGGCAACCTTTGGTACGTGAACTTCTCCGACCGCATGAATTGCCGTCTCACCGGCATGACGCGCTTCGCGACGTTCTGGGTCGAGAATGGAGAAATCGTCGCACCGCTAGATGCCATGCGTTTCGACGACAGCCTGTACCGTTTGCTCGGCAGCGAACTCGAACAACTCGGCGCGCAGGCCGAACTGCTATTGAGCGACTCGACATGGGGCGAGCGCGCCACGGGCGGCATGCAATTGCCGGGCATTCTGGTGAGGTCATTCGAATTGACGTTATAAGCCTATGGATAGACCAATAAAAACAGATTCAAAACCTGAGAGCTTGCCCGAGGGCCTGACGCTGCGCGCGTTGCGCGTGGCCGACGCGGAACAATTTCATGCGCTGCTCCAGTTGCCCGCGGCGATGAACGGCAATCCGCAGATTCCGTTTCGGACCATTGCCAGCACGCGCGAGTACCTGCAAAAACTCGAGGCGCCCGAAATCGCCATCGCGGCGACGGTGGGCGATACGCTCGTCGGTCAGGCGAGCCTTAGACCTTTAAAGGGGCGCCGCGCGCATGCCGCATCGCTTGGCATTGGCGTGCACGACGCATGGCAGCGGCGCGGCATCGGTGATGCGCTGATGGCCGAACTGCTCGATCTCGCCGACAACTGGCTCGGTCTGCGCCGCGTCGAGTTGCATGTCTACACCGATAACTACGCGGCACTCGCGCTATATCGCAAGTTCGGCTTCGAGGTCGAAGCGCGTCAGCGCGGCGCGGTATTGCGTCGCGGCGTGCTGATCGATTGCTTCTTCATGGCGCGGCTGCGCGAGCCGGCGCCGTGGATGCCGCCGCCACAGGCCGTCCATCTCGCTGCGGAATAAGACCATGAAAGAAACAAGGTTGCCTGGTGACGCCGAACATTGCAAATGTATTGCGGTGCGCGCGCTCGAATCGTCGGACATGGATGCGTTCGCCGAGATTATGAGCCTGCCCGGCGTGCGGCGCGGCACGCTGTCCGTCGGCTATCGCAGTCCCGAACAACTCGCGGCGTGGTACGAGCGGCGCCTCAAAGGCGGCGTGAATGTATGCGCGATTATCGACGGACGCGTGGTCGGCCATGCCGGGTTGGAGGTCCACCGGTCGAGCCGCGCGCACTGCGCGCATTTAGGCGTTGCCGTGCACGATGCGTATCATGGCCGCGGTGTCGGCGCCGCGCTTCTGGAAGGGCTGACCGATTGCGCGGACGCGTCGCTCGGTTTGCGCCGCATCGACCTCACGGTGTTCTCCGACAACGCGCCGGCCATCGCGCTGTATCGCAAGTTCGGCTTTGTCGAAGAAGGCCGCTCGCGCGGTTTTGCCATGCGCGACGGCATGTTGGCCGACGTGCTGCATATGGCCCGTCTCGTCGACGCGCCGCGCCTCCAGACCATCTGAACGGATTCTTTGCGTGCCATTTTTCTTCATCGACCGCCCGGTCTTCGCATGGATCGTCGCGCTCGCCATCGTCGTGGCGGGCGCGCTGGCTATCCCGCAACTGCCGGTGGCGCAGTATCCGCGCCTTGCGCCGCCGCGCATCGTGATATCCGCCATGTATCCGGGGGCCTCGACTGAAGTCGTGGACGCCAACGTCGGCAGCATCATCGAGGAGAGTCTCGACGGTGCCGACAATATGCTGTACTACCAAACGACCAGCGACAACCTGGGCGAGCTCGAAATCGACGCGACCTTCGCGCCCGGCACCAATCCGGATCTCGCGCTGGTCGACATCCAGAACCGGCTCAAGCAGGTCGAGCCGCGTTTGCCGCAGCAGGTGGTGCAGCAGGGCATCAGCGTGTTCAAGGCGGCCAACACGTTCCTGATGCTGGTCGCGCTGAGTTCCACCGACGGCACGCGCGACTCCGTGCAATTGAGCGACTATCTGAGCCGCTACGTGTTGCGCGAGCTGAAGCGCGCGCCCGGCGTGGGCTCGGCCCAACTCTGGGACGCCGACGAAGCGCTGCGCATCTGGCTCGACCCGATGAAGCTGCGCGAATACGGCCTCGGCGCCGCCGAGGTGAACGCCGCCATCGCCGCACAGAACGCGACCGTGACGGCGGGCACGCTCGGCGACGCGCCGTTCGTGCCGGGGCAGCAACTGACGGCCTCGGTGAGCGTGAAAGGACAGCTGATCTCGCCGGCCGAATTCGGCCAGATCGTGCTGAAAGCGCGGCCCGACGGCTCGGCTGTGCGCCTGCGCGACGTCGCGAGGGTCGAACTCGGGCGTGACAACTACTCGTACTACTCGCGCCTGAACGGCAAGGCTGCGGCCACGGTCGGGATTCAACTCGGGCCGCGCGGCAACGCGCTGGAAACGTCGAACGCGATTCGCGCGCGGCTTGCCGAGCTGGCAAAGGGCTTGCCTTCGGGCGTCGCCATCGAAATCCCGTTTGACAATGCGCACTTCGTGCAGATCGCGATTCACGAGGTGCTTGTCACGCTCGCGGAAGCGGTGGTGCTGGTGTTCTTCGTGATGTGGCTATTTCTGCGCGATCTGCGCTACACGCTGGTGCCCACCGTGGTGATTCCGGTCACGCTGATGGGCGCGTTTCTCGCCATGTATGCGTGCGGTCTGTCGATCAACGTGTTCACGATGTTCGGACTCGTGCTCGCCATCGGCATTCTCGTCGACGACGCGATCGTGGTGGTGGAGAGCGTGCATCGCGTGATGGAAGAAGAGGGCTTGCCGCCACGCGAGGCCACGCGCCGTGCCATGTCGCAGATCGGCGGCGCGATCGTCGGCGTCACGGCGGTGTTGACGGCGGTGTTCGTGCCGATGGCGTTCTTTCCCGGAGGCGTCGGCGGGATTTACCGGCAATTCGCGGTGGCGATGATCGCGTCGATGCTGGTGTCGTCGTTCATGGCCTTGTCGTTGACGCCCGCGCTGTGCGCGAATCTGCTGAAGGCGCAGACGCGATCGGTGCGGCAACGCGATGCGCGGCGCGGCTTTCCTGGTTTCGCGGCGCGTGCGGCAAGCCGCTTCACGTCTGGCTTCGATCGCGCCGCGCGTGGATATCGCGGCCTGACCGCGCGCACGCTGCGCCGCATCGGCCCGATGCTGGCTGTCTACGCGGTGCTGGTCGCCGCATGCGGCGTGCTCTACTGGCAGATGCCCGGTGGTTTTCTGCCGAGCGAAGACGAAGGTCAGTTGCAGGTGATGGTGCAATTGCCCGCGGGCGCCACCCAGGCACGCACATTGGCTGTCGTGCAACGCATGGAAAAGATTCTCCATGCCGAGCCCGCCATCGCGAATGTCACGAGTGTGATCGGCTGGAGTTTTTCCGGCAGTGGCCAGAACGTGGCGATGGGATTCGTCGAACTCAAGGACTGGGGCCAGCGCGATATCGATGCACTGGCGCTGCGCGACCGGCTCAACGCAAAGTTCGACAAGATTCTGGACGGCAACGTCGAGGCGCAATTGCCGCCTTCGGTGCCGGGACTCGGACATTCGGAAGGTTTCGTGTTCCGCCTCGAGGATCGCGGCGGAGTGGGGCTCGACGCGCTGAAGGCCGCGCGCGAGCAACTCTTCGCGCGGGCGAAGGCGAGTCCGGTGCTGGCCTCGGTGCACTCGGAAGATCTGCCTGACGCGCCGCGCGTCGAGCTGATCGTCGACCGCGCGAAAGCGTACGCGCTCGGCGTGTCGTTCGATCGCATCTCGGACGTGCTGGGCAGCACCTTCGGCTCGACCTATATCGACGATTTCCCGGCCGGCGGCCGCATGCGCCGCGTGATGATCGCCGCCGACGCCGCCACGCGCATGACCGAAGACGATCTGCTCGCGCTCGCCGTGCCCAACTCGACGGGCGGCATGGTGCCGCTCTCGGCCATCGCGACGCGTCAGTGGACGATCGGCCCGGTGATGCTGACGCGCTACAACGGTTATCCGTCGCTCGACGTGAGCGGCCATGCGGCGCCGGGCTATAGCTCCGGTGCGGCCATGGCTGAGATGGAGCGGCTCGCGGCTTCGTTGCCGGTCGGTGTGCGCTATGACTGGGTCGATGCGGCACGCGAGGAAACCGCGGCCGCGAAACTCACGCCGCTGCTGATCGGCCTCTCGTTGCTGGCGGTCTTCATGGCGCTGGCCGCGCTCTACGAAAGCTGGACGATCCCGCTTGCCGTGCTGATGGTCGTGCCGCTCGGCGTGATCGGCGCGGTCGCGGCGGTGCTGTTGCGTGGCATGCCTAATGATGTGTACTTCAAGGTCGGCATGATCACGGTGATCGGCCTCGCGGCGAAGAACGCGATTCTAATCGTGCAGTTCGCCCGCGATCTGTACCAGCGTGGCCTGCCGTTGACGCGCGCCGTGACCGAAGCCGCGGGCGCGCGCTTCCGGCCGATCGTGATGACCTCGGCGGCGTTCCTGCTAGGCGTCGTGCCGCTCGTGGTGTCGAGCGGCGCGGGCGCCGAAAGCCGCCGCTCGATTGGCACGGGTGTATTCGGCGGGGTGCTGGCTGCCACGCTGTTCGGGCTGGTGTTCGCGCCGGTCGCGTTCCATGCGGTCGCATCGCTCACGCATGGCCGGCGACGGCTTGCGGAGCTGCATCGCAAGCGTGAGCAACGGCGGATGCGCCGTGCCGCGGTCGAACGCGGATCATTCGACGAATCGCCAACCGCCTGACTGTGCTTCACCAACGCCGTGCTCAACCGGCCGGCTGATTCGCGGCTTGCATGGGCGCCGCGCTCGTCGGCATCTGTGCATTGCTTGCCGACACGTTCGGCGCGGCCGGCATGCAGTCCGCGCGATACTCGGCCTGCAGCTTATGTTCCGCCTGTTGCAGTTCGTTCGGGTAGTCGTCGTCATCGGCGGTCGGTTGATAGCCGACTGCTTCGAGTTCGCCCAGTTCGCGCATCAACTGCTTGTGCGTCACTTCGCCTTTCAACGGTGTGAAGGGATAATCGTTGCATTGCTGCGGCGTGAGATGCGGTGCGGCCATGGCCGACGCACTGCCAATCAGAAGAAGGGCGCTGAGCAGGGTTTTCGTTGCAAGCTTCATGTTCATGTCATCCACAAGAGGGTTCGGGTCGTCCCGCGAAACGGGCTGCGGGTTGACATTAGACTAGTGGGCGCCCCCTACCGGAGCGGCATCGGCAGCATGAAACTTGTTTTATCCCGGTGTGGCTTGCCGGGTTTTGATGTCTTTGCAGCGAACCTAAATTTTTCTTCATGAAGCGGATATTCCCCGGCTAACAGCCCGCGCGTAATCTGCACTCAGGCACTTGGCGAAGCGCCGGCATCCGTCGAACCGCACGCCCGTGCTCTGAATGCGCAAGCCGAATATGGCATCATGTCCACCTACTGATAACCGGTCGCGCCCGCCGCTTGCATCGGTAGAGCTGGCTGCGGCGCAAGCAATGATCATGTCGCGAGTACTGACGATCGAAGATGATGAAATTACCGCGAATGAAATTGTCGGTGAGCTGAAAAGCCGCGGCTTCACCGTGGATTGGGTGGCCAACGGCCGCGACGGGATGGCGCGCGCGATCAGCGAAGACTACGACGTGATCACGCTCGACCGCATGCTGCCCGGCATGGACGGTCTGACAATACTGACGACCATGCGCAGCATCGGCATCCAGACACCGGTGCTGATGTTGAGCGCGCTGGGCGATGTGGATGAGCGGGTGCGCGGCCTGCGCGCCGGCGGCGACGATTATCTGACCAAGCCGTTCGACCCTGAAGAGATGACCGCGCGCCTCGAAGTGCTGCTGCGCCGCAGTCAGACGCCGGCCGCGCAACTCGAAACGCACTTGCGCGTTGGCCCGCTCGAACTCGATCTGATTTCACGCAAGGTGCAGCGTGACGGCGAGGAAATCGTTCTGCTGCCCACCGAGTACCGTGTGCTCGAATTCATGATGCGCCATGCGGGGCAAACCATTACGCGCACCATGCTGTTCGAGGCGGTGTGGGGTTATCACTTCGATCCGGGTACCAATCTGATCGACGTGCACATGGGGCGCCTGCGCAAGAAAATCGACCCGCCGGGTGTGACGCCAATGATCCAGACCGTGCGGGGCTCGGGTTATATCCTCGCATGAGCGACACATTTTGATGGACACAACCCCCCCCGCTCAATCTGCGCTCGGGCGGCGCTGGCATTCCACCACCTTTCGCCTGCTTTCCGTCTACGCGGTCATCTTTTCGTTATCCGTGATGCTGCTGCTGGGCTTCATCGGCTGGGCCGTGACCGGCGATATGGAGCGCGAGACCGACGTGGTGATGGACTGGCAACTGATCTACTTCGATTCGCTGCCCGATTCGGGTCTCGTGGAAGCGATTCATCGGCGCATCGAACATGAACGCATGCACACCGATTACTACGGCCTGTTCTCCGCTGAGGGCGGGCTGCTGGCCGGCGACGTGCTCGCGTATCCGGCTGCGCTGCCCACCAACCGCACCGGCAGGACGCTCGATCTGACACTTGCTTTGGGACACAACGATCAGGCGCCGGTGGTGCGCGCCATGTCCGAGCGGCGCAAGGACGGCTCGACGCTCGTGATCGCGCGTGACCTCACGCACATCTTGCGGATTCGCGAGACCATCATCAATGCGCTGGTAGGTGGCGGCGTGCTGTGTCTGCTCGCCGGCGTGGCCGGCGGCCTTGCGATGAGCGTGCGGCAGATGCGCCGTCTGAAAGCGATCCGGCACGTCACGCAGCGTATCGCGCAGGGTGATCTCGCGCAGCGTCTGCCGATCGGCGGCCGCGACGAAGTGGACATGCTCGCGCATCTCGTGAACCATATGCTCGCCGAAGTCGAGCGTCTGATGAACGAAGTGAAGGGCGCGTGCGACGGCATTGCTCATGATCTGCGTACGCCGCTCGCGCATGTGCGGACCTTGCTTGCACACGCGGCGGAGCGCACCGAAACGCTCGACGATGGCGAGCTCGCGAAACTGGTGGATCGCGCGCGCACCGAAACGGACGCCTTGCTCGACCGGTTTCGCGCCATGCTGCGCATCTCGGAGATCGGCACGTTACAGCGGCGCGGCGGCTTTGGTGAAGTGCAACTGGAGACGCTGATCGAAGAGGTCGGCGAACTTTACGAGCCGCTCGCCGAGAGCCGTTCGGTCCAGTTTTCCGTCCATGCACAGCCGGTGGATGCGATCTATGGCGATCGCGCCTTGCTGTTTGAAGCATTGAGCAATCTGGTGGATAACGCTATCAAGTTCACCCCTGAAGGTGGCGTGGCGCGCATGGAGTTGCGTCAGACGACCTCCGGGCCGCAGGTGGATGTCGTCGATAACGGACCGGGTATTTCCGCGGATGAGCGCGATGCGGTTCTGCAGCGGTTTTATCGTGGGGAGAGCACACGTCATCTGGCCGGATCCGGATTGGGGCTGAGCATTGTCTCCGCGGTGATGCGGGTGCATGACTTCACGATGAAGATCGGCAATGCGCAGCCTGGTGCCAGGATATCCATCGAATGCTGGTCGAGGACGCTCGCATGAGCCTGGCCTTTTTTCTTGTCCTTGCAGGGGAGTGAATGCGCATCCTCTTCGTGGGTCCATCTCATCCGGAAGCGGCTTGGCTTTTCAAGGCGCTTCAGGAGAGCGCACATAGTTTGCAGCCGGCTCAGGATCTGCGGGATGGGGTCTTTCTCGCGGCTCAGGAACCGTTTGATGCAATTGTTTTGATGGTGCTGGAGGTTGGGCTTTATTCTGCGTTACTTGAGTTTATTGCGGAGTTTGCCGCGGCTGGGAAGGGGGCTGCGATTGTGGCTGTGTTGGGGGCGGCTACTGCGCGGGATCGCACCAAAGTTCTGCGCGCCGGCGCGGACGCTTGCTTTTGCCAGCCTTTTTCGTTTATCGAAATGCATGAACGGATGCAGGCTTTGCAGCGTATTGGAGTGGGGCGCGCGGGGGCTGGTGTTTCGTCCTCGCTTTCTTCAGTTTTGAATGCTGTCGATGGGCCTTCGCTGGATGCTGCTACACGGGAGCTTGTTTTTGGTGGGCGCAGGGTTGGCGTTACTCGTAGAGAGTTTCTTTTGCTCGAGTGCCTGATCAGGCAGGTTAATGCGCCTGTGGCACGGGATCAGCTCATTCGATATGCCTGGCCGGAGAAGGAGGATGTCGATCCTTCTAGTGTCAATCTGGTTGTTTCCCGGCTGAGGAAGAAGCTGTTGGGTGATTTTCCTGAGGTTCGGATTGAGACGGTTAGTCGGTTTGGGTATCAGGTTTCGGTTGATGCGTAGTTTTTTGTTTGCGTTTTTTTTGGTTCACAGTAGTCCGCTATTTCAGTTGACATGTCGATGGTTCCCCCGAAGCCCGACAGCAACACGCAGCCTGGTTGACTGTCATTACTTCCCCCGAGCAAGTTGCCAAAGCGGAGCCGCGGTCCCCGGATGACACGGGTTACCCTGACACTATGGCGTCCGAGTACCACACCAATCCCTGAGAGCGTCGCGCACTTCTTCGATAACCGGGTCCCACTCCCCAAGCTCGCGCTGCCGGAATAGCCGCATCGACGGGTACCAGGGGCTGTCTGTTCTATCGGTCAACCAGCGCAACTCTGAATACGCGGGCAGTAGTACCCAGACAGGAAGATTCGCCGCGCCGGCAAGATGCGCGGCGGCCGTGTCAACAGTAATAAGCAAATCGAGCGTCTCAAGAATAGCGAGCGTATCTGCGAAATCTCCGATGACTGGTCCGAGCGTATGAAAATCGAACCTCTCCTCCAAGGCTTCGCTGTCGCGCTCATGCTCGCCTTTCTGGACCGAAAACCATGTGGTCCCCGGATGCGAGAAAAGAGGGATTAGCGCCTCGATGCAAATAGACCGAAACCGATCTAGAGCGGTATAGGGACCGCCGGACCACACGACTCCAATTCTCGGCGTTTTCTTTACTGCCACTAACGGCGAGGCCGCGTCAATCTTGACACGCCATCGGTCAACCTCGCGCGGAGGTGCCGCGAGGTATGGCATAGCGATGGGCAGCACTGTCAGATCGAGATTCATATACTCCGGCATCCTTAGCATGTGGCTCCAGTAGTCATAGGGGCCGGACGGGATCTCGGTAAAAACTGACCGTACACCCTTCATGCTGGTCGCAATTCTGGCAATGGGCTGGCTGACCATCACATCGACAGTTGCGCCTTGCTGGTATAGCCATTCAGCGAACCGGATAAACTGGATTTCGTCCCCGCGCCCCTGCTCGCCAACGAGCAGGAATTGGCGGCCGGCAACCGGTTCACCGTTCCAGAGCGGAAAGCCCGGGAAAACCAACGTGCTACGCGCCAATGGCGTGGCGTAAATAGTATTACGTCGCGCCCAGCCATTCTTAAAGTCACCTAAACTCAGTTCGAGGCATGCGAGCTGGCACTGCATGACTGGATCGTCCGGCGTGAGTCGCACGGCTTTCCTGCTGTGAACGATAGCCTCTGCAACTCTGCCGCGCACACTGAGTGCATGTGCCGCGTAGTGGTGCAACCTAACGCGTCGCGGATCAATGTCGAGCCCCTGGCGGGAGACACTCAGCATCTCGGCGAAACGGTCCATCTTATACAGCGTGAGACAAAGTTCTTGCAATGACTCGACACTGGCCGCCTCCCGGTTTCTGATCTGGGCAACCGCTTCGCCAACCAGTGTGGTCCGTCTAACTTTTTCTAGTGCGGTGATCAGATCAAGCCCGTCTTGCAGGGAGGACGGATCGAGTCCCCACGCGCGTAGCCAGTAGTCGGCAGCTTCATCGTCTTCCCCGAGTTCTGTGCTTATGCGCGCGACGGCACGAATCGCATGATGCAAGTCCGGTTCTATCGAAATGGCCTGTTTGTACTGTGCTTTCGCATCAGAGAGCCGCCCCGATAGACGCAGGCAGTCGCCAAGGTTACGGTGCAGCGTCGCGGTTCTGCCGGCGAGTCCAAGTGCATGACGGTAAAACGCCTCGGCCCGGACATATTCGCCTCTCATTGTGGCAACCAGGCCCGCATGTTCCCATAGGTCCGCACGGGCAGGGGCTGCCTGAAGTGCCAACTCGAGAAAAGCGCTTGCCTCTGTGGTCTCGTTAAGGTTCACGCTGACCAGCCCCATACGATGCAGCGAATGAACATCGCGCGGACTGATTGCCAGTACCTGACGATATCCATGAGCCGCATCTGTCATGCGTTGCGCGGAATAATCGGCATCTGCGCGGGCAATCAGGGCGTTCAGGTCTGTTATGCAGAAATTGCGGGCGGTGGGGTTGGACATTTCAGGAATAACTGGCGTAGCTTTTGCGGAGGCTGAGCTCCTGCGCGCCGCAATGGCGACGCAGGAGTCTTCACTACATCGTAAATTTATGGATTAAAGGTGGCAAAAAGGTCAGCGCCATTAAGGTTCGCGTTAGGACTCAGAATAATGTAGTAAGTGCCCGCTGTCGGGTTCGGCATGATGCAACTGGCGCTGCCGCCCGTTGAGGCAGAATAAGACCGGACGCAAGCCGCGCCTACCGTAGTGGGTGAACCAGCCGTGACATACATCGTTCCAGTTGCAAGGCTACTCAGGGTTGCCATTGCTACCCTCAGGAATGTCGTGCCAACCGGAACATCGAGCGAAAAATACTTCCTTACGTTGGCTTGGGCTGGGACCATTACGTGGGTCTCAGGGCTGATAGCAGTTGCTACCGGGGGGGCGACCAAAAAAGGGCGCGTAAGCCAGCTAATTGCGCCCGTGCTGTCAGTCGTAGTTAATGTGATGTTGTAGGTGCCAGGATATTCATAGTTGTAGTTCGGGTTCGTTGATTGCTTGGTGACCAAATCAGCTTGATTACTCGCGCCGAAGTTCCAGGCCCAAGACCTGATCGAGGTGGCGCCTCTCGCCGTGGAGAGGTCTGTGCATGTCACCGTCATCCCAGCCTCACCCTGCGAACAACTGAAATCTGCCGCTGCCGGAATCTTACCGGCTTTCGCCGCAGCGACTGCCGCCGCCGCATCAATAATGCCCGATCCTAGCGGTTGGTCCGGCTGTTTAGGAAATGGTTGCGCGTTCTGAGTGATTAGCGTGCGCATTTCCGCGGAGCTTAACGACATCGGCGCCACTGACTTCACCAGCGCAACGACGCCGCTAACCATCGGCGTGGCCATCGAAGTGCCGGATAAGTAAGCGTAACTTTCAGCGCCAAGCCCCCGGGTACCATCGTTATAGGTTGAATAAATATTTGTTCCTGGCGCGGCAATATCAACAGTAGCCCCATAGTTGGAATCATTGGCTCTCGCACCGTTTTCCTGAGTATTGCCGACAGCAATAACACCGTGACAATTGGCAGGCTGGCTATTCGATGCATCCTTGTTATCGTTCCCTGCGGCAGCAATCACGACCACGCCGTGACTGGTTGCATAATCAACTGAGGCCTGGATCGATTTTGAACATTGGCCTGGAGCCGAGATACTCAAGTTGATAACACTTACGGGGCGAGTATTGTCGGGAATGCCCGGAACCGATCCGCCAGATGCCCACATCACCGCATCCGAAGCGGAGGAAAGCACACCCGTTCCGCATCCGTTGAGCACCCGCGCGGAAACAACTTTTGCCGATGGGGCGATTCCTGAAATGCCGATGCCGTTGTTCGTCACGGCGGCCATGATGCCAGCAACGTGAGTGCCGTGATACGTGACGTAGCCACATCCTCCTGCTACGCCAGGATTTGAGCCACCCGGGGGGCCGAGGTAGGTGAAGTCGAAGCCTTGCGGGATGATATTGGCGTTCAGGTCGCTATGGCTTGCTACGCCATTGTCCACAAGTCCGATTGTGATTCCCGCACCTGTCGCGTTGTCCCACGCCTTGGCCGCGCGAATCCCCACATTGGACTGGCCAGGGTCAAGGTTTGATAAGACTCCCCATTGCAGATTGTAAAACGGGTCGTTGGGAGTAGAGTTTACGGATATAGGGACATCCGGCTCTACATATTCAACGTCCGGGTCCGACGCAATGGCGCGCATGAACTTCCTGGCATCGTCGGCGTTCAGTTTACGCTCTGTCGTTATTACATCCGACCCGACTCCCATGCGACGCAAATGACGCGCTTTAGATGGGAAAACTCCGGCGAGGCGGTCAAGTCTGGACTGCACCGCCGTCGTTGACGTGCGTTCCGCCGTAGTCGATTTGTATTTAACGATGAATCGGTCAACCGTAGTGTCCGAAGGCAGGCTGCTTCCGCCCATCTTTAACGACAGAGCAAGCGGAACAGTCGTTGATTTTGCTGCAAGCGCTGCTGTCGATTCGAGTGTCGGTGTCGAAGATTCATGAGAGGTAGCGGCGGGCGACGCATCACTACTGCCGCTTCCGCCGCACGCTGCGAGCGTGAACAGTAACGATACTGAGGCGGCTGCCGCGAGTCCGCGGTGCGCCTCTTTTTTCCACGATAGAAAACGACCGCCGTTGTTTGCCTTGCGTGAGTATTCCGGCTTTTGCCTTCGGGCTGTCTTTTTCATATTTGCTTTATCCCTGATCCTGTTGTGATAAGTCTTTTTCACAAACGGCATCCGCGCGTAAGCATTTGCAATAGCAGCGTAATAGATTGGGAGCGGGGCAAGCAGCAGACGCCGCTGCTTTGTGTGAAAGGGGATTTACCCTCGACGTCAGGAAAAGCGAACCGACTGTAGTGGTCAAGCCTCTTTGGACACCCACAAAGAGGTTTTTCAATAAATCGAAGTTTCGTATCGCACTGGAGGCAAATTGTTTGCCGCCGAATGAATGCGCCGGTAGTTGTAGAAGTCTGCGATGTAGCCCGCGATGTCGCGGCGGGCGACTTCGTGGCTGCCGTATTCCTGTTCGCCAATCCATTCACTTTTCAGGCTTCTGAAGAAGCGCTCGACCACCGCGTTGTCCCAGCAATTGCCCTTTCTGCTCATGCTCTGGACGATCCCGTTCGCCTTCAGATCGCTCACAAAGCGCTCGCTCGTGTACTGGCAGCCCTGATCGGAGTGGAACATCAGCCCCGCTGCCGGGCGCCGCTTCTGCCGGGCCTGCTGTAGCGCCTGGATGACCAGTTCCGTATCCGCCTGCAAGGCGAACGCCCAGCCTACGATGCGGCGCGAGTGCAGATCCATCACGATGGCCAGATAGGACCACCCCTGACGCGTTCTCACATACGTGATATCGCCCGCCCATACCCGGTTGATCGCGCCCGGCTCGAATTGCCGCTCAAGCAGGTTAGGTGCAATCAGGGCTTCACCCCCGGCCTTGCGGTACCGGTGCGTTCGCCGCCTGGCCACAGCCAGTTGCGCCTCGCGCATCAGCGAACGCGCCCGGTAGCGTCCGATCGCGTAACCCTGCTGCTGCAGTGCCTGCGCCATCCGGCGACTGCCGTAACTGCTGCGGCTTTCGCTGTGAATCTGACGCACGGCCTTCAGCAGTGGAGGCGATGCGACTGGTTTGCGTGGCCGCGCAGCAAAGGCGTAATAGCTGCTTCGCGGCACTTTCAGCAAACGGCACATCAGACTCACCGGCCAGGCCTTCTTCAGCGAACGGATCACTTCGAGGAGCGATCCATTTCCTTGACGAAGAAGGCCGTAGACTTTTTTAGTATCTCGCGCTCCCGCTCAAGCTCCATCACGCGCGCTTCCAGCTCACGGATGCGTCGCTGGTCGCGCTGGATCTGCATGTCGCTGCGTGGCGGCTCAGCCTGCTGCGCACGCCACTGCGCCACCCAGCGCCGCAAAGCCGAGTCGCCCACGCCCAGCGCCTCGCAAGCCCTGGTGATCGAATAACCCTGCCCAACCACCAGTTGCACTGCCTCTGCCTTGAATTCGTCAGTCAGGTTCCGTCTGCCCATGTCTCTCACCTCAGTTGGAGAATTATCCCCTTTAGAGGTGTCCAGAGCCATTGGACCACTACACACCTACTTTCTTTGCCGCCGCAAAGAAAGTAGGCAAAGAAAGCGGCTTCACACCGCCAGCTCATAAGCGGGCTCCTCGCACAGTCGCGGTAGTGGAACATCTGGACTCCGTGTTCTCGCACATTCCGCGTGAGTGACAAGGCCGTCATTCTTCCGGCGGCGCTGCGCGCGCCGTGGCGGTATTTCTAGAAAACAATTGCTTTGCTGCGTCCATGGTGGTGGGCGCGTGCGTTGATTTTTCTCCTCGTTCCCTCTCGCTTCTCGATTCCGGTTCACGCGCTCCGGATCAATGATCCGGAGCGCGGGCTACACCAATGCGGTGTACGGCAACTATCTCGCCAATGCCCGCAGTCAGGGCATCTTTGCCGCCGGCGCGTCGTATCAACTCGGCAAGTTCAAGGTCAGGGGCAACTTCACTAACGTCGATTTCCAGCAGGGTGACGCGGGACAGGATGTCAAATTCCAGAACTACGAAATCGCCGGCACTTTCGCCGCGACCAGTCAGCTCAATCTCGCAGCAGGCTACACCTACACCGATGGCCGGGATCACGCGACCAATCAGGAGCCGAAATATCAGCAACTCAATCTGAGCGCGGAATACGAACTGTCGAAACGTATTGCTGTGTATGCAGTCGCTGCATTGCAGAAAGCAAGCGGTGGGGCGGTCGCGCAAGTCGCGGGTTTCGATCCGTCGTCCAACGGCAAGCAGGTGGTCGGCCGGGTCGGCGTGCGGCACTCGTTCTAAAGTCGAAGCGGTCAGTAAAAGAGCGCGCTATCCGCAAGGGTAGCGCGCTCTTCTTTTTCAGGAACCGATGTAGATGTTGCAGTAACTGACTGGGCCGACGCAATTGTCGGCAGTGCTCGAAGGTGTCGTCGCGCAGCCGGATAACAGCAGGCCGGCTGCAACAGCGGCGGCGGCGAAACGAGCCGAACGTTTGATCGCGGAGCGAAGAGTCATTGATATCTCTGGTGAACAAGAGGGCGGTGCGATTAATAGATCCGGTGCAGATGCAGATGGAGATAATTCATCTGGCCGTCGGTAACTCAGTGCCAGTAAAGCGTCGAATCCAGAGTCGCGAGTTGGCCGTTCTTCTCAGCCTGCACCAGTTCCTGATAGACCTGGGCACGCGTCTTCTCGACGGTGGCCTGCCCATACGGCGCAACCCACGAACCAGCGGCATTGACGGGAGCCGTGCTATTCGCGGCGACTTGCATCGACGGCGCGGTGGTCTGCTGAGTGGGCGCCGTGCTTGATTGAGCGAAGGCGGAAGCCGTTGCGGTAACGCCGATGAAAGCGATGGCGAGCGTCAGAGATCTCATGTTCGTAATCCCCACAAATCAGATTGGATGGAACCGATGTGCGAACCTCAATGCATTCGTGGACCGGTTGAGCAGAAGGATAGTCAACTGGCTTTAGCGGATCGGTGGTGTGTGCATGAAAAGATATTTATCCGCTCAGGCGTCGGCGAGCGCCGCTGACGATGCCTTTCACGAAGACCGGTTGACGGCCAGCTTGACGAGCTTGAGCCCCGGCGGCAAGGTCGCTTCGATACATGGCAGTTGTGGCTTCACTTTGGCGCTGCATGCAGCGCCAAAGTCTGCTCTTCGGAAATGCGAATGCGGCTGACTCAGCCGAACAGATAGCCCGAGCCGCGAATCGTGCGAATCAACGGACGCTCGCCGGGCATCTCGACTTTCTTGCGCAAACGTCCCACGTGCACGTCGATCAGATTCGTACCGGGGTCGAAGCGGCATCCCCACACGGCTTCGAAAATCATCGTGCGCGTGAGCACCTGGCCGGTATGGCGCATCATGAATTCGAGCACGCGGAATTCCGTGGGTTGCAGATCGAGTTCGCGATGGCGATGCGTGACTTTGCGACGCACCAGATCCAGTTCGAGTGCGCCGTTGCGTAGCATCGTTTCTGGTTTCGCGTGACGTGGACGTCGCCGCAATAGCACCTCGATGCGCGCGGACATTTCCTCTGGCGAAAAGGGCTTGGTCAGATAGTCGTCGCCGCCGGCACGCAGGCCTTGAATGCGCTGATCGACATCGGACATCGCGCTCATCACGAGCACGGGGGTTTCCATGCCGACGCCGCGCATGGTCGCGACGATCGTCAGGCCGTCGAGATCGGGCAGCATCCGGTCGAGCGTGACGACGTCGTATTCGCCCGCCATGACTTTCGCCATGCCTTCTCGGCCGGTACGCGCCACATCGACGGAAAAGCCGCTCGCGCTGAGCGTGCGAACGATGTCGTGGGCGATCAGTTCGTCGTCTTCGATCGTCAATATTCTGGGCATGATACGCGAGCCCGCTTCAGGCGACCGCGCGCAATGCAACCGGGCGGTCCGGCGCGCGATACTGGCTGACGGCGAAGTCGATGAAGCTGCGCACGCGCATCGACAGGTATTTGCGGCCGGAGTAGAGAATCGACACCTGGCGCGGGCCGCCGTTGATCTCGAACTGTTCGAGCACGGGTATCAACGTGCCGCGCGCGAGATCGTCGGCGACGATCGGCATGGGCAGCAAGGCAATGCCCATATGATTGAGCGCGGCCACGCGCACCATCGCGCTGCTGGTCGCGGTGAGCGCGCTGCCGGTGTTGACGCGGTAGAGGCCGTCGGCGTCCGCGAATTCCCAGGCTCGCGACGAACCGTCGGACACGGTCAGCAGACCATGCCGGTTCAAGGCGGCGGGATCGCGCGGCGTGCCGTTGCGCGCGAGATAGGTGGGCGACGCGACGGTGAGTTCGTCGACGCTGGTGAGCGTGCGGCTCACCAGGGTGGAATTGGCGAGGCGCCGGTCGTCGGAGAAGCACACGTCGAAGCCGCCTTCCACGAGGTCGATGTGCGTGTCGAATGTCGTGACGTCGAAGCCCACGCGCGGATGCAGCGTGCGGTAAGCGGCGAGCAGCGCACCCAGACCCGCGGTGGCGAAGGTCATGGGCGTGGCGATCCGTAACGTGCCCTGCGGGTCACGCGTGGTTTCGAGCAGATTCGATTCCATCTCGTCGAGCTTCTCGATGATCGCGCGGCAACCGTCGAGATATTCGCGGCCCACGTCGGTCAGCGAGAGACTGCGCGTGGTGCGGTTCAGGAGACGCATGTTCAGATGCGCTTCGAGCGTGCCGACGCTGCGCGTGACTGCGGCTGCCGACATGCCTAACTGTCTCGCCGCGAGATTGAAGCTGGCGAGATCGACTACTCGTGTGAAGACACGCATCGCTTGTAGCTGGTTCATGTTGGAACAGTAGAGAGGGGGCGATGGGTGCATCATGGGCGATGGCGGATAAATCCACGCCGCTAGGTACATTAAGTCTTTTTTAATTTTGTGCAATGTTCATGAACTGGCCGCGCGGACTGCTTGCCGGCTCCAGAGAACACCATCGGCTACACCAGGCCATGGACAAAAAAAGAGCGCGGACAAAGCCGCGCTTGTGAAAGAGACTTGAATGAAAGTAGCCGCAGCTACGCGGCGACTAAAGTATAGGTGGGTTGCGCAACGCGTTGCGCGCGTGATCTGAAATCCAGTCCTGCGTGAAACGCAACACGCTCCGCGTGCCGGGTGCTTCAGTTGAGCATGCCGTGCACTTCCAGCGAGGCTTCCAGTTGCTGCGTAAGCGCGTGGTGCAGTTTGGCGAGGCTTTCAGTCGGCAGCGCGAAACCGGCCCAGCCGAGACCGGAATGGCGCAGGAACAGTACAGCGCCGTCGTGCAGCGGATGCTTCTCCGCATGCCAGCACGGGTCGATCTCGATCACATACTGATGGGTGCGTGAAGGCTGCTTGGGCACTTCGGGGCGCATGCCGGCGCGCAGCACGCTGAGGTGTTCGATCACGGCGTCCAGATCGGCCACCTCGAGCAGCACGGCGCTGTCCTCGACGGCGATGCGAACCGCGTGCTGACCATATTCGTTGACTCTTTCGATGCTCATGGGGCGCGACATGTCATGGCTCCTTGCGGCTAACACGATGCGCAAATTATGTCGCTGCCGTACCCGGCGTATCCTTAAAGAGCACGATCCATGGATGAAACTTTGTTTAAGGAACGCGCTTGCGTACTTCAGCGCGGCCGACATTCAATCTTCTGACGTTTATCGCAATTGTGCGCCGCACACGAGATTTGGTCATACGTATAAATCCGCCAGTGTTTCAATATAGAAACATTTTCAGACGTTAGAGAAGCGCGTTTCAAACTCTTAAATCGCAATCAATTCATTGAACGCCGGTTCGGCTGCATGGAGCAGCAAATAAATTCCCAATTTGCGAATAAAACGGCTATTGAACGGTCATTATCCGCGAGGTTTGGAGTTCAGGTTTGAAACACTTTTGGATGCCGCCTGGCCCAGCGCGGGTCACAAAACGGGCGTCTTCCGGCATGCTCGCGCGACGCCTGCCGACGCCTGAACAACGAGGCTGCGAGCCGCTTTGCGGCCAGACATCGAAATCGCGCCTGCATGGGTTTGCTGTCGCGGCGGAGCAATCCGCTGTTCTCATATGAGCCGCGAGATAACGGTTTTCTTCATACATTCTATTTTTCGATAGTAATTTGTTTTTCAAATTTACTATAGCCAGCCATTCCGCTAACATCACGCTAAATCCGTTAAGTGGCCGCGCCTCGTTGTGTCGGCAATAAATCATTCCACTCATATTGGCTGCTAACGGCGATCGGGGTCCACAATGTACGACAGTTTGGGGAAATATCATGCCGCACATGCACCTTGATACTGCGAGGATCACCTGGTTACATACGCCGACGCTGAACGTGCGTAGTGCAACGCGGCGAATCGGCGTGCTGCTGTTCGACGGCTTCTGGCTGCTCGGCCCGGGCACGGTGGTGGAGATGTTCCAGACCGCCAACGAACTCTCGGGTTCGCACACCGGTGAAGAACAGCCTTACGAAGTGCAATTCCTTTCCATGGACGGCGGCAGCGTCGCGAGTTCTTCTTCCGCGCGCATCTGGACTGACCGTATCGACACGCGCTTTGCCAGCGGTTTCGACGTGCTGTTCATCGCGGGCGGCTACGGCGCGCACGTGGCCGCCCGCGACGAGCGGGTACTCAGCTGGTTGCGTTCGGTGCAATCGCGCACGCGCGCGATCGAAACGATCGGTGAAGGGCGGCTCGTGCTGGAAGCGGCCGGCCCGACGGATAGCGAAGGACCGCAGGTGAACCGCTATCTCGCCAGCGTCGCGGGCGAGTCCGCGCTCAACGCGTCCAACGATCGTAACGACTGTGCCCGCAGCGCGCTCATGTTCATCAAACGCGATCTGGGCGCCGAGCTTGCTCGCAGCGTCGCCGACCGTGTGATGCCCGGCATGGCTGCAAGTTGGGTGCCCTTGCCGGCGGAAGGCGGCACGCTCAGTGTGGCCGAGAAGATCCGTGCGGCGGCACGCTGGATGGAGGCCAATTGCGACCGCCCGGTTTCGGTGGCCGACGCCGCACAGGTCGCGGCGATGAGCGAGCGCAATTTCCTGCGACGTTTCAAGCACGAAATGCAGGTCACGCCCTCGGACTATCTGCTGCAGGTCCGACTGCGCATTGCCTGCAACTTCCTGACCGAGACGGAATTGCCGGTCGACAAGATCGCGCGCCGCAGCGGTACGGGCAACGGCGATCGCCTCGCGAAGATTTTTCGCAAGCGCATGGCGTTGTCTCCCACCGAATATCGCGCGCGTAGCCGCGTGGCGACAGAGGCGTGATATTCATGCAGGCGTCCGTGCCGACAGCGGTTCGCCTTACGAGATTTGGACGCGTCCGTCGTGGCGGCCGCGTTTGCGCGGGTCAGGTTTCTTACGAGCACAGCGGCAATGGGCAACAAGGTGATCGCGACGGCATTGCCGGAGGTGAAACTCATCGAGCCCGAGGTGTTTTGCGACGAATTCGGCTTCTGCTTCGAAAGCTTTAGCGCGGACGAGTTTATCGACGACGTCTCGCAAGCTTTCCAGTTTGTGCAGGACCGGCATTCGCGCGCGGTGCATGGCGTGTTGCGCGGTTTGCATTATCAGGTGCAACGCCCGCAGGGCCGGCTCATGCGGGTCGTGGTGGGCGAGGTGTTCACGGTCGCCGTCGACGTGCGGCTCAATTCGCCGAATTTCGGCAAGTGGTGCGGGGCGTATCTGAGCGCGGCCAATTACCGGCAGATCTGGGCGCCGCCGGGTTTCGCCCACGGTTTCGTGGTGCTGTCCAACTTCGCCGAGTGTTTGTGGAAGACCACGGAATACTGGTTTCCCGAGCTGGAGCGCTGCATTCTCTGGCGCGATCCCGACATCGGCATCGAGTGGCCGATCGATTTCGAACCGACCCTCGGCGCGAAGGATGCCGCGGGCCGGCGTCTTTACGAAGCGGAAAACATCGCCTGAGCTAAGCACAGTGGCTTGCTGTGCCGTGCCGTGCTGTGCCGCGGCTTTCAGCGCGTCGCCACCACGGCGCCGACGCTCGCGGTCACCACCAGCAGCGTGCCCACGATCTGTAGAACCCCCATCGGCTGATGCAGTACGACGAAACCGGCCAACGCGCCGATCGCCGGTTCAACACTCATCAGGATACCGAACGAGGCGGCCGGCATGTGCCGCAACGCCACCATTTCCAGCGCATATGGCAGCAGCGGGACCAGCAGCGCGAGGCCCGCCGTCGCCGCGAGCTGGCCCGTTGCGACGTGCAGACCGCTTTGCGCCAATCCGAACGGCGTGGCCACGAGCGCCGCCGCGATCAGCGATACCGACAGTCCCTCGAGTCCGGCGAACAGGGTGCCGGCCTTCTTCATCAACACGATATAGCTGCCCCATCCGAGCGCCGCGGCGCAGGCAAGCAGCACGCCGAGCGGTTCGCCGATCCAGCCGGCGCGATCGCGCGAGAGCAGGATCACGCCGGCAATCGCCAGTGCGGGCCAGAGCAATGCTCGCGCGCGGCGCACCGCGAAGGTCGCCACGGCAAGCGGACCGAGAAAGTCGATCGCCACGGCGAGTCCCAACGGAATGCGCTGGAGCGCCGCGAAAAAACATAGCGTCATGCCGGCCATCGCCGCGCCGAGCACGCCAGCAGCGGTCCAATGCGCGCGCGAGTAGCTCAGAAAGCGCGGACGCACCAGCAAGGCGAGCACCACGGCCGCCCAGCATAGACGCAGCCAGGTGGTGCTGAGCGAACCGTAGGTGGCCATCGTCGGCGCGGAAAGTGCGGCGCCGAATTGCACGCACGACATCGACAGCACGCACAGCAACGCCGCCCCAGCTGCGGTGCGGGCGGGTTTCACGGTGGTTTGCGCGGAATTCAGCGCGGATGGGAGAGTGGTGTCCTGCATGGTCGTCGGTTGGGTTGGCGCTGGATCGGAATCCTGTCATCGCTATCTTATCGGTGTCGACGGTATTAAGATAAGTTGATATTTCTTATGCTGACTTCAGGAATCGTTATGAGCCGGGACCTCGACAGCAGCCTGTTGCGTGCCTTCGTCACCGTGGCGGAGACGGGCGCGGTGGGCGTGGCGGCGACGCGCCTCGCGCGTACCCAGGCCGCGGTGAGCATGCAGTTGCGCCGGCTCGAAGAAGAACTCGGGCAGCGTCTGCTCGATCGTTCGCCGCGCGGCGTGCAACTCACCGAAGCGGGTCATCTGCTGCTGCCGTATGCCCACACGATACTCGGAGCCGGCGCCGATGCGCGCCGCGCGTTGAGCGCGGGGCAGGTGTCCGGCACGGTGCGGCTCGGTATGCTGGAGGACATTGCGGTCGGCCGTTTGCCGCGGGCGTTGCGGCGCTTTTCGATCGCCTATCCGCAAGTGGCGCTGGAGATCGTCGTCGACAGCAGCGTGGCGCTGTCGAACCGGCTCGCGGACGGCAGCCTCGACGTGCTGGTCGCCGATCCCGCGCTGGTCGACGCCGCGCCGCTTCTCACATGGACGCAGCCGCTTTTCTGGGTCGGCGCACGTGGCTTCAGCCGCGACGCGCAGGCGGCTTTGCCGGTGGTGGCATTCGGCAGTGCGTGTCTGTGGCAGCAGCAGGTGCTGGCGGCGTTGCGGCGCGCGGGGATCGCGTGGCGCATCGTGTGCACCAGCACCAGTCTGCCGGCCGTGCAGTCCGCGGTTGAAGCGGGGCTCGGTGTATCGGTGCTGCTCGACGGCAACATCCGTTCGGAGTCGATGCGCGTGCTAGGTCAAGGCGATGGTTTGCCCGACGCGCCCACCGCGGACTTCGGACTCTTCATGCGCGAGGTTTCCGGTGCCCAGGCGGCGGCTGTGCAAACCTTGCAGACGTTCCTTTGCGAGGAGCTGCATCTCGGTCTGCGTGAAGGCGAACCGCAGCTTGCGCCGGCTTTGGGGTGATGCGCCGGCGACGGCTCCCATGTGAGTTTTTACGACATTTTTTCTTGAGACGCGCCCACGCGAAATCTACACTTTGGGCATCTTGATACCGCGAGGTGCTCAACGTGAAGCGACGTGCAACGACGCAGCAATCCGTTCGTATCGACTATGTGTGTCACGGTGTGGGCCGTGTCGAATTGCGCCGCTTCGATCCGGCGCGCGATTCGTTCGTTGCGTTGACGGCGTTGTTGCATCGGGCATTCACGCCGCTCGGCGCGATGGGCCTCAATTGCACCTGCGTGGATCAGACCGTCGAGACCACCCGCCTGCGCGCAACGCGCGGCGATTGCTACGTGGCGGTGTGCGATGGACGCATCGTCGGCACGATGACGCTCTATGCGACAGATCGTGACTCGGCCTGCGAGTTATACCGTCGCGACGATATCGCCAGCTTGCGGCAGTTCGCGGTCGAGCCGGTATGGCAGGCGCGCGGTATCGGTACGTTGCTGATCGCATTCGCCGACCATTGGGCCGCGACGCGAGGTTATGCGGAGCTTGCGCTCGATACGCCGCAACCGGCTGCGCATCTGATCGCGTTTTATCGTGGGCAGGGGTTTCGTATCGTCGATTTCGTGCGCTTCGAGGGCAAGCGGTACGACAGCGCGATCTTGAGCAAGCCGCCGGTGGCGACGCGCACGCTCGCGAACTGGTCGCATCGATTGAGTGTGCGTGCGCCGATTGCGCGCGCCGCGTAAACACGACGAAGCGACGACAAAAAAAGGAAGCGCTGCTGCAGTGCAATGAGTTCAACGGAACGGATGGATGCAGCGGATAGCTGGAAGCAAACGCCCCGGCGTGGGCAGCAACAATTGCAATACGGTACGGCAAGTATTGCAACGGAATGCTGACTGCGGCGCCGGGGCAGGTATTTTCCTACTAAGCGGTCGAAGCGTTCATCAGCGTCGCATCACGCCCATCAGCAAGGTGACGAGGAAGATCACCACAAAGATGAAGAACAGGATCTTGGCGATTTCCGTCGCGCCTGCGGCTATGCCGCCGAAGCCGAACACCGCGGCGATGATTGCGATGATGAAGAAGATTGCAGCGTATCGAAGCATGGGGCCTCCCACCGATGGATTGCTGGATTGAGATTGAAAACGGCGGCTCGTTGTGGGCACTGCGTGCTTTGACGGGTTACTTGCCGGCGAGCGGAATAGAGCAATAGGTGTGCCCAGATCCCGCGCATGTGCAGGAGCGCCCTGGTCGGCGCGCTGGCGTGCAGCAAATTTCGCTCGAACGTGACGGCAAGAATGCGGCAGTCATATCGCAGACGCGAACTACGATGCGGCGGTGGCGGGGCTCTGAAGCCGAGCGTCACGAATGCCGGGCAGGGGTGTCCGTGCAGCGAGAGCGTGTGTGTCGAGCGGTCGACCTTCGAACGCTTCGTCGTCGCGTTGAAGGCGGCGTGATTCAGGACGTCGGAATCGATTCGCCGCGACCGCCATCGTCGGCCGCGGCAGGCATGATGTATGTCGATATAAGTCAGCTCGTCAAGGCGCGGCGGCGTCGGTTACCTCGTCATTCCAGTAGGCCGGCAGCGCCTTATACGGATTACCCCCGGACAGCGACGTGACATACACGCCGCCCGCGCCATGCGTCTTCGCGTATTGTACGACTCCTGGCAACTGCGCGGCGGTCGCGCCGTACACCATGTGCACGAAGCGGCTCTTCGGATAGGTGGCTTGCCAGCTCATCGGTTGATATTTTGCGTAATTCTTCGCAGTGCTTTCGAACACGACGAACTGGTCGGCCGTCGGCAGGCTCGCGTAGAGCTCAGGAATGTTGGTGCCAGGATTGGCCGTCACCGAGTAGGTGGCATTCAGTCCTTTGATGTAGTTGTAGATCGACTGATAGAACTGGATGTGCGACATCTGGCTGTCGGACGTCATCTCGTCGATGAAGAAGCCATCCACCTTGTAGAGCGCCAGGTAGGTGTTGATGTCGGTCACGACCGCGGAGAGCGGGCGCTTGCCGTACGAGGTGGAGACGTAGCCCAGTACCTTGCCGCCCGCGGCGCGAAGCTTCGTGACGGCGGCGGCATAGTTCGGATCTTCCTTGACGCCCGGTCCGCTGTTCGGATTCAGAATGGCGGTGGTCGGCACTTTGCGCGCCGTGGTCACAAGGCTGTTCCAGTTCGCGACGCTGCCCGTGGCGTTGAAGTAGGAGGGTACGACGAGACTGGTCGCCGTGCTGGCCGCCAAGGCCGTGCCGCTGAGGCATGCCAGCAGCAGACCTGCGATGAGTCCGGCCCGTTTCAGACCTCTGCCGGTTCGCCTCGCGAGGCGACTTCCGTCCGCCGACTCCCAAGCAACCAACGCAACCGCCCCCATTCCCCGACTTTTTTGCATGTAGCCTCCTGACGCGGTTTTTCGAAACCGCTGTCGATTGGCCCGCCGTGGACACGGCGGGCAACTGGCAAACTCCCGCGAGGGAGTCCCTGTAGTTTTGCGTCGCCGGATCGCTCCGGGTTTGCCCAAACTGCACTAACGGCATCCCTTTAGATTTCTTTAGGGGGCCAATTTATTTTTCATCATTGAATCGAACGCGCTCGAGAGTACCCGAAAAATCGATTTCTGTTTTGCGTCCCGGTGTTTATTGCTGCATTCAGTGCTGACGCCGAGCGGGCGAGCTTATCGAATACGCGTGTTAGGTACAGCTTGAAAATATTTGAAAGAATCGGGAAAGACACGAGACAGTGCATTCCTTCGCGAGGATTTGCCGATCAGAACATCAAGTGCCGGAGAGATGGATTTGACATACCGCGGCGATTTTCCAACACATTGCCGACCCGCTTGACGAAGCGATTTTAATCAATGACGGCATTGGTATCGGCTGCGCCGGTGGGCGCAATCGTTTGCCTTTGAATTCAAGCGGATCCATTTACCTCTATTTAACTATTGGGATGCACGCGCTGACATAAGCGAGCTTGAGACGCCACATGTCATGTGATATCTTCCACCGCCTTACCAGTAATCAAACAAAAAGTCGGTTTCGCATCCGGCGCAACGTCGGATTTGCGCGATGTAAATAATGCCGACGGGCCGGCTCGAAAATCCGCTAGCGGAAACATTCTCCCCGAAGGAGAACGCCGCTCGCGTTCAGACTGAACGGGGAAAAGATTTTGGCGATGAAGAAGCGGGCCCGGGCGTGCGCCGGCGGGGACTCTTGCGGGGCTGTCGAACGTGCGGGCCAACGATTTCTTACGCGTACCTTGATTGCGGTAATGCTTGGGGCGGCCGGTATTGCACCGCTCGCGACTCATGCAGTGACGCCGGCGGAAGTTGCGCCGTTGCAGTCCGCTGCCGCGTCTCAACCCAACCTCGCTTTCTTCTATGCGGCCAATCCGCCTGTTGGCGAATTGCAGGCATTCGATGCCGTCGTGGTCGATCCCGCCACGGGATTCGATCCGGCGGCTCATCCGCTGGCTCATACCACCTGGATCGCGCGTACCAACGGTGCCGAGTCCGCCGGTTCCGCCGACGCGTTTCTCGCCAGTCAGATTGAGCCGCTGTGGCAGCGCGGCTATCGTGGCTTCCTGCTCGACACGCCGGCGGCCGTGGCCGCTGCGGGCCGCATTCATGAGACTCACCCGGACGCGCGCCTCGTGGCGGGCGGCGCCGATGTCATGCGCAACGCGCTGCCGGTTGCGAAGTCGCTGTACGCGGTGGTGGGCGACTCGCTGGTTCGCGGTCTGGACGACAGCGGCCAGCTTCTCGACGTTACCGAATCGTTGCGCGCGCAACGCATCGTAGAGGCGCGTGCGTTCACGCGGCAAAGCGGCGTGCCGGTCGTGTCCGTGGAGTATTGCGCGCGCACCGACCGGCAGTGCGCCCGTGACACGGCCGCGCGCGTCGTGTCGGCCGGCATGCTGCCGTATGTGACGAACAAGGCGCGCGATGTCGTCGGCATCGGCAAGATCGAAGTGCTGCCGCGCAAGATTCTCGTCGTGCAGGACCGCGACACCAGCGATCCGCTCGACCTGAGCGCCGGTGTGCGCGATCTGGCCACGCCGCTCAACTATATGGGCTACGACGTCGAGTACGCCGATTTTTCGTCGCGTCTGCCGGACGCCGTTACGCCGGATCGCTATGCGGGCGTCGTCGCCTGGATCCAGCGCGGCGCGGTGCCCGATCCGCAAGCGTGGCAACGTTGGGTCGCGGCCCGCATGGCGGATCATGTTCCGGTTGCGTTCCTCGGTCAGTTCGGCTTCGACGCCGCCGGCTCCGCCGGCGCGGCGCTCGATCTGCAAGCCGTGAGCGGCACGCTGGCGGGGCCGGTCACGGTGGTCAGGAGCGATCCGATGGTCGGCTTCGAGATCAGCCCGAAGCCCGAGCCGCGCGATCTGCAAGGCGTGCGCGTGGGTTCGCGCAGCCAGTCGCTGCTGCGCGTCTCGGCCAACGGCGTGCTGCTCGATCAGGTCGCGCTCACGCCGTGGGGCGGCTACGCGCTCAGTCCGTATACCGTGACGTCGCTCGACAGCATCGAGCAGGAGCGCTGGGCGATTCAGCCGATGGCGTTCATGAAGGCGGCACTGCATTTGCAGGACATGCCGTCGCCGAGCGTCACGACCGAAAACGGGCGGCGGCTGTTCATGTCGCACGTGGACGGCGACGGTTTTGCCTCGCGCGCCGAATTCCCCGGCCCCGACTATTCCGGCGAAGCGCTGTATCAGCAGATTTTCACTCGCTATCAGGTGCCGATGACGCTCTCGGTGATCGAAGGCGAGGTCGGTCCGAAGGGCCTGCATCCGGATATCTCGCCGCGCCTCGAAGAGATCGCACGCAAGATGTTCGCGCTGCAGCACGTCGAAATCGGCACGCACACGTATTCGCATCCGTTTCAATGGGAGCAGGTGGACAGCAAGACCGGCGCCCAGGTGGACCGCGGCGGCGGCGACGCGGCGTTCTCGCTGAACATTCCGGGTTACCGCTTCAATATCGACCGTGAGATCACGGGTTCGATCGACTACATCAACACGCGTCTTGCGCCGCCGGGAAAGAAGACCGTGCTGCTGCAATGGTCCGGCGACTGCCGGCCGCCGGGTTTCGTCGTGCGCAAGGTGTACGAGGCCGGCGTCTACAACTTCAACGGCGGCGACACGGTCATCACGAAATCGGCCGATAGCTGGACCAACATCGCACCGATCGGCGTGGACAAGGGGCCGGGCGCGTATCAGGTGTATGCGCCGAATCAGGACGAGAACGTCTACACGAACGATTGGCAAGGTCCGTTCTATGGTTTCCAGCGCGTGCTCGAAACCTTCGCGATGACCGATCGGCCGCTGCGCTTCAAGCCGATCGACATTTACTACCACATGTATAGCGGCACCAAGGTGGCCTCGCTGCGCGCGCTCGACCAGATCTTCTCGACGGTGCTCAAGCAGCCGGTGATGCCGGTGTATGTGAGCGAGTACATCCGCAAGGTGCTCGACTGGCACACGTTCGCCGTGGCGAAAGAGGTGGGCCCGCAGGCGAACGACTGGATCGTGCGCGGCAACGGCGAGGTGCGCGAGTTGCACTGGCCGCAAGCGGCCAGGCCGTCGCTCGATAACGCTTCCGGCGTGACCGGTTTTGCAACGGGCTCTGATGGCACCTATATCCATATCGACGGCGGCAGTGCCCGCTTTGCGATCGCCAACGCAACGACCGCGACCGCGAGCGCGGAAAGAGCGCCGTATATCGGCGAAGCCAACGGTTTCGTGCGCAACTTCCGGCGCACGGCGCAAGGCATGCGTTTCGAATTCGCCGGGCACTACCAGCCGTTCGTCAGGCTGGCCAACGCGCAGCAATGCAAGGTCAGCGTCGACACACAGGCTGTCGCCACGCGTCGCGATGGCGAGTTCCTGCGTTTCGATACGCCGGCTGACGTCGGACAGAAACTGAACTACCGGTCAGTCGAGGTCGCCTGTGGCCGATAGTCGCCCACGAATCGCGCCAACGTGGCTCGTCCTGTTGCTCGCGGGCGTCGTGTTGATCACGCTGTATCTCGTGCATCCGCGCGGCGGTCTGCGCAGCCGGATGACGTCAACCGACGCGCCGAGCGATCTCAGCATTGCCTATCTGGAAGCATGGCTGCGTGTGCAGCCCGACAACACGGAGATCCTCTCGGTGCTCGGCACGCAGTATGTGCGTCTCGGACGCAACGAGGACGCGCGCCGTATCGCCACACGCATGGAGGCGATTCCGGGCGATCAGATGCGCCGCGCGGCGCAGTTGCTGCGTCTGACGGTCGACACGCGCGAGACGTTCGCGATGCCCGCGAACGACCCGGGCCGCGATGCCGCGCTCGCCCATTTGCGTACGCAACTCACGAATGCGGCGGCGCTGACGTGGTCGAATGCCGATCTGCAGATGCTGGCCGAGGCGGCTGCATCGGTGAACGCGCAACAGCTCGCCGGCCAGCTCTATGCGCGTCTTGCCGCGCAGGACCCGGCGCAGCAAACGCGCTGGAATCGCGAAGTGGTGCGTTTCGCCATGTATGGCGGCGATTATCGCGGCGCGGCGAATGGCTGGTTCGGCCTGCAAGCGAGCGCGGCGACGTTCGATGCGAAGCGTCAGTGTTTTATCGAAGGCATTCGCGCCTTGCAATCGGGCAATCTGCTCGACGAAGCGCTCGCTGCCGCCAACGAACACGGCGCCGCATTTGCCCACGATCACGAGACGCTCGTCGTGCTGCTGAACCTGGCGCGCGCGGCACACCGTGCGGACCTCGTCGACCGTTACGCGAAGGCGCTGGCCGGCTATGCGCAGGTTCAGCCTGATGAAGACGGCGCGCTGCGCCTCGTCGACTTTATCCGCGAACGCGCGCGCGAAGACGGTTCGCAAAGGCAGTACGCTTATATGGACGGCCCGCAAGCCGGGTCCGGTCTCGCCATGCGCACTCGCACGCACGGCTCGCGCGCCGTGCATCTCGTGCGCGTCGCGGCGCCCACTGCTGCGCCCGCGAAAAGCGCGGCCGCTGTGCCCGCCGCGGCCACTTCGAGCCCTGCAACGGCAGCGGCTTCGGCTGCTGCGCCGGCCACCGCGTCGAACTCCGCGTCCGCATCGACCGACGTCCCCAGCCTCCTGTACCAGTCGTTCCTCGAATCGGGCGATTTGCCCAACGCACAGCGCGTGGCCACCGAACAGGTCGGCAAGAATCCCGGCTCGCCGCTCTGGACCAGGCGCCTCGCTCAGGTGGCCGAATGGAACCACGCGTCGCCGCTCGCCTTGCAGATGTGGCTCGCCTACGCGCAGGCCACGCACGATCCGGAAGGCTGGAAAAACGTCAAGCGCCTCGCGCCGATGCTCAACGACGACAACGCCTATCTGGCGGCATTGATCCAGGCATCGAATGCGGCGCCCGGTGATCTCAAGCTGATCGATTCGGTGGTCGCGGCCTACGAGCGTCTCGGCCGTCCGGACGACGCGCTGGCTTTCCTGCGCGGCCGTCAACGCAATTCGCCGGCTGAAGCGATCGACTCGCGTCTGGGTCAGCTCGCTGAGCGCTCCGGTCACGACGACGAAGCGCTGGCTTACTACCGCAAGCTGAATCAGCTCTATCCGTCGAACACGCAATACGCACTGCGCACGGCGAGCCTCCTGTATCGTCACGGTGACTACAAGGGCGCGCTCGACACGCTGCTCGCCGCACGCCGGGGCGCCAGGGACGACGATGTGCTGTTCTGGCGCAATGCCGCGCAACTCGCGCGTCTGTTGCAGCGTGACGATATCGCGAACGACGCCTACAGGCATCTGCTGGCAAGCGGCCAGGCCACACCCGAGGACCTGAGCGCGATGACGTACTTCTACGACGCGTATCCGGTCGATGCGGCTCGCACCTCCGAGTTGCAGTTCCGCCGCGATCACTCGCAGCGCGCACTGCAGAGCGCGATTCACTACTACACCGATGCCGAACAATACGATCGCGTCGACGCGTTGCTGAACAGCGTGACGCCCGAACAACTGAGGGCCGGTGAGGGCGACCCCGCGTTTCTGCGCGTGCGCGCCGAATACTATCGCCAGACCGACCGCCCGCTCGACGCGCTGCACGATCTTCAGCACGCGGTCTCGCTGCCAGGCGCGACGCTCGACTTGCGCGCCGCGCTGCTCTGGACGCTGGTGGACTACGGCAGCGAAGCGCAACTGCGCAAGGCGGTCGCCGAATGGCGCGATGCACCCGCGCAGGCGCCTGCTTTGTGGGGGCCGCTGGCCGCCGCGCTGATGCGTCTGAACCGGCCGCAAGCCGCGCTCGCGTATCTGCGTCTGCAGTCGGCGTCGATGTCGCGCGATCCGCTGTGGCAACTCACGTACGCCGAAGCGCAGGACATGGCGGGGCGCAGCGATCTCGCCTGGTCGATCCGCCGCAACGTCTGGCGTCAGATGCAGCAGGAAGAGGCCGCGATTCGCGCCAACACGGAGCAAGGTCGGATCGTGCTGCGCACGCGCGCCTCGCAAGGCAGTGAAGTGCGTGAGCAAATGCTCGGCCGCCGCGTCACGCTCGCATCGATCTTCGACAACGCGGACGTGTCGAAGGCTTTCCTGATCGATCTGCTGGCCAGCGACGCCGGCCGCAACGATAACAACGATGCGCGCCGCACGTTGCTGGGCGACGTAGCCGGCCTGCCGCCCGCGCAACCCGCAAAAGCACACGCTGCTGCGTCGCCGGATCAGGCGCAACTGACGTCCTCGGTGGCACGCGATGTGGCGCTCGCCTGGGCGATGTCGCATGAAGCGGATCCGCTGGCGAAGCGCTGGCTGGCTCGCCAGTACGCCAACGTGCTGGCGCAGCCCGCGGAGCAGTTGATCGCGATCGCGCTCGCCGAAAACGACAAGCCCGCGATGGAGCGTCTGCTGGACCAGCAAGGCGCGCGTTTGCCACTTTACAACCGGATCGACGCGTCGATCGCGGTGGATCGTCCGGGCACGGCTGAAAAGCTCGCGTTTCAGGGCCTCGAAGGCGCGCCCTACGATTCGGAATTGCATGGCCGGCTGGAGCAGACCGCGCTGACATGGCCGCAATCGCTCGACGCGAGCGTGACCAGCTACGTCGAGCATCCGCTCGATTACGTCGAACAGACGTTGGCGGGCAGCATCAAGGTCGCCGATTTTTACATGGTCGGCGTGAACGGTGTTCAACGCTTCCAGCATTCGACGGATGAGTCGCAACTGACCAATGTGCCGTCGGTGGATCGTTCGGTGGAGGTTTACGCGCGGCGTCAAACGTACGACACCGCCTTCGTGGTGACCGCCGGCCGCCGCGAAGCGCTCGACAGTTTTTACAGCGTGTCGGTGGGCGCCGAGTGGGGCAGGAACTCGCCGTTGTCGGTGGCCGTCAAGGCGGGCCGCAATCAGACGGCGCGTGAATCGCAGGCATTGCAGGTCGGCGGCATGAAGGACAACGTGATCGGCACGATCACGTACCGCGTGACGCAGCAACTGTATGCCACGGGCACGGTCGAAGCCGATCGTTTCTATAGCCAGGCGCGCAACTACCTGGGCAGCGGTGTGCTGTCGACCGGCGAAATCGGCTATCGGATCCGCACGAACTATCCCGACTACACGTTGCGGCTGGTCGGCGCGCATGGCGACTACAGCGCGAGCGGCGCCGCCGACGGTTTGATTTCTCGGCTGATTCCGGTGGCTGCCGGTCCGGTCAACGCATCGACCTTCATCCCGCAGACGTACTCGCAATACGGGCTGTTCGTCGGTTTCGGCAACGATCTGATCGACCAGTATACGCGTGCCTGGCGGCCGTTCCTCGACGTCGGCCTGTTGCACGACTCATTCCAGGGTTGGGGTCCGGGACTCAGCCTGGGCCTCGCCGGCACCGTATTCGGCGGCGATCACGCGGCGCTCTTTTTCTCGCATCAGCGCGTCTCGCATCTCGGCACACCGGTGACCCAGATCGGCGCTCGCTACAGCTGGTTTTACTGAACCGGATTTCGCATAGTCATCCCAAGGAGAATCCTTCATGTACGGCATTAAACGATTGGCTCGCACGAGCGCCTGGTGTGTCGCGGCAACCGCGCTGGCCCTGATGGTGAGCGCGTGCGGCACGGTGCGCCAGACGCCGGGTCCCGCGCTCTCGCGCGGCGACAAGGTGGCGGTGGTGTCGATCGCCAACTACACCGAAACGCCGGATGCCGGCCATAGCGCCGAGTCGATCGCGGCCAACGCGCTGCGCGCGGGCGGGATCGCCGACGTGCGCATCGCGCCGGCCGATTCGAACCGCAATTCATTGTTCGACACGACGCAACGCGCCGACAGCGACAAGTCGCTCGAATGGGCGCGTTCGCAGAACGCCCGCTATGTATTGTCGGGCGCGGTCGAAGAATGGCGCTACAAGACGGGCGTGGACGGCGAGCCGGTGGTCGGCGTGACCTTCGAACTGATCGACGTGTCGAACGGCGCCGTGGTGTGGAGCGCGACGGGCACGCATACGGGCTGGAGCCGCTCGGGTCTGTCGAGCGTGGCGATCTCGCTGATCGGCAAGGTTCTGTCGCCGTTGCAAGCACGTCAGTAAGAACGTCAATAAGCCTATCCCCGAGGTTGCCGGCTTGCGCCCGAAGTGCGGCCCGCAAGCCGAAACCCGACATGTCATAAGGAACTGGCCGTGAATACCGCAGCCGTGGAAAACAACCCGGGCGCCTCGAAGCCGCGCCATGCGCATCCGTTCGGCAATCTCGGACGCGTGCGCCGCTTGCTGGCGCCCGCGGTGGCGCGGCCGTTCGCGATCGTGGAGACCGTCGTGCTCGTGCTGGTGGTACTGGCCGTGGCGCGCTGGCTTCATCCTGAAGACGCGTTGCTGCTGCACGCCGGTTTTCCGTGGCTGTGGCTGGTGCCATTGCTGGTGGCCCTGCGCTACGGCAGTCTGCTCGGCCTGCTGAGCGGGGCTTTCATGCTCGGCGCATGGGCGCTCTTTTATCCGCACGGCGGCCCGTTCCCGGCGTTGTATTTCGCGGGCGGTTTGATCCAGACGATTCTCGCCGGGCATTTCGGCGATACATGGGGCAGCCGCGCCGGGCGCGCGTCCTCGTTGAACGACTACCTGAACGACCGTCTCGTGGCGTTGACCAACAGCCACTACCTGATGCGGCTGTCGCACGAGCGGCTCGAAAAGGACCTGCTTTCGCGTCCGACCACGTTGCGCGATTCGATTACCGAGCTGCGCCGTCTCTCGGTCGCGACCGATACGGCGCTTGCCGTGCCGGCGGCGGGCAAGGAAAGCGATCCGTCGGGCGGCGATCCGTCGGGCGGCGATCCGCTTGACGGCGCGGGCGGTCTGCTCGAGTTCGTCGCGCAGGCCTGCCAGATCGAGGTTGCGGCGCTGTATCCGGTGCATCGCGGCAAGCTCGGCACGCAGGCCATCGCGCAGATCGGCGACGCGTTCGAACTCGCCGTGCACGATCAACTCGTCACGCATGCGCTCACCACGCTGAGCGTCGCGCATCTGAAGAACGAAGACACGGTGCTGCCGGTCAGCCAGTACCTCGTCTGCGCGCCGCTGGTGTCCGCGAACGGTGAGCTGCGCGCGCTGCTCGTCGTCAAGCGCATGCCGTTCCTGTCGCTCAATTTCGACAACCTGCAACTGTTGCTGGTGTTGCTCGGTTATTACGCCGACGGCGTCGAGCATTCCGCTTTCGTGCAGCGCATTCTGGACCGCGTGCCGAATTGCCCGTACGAGTTCGCGCTCGACCTGAGCCGCCTCACGCGTCTTCAGCAGAAGGCGGGCGTGGCGTCGTCGCTCGTCGCACTGGCGTTTCCGCGCGATGAAGAGGGCGACTCGCTGTTCGAGCACGTCATGCGCCGACGCCGTTCACTCGACGTGATGTGGCCGGTGCAGACGGCCAAGCAGTCGGTGCTGGTGAACCTGATGCCGGCTACCGACACGACCGGGATCGACGGCTATCTGGCGCGGATCGAGGCCAGCCTCACGGCCCAGTTCAACACCGACCTGGAACGCGCGCGCGTCGGCGTTCATACGCTCCACCTCGAGGGCGACGAGCCGGGCGCGGCGCTGATGCGTCTTCTCAAACGAAGCGGCCTCGATGTCTAAGACCCTTTCTCTCGTCGTCAGCGCGCTTGCGGCCGTGGTGGCCGTGATCATGCAATATCTGGCGATCGCGAGCCTGCTGCAACCAGCCGGCGCGATCGATCCTTTGGTGCGCTTTCTCGCGCTGCAAGCGGTGGCGGGACTCGCCGAAGCAGCCGCGTTCAGCGCATGGTTGCCGTCGAATTATCGTGAGCCCCGAGTGGTGTCGTTCCTGTTCCTGTGGCTCGCCTGTACCTTCGTGCCGCTGTTCGGCGGCCTCGTCGTGCTGAGCAGCTGCGTGTGGGCGGCGCTCTTTCCGGGCAACAAGGACAGCGATCAGCTCGCCGATGTGCCGCGCCCGGAATTCGTCACCTACCTGGTGTCGCGTGTGTCGCACGGCGGCGGTGCGCGGCTGCAGGCGCGCCTTGCCAATACCCAGGTGTCGCCCACCGACCGGCTGTCCGCGCTGGTGGCGATCCAGAACATGCCGACCCGCACTACGGGCACGTTGCTGCGCGAGTTGCTTGCCGACCCGCTCGAAGACATTCGCCTGATCGCTTACGGTACGCTGGATCACGCCGAAAACGAAATCATGCAGAAGATCTTCCGGGCCAGCAAAGCGCTGGAAACGACCGACAGCGACGTCGAACGCCACACGCTCAACCGGATGCTCGCCGAGCTTTATTTCGAACTCGTGTACCAGAACCTGGTGCAGGGCGCGGTCTATCGCCATACGCTGCAACAAGCCGACCGCTACGCGCAGGCGGCGCTCGAGACCGATCCGGGGGATGCCGCGCTGTGGCTGATTCGCGGCCGTCTCGCGCTGGCGAGCAGCCAGCCGGATGCCGCGCACGAATATATTGGCCGCGCGCTCGCGCTCGGTTTCCCGCGCGAACGGCTCGTGCCGTGGCTGGCTGAAGCCGACTTCCTGCGCGGCGACTACGCTCGCGTCAAGCAGCTTCTCGCGTCGCTGGGCAATGCCGCCGCGTTGCCCACACTCAAACCGGTTGTGAAGTACTGGTCATGATGAAACAACTCCCGATCCGCCGTGCCGCCGATGCCGATGTCTGCCTGCTGCTGGAAGGCACGTTCCCGTTCGTGCGTGGCGGCGTGTCGAGCTGGGTCAATGAAATGATCCGCTCGTATCCGGCGACCCGTTTCGCGATTGTCTTCATCGGCAGCCGGGAACAGGACTACAACGGGGCTGCGTATGCATTGCCGGACAACGTCGTGCATATCGAAGCGCACTACCTGTACGAGCAGGCCGTGGCGGACTTTCAGCCGCGTGCCGTCGATGGCGACCCCGCGGCCTTTGCGCGCTCGCAGAATTTGCACGACGCACTGCGCGATCCGCGCAACGGCAGGGACGTGAGCGCGCTGATGGCCGACGTGATTCCGATGCTCGGGACGAACGGCGCATTGAGCGAGGAACAATTTCTGTCGAGCCGCGCGGCCTGGGACACGATCGTCGATCAATATCAGAAGTACTGCACCGATCCGTCGTTCACCGATTACTTCTGGACCGTGCGCATCATGCACAAGCCGCTGTGGCAGCTCGCGCGCGTCGCCGAAAAGCTGCTGCCGGCCAAGGTGTACCACACGGTATCGACCGGATATGGCGGCTTTCTCGGCGCACTGGCGCACTACCGCACGGGCCGCCCGCTGCTGATCTCCGAGCACGGCATTTACACCAAAGAGCGCAAGATCGATCTGCTGCAGAGCCAGTGGATTCGCGATAACCGCGGCGTGTTCGAACGCGACATTTCGCGTGTCAGCTATTTCCGTGAACTGTGGGTGCGTTTCTTCGAGGCGATCGGCAAGCTCGCGTACGACGCGGCGGACGACATCGTCGCGTTGTACGAGGCGAACCGCCAGCGCCAGGTCACGGACGGCGCGCGCGCCGAGCGCACGCAATGCATTCCGAACGGGATCGACGTCGACGCGCTCGCGCCGCTGGTGGCCGCACGCAAGCCGCGCTCGCACCGCGTGGCCGCGTTGATTGGGCGCGTGGTGCCGATCAAGGACATCAAGACCTTCATTCGCGCGATCTTCATTGCGTCGCGCACCATGCCGGATCTGGAGGGCTGGATCATCGGACCGGAAGAGGAAGATCCCGCTTACGCGCTCGAATGCCGCGCGCTCGTGGAGAGTCTCGGGCTTGGCCGCAATGTGAAATTCCTCGGTTTCCAGCGCATCGACGACATGCTGCCGCAAGTCGACGTGATCGCGCTGACGTCGATCAGCGAGGCGCTGCCGCTGGTGGTGCTGGAAGGATTCGCGGCCGGCGTGCCGGCCATCACGACGGATGTGGGTTCGTGCCGTCAACTGATCGAAGGCGTGGATGCGGAAGATCGCGCGCTCGGGCCGGCCGGCATGGTGGTCCAGCTCGCGGACCCGGCGGCGTTCGCCCAGGCGGTGCTGTCGCTGCTCGCCGACGAAACCCGCTGGCGGGCCGCGCAGCAGGCCGGACTCGCGCGCGTGCGCCGCTATTACACCAGGAAGCAGATGATCGACCGTTATCGCACGCTGTACGAGCGCCTTGCCGCGTTGCCGGACCGCGAGCGCAACGGCACGGCCGCCGACGCGGCGCGCTGCCCGATGCATCACGGCACTCAATCCAAGCCAGGGCCGCAGCCCGTTCAATCGCAGGAGACACGCTGATGGCGGGAATCGGCTTCGAATTACGCAAGATCATGCGCCGCGACACGCTGGTCGGCGTGGCGCGCGCGTATGCCTACGCGGGCCTGATCAGTTCCGGGCCGCTGATCCTGTCGATCTTCGGCATCCTGATCATCGGGCTGATCAGTCTCACCTCGGTGATTCCGCGCTTCGCGATCGTGCAGTTTCAGGTATCGGTCACTTATCTGATCGCGCTCAGCCTGATTCTGACCGGGCCGCTGCAACTGTCGTTCACGCGCTTCATCTCCGATCGGCTGTTCGAAAAGCGCGACGACCTCGTGCTGTCGAACTATAACGGTGTGGTGCTGGTGTCGTCGGTGCTGGCCAGCGTGGCCGCGGTAGTCGCGATGCTGGCAGGTTTTCGCGAGGAGCCGTTGATCTACCGCTTGCTGATGATTACGGGCTTCGTCGTGGTCAGCAATATCTGGATCGCCGTGATCTTCCTGTCGAGCGTGAAGCAATACCGGCAGATTCTGGTGGTGTTCGCCGTGGGTTATACGTGCGTGGTGTGCTTCGCGCTCGCGTTGAACGGCTACGGACTGGCCGGCCTGCTCGGCGGCTTCGTGGCGGGGCACATCGTGCTGCTCGCCGGGTTGTCGGGGCTGATCTACCGCAATTACCACAGCGAGCGTTTCGTGTCGTTCGAAGTGTTCGAGCGCCGCTTTGCCTATCCGAGCCTCGCGCTGGTCGGCCTGTTGTTCAACGTCGGCGTGTGGCTCGACAAGTTCATGTTCTGGTATGCGCCGGGCACCGGCACGCGCGTGATCGGGCCGCTGCATGCCTCGGTGATCTACGACATTCCGATTTTTATCGCCTACGTGTGCGTGATGCCCGGCATGGCGACCTTCCTCGTGCGCATCGAAGCGGATTTCGTCGAGTACTACGATGCCTTCTATGACGCGGTGCGCAGCGGCGCGACGCTGCGCCATATCAACGAAATGCGCGACATGATGGTGAGCAGCGTGCGTGCCGGTCTGTACGAAATCATCAAGGTGCAGGCCGTCGTGCTGTTGCTGATCATCGCCTTCGGCGAGCGCGTGCTGGGCTCGCTCGGCATTTCGCCGCTCTATATGCCGCTGCTCGTCGTCGACGTGGTGTCGGCGAGCCTGCAGGTGTTGCTGCTGGGCCTGCTCAACGTGTTCTTCTATCTCGACGGACGGCGCGTCGTGCTGCGGCTCACCGGCGCGTTCGTCGTGCTGAACGGGCTCTTCACCGGCATCACGCTCACGCTCGGGCCGGATTTCTACGGCTATGGATTCGCGCTGGCGTTGCTGGTCGTGGTGGTCGCATCCGTGAAGGTGCTCGACCGCAAATTCATGTCTCTGGAATACGAAACGTATATGTTGCGGGGTTGAAGTGAAGGCGTCGCTGTTTTCGACCCAGGAAGGCGGCACGGGTAGCGCGAATGGCTCGACGGCGGCCGGTGTCGTGCTTGCCCGCGGCCGTCAGAACCGACATCTGAAGCGGGCCGCGTTGCCCGCACGACACGAAAGAGGAACCGGCTTTGTCCGAGCACGATCACGACCGACGTTTCACATTGCGCGCGCTGTTGCGCCGTGTCAGCCGATTCGCGCGCATGGCCGCGTTGGGCGCGCTGGCTTCGGTGGCGCACGCGCAGGGCGCGGCGGATGCGCCCACGGGGCCGTCGGTGGCGCTGTTCTACGGCGCGAATCCGCCGGTTGAAGAACTGGCCAGATTCGATGTCGTGGTGATCGACCCCGACGCGCACTTCGATCCGCGCGCTCACGCGAACACGCATCCGGCGTGGTTCGCTTACGTGAGCGTGGGTGAGGTGAACCCGCATCGCTCGTATTACAGGGCCATGCCGCGCGCGTGGCTGCCAGGCGTCAACGAGGCGTGGGCCTCGCATGTGATCGATCAGACAGCGGCCGAATGGCCTGCGTTTTTCGTGGACAAGGTGATTGCACCGCTATGGAAAAAAGGCTATCGGGGCTTTTTCCTCGACACGCTCGACTCCTACCACCTGATCGCCAAAACCGACGCCACGCGAGCCGCGCAGGAGGCTGGATTGGTGCGCGTCATCCGCGCGATCAGGACGCGTTATCCGAGGGCGCAACTGATCTTCAATCGCGGCTTCGAGGTCTTGCCGCGAGTCCATGATCTTGCCTACCTGGTGGCGTTCGAATCGCTGTATCGCGGTTGGGATGCCGGCAAGCAGCGTTATACGGAAGTGCCGCAGGCCGATCGCGCCTGGCTGCTGATGCAGACGGCGATCATCCGCGAGCAATACAAACTGCCAGTGCTGGCCATCGACTATTGCCCGCCCGCCGACGACACGTGCGCCGCCGCCACCGCGGCGCGGATTACGGAAGCCGGGTTCGTGCCTTATGTCACCGACGGCGGGCTCGCGACTGTCGGCGTGGGCGCCACAGGGCGACGTTGAGCGACTGTGCCACTCGAATTGAATGCATATAAAGGGGAATTTCGCATGGTCTTGAAAGGCACGATTCTGGTAACCGGCGGCGCCGGCTTTATCGGCTCGCATACCTGTGTCGAATTGCTGAACGGCGGCTACGACGTGGTGGTGGTCGATAACCTCGTCAACAGCAACCGCGAGTCGCTCAAACGCGTCGAGCAGATTACCGGCAAGCGTGTGGCGTTCTACGAAACGGATTCGCGCGACGAAGCCGCGCTGCAACGCATTTTCGACGCGCACCCGGTGACCGGCGCGATTCACTTCGCGGCGCTTAAAGCGGTGGGTGAGTCGGTCTCGAAGCCGATCGAGTATTACGACAACAACCTCGGCAGTCTGCTGACGCTGCTCTCGGTCATGCGCGCGCGCAATGTGAAGCAGTTTGTGTTCAGTTCGTCGGCCACGGTGTACGGCGTTCCGAAGACCTCGCCGATCGACGAATCGTTTCCGCTCTCGGCCACGAATCCGTACGGCCAGACGAAGCTGATCGCCGAACAGGTGCTGCGCGACCTGGAAGTGTCGGATGCGTCATGGCGTATCGCGACGCTGCGTTATTTCAATCCGGTCGGTGCGCACGAGAGCGGTCTGATCGGCGAAGACCCGGGCGGCGTGCCGAACAACCTCATGCCGTATGTCGCGCAGGTAGCGGTCGGCAAGCTGGAGAAGCTGCGTGTGTTCGGCGGCGACTACGACACGCCCGACGGCACCGGCGTGCGTGACTACATCCACGTGGTGGATCTGGCGCGCGGACACCTGGCCGCGCTCGACGCGCTCGTCGAGCGCGATGCGAGCTTCGTCGTGAATCTCGGCACGGGGCAGGGCTATAGCGTACTGGATGTGGTGCACTCGTTCGAACAGGCGTCGGGCAAGCCGGTGCCGTATGAAATCGTGGCGCGTCGTCCGGGCGACGTGGCGTCGTGCTTCGCGGACCCTGCCGCGGCTGAAACGCTGCTCGGCTGGCGCGCGCGGTACGGCATCGAGCGGATGTGCGCGGACCACTGGCGCTGGCAATCGACCAATCCTGCCGGTTACGCCTGAGACCGCGCTCGATTCGGGGTGGCACAAGGCCCATGTGTTCGCGGCCGTGGCCCTTCGGAATGCGCGGGGGCTGAAGCATCGCCACTTGCCGTCTGCACCCTGCCATGTGCCCTGTGCCCCGTGTCTCGAGCGCACGGCGCGGCGCTCGCATCTCTCCAATCCTTCTCCCGCAGCCGCTCGCCCGCCGCGAAGCCCGCCATCGCGACGGGCGTATTGCTCCCGCAATCTGGCGGGCCGCTCATGTGATTGCGTAAACACCTGTATGAATGTACAGTATCTCGCAAGGCGTGTCGCAGCGGCGAGCCGGCATTCGATCGCCCGGTGCGAGACCGCCACGATGCGGCGGCTGCGACGGTTCGTGTGTGGGTACCGCGAAGTCCTGCAAGGCGTGAGATGCGCGAGAGAGCTTACGGAGAGAACATGTTTCGATTTTTGAGCTTGGGCACCATGCTGTTCGCTGTGGCTTCGACGGGAATGGCGGGCGAGCATTATGTCGAAATCTGGAACCCGCCGGAGGCGCGAGCGCGCATGCCGCATCGCGCGGTTGCTGCCTGTCGGGCGGCGAGTGGTAGACACTCCATTTCGCATGCCGTGACGGTCCACGCGCAGCGCACACCGGCGCCTGTCGCGAAGCTTGCAACGAGAACGGATATGCGAGAGAAGGTGCCTGTCCATGCGCCGGATATGTCCGGGATTCCGCGGCAGATCACGCCCGAGGGCAATGTGTTGCGTGTGGATGCTCGCGGCATCTCAGCCGAGGTGATGCGCTGATGGAGTCCCAGACTTATCACGGCTACACCGTCTGGGGTCACGCCATCTTGCAGCAGGAGGACATCTTGCGGCCCGAACGGTACGGTGCTAGCGGGACCATTACGCTCGCCGGCAAGCTGATCGAAGCGTCGGGCATTCTCGCCCACTTCGATACCGAGGAAGAAGCGCAACGCGCCGGTCTCGAATGGGCGCGTGCCTGGATCGACAGCCACGGGTGACCAGCGCGGAAAAGGTCAGGCATGGGTGACGACGCGCATCGCAGCACGTACATGCCGCGGCTCACACCCTTCACCGCAACTGCGTCACCGCGAGAAGCAGAACCATACTGCCGATCGCGCCATCCAGCACACGCCATGCCGTTGCCCGCTTGAAGAGCGGCGCGAGGGCGCGTGCGCCGTAACCCAAACCGATAAACCAGATCCCGCTGACGGCCATCGCACCCAGCGCGAACGCAAGCCGCGCGCCTTCGGGTTCGCGTGCGCCGGCCGTGCCGATCAGCAGGAACGTGTCGAGATACACGTGCGGATTGAGCCACGTGAAGGCAAGCGTCATCAGAATGATCGGTACGGCGCGCTGCACGGGCGCGGTGCCAGTGTCTCCACCTTCCAGCACTGCATGCCCCGGCCGCGCCGCGCGGCGCAGCGCGTTGATCCCGAACCACGCCAGATAGGCGAGCCCGACATACAGCATGGCGTGGACGAACACGGGATAGCGCTCGACCAGCACCGATGCGCCGCCGACGCCGGCGCCGATCAGAACAAAGTCCGACAACGCGCACAGTGCGACGATCTTGCCGACGTGCGAGCGCATGATGCCCTGACGCAGCACGAAAGCGTTTTGCGCGCCGATCGTCACGATCAGGGATGCGCACAAGGCGGCGCCGTGGGAAAAAGACAGCCAGTTCATAGTCGATCCGGTAGACGGGGGAAGCGAAGGGGGCTAGTCTGCGGGTTGGCTGCTCATGAGAGAAGCTAATTCGCTTAATGCCGATTAAGGAACGCTAATGCTCGACTATGCGTTGCTCGATGCGCTCGCCGCCGTGGTGCGTCACGGCTCGTTCGACCGTGCCGCCAGCGAACTGAATGTGACGCCGTCCGCGGTGTCGCAGCGGGTCAAACTGCTGGAAGAGCGCGTGGGCAGCGTGCTGGTGAAGCGCGGCCAACCTTGCGTCGCGACCACCTCGGGCGCGCTGCTGTGCCGCCATACCGAACGCGTGCAATTGCTGGAAGCGGAACTGACGGGCCGCCTGCCGGCGCTGCCCGGTGCGCTGGTGGAACCGTGGCCGGCGTTGCGCGTGGCCGTCAACGACGACAGCGTCGGCACCTGGTTCATCGACGCGGTCGCGCAATTCTGCATAGAACGGGAGATGCTGCTCGATCTCGTGATCGACGATCAGGACCACACCGCGCAGCGGATTCGCGATGGCAGCGTGCAAGGCGCGGTCACCACGCAAGCCGAGCCGGTGCAGGGTTGCCGCTCCACGCGGCTTGGACGCATGCGCTATCTGGCGGTCTGCTCGCCGGATTTTCTTGCACGTCACTTTGCCGACGGCGTCACGCGCGAGAGCCTGCGGCGCACTCCGTGCGTCGACTTCAATCCCAAAGATCAATTGCAAAAGCGTTTCATGCGACGCATCACGCGCGCGGAACTCGATCCGCCGCTGCATTGGATTCCGCACGTTGCCGGATTCTTGCGCGCCTGTGTCACGGGGCTCGGCTGGGGCATGTGCCCCGAACGCATGATCGTCTCGCATCTGGCCAGCGGCGAGCTGGTGGAGATCGCGCCGGGCAAGCCGATCGATGTCGATCTTTACTGGCAGAGCTGGCGATTGTCGATCGGCTGGCTCGACGACTTCGGCGCGGTGCTGCGCAAGCGGTCAGCGGAGTTTCTGGACTGAGGGCGCGGGACGTGTCGTCAGAACCGCTCACTGGCGGGAGGGAAAACGGCGACCGGTGAGCGGCAACGCTTTTTCAATGCAGACGGATCACCGGATGCACACGTCTGCGCAACCAGTGGCTCGCCGTATCAAGCGCCATACGCGCGAAACCGGTCAGCGTCATGACGTGCCGTCGATAGATGAGCTTGTAGACGGCGGTGGCCAGCCACCCGTCGACGAATACCGGCTGCGTCAGCAAGCTGCTGCTGAGGCTGCCAATGGTGCCTTCACGGCCGAAGCCGACCAAAGTGCCGGCGTCGCGATACACGAATTCGGGCAGCGCTTCGCCTGCGATCCGGCACTTCAAGGCACGCGCGAGAAACAGCGCCTGCTGATGCGCGACCTGCGCGCGCGGCGCGAGGAACGCGCCCGCGTCGTCGGCGGGGCAGGCCGCGCAATCGCCGAGGCCGAATACGTTCGCGTCGTTCGTGCACTGCAAGGTGCGATTCACCAGGATCTGCGCGTTGCGATTCACGGCAATGCCGTTCAGCGTGCGCAACACCGGCGGTCCCGAGATGCCCGCCGTCCAGATCGCGATGTCGCTGGCGAGCGGCGCGCCGCCGTCGGTCAGCACGGCATCGGCGCGCACTTCGGTGACGCGCGTGGCGCTCAACACTTCCACGCCGAGGCTGGCGAGCATCCGTTGAGCGCGGGCCGAAATCGTTTCTGACAAAGCGGGCAGCACGCGAGCGCCGCTTTCGATCAAACGGATGCGAAAGTCGCGCACCGGATCGAGCGAAAACGGACTGTAGCGATTCAGCAAACGTACCGTGTCGCGCACCGCCGCGGCAAGCTCCACACCGGTCGCGCCCGCGCCGATGATGTTGATCGACACCGGCGTATCCGCTTGCGCGGTCCGTGCCCGGCGTGCGTGATTCGCGCGCAGACAGGCGTCGAGCAGCTTGCGGCGGAATGCCTCCGCATGCGCGACCGATTCGAGCGGCAACGCATGGTCCGCGGCGCCGGGCACACCGAAATATTGCGTGACGCTGCCCATGGCCAGCACTAGCGTATCGAAAGCGAGTTGACGTGCCGGCAGGATTTCGCGGCCGTCGGCGTCATGCAGCGCGCTCAAGGTGATATGCCGCTCGGTGCGATCGAGCGCGGTGAGTTCGCCCTGTTCGAATTCGAAGCCATGCCGTTGCGCCTGCACCGCATATTGCAGCTGATGGGTCGCGGGATCGAGCTGGCCTGAAGCGGCTTCGTGCAGCAGGGGCTTCCAGAAGTGCGTGGGCCAGCGATCGACCAGCACGATCTGCGCGAGACCGGCGCGCCCGAGCGTTTCGGACAGACGCGTGGCCAGCCCGAGCCCACCCACGCCGCCACCGACGATCACGATCCGATGCGCCGCCGTATTGTCCGTGCATTGTGCGGATTGCGCGTGGTGCGTCCGTTGCGTTATTGCGCCTGCCTGCTGATCGATTGCGGCCATGATTTCTATCCTCCTGACGTTGTTCGTGCCGGGCCGGTGGTGGCGCCGCAGGGGCGCGGTTCCGAACGCTGCCCGGCTCATCTGTCAGGCCAGTATAGAATCGGCGAAAACCGCAGCACAATTTAATGTTTATACGGAACATATAGGTTTTCACTTATGTTAAAAGCGGCTACGTTTCGTCAGTTGAAGGCCTTGCATACGGTTGCGAAGCTCGGCAGCGTATCGCGTGCGGCCGAGGAATTGCGACTCACGCAACCGGCTGTTTCGCTGCAGGTCCGGCTGCTGGAAGAGGCCGCGGGCGCGCCGCTGTTGCAGCGCGTAGGGCGTGGCGTGCAGTTGACCGCGGCCGGTGAGATCCTCGCCCGCTATGCGCTCGAAATCCTCGACCTGTGGAACGGGGCGGCGGACGATCTGGCCGCATTGCACGGCGAGCAGGGCGGCACGCTGCGGATCGGCGCGATCACTACGGCCGAGTATCTGATCCCGCCGTTTCTGGTGCGTTTCACCGAATCGCGTCCCCAAGTGAAGGTGCAGTTCAAGGTCGGCAATCGCGCCGACATCATCCGCATGCTGGCGACGCACGAGATCGATCTCGCGGTGATGGGCAGCGCGCCGCGCGAATTGCGCACGGCGGCGACCGCGTTCGCCAAACATCCGATGGCGTTCGTCGCCTCGCCCGCACATGCGCTGATGAAGAAAAAGCGCTTGTCGCTCGACGATCTGCAAAGCGCGAATCTGTTCGTGCGGGAGCGCGGCTCGGGCACGCGTTCGACCGTCGAAAATCTGTTTCGCCTCGCGGGCCTCAAGCTTCACATCGGCTCCGAGTTGTCGAGCAACGAGGCGATCAAGCAGTTGGTCGAGGCGGGACTGGGCATCGCCTTTCTGTCGCTGCACGCCTGTTCGCTGGAGTTTCAGGCGGGCCTGCTCGCGTTGTTGCCGATGCCGGCTAACCCGATCGAGCGCGACTGGTATGTGATGCACGTGTCGGATAAACGTCTGCCGCACGTGGCCGGGCTGTTCCGCGATTTTCTGATCGAGCACGGCATGTCGGGCGCGGTGCGGGTGCCGCTGCCGGCTGTCGCCGCCGCGAAAAAGCGCCGCCATTCGCGTCAGGCGGCCGGCTCGGACGGCGCATAGGGCGAGCAAAAGGCGTGCGGATTCTCGCTATTCGCTTCGACGTTTGCGACGCGCGAGCGCTGCGGGAAGTCCCTATGCGGCCTTGCGAGCAGGTCACGGAGCCTTATCGGACAAGCCTTTCGGGTTACATCGCCGGCGATCGAAGTAAAGGTTGGGCGGACGATATTTTTGCCCGCGCCGATTGTCTTTACAGTGGCGCCCAGACATCTGAGAAAAGTGGACGCCGCATCCCCGTGGCGAGCCATTGTGATTGACCTGGCCGTTACAGGAGTCGGAGACAATGAGCAGCAACAGCATCACTCAAGTCGAAACATTCGGTTTCGAGCGCATTCCGGATCGCTCGCGCTATGCGCGGCCGATCGACCTGTTCCGCTTGCTGTTCGGCGGTTGCAATACCTTTTCGACCTCGGTGCTCGGCAGTTTTCCAGTGCTGCTCGGTTTGTCGTTCAAGGCGGGTGTCTGGTCGATCGTGCTCGGCGTGCTGATCGGCTCCTGCATTCTTGCGCCGATGAGCCTGTTCGGGCCACGCAACGGCACCAGCGACCCGGTCTCGTCGGGCGCGCATTTCGGCATTCATGGGCGGATCGTCGGCTCGTTTCTGGCGGTGCTCACGGCCGTCGCGTTTTTCTCGCTGGCAGTGTGGAGTTCGGGCGATGCGCTCGTGGGCGGCGCGAATCATCTGCTCGGCCTGCCGGTCAACTGGATGACGCTGAGCTTCGCTTACGGCCTGTTCGCGGTGCTGGTGCTGACCGTCTGCGTGTACGGTTTTCGCTTCATGCTGTGGGTCAACAAGATCGCGGTGTGGGCGGCGAGCATTCTTTTCGTGGTCGGTCTGTTCGCGTTCACCAGGTCGTTCGACGGCGCATACGCCGGCAAGGTCGCGCTCGGCTCGGTGGGTTTCTGGCCGGCCTTCGTGAGCGCGGTGCTGGTCGCGATGAGCAACCCCGTATCGTTCGCCTGCACGCTTGGCGATTGGGCCCGCTATATTCCGGAAAACACGCCGAAGCAGCGCACGATCATGGCGGTGATGCTCGCGCAACTGGCCACGTTCGTGCCGTTTTTCTTCGGCCTTGCCACGGCGACGATCATCGCCAGCAAGGCGCCGGATTTCATCGCGTCGAATAACTACGTGGGCGGTTTGCTGGCGATCTCGCCGAACTGGTTCTTCCTGCCGGTGTGCCTGATCGCGATCATCGGTGGCATGTCGACGGGCACGACCGCGCTGTACGGCACCGGCCTCGACATGTCGAGCATGTTTCCGAAGTTCCTGAACCGCGTGCGCGCCACGTTGCTGATCGGCAGCCTTGCCATCGGCTTCATTTTTCTCGGGCGCTTCGCGTTCAATCTGGTCGAAAGCGTGTCGACGTTCTCGGTGCTGATCAACGTCTGCAGTTGCCCGTGGATGGTGATCATGATCATCGGTTTCGTCACGCGGCGCGGTTTCTATCTGTCCGACGACTTGCAGGTGTTCAATCGCGGCGGCCGCGGCGGTCACTACTGGTTCACGCACGGCTGGAACTGGCGCGCAATGGGCGCGTGGATTCCGAGCGCGGCGATCAGCCTGTGCTTCGTCAATCTGCCGGATCAGTTTGTCGGTCCGCTCGGCCAACTCGCCGGCGGTCTCGACATCAGCATGCCGGTTTCGCTGACGCTGGCGGCCGCGCTGTATATCGCGCTGCTGCAGTGCTTTCCGGAGCCCGACGGCGTATATGGACCGCAAGGCCGGCGTTGGCTGCGCGGCGGCGCGCAGCACAATGTGACCGTGCATCCCGTGGTGCCGGCGACTAAGCTTAAAGCAGCCGCGCAACAGCGCACGAAACCGCAGCGCGCCGTGGGTGCGGAACGCGAATGCGAAGCCGCACTGGACACGCAGGACGCGGGTTGAAGCGCACGCCGATGTGCGACATCGTCCGGCACACGTAATGGTATTCAAGTTGAGTAGGCAAAGAAGATGAGCGAGTCAGTAAAGCGCGCGTTTGAAGGGGTAAAACTGTTTCCGTTCTGGCTGGACAATCCGCGCGCGCCGGCTGTCGAACGGGAATTGATCGGTCCGACTACCGCGGATCTGGTTGTGGTGGGCGGCGGCTTCACCGGTCTGTGGGCGGCCATTCAGGCGAAAGAAGCCGACCCGTCGCTCGACGTCGTGCTGGTCGAGGCGGGCAAGGTGGCTTACGGCGCCTCGGGCCGTCCGGGCGGCATCATCTCGACCTCGGTGATGCACGGCTTGCCGAACGCGACGCGCGTCTTTCCGCAAGACCTCGACGTGCTCGAAAAGCTGGGCCAGGAGAACCTCGACGGCTTCAAGGAATCGTTGACGCGCTACGGCATCGAGGCGGATGTCGAATGGAACGGCGAGATGACCGTCGCGGTCGATTCTGCTCACCTCGGTCATCTGAAGGGCGATTACGAGCTACATGTTGCACACGGACACGACGTGGTGCTGCTCGACAGCAAGGGCGCGCGCGAGCAACTCGATTCGCCGCTCTTTGCCGGCGCGATGTGGTCGCGCAATCGCAGCGGCACGATTCATCCGGCGAAGCTCGCGTGGGGTTTGAAGGCCGCCGCGCTGAAACTCGGCGTGCGTCTGCATGAACATTCACCGATCACGCGCCTCGAAGATTGTGGCGCGAAGATGATCGTGCACACGCAGGCGGGCCGCATCGAAACGCCGCGCGTGCTGCTCGGCACCGGCACTGCGGACGTCGGCGTGACCGACATCAAGCGCCGCGTGATGCAGGTGCGCGATCACATCATCGCGACGGCGCCGTTGAGCGAAGAGCAGATGGCGCGCATCGGCTGGAAGAATCGTCAGGGCATTTACGACACGCGCACGCAGCTCAATTATTTCCGGCTCACCAAAGACAATCGCATCATCTTCGGCGGCCGGGTGAGCTATCACTTCGGCGGCAATTCGAATCCCGCCGCCGATCGCGATGAAAGCACGTACTACAAGCTCGCCGAAGCGTTCTATCGCACCTTTCCGCAACTCGACGACGTACGCTTCACGCACGCATGGGGCGGCCCGATCGACTACTGCTCGCGTGGAGCGGTGTTCGCGCGCCGCTATCACGGCGGCAAGAGCGTGTTCGTCGCGGGTTATACGGGCTTCGGCGTTGCTGGCAGCCGCTTCGGCGCGAAGATGGGACTCGACATGCTGTGGCATCGCGATACGGTGATTACGTCCCTCGATATTTCGCGCAAGGGGCCGTCGTATATTCCGCCGGAACCGGTGCGCTGGATCGCCGCGAAGATTACCTTCAACGCATTCGACGGCGCCGACGATCGCGGCGGCTGGCGGCGCCTGTGGATCAATTCGATCAAGGCGCTGGGTTTTCCGATGTAACCAGAAGGCGTCCGCGCAGTCGTGGCGGACGCGTTTTTTATGCTGTGACTGGAATAAAAAAACCGCACCTTGATCAGTGCGGTTTCCGTTGAAGCAACGCTGCAATGCAGTAAGACTTAACCGCAGTACACGATGCTGTACTTCTTGGTCGCCACCGGCATGTGCCACGTGCCCGAGAAGCCTTTGTGCAGAATGAAGGCGTCGCCGGCGGCATAGCGTTCGCTGCGGCCGTCGTCGCTGGTGATCACGACTTCGCCTTCGATCAGCACGCACACTTCGTGGATCGGCAGGTCGGCCAGCTTCAGCGTGCCCGCATCGCATTGCCACACGCCCGCGGACAGCATGTTGGTGGCGTCGGAGTAAGCGTTCAGCGCGTGCGGTGCCTTGGCGCCTTCGAGAATGACGTCGGCCGGATCGTGCAGGGCCGGATTCAGGCCTGAAGCGCCAGGGCCTTTAGCGTCGATGCGGGTGAAAGTGAGGTTGCTCATGAGTCTCTCCTGGTGGATTCGATCGAGGTCGCTATCGTTGAAACGATGCGAAAAATGGATTCGAAGCCGGAGTCTGAGCCAAAGCCGCGTAGCGATGAATTTCGATTTGAAGACATTCAGATTGAGCGGCGTCGATGTAAGGCAGGCGACGCCGCCGCGGGTCCGATTGGCCCCGCGTCTGACCTGAAACTTTCATGTAGAGGACAAGCCCCATGCAACACGCCAGGCAGTTTTATATCGACGGTCAATGGGTCGACGCGCTCGCCCCGCGTGACCAAGAAAGCACGCCCACGCTCGACGTGATCGATCCGTCCACGGCTACCGCGTTCGCGCAGATCACGCTGGGCAGCGCGGCGGATGTCGATCGCGCCGTCGCGGCCGCGAAGCGCGCGTTTCCCGCCTACAGCGAAACGACGATCGCGCAGCGCATCGACTTGCTGCAAGCGATCCTCGACGTCTATCGCAAGCGCTATGACGATATGGTGCATGCGATCAGCCGCGAGATGGGCGCGCCGCTGCAGTACGCGAACGACGCGCAGGCCTGGACCGGCGTCGCGCATCTGGAAACGATGATCCGCACGCTCGATACCTTCGAGTTCGAGTACGTGAAGAGCGGCATTCTGATCCGCAAGGAAGCGGTCGGCGTGTGCGGGCTGATCACGCCGTGGAACTGGCCGGCCTTGCAGATCACCACCAAGGTTGCGCCCGCGCTCGCGGCCGGCTGCACGATGGTGCTCAAGCCGTCGGAACTCGCGCCGCTGTCCGCCATCCTCTTCGCCGAGATTCTCGACGAAGCGGGCGTGCCGGCCGGCGTGTTCAACCTCGTGAACGGCGAAGGCCGCACCGTGGGCGAAGCGATGTCGTCGCATCCGGACATCGACATGATGTCGTTCACGGGTTCGACGCGCGCGGGCGTGCAGGTCGCGAAGGCCGCGGCGGATACGGTCAAGCGCGTGCATCAGGAACTGGGCGGCAAATCGGCCAACCTGATTCTCGAAGATGCCGATCTGAAAGAGGCCGTGATGCGCGGCGCGCGTGCCTGTTTCGACAACAGCGGCCAATCGTGCGATGCGCCCACGCGCATGTTCGTGCCGCGTGCGCGCGAAGCCGAAGCGCTGGCGTACGCGAAAGAAGCCGCTGAGGCGCTGAACGTCGGCCCCGCGGATGCGAAAGGCACGGACCTCGGCCCCGTGATCAGCGAACAGCAGTTCGACAAGATCCAGCGGCTGATCGGCGTGGGCATGGAAGAGGGCGCCACGCTGGTAGCCGGCGGGCCGGGTCGTCCCGAAGGATTGAAGGACGGCTACTTCGTGCGGCCGACGGTATTCGGCAAAGTCACGCCGGACATGACGATCGCGCACGAGGAAATCTTCGGGCCGGTGCTGTCGATCCTCGCTTACGACTCCGAAGACGAAGCAATCGCGATGGCCAACGACAGTCTCTACGGTCTCGCGGGCTACATCCAATCCGGCTCGATCGAGCACGCGCGTGCGGTGGCGAAGCGCCTGCGCACCGGCACGATCTATCTGAACTACGCGGACTACAACCCTGAGGCGCCGTTCGGCGGCTTCAAGCAATCAGGTAATGGCCGCGAGTATGGTGAGTTTGGTCTGGAGGATTTTCTGGAGATCAAGGGCGTGGTCGGTTACGACGCTTGAATCCGCACAGCGCCGTGAAGTAACCGAAGACTAAAGCAGCAACTCGATCGAATGAAACAGCCGGCGCTGCTCGGGGTCTTGCGAGCGCGCCCCTTCGTCGATCACTTCACGCAGGCATTCGAGAAAGCACGCGGCCGCCGGACTCGTCGGCGCGCCGCGGCGTGACGTGATGCTGACAATGGTTTCATCGACCGTCTCACGCAATGGCAGCGCCCACAACTGCTCCTTCGCGAGCGTCACCTCCACGAGCGGCCACGGAAAAATGCTGAGCATGTCCGTATGGGCGAGCAGACCCAGCACGACCGCCAGCGAATGCGCGAGCAGAATGGTGTGCGGCACCTGCATGCCGCGCTTGCGGAACACATTGTCCGAGATCGACTCGCGACTCGCCGGGTCCCAGTTCAAAATCCACTCCGCGTCTTCCAGTTCGAGCAGCGTGCGGCAGCCGGCCTTCGGATGATCGCGCCGCGCGACCACGGCCGAATGCGTGGAGAACAGCGGCACGTTATGAAACTCCGATTGCGGCGACGCGGGTGGCGGCCGGCCGATCGAAAAATCGAGGCTGCCATCGCGCAAACGCGGTTGCACCACCGCGAGCAAGCCTTCGAAAAACTCCAGCTGCACTTCTGGCATGCGCTGCCGGAAGCGCTGCACCGTGGGCGGCAGAAACGTCAACGCGACCCACGGCGTGACGCCGATCGACAATTTGCCGGCCGCCGCGCCGCGCAACGCTTCGATCTCGGCTTGCGCGCGCTGCAATTGCCCCAGCACCACGCGCGCATGCACGACGAGCGCGCGGCCGAACTCGGTGAACGCGACGCCGCTCGCACTGCGCACCACCAGCGGCGCTTGCAGATCCGCTTCCAGTTCCCGCATCGCCTTGGTCACGGCAGCGGGCGAGAGGCCGAGTGAGCGAGCGGCGGCCCGGATACTTCCAGTATCGGCGATGGCCGCTAAGGTGCTGAGCTGATGCAGTTTCATCTGGCGAGGCGGGGATAGGGTGGCAACCACGAGTTGCTGCCGCAACGATTCTACGCCTGCCGCTGGAAAATCGGCGTCGTTATGCTGGGTTCACGCTTTCAATGACGGAGACACGACGTGAACACCATGGCCATTCCGGCGGGCATCGCCGAACTCGAAGACGAAATGATCGCGCTGCGCCGCCGCATCCACGCGCAGCCCGAGCTGGCGTACGAGGAATTCGCCACTGGCGACCTGGTCGCCGAACGCTTGCAGGAGTGGGGCTACACGGTGCATCGCGGGCTCGGTCAGACGGGCGTCGTCGGTCAATTGAAGGTCGGCGGCGGCACGCGCAAATTGGGGCTGCGCGCCGACATGGACGCGTTGCCGATTCATGAAACCACCGGCCTGCCCTACGCGAGCAAGGTGCCTGGCAAGATGCACGCATGCGGCCACGACGGCCACACGGCCATGCTGCTTGCCGCCGCCAAACATCTGGCGCAGGAAAAGTGCTTCGACGGCACGTTGAATCTGATTTTCCAGCCCGCGGAAGAGGGCCTGGCCGGCGCGAAAAAAATGCTCGAGGACGGCCTGTTCGACAAGTTTCCGTGCGATGCGGTCTTCGCCATGCACAACATGCCGGGCTACCCGACAGGCAAGTTCGGTTTCCTGCCGGGCTCGTTCATGGCCTCGTCGGACACGGTGATCATCAAGGTGACGGGCCGCGGCGGCCATGGCGCAGTGCCACATAAGGCGATCGATCCGGTGGTGGTGTGTGCGCAGATCGTGCTGGCGTTGCAGGCCATCGTATCGCGCAATATCGCCCCGCTCGACATGGCGATCATCACCGTCGGCGCGATTCACGCGGGCGAAGCGTCGAACGTGATTCCCGAGACGGCCGAGATGCGCCTCTCGGTGCGCGCATTGAAACCGGAGGTTCGCGATTATTTGCAGGAACGCATCACAGCGGTGGCGTGCGGCCAGGCGGCCGTGTTCGGTGCGCGGGCGGACGTGGACTATCAGCGCCGCTACCCGGTGCTCGTCAACGATGCGGCGATGACCGGGCTGGCGCGACAAGTCGCGCTCGACTGGCTCGGCGAAAGCGGCCTGATTGCCGACATGCAGCCGCTCACTGGCAGCGAAGATTTCGCGTTCCTGCTGGAACGTTGCCCCGGCAGCTACCTCATCATCGGCAATGGCGACGGCGAGGGCGGCTGCATGGTTCACAACCCGGGCTACGACTTCAACGACGATTGCCTTGCCACCGGCGCTGCGTACTGGGTGAGACTCGCGCAGACGTTTCTGGCCTGAGGCCACAGCGTTTGCATCAGCGGGCAAAGCCGCGCATTAGCAGGCAGAACATCACGGAGACACAGATGGACTATTCCGCCACACCGCAACCCGCAGGCACCGACGCGTTGAGCATGCAGGGCACGCCGGCCGCGCAGCCTGTCGAACGCACGAGCCACGCCAAGGCGATTGCCGCGATCACGCTGGGCAACGGCCTCGAGTTTTTCGACTTCACGATCTATAGCTTCTTTGCGACGATCATCGGCAAGCTGTATTTCCCGGTGGAGGGGCAGCTCGCGCAGCTCATGCTCGCGGTCGGCACGTTCGGCGTCGGGTTCATCATGCGGCCGGTGGGTGGCATCGTGCTCGGCGCGTATGCGGATCGCGCGGGGCGCAAGGCCGCGATGAGTCTTACGCTATGGCTGATGACGCTCGGCTCGGCGATCATCGCGTTCGCGCCGACTTATGCCGCGATCGGTGTTGCAGCGCCGCTGCTGGTGATTCTTGCGCGGTTGATTCAGGGTTTTGCGCTGGGCGGTGAGGTAGGGGCGTCGACGTCGCTGTTGCTGGAGTATGGCAGCAATAAGACACGCGGGTTTTATGGCAGTTGGCAGTTCGTGAGCCAGGGCTTGAATACGGTGTGCGGGTCGTTGCTCGGTGTCGCGTTGGCGGCGGCGCTGTCGACTGCGGCGCTGGAGAGTTGGGGGTGGCGCGTGCCGTTCGTGATCGGCATGGCGATGGGGCCGATTGGCATTTATATTCGGCGGCATCTGCATGAGACGCTGCCTGGTGTCGAAGATGGGGCGCCTGCGCAGTCGGGCGACGGTATAGCGGCGGCTTCGCAGCCGGTACGCAAGCTGTTTCGCGAGCATTCCCGCGTGATCACGACGGGTGTGTTGACGACGATCGGTGGCACGGCGGCGAACTATATCGTGCTGTTTTATCTGTCCACCTACGCGATCAGGATCTTGCATTTGCCGATGTCGTCGGCGCTTTGGGCTGCGTGGACCGCAGCGGTGGTGACGGTGATCTGTTCGCCGTTCGCCGGGGCGCTGTCCGATCGCGTTGGGCGTAAGCGCGTGTTGTGGGTTTCGCGGGTCTTGCTGATTGTGGCGGTGTATCCGGCGTTCATGATGATCAATGCTTCGCCGACGGTGCCGGTTTTGTTGTCCGTGGTCGCGGGGTTGGCGGTGCTAGTCGCGTTTACCGCTGTGCCTAATATCGTCATGTTGCCGGAGATGTTTCCTCGTGAGATTCGTGCTACCGGCATGTCGATTGTTTATTGCCTCGGGGTCTCCATCTTCGGCGGGTTCGCGCAGTTTTTTGCTACGTGGTTGATTCAGATTTCGGGGAGTAATCTGGCGCCGGCGTGGTATCTGATTGGGTGTGGGGTGGTTTCGTTGTTGCCGTTGCCGCTTATGCGGGAGACTGCGGGGCGGGATATTGGGTGAACCCGTCCGGCCCGTACGGACCGGCCAGGCGCAATTGCATGTTCCGACTCTCGATGGCATCTGCTGCGTATACGACCCGGCGGATCGCGGGCGCAAACAGGAAGAACGGCGTGACGTGTTCCCACGCCCGCTGCCAGGATCGGACGATTGTCTTTCCCCACGGTCCTTCGACGAAGGACTGCAGCGCCTGCAGGCGGCTCGCGGCGGCATGGATCGGACGTTTCATTTGGATGAAACCCCCTGCCCATTCACCGCACCGCCGACTTCCCCCCATCCGCCACCGGCGCCTCATCTTCAGCAGCCGCATCGCGAGTTTCCGGCATCGCCGCCCACACGAGCAAAACAGCCAACGCCCCCGCCGCCGCCAACCCAAAAAAGCTCACAGCATTGCCGAAACGATCGGCGACAAACCCGGCAGCGGTAGTACTCAACGTAGCCCCAATCCCGGCCGCCAACCCAAACAATCCAATACAAAGGTTATACCGCCCCTTACCGCCCGCCACATCGGCGGCAATCAACGGCAGCATCACCCCGAACACCGCGGCACTCAACCCGTCGAGCATCTGCACCGGCACGAGCAAATAAGGGCTGCTGATCCCAGCAAACAACAATGCCCGTATCGGCAGCGCTGAAAACCCGAGCAGCAGAATCGGCCGACGCCCCCATCGCTCGGCCGAGCGTCCGACCCACGGCGACATCATCGCCACGATCGCCTGCGGCACGATGATGCACGCCGCGATCACGAGCTGCACGTTGTCGCCCATGCCGGCCGTCACCTCACCGGCGGCGAGATTGAGCATTGCCGCGTTCGACAAATGGAACAGCACGATGCACGCCGCGAACAACAACATCCGCTTGTCGCGCAGCAACTCGCGCAGACTCTCGCGCCGCTCGATCTGCTGCGGCGTCGGCCCGGCTTTGGGCAGCTCGACGGTATCGGTGCGCTGGATCATCGTCAGCGCAAAGAGCGCGGGCACCGCGAGCGCGGCGGTCAGCCAGAACACCGCGCGCGGCGAATAATACTCGCCGAACACGCCCATCAGGCCGGCCGCAACCGCGCTGCCGATCGACGCCCAACGCGCATTGCGACCCAGCCGGTCGCCGAGATTCGCTCGCCCCACCAGCGCGAACGAGATCGCCGCAAGCGCCGGCGTCAGCATGCAACTCGCGAAGCCGTGAAACACCTCGGCGGCGATCACCGGCAGCACCGTCGGACTGGCGGCTAGCAGCACCGCGCTCAGGATGATCGCGACGATCGCCCACGCAGCCGCGCCTTTCTTGTTGCGCAAGGCATCGACGGCGGCGCCGCCGGGGACCTGGCTCACCATCGCGCTGATGGTGCCCACCGAGAGCGCCATGCCGATCTCGCCCTGGGTCCATTTATGCGACGCGAGATAGGACGCGATGAACGGTCCAAAACCCGTTTGAACATTGGCGACGAAAAAATTCAGCCAATCGAGCGCGCGCAAGCTGCGCGCCGTGACCAGAGTGCGGCCTGTCATCGGGCCGCCCGTGCGTTGGAAACCGCGGTGGATGTGGCCGCGGCGGCAGGCGCCGCAACAGCGGCGGGCGTGGAAGCAGGAGCAGGCGCGGGCGGCGGTGCCGGCGACACCGCCCGAATCGGTTTGTCGCTTGCATAAGGAGGTGTCGCGTTGATCTGCGCATCGCTCAGATCGATCAGCGGATGCAACTCCTTGTCTTTCGTGACGAAGCGCAGCGCCGACCAGTTGGCGGCGATCGTGCGCCGTTCGGTGCTGACCATGCCGTTGACATCGAGCACGACTGCTTGCGGCTGCGCGTTGGCGTCGATCAGCACGTCGATCACGCGGCCGACCTTGGCCCCGTTCGAGCGCTCGACCGTGGCGTCGATCAGCGACAGTTGCACGGCAACCGCGGCGGCTTTGGCCGCGTTCGCCGGAACCGCGGCGGCATTGAGCGTGATGGGGGCGGCCTTCGCGGTCGGCGTGAAGCGGAACGCGCTCCACGGGAAGTTCACCTTGCGGTCGCCTACGCCCAGGAAGCCTTGCAGGTTCACGACCATCTCACGCGGTCTGCCGCCGGCGTCGGCGATCACATCGACCGCGCGTCCGACCACTTTGCCGTCGGGCTTCTGCACTTCGCTATCGAGCAGCGCACGCGCTTCGTTGCGCTCGATAGTGCGCAGCACGATCAGCGGTGGAGGCGGCGGAGGTGGCGGCGGAGCGACGACGACGGGCGGCGGAGGCTCGACCTTGTGCGGCTTGACCACTGGCTTCCTCGGCTTGCGAGGCTGCTCGGGTTCGGCCGCTTCGGTCTCGACCGGTTCAGGCGCGGAAGCGGCCACCGGCGCGCTGGCCGGTTCGACAGGCATCACCGTGGCGTCGACGATCGGCGCCTGCTGCGGGCCCCACAGCAGGCTGCAACCGGACAGCGTGAACAGCGCGAACACAGCAAGAATCAAGAGACGCCAGGCAGGACGCGAGAAACCGCCGCTCATCAAGAAGGACTCCATGGGCCGGTGCGGACGGGCGCAGTGGGCCGCCGCAGTTGTGACAGGTACGGGCCAGAGTGTAACCCGCGACGTCGGGCGGGCCCGCTTTCGCAGGCAATCTGACAGGTTGCCCCAAGCACGGTTCATGCCGCGCTTCGCCGATTTACCGGGCTCGTCGAACTCCGTTTTCACGCGTGAAAACCCTCAAAACCCCTTCACATCTTCATGACAAACCGTAGGTGTAAACGCGCGGGCGGTGAAGCTACTTTGGCGTCCCTTAAAGGATATAAGCATCGCGACATGTCAGGCATGCCATCCATGCGATGGGAGACATATTTGTGTTGCCCTACATTTCGAGACAGCAAAAAGCCCCATCCCACACTAAACCAACGCAACGAGACGACCCTGATGGCGACCGCACCGGCGGCCGCTTCAGCACGCTGATAAAGGAGGCACTCATCATGATGGAACCCCACGCCCAACCGATTTCTGAAGTCGGCGCCGAATCATTCGACGGAAAGGGCTTTCTCGACCGCTACTTTGAAATCTCATCACGCGGCAGTTCGCAGCGTCAGGAAATCGTCGCGGGCATCACGACCTTCCTTGCGATGGTTTATTCCGTGTTCGTCGTGCCGGGCATGTTCGGCAAAGCGGGCTTCGACACCAGCGCGGTGTTCGTCGCCGTGTGTCTGACCACGGCATTCGGCTCGCTGCTGATGGGCGTGTGGGCGCGCCTGCCGATCGCAATTGGCTGCGCGATTTCGCTGACGGCGTTCACCGCGTTCGGCCTCGTGCTCGGCAAAGGGCTGCATCCGAACGTCGCGCTCGGCGCGGTGTTTCTGATGGGCGTGGTGTTCACCGCGATCTCGGTGACGGGCGTGCGTTCGTGGATTCTGCGCAATCTGCCGACGGGCATCGCGCACGGCACAGGCATCGGCATCGGCCTTTTCCTGCTGCTGATCGCCGCCAACGACGTGGGCCTCGTCGTGAAGAATCCGGGCGCGGGTCTGCCGGTTTCGCTCGGCAATATCACGGCTTTGCCGGTGCTGATGTCGGTGGCGGGACTCGCGGCCATCTTCGGTCTGGTGCGCCGCCGCGTGCCGGGCTCGATCCTGATCGTGATCGTGGCGATCTCAGCGATCGCGCTCTTCATCGATCCGGCCGTGTCGTTTCATGGCGTGTTCGCGGTGCCGTCGCTCAGCGCGCCGGGTCACGCTTCGCTGATCGGCGCAATGGACCTCAAGGGCGCGTTGTCGATGGCAGTTCTGCCTAGCGTGCTGGCACTCGTGATGACTGCGGTGTTCGACGCCACCGGCACGATTCGCGCCGTCGCGGGACAGGCGGGGCAACTCGATGAAAACGGCCGCATCATCAACGGTGGCCGCGCGCTGACGGCCGATTCGCTGAGCTCGATTTTCTCGGGCCTGCTCGGTGGCGCACCGGCTGCTGCGTATATCGAATCGACGGTCGGCGTGGCGGCGGGCGCGAAGACCGGCATGGCGGCCGCCGTGGTCGGTCTGCTGTTCCTCGTGGTGATGTTCTTCTCGCCGCTCGCCGGCCTCGTGCCTTCGTATGCGACGGCGCCCGCGCTGATGTACGTGGGTCTGCTGATGCTCTCGAACGTCAGCAAGCTGCATATGGACGACATGGTCGACTCGATGTCGGGCCTGATGTGTGCGGTGTTCATCGTGCTGACCGCCAACATCGTGACGGGCATCATGCTCGGCTTCGCGACACTGGTGATTGGACGCGTGGTCAGCGGCGAATATCGCAAGCTGAACGTGGGCACGGTGGCCATCGCTATCGTGCTGGTCGGTTTCTATCTCGGCGGCTGGGCAATCTGATCGTCACGTCATGGGCTCGGGCGTTGCCTGGGCCTCGCCGGGTTGAAGTATCAATCCGTTGAGTCTGTGCTGGAAAGCGAGAGCGCAGTGGTGCGATGCCGGCCGCTTCGCTCGAGCCTGTAGTCGGTTGTTCTCCACCTTTGACGCGGCGCGTTGCGGGCTTCATCTGCGGCGCGCCGCGTATCTTTTTGGCCGCGCCCCCCGCTTTCATTTCCGCGTATTTTACGAAAACGCGTACCTGTCCTTGACTTTCAGTGACCCGTTTCTACACTTAACCTCATGGTTAAGTTTAACGAAGCGCTATTGGACCGCACCTTCGCCGCGCTGTCCGATCCGACCCGGCGTGCGTTGCTCGCGCGTCTGTCGGCGAGTGATCTGTCGGTCAGCGAACTCGCCGAACCGTTCGCGATGTCCTTGCCCGCGGTGATGAAACACCTCGACGTGTTGACCGAGGCGGGTCTGATCACGCGCAGCAAAACCGGCCGCACGGTGGCGTGCCACCTGTCCGCCGGGCCGATGGAAGAAGCCATGGAATGGCTTGGCCGCTATCAGCGCTTCTGGTCCGAATCACTCGATCGTCTTGCCGCTTTCGTCGAAGAGGAACAAGCCCCATGTCCACCCAGCCCAGCCTCACCCTCCAGCGGCGTCTCAACGCCGCGCCCGCCAAAGTCTTCCGCGCCTGGACGGAGCCGGCGCAGTTCATGACATGGATGCATCCGGGCGGTGCGGACGTGGTGCGCGCGGAACTGGATGTGCGCGTCGACGGACGTTACGCGATCGTGTATCGCAAGCCGGACGGCAACGAGGTCGAGGTCAACGGCCGCTATCTGGAGGTGGTGCCCGAGCGCAAGCTAGTCTTCACGTGGGTGTGGCGCTACAGCCCGGAGCATGAATCGCAGGTCACGCTGCTGCTGGAACCGGACGGCGACGGCACGTGGCTCACCCTCACGCACGAACGTCTCGCCGACGACGCGCAATGTGAGGATCATCGCCGCGGCTGGACCGATGGAATCGATTCGCTGGAACGCTACGTGGCTTGAGCTGGTTTGAATTCGAGTACGCCGATCTGGTCTGCATGACGCAGGGAAAGGAGACGGATATGGAACCGCAACATCGTATTGGCTCGCGAGACGAATGGTTGGCGGCCAGCAGGTCATTACTAGCGGAAGAAAAAGCGCACATGCGCGCCGGCGACGAACTCGCGCGCAAACGTCGCGCGCTGCCTTGGGTCAAGGTCGACAAGACTTACACCTTCGATACGCCGCACGGCCGCAAGACACTCGCCGATCTGTTCGACGGACGCAGCCAGTTGATCGTCTATCACTTCATGTTGGGCGCGGATTGGGAAGAGGGCTGCGTCGGCTGCTCGTTCCTGTCGGATCACATGACCGGCATCGTCACGCATCTCGAGCATCACGATGTCTCGTACGTGACGGTGTCGCATGCGCCGCTCGCGAAGATCGAGGGCTTCAAGAAACGCATGGGCTGGACCTTCCCGTGGGTATCATCGAGCGGCAGTGATTTCAATTTCGACTATCACGTGTCGTTCACGCCCGAACAGCTGGCGGGCAAGAAGGCGTTCTACAACTTCACCGAGCAGGACGTCGGCATCGACGAGCAACACGGGCACAGCGTGTTCTACAAGGACGAAAGGGGCGACGTGTATCACACGTATTCCTGCTATGGACGTGGCGATGAACGCTTCATCAACACCTACGCGCATCTCGACGTCACGCCGAAGGGCCGCAATGAAGAAGGCAGTCTGACCGACTGGGTCAGGCATCACGACCGCTATGAAGAGAAGCCGCAAGGCGGCTGCGCCGCGTGTGGTTCTTGACGGACCGTGGCGCTAACTCGGGTTCGCGTCATGAAGCGGGACCTCATGCACGCTGGCGTCCCGCTTCATGGAACAGCGCGAACAGTTCCGATTGCGAGTTGACGTTCGGCTTCGTATAGATGTGCTTCTTGTGCGCGCGCACGGTCTCGAACGAGATCGTCGGTTTTTCCGCGCTTATCTTCAGAGCGACATATCAAAGGAGGGCCTGAGGAACAGTTCGATCGCCATCACGACGAGTCCCATCGCGGCCGCCGACAGCGTCAACGTGCCGTATTCGTCGTAGCGTGCATCGTAGAGACACGCCACGACGAAGAGAATCGCCAGCAGATTAGTTAGCCAATCGAAATTCAGCGCCAAAGTCATCGATTAAATCCGGGCTCGTGTGCGGCTCGGATTGTCGAACCGCACGATCGGGTGAGCGCGATTCTATCGAGTCGAGCTTACGGATTCGCAACGACGACGCTTACACAAATTACGCCCTGGACATCATGTCGTGCTCGATCCAGTCGATCACTGAAGCGCGCTCCGGTTGCCATCCAAGGAGCTTGCGGGCGCGCTCGCCGCGCACGCGGCTATTCGAGCCGAGGCCATACGAAGCCATTTCGTAGCCCCATTCCTTTTGCGCGTCTTCGAGCGGCCAGTCCTGCGGCTCGCCGAGCTTCATCGCGCGCGCGATCGCGGCGCTCATGTCGCGGAACGACGCTTCGCCGCTTTCGACGAAGTAGAAGGTGCCCGCCGGCGTCTTATCCAACGCGAGGCGATACAGTTCGGCGACATCGTCGATGAACACGTTCGACCAGATGTTGCCGCCGCTGCCCACATGGCGCACCACGCCGCTTTTCTGCGCCTGACGCACGAGGCGCGGCAGTTGCACGCTCGCGCTGCCCGGCACTGCGCCATGGCCATAGATCAGCGTGTTGCACAACACGGCCGAGCGGATGTTCCGCTGCGCGGCATCGAGCACGAACTGATCGATCGCGACGCGCGCGGCCTTGTCGGCGGTCGGCTCGGGCAGCGCGTCTTCGTGATAGATGCGCGCCTGACCCGCTTCGCCGCCCGACGCATCGCCGACGATGCTCGAACCGCTCGTATGCAGAAACGTTTTGCCGGAGCCGGCGAGCCCGTCGATCAGCGCCTTCACCGCGCCTGCATGATCGCTGCTCGCGGCGTTGATGACGGCGTCGGCGGCTTGTGCTTCGGCGATCAGCAACGCGCGGTCGTCGAGTGTGCCGATCACGGGTTCAATACCGAGCCGCTTCAGTTCGGCGCCATGTTCAGCGTTGCGGATCAGACCGCGGACAGTGTGGCCGGCGCGCGCGAGATGCGCCGCAATCGAGCCGCCGATAAAACCGCTTGCACCTGTGATGAAAATCTTCAAGACGTTCTCCTTGATGAGAAACACGATGACATGCACGCAGTATCCGCCGTGTTGATTCTCGCAAAAAGCGTGTTAGTCTCAAATCAAACTTGATTTGAAATCAACAATGAAAACTTCCACGGACGAGTTGCTGGTGTTCGTCACGGTGATCGACAGCGGCTCGATCACCGCGGCTGCGGAGAAGTTGGGCCAAACCGTCTCCGGCGTGAGCCGCGCGCTCACGCGCCTCGAAAAGAAACTCGATACCGCGCTGGTGCGGCGCACGACGCGCCGTCTGCAGCTGACCGAAGAGGGCGAGACTTTCCTGCAACGCGCGCGGGCGATTCTGGACGCGATGGAAGAGGCCGAGGAGTCCGTCACGCGCGGACGCGAGCGGCCTTCGGGGCGCCTGCGTGTCGATGCCGCGTCGCCCTTCATGCTGCATTGCGTGGCGCCGCATATGACGGCTTTCTCGGCGCAGTATCCGGAGATCAGGCTGGAGCTGACCAGCAACGAGCGGATCGTGGATCTGCTGGAGCAGAAGGTGGACATCGCGATCCGGATCGGCGAGTTGCAGGATTCGACTTTGCATGCGCGCGCCCTCGGCACCAGCAAGCTGAGCGTGCTCGCGAGCCCGGCGTATCTGGCCGAATATGGCGAGCCGAAATCGGTGGAAGCGTTGCGCGAGCATCGGCTGATCGGCTTCACGGCGCCGGAGCATCTGAATCGTTGGCCATTGCGGCAAGGACGCAAGAGCGGGGCCGAGTCGCTGAAGATCGAGCCGGCCATCACCGCGTCGAGCGGCGAGACATTGCGGCAACTGGCGCTGTCGGGCTGGGGAATCGCGTGTCTTGCCAACTTCATGAGCGCGGCCGATGTGCGCGAGAAGCGTCTCGTGCCGATCCTCGGCAACGTGCTGGCAGACGAGCGGCAGCGGGTGAGCGCGGTGTATTACCAGAGCGCGTCGCTGGCGGGGCGCGTGCAGTGCTTCCTGGATTTCATCGCGGCGCGCGTGCAGCTCTAGCAGCACCGTTCCATTCATTCACCTGGTTGAAACGAAGCCTGCGGCTCGCCAAAGCACGCGGGCTTTTTTTGCGTCGTGGGCCGCCTCTCCTATAACGCTCTTATCGGCAGCGAAGCGCGCCGGTTCGCGGGCGAAATCTTTTTGTCCGCCTCGCGCCTGCCATTTTGAACGTGTATATACAAGTTGAGATCCGCTTCGCCTGGAAAGGAGCCGCAGCGCACGGCCGCCGCAAATCGCCGTGATGGCAAGATCCAAGCCAAGCCTGCATCCCGCGCTAATGGAAACCCCCAGGCCAAAACCTCAAAAAACGAGTTGTATATACAAGCCGACGCCGCTAGACTTCTCTCAAATTGTATAGACAGGACGACAACCATGATGAATCTGAAGCCCGGCTACCTGACTCTCCCGCAACTGCGCCAGATCGCACGCGAACATGTCGCATTGCAACTCGATCCCGCCAGCCACGCCGCGATCGACGCCTGCGCGCAAGCCGTCGCCGATATCGCCGCGAAAGGCGAGCCGGCCTACGGTATCAACACCGGCTTCGGGCGCCTCGCCAGCACGCATATTCCGCGCGACCAGCTCGAACTGCTGCAACGCAATCTGGTGCTATCGCATGCAGTAGGCGTGGGTGAGCCGATGTCGCGTCCGGTCGTGCGTCTGTTGATCGCACTGAAGCTGTCGAGCCTCGGCCGTGGTCACTCGGGCATTCGCCGCGAAGTGATGGAAGCGCTGATCACGCTGTACAACGCCGACGTGCTGCCGGTCATCCCAGTGAAGGGTTCGGTCGGCGCATCGGGCGACCTTGCGCCGCTCGCGCATATGTCGGCAACGCTACTCGGCGTCGGCGAAGTGTTCGCCAAGGGCGAGCGCATGCCGGCCACCGAAGGCCTCGCGCTCGTCGGCCTCAAGCCGCTCACGCTGCAGGCCAAGGAAGGCCTCGCGCTGCTGAACGGCACGCAGGCTTCGACCGCGCTCGCGCTCTACAACATGTTCGCCATCGAAGACCTGTACCGCACCGCGCTGGTGTCGGGCGCGTTGTCGGTGGATGCGGCAATGGGTTCGGTCAAGCCGTTCGACGCGCGCATTCACGAACTGCGCGGCCATCAAGGCCAGATCGACGCGGCCGCTGCCTACCGCTCGCTGTTGCAAGGCTCGGGCATCAACGTCTCGCACGCCGATTGCGACAAGGTGCAGGACCCGTACAGCCTGCGCTGCCAGCCGCAAGTGATGGGCGCATGTCTGGACCAGATGCGCCACGCCGCCAACGTGCTGCTGCTGGAGGCAAACGCCGTCTCCGACAATCCGCTGATTTTCCCGGACACCGGCGAAGTGCTGTCGGGCGGTAACTTCCACGCTGAGCCCGTCGCGTTTGCCGCGGACAACCTCGCGCTCGCCGCCGCCGAAATCGGCGCGCTGGCCGAACGCCGTATCGCGCTGCTGATCGATGCGACGCTGTCGGGCCTGCCGCCGTTCCTCGTACGCGACGGCGGTGTGAATTCGGGCTTCATGATCGCGCACGTCACGGCCGCCGCGCTCGCCTCGGAAAACAAGACGCTCGCGCATCCGGCTTCGGTCGATTCGCTGCCCACGTCCGCGAACCAGGAAGATCACGTGTCGATGGCGACCTTCGCCGCGCGCAAGCTCGGCGACATTGCTGAAAACACCGCGAACATTCTGTCGATCGAACTGCTCGCCGCCGCGCAAGGCGTCGATCTGCGCGCGCCGCACAAGACCAGCCCGAGCCTGCAGAAAGTGATGGACACGGTGCGAAAGGACGTCGCGCATTACGAACTCGATCACTACTTCGCGCCGGATATCGCCGCTGTCACCAAGCTCGTGCAGGACGGCGCGATCGCGAAACTGAGCCCGCTCTCCTTCGCGTCCGAACAGTAAGCAGCCAGCGAGGCACAGCAAGTCAATGAACGCACCGGCCTATCAGGGCATCAAGGACTTCATCCTCGCGCGCATCCATGCGGGCGAATGGGCTGAAGGCGACCAGGTGCCCTCCGAAAACGAGCTCGCGCGCGAATTCAACGTGGCGCGCATGACGGTCAACCGCGCGTTGCGCGAGCTGACCTCGGAGCAGGTGCTCACGCGTGTGCAAGGCTCGGGCACCTTCGTGGCCCGTCCCAAGTACGAATCGACGCTGGTGGCGATCCGCAGCATCTCCGACGAAATCGTCGCGCGCGGTCATCGCTATCAGGCGAACGTGCTGCACATCGGCGCGAGTATCGCCGACGAAGCGCTCGCCGAGGAAATGCTGGTGAGCGCGGGCAGTCCGGTGTTTCATTCGCGTGTGCTGCATTTCGAAAACGACGAGCCAGTGCAACTCGAAGAGCGCTGGGTCAATCCGGCGGTCGCGCCCGAGTACGCGCTGCAGGACTTCACGAACACCACGCCGAACCAGTATCTCGTGCGCGTCGCGCCGTTGCAGCGGGTCGAGTACCGCATCGAAGCTTTGGCTGCTGACGGCGATACGCGCGAGTTGCTGACCATGGATGAACTCGAGCCGTGCCTCGTGCTGCACCGGCGCACGTGGTCGCAAAGCCAGGTCGCCTCGATCGCCAATCTCTGGCATCCCGGCAGCCGTTATCGCTTCACCGGACATTTCTGACGTCTCTGTTTTTGCCGTACCCGAATTTTTTTCGACCATCTTCAAGCATTCCCGAGGGCCATCATGAACAACCCGAAGCACATCGACCCGCGTCTCGATCCCACCCGCACGATCCGCGCACCGCGCGGCGCGGAAAAGACCTGCAAGACCTGGATCGCGGAAGCCGCGTATCGCATGATCCAGAACAATCTGGATCCGGAAGTCGCCGAGCATCCGCATGCGCTGGTCGTGTACGGCGGTATCGGCCGGGCCGCGCGCAACTGGGATTGCTTCGATCAGATTCTCAAGTCGCTGAAGGATCTCGAAGAAAACGAAACGCTGTTGATTCAATCGGGCAAGCCGGTCGGCGTGTTCCGCACGCATGCCGATGCGCCGCGCGTGCTGCTGGCGAATTCGAATCTGGTGCCGCATTGGGCGACGTGGGAACATTTCCACGAACTCGATCGCAAGGGCCTGATGATGTACGGCCAGATGACGGCGGGCAGCTGGATCTACATCGGCAGCCAGGGCATCGTGCAGGGCACCTACGAGACGTTTTTCTCGGTGGCGAACCAGCATTTCAACGGCGATCCGTCGGGCCGCTGGATTCTGACGGGCGGCTTGGGCGGCATGGGCGGCGCGCAACCGCTGGCGGCGACCATGGCTGGCTTCTCGATGATCGCCGTGGAATGCGACGAGACGCGTATCGACTTCCGTCTGAAGACGCGCTACGTCGACAAGAAAGCGGCGACGCTCGACGAAGCCCTCGCCATGCTCGAAGAAGCGAAGAAGGCAGGCAAGCCGGTGTCGATCGGCCTGCTCGGCAACGCAGCGGATGTGTTCGCTGAATGCGTGACGCGCGGCATCACGCCGGATTGCGTGACCGACCAGACCAGCGCGCACGATCCGATTCACGGCTACCTGCCGCAAGGCTGGAATGTCGAAGACTGGCGCGAGCGTCAGAAAACCGTGCCGGACAGCATCGTGCTGCCGGCCAAGCAGTCGATGGCCAAGCAGGTGCAGGCCATGCTGACGCTGCAGGAACGCGGCGCGGCCACGCTCGACTACGGCAACAACATCCGTCAGATGGCACTGGAAATGGGCGTTGAAAACGCGTTCGATTTCCCGGGCTTCGTGCCGGCGTATATCCGGCCGCTCTTCTGCGAAGGCAAGGGCCCGTTCCGCTGGGTTGCGCTGTCGGGCGATCCGGAAGACATCTACAAAACCGATGCGAAGGTCAAGGAACTGATCCCGGACGATCCGCATCTGCACAACTGGCTCGACATGGCGCGCGAACGTATCGCATTCCAGGGCCTGCCGGCGCGGATCTGCTGGGTCGGCGTGAAGGACCGCTATCGTCTGGGCCAGGCGTTCAACGAAATGGTCAGGAACGGCGAGTTGAAGGCGCCGATCGTGATCGGCCGCGATCACCTCGACACCGGTTCGGTGGCGAGCCCGAATCGCGAAACCGAATCGATGAAGGACGGCTCGGACGCGGTCAGCGACTGGCCGCTGCTCAACGCGTTGTTGAATACGGCAGGTGGTGCATCGTGGGTATCGCTGCATCACGGCGGCGGTGTCGGCATGGGCTTTAGCCAGCACTCGGGCGTGGTGATCGTCGCGGACGGCACGGATGCGGCGAAAGAGCGCCTCGGCCGCGTACTGTTCAACGATCCGGCGACCGGCGTGATGCGTCACGCGGATGCGGGCTATGAACTCGCGCAGGAAACGGCGCGCGAGGCAGGTCTGAATCTGCCGATGCTGGGCCGTTGAGCGTGGCGCTTCAAAACACGCCTCACAGCACGCCAGTCGGCAGCGGGGCAACCCTCACGCTGATTCGCGGCGCCGAGCTCGTGGCGGCGCCGTGGAAGAACGGCGGCGGCGTCACGCGCGAAGTGGCGGCGTTTCCCGAAGGCGCGGGGCTCGATGCCTTCGTGTGGCGGGTGAGCGTGGCCGATGTCGCGCAAGCTGGACCGTTCTCGCGCTTTGCTGGCATCGATCGCACACTCGTGTTGTTGTCCGGCGCGGGTATGTTGCTCGATGAAGCGGACGGCGATAATGGCGCGCATGGCGTGAAGACACATGCTTTGACGCAAGCGCTCGACATGGCCCATTTCACCGGCGAGGCGCGGATCGACGCACGTCTGGTCGACGGCGCGACGCGCGACTTCAACCTGATGGTGCGTCGTGACGCCGCGCAGGGTGAAGTGGAGGTGTGGCGTGCGGCAACGCAACGCTCGCTTGCCGCCGACGTGGTCCTCCTGTATTGCGCGGAAGGTTCTGTGTCGGTCACAGCGGGCGACGCGCAACCGCTGCCGCTCGTGATCGGCGACACGCTGCGCGTCGACACACCGAATGCACTGCCATGCGTAGTCGAAGGCGAGGGCGCCTTGCTCGCCATCAGCATCCACTACGCGCAACGATGACGACGATTCGCGTGCGCGACCAGCCGCATCACGGCACGCGCACGCGAATCACCACAGACACGCAACAAGCTGCAAAGAGCACGCGATGAAGCAAACCGTCTGGCATCACCTGAAACTTTGCCCCCAGGGCGATCCCCAACACACGCTGCCCGATGCCGCGATCGCCGTTGAAAACGGCACGATCGTGTGGCTCGGCGCGGCGTCCTCATTACCCGCCGACTACGCCGCATGGCCGCGCGAAGATCTGCACGGCGCGTGGGTGACGCCGGGTCTCGTCGATTGCCATACGCATCTCGTATACGGCGGGCAGCGCGCGGACGAATTCGCGCAGCGCCTCGCGGGCGTGAGCTACGAAGAAATCGCGCGGCAGGGCGGCGGTATCGTCTCCACTGTGCGCGCCACGCGCGCCGCGGACGAAGCCTCGCTATTCCAGCAGTCCGCTGCACGGCTCGAGCCCTTGCTCGCCGAAGGCGTGACCACGGTCGAGATCAAATCTGGCTACGGCCTCGACCTCGCCAGCGAGCGCAAGATGCTGCGCGTCGCGCGTCAACTGGGCGAACGTTATCCTGTGACCGTCTACACGACGTTTCTCGGCGCGCACGCGTTGCCGCCCGAGTTCGCCGGCCGCGCCGACGCGTACATCGACGAAGTCTGCAACACGATGCTGCCCGCGCTCGCCGATGAAGGCCTCGTCGACGCGGTCGACGTGTTCTGCGAACGCATCGGCTTTTCGCTGGAACAAAGCGAGCGCGTCTTCGAGGCGGCCGGGCGCTACAGGCTGCCGGTGAAAATGCACGCCGAACAACTTTCGAACGGCGGCGGTACGGCACTCGCCGCGCGCCATCATGCGCTGTCCGCCGACCACCTCGAATTTCTCGACGAAGCCGGCGTCGCCGCGATGAAGGAAGCCGGCACGGTGGCCGTGCTGTTGCCGGGCGCGTACTACTTCATCCGCGAGACGCAGTTGCCTCCTTTGGCATTGCTGCGGCGCTATCAGGTGCCGATCGCGATTTCGACCGACAGCAACCCCGGCACGTCGCCCGCCACCTCGCTGCTGCTGATGATGAACATGGCCACCACGCTGTTCCGCATGACCGTGCCCGAAGTGCTGCAAGGCGTGACCTCACATGCGGCGCGCGCGCTCGGCAAGGCGGATCGGCACGGCTCGCTGGAAGCGGGACGCGCGGCCGATTTCGCGGTGTGGTCGGTCGATTCGCTGGCGGAGTTGGCCTACTGGATTGGACGTCCGTTGTGCGCGCGAGTCGTGCGCGCGGGCGAGACCGTTTATACGCGGCGTGAACTGAGCTAGAGCCTGAGATGACTGAACCGCACAAGCAACCGAATCAATCGCTATTCGCAGAGCACGCGTACCTGCCGGACGGCTGGCGCCGCAACGTGCTGCTCGCGTGGGACGCAAACGGCACGCTGACGGCCGTCACGCCCGATATGTCGACGCCGCCCGCCGGCGTGCAAAAAGCCGCCGGTCCGGTATTACCAGGCATGCCGAATCTTCATTCGCACGCGTTTCAGCGCGCCATGGCCGGCCTCACCGAATATCGCGCGTCCGGCGCCGGCGCCACGGACAACTTCTGGAGTTGGCGCGACCTGATGTATCGCTTCGCCGCGCGCATCACACCGGAAGGTCTGGCTAGCGTCGCGCAGTGGCTCTACATCGAAATGCTGAAGGCGGGCTATACGTCGGTGTGCGAGTTCCACTATGTGCATCACACGCCGGCAGGCAGCCGTTACGCGAACCAGGCGGAACTCGCGCAACGCGTGGTGGATGCGGCATCCGCGAGCGGCATCGGCATGACGATGCTGCCGGTGCTGTATCAGTACAGCGGCTTCGGTTCGCGCGCGCCGCGCGAGGATCAGCAGCGCTTCATCAACACGCCGGAGAGTTTGCTCGATCTGCTCGGCACGTTGCGCGCGGCGCGGCCTGAGCACGCGGCGTTGCGTTATGGGGTGGCGCCGCATTCGCTGCGCGCCGTATCCGCGGATTCATTGCGTGCGCTGCTCGGCGGCATCGACCGCACGGCGCCTGTGCATATCCATATCGCCGAACAGACCGCTGAAGTCGACGCCAGCGTCGAAACCGAAGGCGCGCGTCCGGTGCAATGGCTGCTCGATCGCTTCGATGTCGACAGCCGCTGGTGCCTCGTGCACGCCACGCATGTCGACGCGAACGAAACGCTCGCGCTTGCAAGGAGCGGCGCGGTCGCCGGTTTGTGCCTGACCACCGAAGCCAATCTCGGCGACGGCATTTTCCCGGCGCAGGACTATCTCGACGCGCATGGACGCATCGGCGTGGGCTCGGATAGCCACATCGGCGTCGACTGGCGCGCGGAGCTGCGATTGCTCGAATACGGCCAGCGTCTCACTCGCCGCCAGCGTAACGTGCTGGCTTCGACGCAGGCCACGCATGTCGCCGACCGTCTGTTCGACGCCGCGCTCGCAGGCGGCGCGCTCGCGACGGGCCGCGCGGTCGGCGCCTTGCAGCCCGGCCGCCGCGCCGATTGGCTCGTGCTCGACGCGGATCATTCGAGCATCGCCGAGCATGGACCCAACGCCTGGCTCTCGGGCGTTGTATTCTGCGAGCATGGCGAAACGCCGATTCGCGACGTTTACGCGGGCGGCGCCAAGGTCGTCGACAATCGCCGGCATCGCGATGAAGAGGGCGCATACGCGCGCTATCGCGTGGCGCTTGCCGACCTGCTCAAATGAGCGGCGCGCCGACGTGCCGGCGCGCCTCGCATGACCTGCTGAATCGATCCTTCGATCTCACCGATTCCGGACTGACATGACTGCTTCGAACACTTCGCCGGTTTTCTCGCTGCATCAAGGAAGCCTGCCGTTCCTCATCTCGATTCCGCATCTGGGTACGCAAATCCCGGCCGACATCGGCGCGACCATGACGTCCGTCGCGCAGCGCACCGACGATTGCGACTGGCATCTGGACCGTCTCTATGCGTTCGCGAAACGCATGGGCGCGTCGATTCTCTCGCCCACCTACGCGCGTTATGTCATCGACCTGAACCGTCCGCCCGACGGCGCGAATCTCTACCCGGGCCAGGACACGACCGGTTTGCTGCCAGTCGATACGTTCGACAAGGAGCCGTTGTATCTCGACGGCCATCTGCCGGACGAAGCCGAGGTCGCGCGCCGTCGCGAGGCTTACTGGAAGCCTTACCACGAGGCGCTGCAAGGCGAACTTGCGGCGCTGAAAGCGCAACACGGCAAGGTGCTGCTGTGGGAAGCGCATTCGATCCGCTCGCATGTGCCGCGTTTCTTCGAAGGACGTCTGCCCGATTTCAACTTCGGCACCTCGAACGGCGCGAGCGCGGTGGCGGGATTGGCCGAGGAGATGGCCGCTATCGTCGAGCGCTTCGACGGCGGCTATACGGCTGTCGCCAACGGCCGCTTCAAGGGCGGCTATATCACGCGCGAGTATGGCCAGCCGTCGCAAGGCGTGCATGCCTTGCAACTCGAACTCTCGCAGATCACGTATATGGAAGAGCACATGCCGTATGCGTATGACGAAGCCCTGGCCGCGAAAGTCCAGCCGCTGCTGGAAACGCTGGTCGTGAAGGCGTTGGAGCGCGTCAAGGGGGCGTGACGCACGCGTCGTCGCCCGCCGTCTCTCTTCTTCTCCACGCGATTCACGGTGCCGCGCATGTTGCGCGAAGCCGTGGTCGCGTCGGCCGACACCGCAAAGGTGTAACAGCATGTGTCCGTGATTGCATGCTGCCGTTTTCGCGCAGAACGTATATAGCGCGTTGAAGAAATCTGGCTGCCCAGCGTCGATCCGAATGGCGAAAAAAAGCCCCGCATGTCGCGGGGCTTTGTGATGTGCCGTGCCGGTCAGGACATGGCACCGCCATTAGTGGCAGCGGTTTTCCCAGTGATGATGAACGCGCACCTTGTGGCACTCGCGATGATGATGTTCATAAGCTTGTGCGGGAGCGATGGCGCTCAGCGAGACGACGGCTGCGGCGATGGCGAGGACGATCTTCTTCATTACAAAATCCTTAAATCAGTGTTGGGGTACAAACGGTTTAGCACGGGGCGTGCCGCGACCGCCTGCAAGCATGCCACACCGCGCGCGCAGAGCGGAGGAACGCTGAACGAATGCACGTGTCAATTCTCCACGGTGATCGCTGCGAGCCGCCACCGGTGGCGGATGGCGGGCAACAGTGCGCAATGGCGCGGTGGCGTGTAATTACGACAGATTGCCGCTCACGCAATGGCATACCGGGATTGCGCGCCATGCGCTGAAGCGGCTACCCTTTCAAAACGATAACGCGCGCGAGCGCGTGATCTCTACATCGGGCAAAAGATGGAAGACCCAGCGATGGAAGATTCCGACGAACTGCTGCTCCCGGTCTGGCGAGCAAACCTGGTGCTGTTGACCCGCGAGGTCGGCGCGGCGACGCGACTCGCGCGCATGATGACCTTCTCCGCGAGCTATCTGAAACTGATCTTGTCCGGCCAGCGCGAATTCAGCGAGGAATTCGTGCGCGGGATCGAAGCGGTCACGGGATTGCCGGGCGGCTGGATGAACGTGCCGCACACCGAGCAGGACATACCGCCCAACGCACGCGAAGCGATCGACAACGAACAGCCGCTCGCGCGGTTTCGCGGCACGGCGCATCCCGTGCGAAAGAAGACGGTGCTGCGGCCGCCCGAGCCGATTTTCGGCCAGCCGGGGCCGGCCAAACGTGTCGAGGAAGAAATCCTCGACGCGGAGACGCACCGGCGTCAGGCGCACTTTCGCAAGGTCCGCGACGTGGCGATTCAGGACGTGCGGCGTTTCGAGCGGCATCTGACTCACGCGCCGGTTGAACTGGCGACCATGCGCGCCAAGGTGGAAGACGTGATCGCCGCCGCCGATCTCGACGATCCGATCCAGGCCGATCTCGCGGGACGGCTGGAGCAGATCGAAAAGCATCGCCATCTGCTGCTCAGACACGTCGAGAGATTGCAGGCTTTGCTCGGGCAACTCGGCGAAACGGAGTGATGCGGCGAGTCGCGAACTCGCGCTCGCTTACGTAGGCTGAGCGGAACGCCTGCGGCGGGCGTGAAACTCCGCCTCGAGCGTCCACGTGAGGCCGTCCTGCGCGAGCGCCACGCCGGTCCAACGGAACGAATCCCGCGTGATGTCGGTGAAGTTCCATCGAATCGGCGTACCGTCGGCGTGTGTGCCGATCTGCACGAGATGCTCGCCGATGCGGCGGCCCACCAACTCGTCACGCTGGCCGGTGCGTGGATTGATGTACGTAACTCGCCATGCTCGCAGCAGCGGATCCCAGACACGCAAGGTCGTGCCGTACATCGCGTCGCCGGCCGTCGGCGTGCCATGTCGCTCGTCGCTAAGCGGCGGCATGATCCAGACGTCCTGCACGGCGCGGCCTTCCAGCACCCAGCCGAAATGAATTTCGCCACGGCGGCGCGCGCTGCCCAGGTCGACGCGGTAATGCACCACGTCCATGTCCCAGCTGCCGATCAGCCAGCCGTAAAGGTCGTCGGCGGCGGCGATGTCCGCGGCGCGCGCGGGCGCGCTCAGTGCGGCGTGAAAGCCGCTGTCGAGGTTGTGCTCCAGCCTGGTCATCGTGTCTGCTCCTTCGGCTCATGCCGGATCGTTGAGCATCGGCGGGAACGGCGAACGGACGAAAACACGCCGGCCGCCGATGTGCTAAAACCACCATACGGACTCAGCCGAGGTGCATCTTGGGGAAAATTGCCGTCACGCTGCAACACGCGCTGGCCCGCCGCGAACAGGAAGGCGCGCGCGGCGGCACGTCGGCGCGCGCGCTCGCCGGGGGCGCGGGGTGGAGCGTCGAGGATGTCCTGTGCACCTTCGGCCCGCGCGACCAGCCGTTCGAAGAGCGGCATAGCGGCGTGTGCATCGCGATGGTGGTGGCGGGGTCGTTCGCCTATCGCGCGGCGACTGGCCGCGAGTTGCTCACGCCTGGCGCGCTGCTGCTCGGCAACACGGGTGACTGCTTCGAGTGCGGGCATCGGCACGGGGCGGGCGATCGTTGCATCGCGTTTCGCTATGCGCCGGCATACTTCGAACGGCTTGCCGCGGATGCGGGCCTGGCGAGCGGCGATCTGCAATTCAAACGCGCGCGTTTGCCGCCGCTGCGTGCGCTGTCGCCGTTGATCGCGCGGGCATGTGTCGGTGCTGGTGGTGGAACTGGGGCTGAAGTTGGAGCTGATGCAGGTTCCGCTGTCGGCGCCGGTGCTAACGCCGGTGCTAGTGCTGGTTCCGGCGTAAGCGGCTGTGCCGCAACTGCATGGGACGAACTCGCCATCGAGTTGGCCGCCGCGACGCTGCAGGCGGCCGGCGGCTTGACGCGTCCCACCGCGCCCGCCAGCGCCGCGGCGTGTTCCCGCGTCGCGCAGACTGTACGGCTGATCGACGACACGCCCAGCGCGCCGCATTCGCTCACGAGCCTCGCGGCCGCCGCGGGCTTGAGCGAGTTCTACTTTCTGCGCACGTTCCAGCGCGTGACCGGCGTGACGCCGCATCAATACCTGCTGCGGGCGCGTTTGCGCGCCGCGGCGCTGCGTCTTCAGGACGGCGGCGCGAAGGTCGTCGATATCGCGTTCGACTGCGGCTTCAACGATCTGTCGAATTTCAATCACGCGTTTCGCGCGGAGTTCGCTTCGAGTCCGCGAGCCTGGCGCGCGCGGGGCAGGACGCGGCGCACATGACGCGGTGCGCGGCGGTTTTTCTCAGGCTGGCCCTCGGGTCGGCACTGGGCGCGTGCCTCGCGGTCAGCGCGTTCGCCGACGACAGTGCGTCCACCGCATCCGGCGACGATCGCGCGCCTTCCACGATCGAGCGCGACGTCCATCTCTTCACGATCCAGAAAGACGGCTCCATCGAGGAGCACGACGACACCGTCATGCGCGCCAACACGACGAGCGGCGTCGACGATATCGCGCAACGCTACGTGTGGTTCAACAAGGACGTCGAGCAGGTGCAGTTGCTGGCCGCCGAGACGATCGACGCGGACGGCGTCGCGCACCCGGTCGGTCCCGAGGCGATCCGCGACGTGCAGGAGCCGCGCTCGGCAGGCGCGCCGAGTTTCGAGGACGGCGTGTTGCGCACGGTGATCTTTCCGGGCGTGGAGCCGGGCTCGCGCGTTCATCTGGCGTTTCGCAAGACGCGCACGAAGCCCTTGCAGGCGGGCACTTTCGCGTACCTCGTCGAACCGACGCGCGACCCCGTCGACCTGCAGCGCCTGATTTTCGATCTGCCCGCCGACGTGCCGCTCTACGCCGACGCGCGCGGCTATGTCGCCGTTCCGCCGGTCACGGCAAACGGCCGTACCCGCTACGAGTTCGACTACCGGCACGGGCCGTATGCGCCGCTCGAAGCGGGCGCGGTCGGTTACGCGAATTGGGGCGACCGCCTGATGGTATCGACGGTGCCGGACTTCGCGAGTTTCGCCGCGCGTTACCGCGGCCCCGCAGCCGACGCGACGACGAGCGATCCGGCGATTGTCCGCCTCGCGCAAGCGCTGACCGCCGGCACCGCCGACCCGCGCGTGAAGGCGCAGCTACTGTACGACTGGATGCGTTTGAATATCCGCTACGTCGCCTTGTTTCTCGGCGAAACGGCGGCGATCCCGCACAAGGCGATCGACATCCTGCACAACCGCTATGGCGACTGCAAGGATCATGTCGCGCTGTACGGCGCGTTGCTGGCCGCGGTCGGTATCCGCAGCGAGGCGGTGCTGCTCAATCTGGGTCCGTACTACAGTTTGCCCGACGTGCCTGGCTACGGCTCAAGTGCGATCAATCATGCGATTGTCTGGATTCCTGATCTGTCGCTGTACGCGGACACGACGGCGGGCGGCACGGCCTTCGGTTATCTGCCGCCGAGCGTGATGGACAGGCCGGTGTTGCTGGTCGGCGAGGGCGTCCTGTCGCGCACGCCGGCCACGCAGTTGCGCGAACGCAGCGCGCGCGTGCAGATCGACGTCGATGAAAGCGGCGCGGCGAATTACGCTTATCGCGCGGAGGACGCGGGTTTTACCGCCGAGATCGAGCGCAATACGTTGCGGCGCGCGACGCGGCAACGCACGCAGCAGATCGCCGCGAACCGTCTGTTGCAGACGGGTTTGCACGGCACGACGCAATTGCGCACGGCGGACCTCAGCGCCACGAATGGACCGTTCGCCACGTCGATGCAAGGGAAAGTGGAGCACTTCGTCTGGACCGACGGCACGACGGCGGTGCCGGCCTTGACGAGCTTTTCCGGCGGCATGGGCTCGCAGGTGCAGGCGTGGCTCGCGGAGCCCGCGAGGACTCAGCCCTGGGCGTGCATCGGCGCGGAGTTCGACGAGACCCTGGAAATGACGCTGCCGCGCTTCGTACGGGTGACGGATTTGCCGTCCGACACCGCCGTGCAAGACCGCTTTCTGAGCTTTTCATCCAGCTACGTCTACGATCCGGCCGCGCGGGTCTTGCAGGTCAGGCGGCACCTGCGCGCCGCCTTTGGCCACCAGACGTGTTCCGCGAGTGAATTCACCGAGATGCACGACGATCTCGTGCGAATCGAACGGGATCTCGATGCCGAGCTGGTGGTCAGGGCCGCCCATTCGAAGAACCCATAGCGGCGACGCCGGCACGGGTGCAAGCCACGACACCCGTGCTGGAATCAGAACGCTCCTTAACTGCCGCTCTTGGTCACGATGGGCACCCACGCTCCATTCTTGACCTGATAAAGCGTCGACGCGCCGCTCTTCAACGCGCCGGTGTTGTCGAAGGAAATCTTGCCGGTCACGCCTTCGAAATCGATAGCCTTGAGCGCGGGCCGGTAGTCGTTCGGCGCGCTGGACTTGGCCTTCTGCATGGCGTTGATCGCGGCCCATGCGCCGTCATAGCCAAACGGTGCGTAGGACAGGATGTCCGCCCCGAAGCGCTTCTTGAACTTCGCCGCGAAATCCTTGCCGCCGGGCAACTGCGCGAGCGGCCGTCCATATTCCCATGCCATCACGCCTTCGGCCGAATCGCCGGCGAGCTTGATGAAATCCTGATCCATCACGCCGCCGCCGCCCACCAGCTGCGCGTTCATGCCCAGTTGCTTCATACGCTTGGCAAAGCCCGCGGCCTGCGTGTCCAATCCGCCGAAGAAGATCAGATCGGCATTGGTCGATTTGATCTTGGTGATCTGCGTGCTGAAATCGACGGCCTTATTGTCGGTGTACTCCCGCGTCACGAGGTTTCCGCCGTGCGCTTTCACCGCTTTCTCGAACTCGTCGGCCTCGCCCTGGCCGAACGCGGTCCGGTCGTCGATGATTGCGATGCGCTTGGCCTTGGTCACTTCCACGGCATACACGCCCGCGTTGCCGGCGTTCTGCGCGTCGGTGGAAATCACCATGAAGGTGTTCGCGAAACCGCGTCCCGTGATGATCGGATTGGTGGCGGCCGGGTCGATCACCGGAATGCCGGCCTGCTCGTAGACCTGCGAGGCCGGGATCGTCGTGCCCGAGTTGAAGTGGCCCACCACCGCCGACACGCCCGCGTCGACCAGCTTCTGCGCGGCCTGCACGCCAATGCGCGGGTCGGCCTGGTCGTCCTGGGAGACGATCTGGAATTGGGCCACCTTGTCGCCGATCTTGATCTTCTGCGCGTTGGCTTCCTCCAGCGCGAGCCGGACACCGTTCTCCAGGTCCTTGCCGTAGCCGGCGTTGGCGCCCGTGAGCGGCGCGGCAAAACCGACCTTCACGGGCAGGTCGTCGGCGAAGCTGGCCGGCGGCGCGATGGCGAAGATAGCGCCAACGAACAGGGCAAGCGGTTTCAGCGTGTAGCGAAGACTCATGGTCTCTCCTTCCATCGACAGTTTCAGGTTGTGAAAGCGGCAAGGCGGTAACGCTGGATCGACGCGCAAGCATGGACTTCACATGGCGCGCATCGAGAGACTACGGATGGTCGGTCGCTTTGAACAATGCGGGAATGCGCGCACTTGCGTTCAGGCAGCAGTCAATCTGGCGCGAATATAGAAAGCCAATTTGCCGTCGTCTTGGCAATTCGAGGCGCTTTGAATGAGCATTTCGGCACAGCTTGCGCAGCACGTTCGCAGGCGGCTTATGAGCGCCGGCGCGCGGGTGCGGATTGCGGCATATGCTTAAGAGACCGGCGCGAACGCGCCGGCCGTGGGATTTTCCAGGCGCAGGGGCGCAGCGATGCCGCGTCTGCGCAATGCGCCGAGGTCAAGCCTCGTTGTGAATGTGAAGCCGGGCCCTCAATGCTCGCCTTGCTGGCGCAACAACTCCTCACGCAGACGCAGCAGCGGCGCCTTGGTGTCGTCGTCGGCCCAGGTGTCGAGATCGTCGATGGCGCGCTGGCAGCCGTCGAGCACGAGGTCGAGGTCCACCGGCACGCCGTTGTTCAGCGCGAACTCGATGGTCTCGGCGAACTGCTGGCATTCGTCCTCGCCGTATGAGATGTCGAGGTTGTCGGCGATCACTTCGGCGATATTGCTGCGCGCCTTGTCGTCCGGCGTCACCATGTCGACGATGCCGCGCGCCACGGCCGGCGAGTAGTAGAGCGCGATGTCGAGCCACTGCGCGGGATCGAAGTCGGCCTGGTCGAACTGGCTCTCGAAGAACTCGATCGCTTCCTGTTCGTGCACCTCGTCCGCATCGACGCTGATGCACAACTGCTCAAAATATTCTTCCCGCTCGCTGCGGATATAACCGTCCATCGATGCCTCGTCTGCTGAATGCCGGATGCCTGAAAAATACGATGTGGGCGGGCAAGGGCCTCGTCCACGCGGCACGCATTATAGGACGGGCGGCTGACAGGCGAGCGGCGCCGACTATGCCGCTTCCGCCACCCACGCGTCGAACCACTCGCGCGGCTGCGCGATTTCATTCTGCGCGGCGATCAGTTCGAGCTCATAGCGCCCAGCCTGCCAGGTCGTCTTCACCACTGCGTTCACGGCCGCCAACGTGTGCTCGAAGGCCGCGCGAATCGAATCGCCAAGCAGCGTACGCGCGACGAACACCGCGCTCGTCAGATCGCCCACGCCCACCGGTTGCCGCGCGAACGGATAGAGCGGACGCTGCCCCATCCACGCTTCGCGTTCGGTGACGACCAGCATGTTGAAGCGGTCGGCGGGACTGTTGCGGTCGAGCAGATGCTTGACCAGCACCAGCTTCGGCCCGCGTGCGATGAGCTCGCGGCAGGCCGTCACGGCTTCCTCCAGCGTTTCGATCTCGCGCCCCGCCAGACGCTGCAATTCGCTGTGGTTCGGCGCCATCGCGTCGGCCATCTCCGGCATGGTGCGCACGAGAAATTCCTGGATGCCCGGCTCGACCTTGCAGCCGCTCGCCGCGCCCATCACCGGGTCGCAGAAGTACCAGGCGCGCGGATTGGCGGCCTTCACGGCCTTGACGATTTCCAGCACCGACTGCGCCTGTTCGGGCGTGCCCAGGTAGCCGGACAGTACGGCGTCGCAGCGCGGCAGCATGCCGATCGCGCCGATGCCGTCGACCAGATCCTCCATTTGCGAGGCGTCGATCGCGCTGCCGGTCCAATGGCCGTATTGCGTGTGGTTTGAGAACTGCACGGTATTGAGCGGCCAGACGTTGACGCCGAGCCGACGCATCGGAAACACGGCCGCGCTATTGCCGGCGTGACCGAAGACGACATGTGACTGGATGCTCAGAACGCTTTTCGTCATGGTAGGGCTCGCGCAAACGGGTAGGCGCGTTCAATGAAAATGGGAAGGGTGCGCCGCGGCGGCGATCCGGCGAGCGCCGGACGCCTCATGCGGCAGGGCTGCTTTAGATGGTGCAGGAAATCGGCACGCTTTGCATTGTCAGGAAACAATACATGAGTTTGCCGCGCGCGAGTCGATCCGTCCCCGTGTTGTTGCGCCGAACCATCAGACGAGCAAACGGCGGAGGATGGCTGCAGCGTCCCTTACGGCCTGTAAAAATCCGCGTGGCCTGGTGGCCCGAGCGCCGTTCGAGTTCAGGCGAGCTCGCGATACAACGCCAGATAACGCTCCGCCGAGGCGCCCCAGCCGAAGTCCTGGCGCATCGCGCGCCGCTGGGTCGCCTTCCATTCGGTGCGGCGCCCATAGAGCGCGAAGGCGCGGCGGATCGCGGCGCCGATACCCTTCAGGTCGAATCGTTCGAACACGAAACCGGTGGCGAGGTCGTCGGCGAGATTTTCGAGCGATGAGTCCACCACCGTGTCCGCGAGACCGCCCACGCAATGCACGAGCGGCAGCGATCCATAGGCCAGCGCATACAACTGCGTCAGCCCGCAAGGCTCGAAACGCGAGGGCACCGCAATCACGTCGCTGCCCGCGACGATGGTATGGGCGAGCGTTTCGTCGAATCCCAGTTCCACCGCAACGGATTCCGGATGGGTATGCGCGACGCGTTTCAAACCGTTCTCCAGCGCCGGGTCGCCGGTGCCGAAGACGATCAGCTGGCCGCCGTGTTTGACGATCTCGGGCACCGCCTCGAGCAGCAGGTCGAGGCCTTTCTGCTCGGTCAGGCGGCTCACCACGCCGAACAGCAGCGCATCGTTTTTTTGCGCCAGGCCGAAGCGTTTCTGCAGCGCTTCCTTGCACGCTATTTTGCCGGCGAGGCGCGTCGTGCCGTAGTGGTTCGGGAGCAGCGCATCGGTGGCGGGATTCCAGACCGTGTAGTCGACGCCGTTCAGAATGCCGCTCAGATCGTGCGAGCGATGGCGCAGCAGCGCGTCGAGGCCGCCGCCCTGGGCGAGCGTCTGGATTTCGCGCGCATAGGTCGGGCTGACCGTGGTGATGCGATCGCTGTAGTAAAGGCCCGCCTTGAGAAACGACAGTTGCCCGTAGAACTCGACGCCGTGCATGTTGAAGTAATCGTCCGGCAGTCCGAGCTGACCGAACTGGTGGGCGGGAAACACACCTTGATAGGCGAGGTTGTGCACCGTGAACACGCTACGCGCGAAGCGCCGGCCATGCTGGCGTTCGGCCGCTTTCAGATAGGCCGGTGCAAGCCCCGCATGCCAGTCGTGCGCGTGGACGATTTGCGGCGACCACGCTAGGTCCAGTTGCTGCGCAAGGTGCGCGGCGACCCAGCCGAGCAGCGCGAAACGCTGCGCGTTGTCGCCGTACGGCACGTGCTCGTCGTTCAGATACGGGTTGCCAGGGCGGTCGTACAGTGTGGGCGCGCGGATCACATAGACGATCAGGCCGTTCGACGCCAGCGTGCCCCGTTCGAGCGTGACGCCCGGCGCGTCGAACCGGCGGCCCAGTTGCGCGACCGGCGTCAGGTCGGTCAGACCGGCGACCACCGCCGGGAAGCCGGGCAACAACACCCGCACATCGGCGCCGCGCTCGATCAGCGCGGGCGGCAACGCGCCCGCGACGTCGGCGAGACCGCCCGTTTTGAGGAGGGGATACAGCTCGCTTGCGACGTGCAGGGCGCGAATCGTCATAGGCTCCGTCTCTGTCCTGTTTGGTTCGGGTTGGGCGCGGATGCTCGGGGGCCGGTGGCAGCCGGCCTGACTACGTCGTCTGCCGCAACGCTTCCGGCGTGACCAGCACGACGCCGTCGTCGGTCCGGTAGAAGCGCTCGGCGTCGCTCACCGGATCTTCGCCGATCACCGTGCCGTCCGGTATCGCGCAGCCGCGGTCTATCACCACTTTCTGCAACCGGCAGCTCGCGCCCACGGTGACCTGCGGCAACAAGACTGCCTCATTGATGTTACAGAACGAACTCACTTTCACATTCGACGAGAGCACCGAGCGCGAAATCTGCGAGCCCGATATTACGCAACCGCCGCACACGATCAGATTGTTGCCCGAGCCTTGCAGCCCCTTCATGTCGCGCACGAACTTGGCGGGCGGCAACTGTTCCTGGTACGTCCAGATCGGCCAGTTGCGATCGTAGAGATCGAGCGTCGGGATGGTCGAGGCGAGGTCGAGATTGGCGGCCCAGTAGGCGTCGATCGTGCCGACGTCGCGCCAGTACGGTTCCACGTTCGGATCCGACGACACGCACGACATGCTAAACGGATGCGCGATCGCCATGCCTTGCGTGACGACGCGCGGCAGGATGTCCTTGCCGAAGTCGTGGTCGGTGTCGATGGTGGAGATGTTCTCTTCGAGCAACGAATACAGGTAATCCGCGCTGAACACGTAGATGCCCATGCTGGCGAGCGCCGTATCCGGGCGGCCCGGAATGCAGGGCGGATCGGCGGGCTTCTCCAGGAAGTCGGTCACGCGGCGGTTTTCGTCGACGTGCATCACGCCGAAGGCCACCGCCTCCATGCGCGGCACTTCGATACAGCCGACCGTGCAATCCGCGCCGCTCTCCGCGTGGTCGGCGATCATGCGCGTGTAGTCCATCTTGTAGATGTGGTCGCCCGCCAGCACCACCACGTATTTCGGCCGGATCGAACGGATGATGTCGAGGTTCTGGAACACCGCATCCGCGGTGCCGCGATACCAGTGCGCGCCTTCCACGCGCTGTTGCGCGGGCCACAGGTCGATGAATTCACCCATCTCGCCGCGCAGGAAGCTCCAGCCGCGCTGCAGATGGCGCAGGAGCGAGTGCGCCTTGTACTGAGTGACGACCGCGATGCGGCGGATGCCCGAGTTCAGACAGTTGGAGAGCGCGAAGTCGATGATCCGGTATTTGCCGCCGAAGTGCACGGCCGGCTTGACGCGTTTGTTGGTAAGCGGCCCGAGCCGCGTGCCCCGTCCGCCCGCGAGGACGATGGCGAGGGTAGTGCGTTGCAGATCGTTCAGCCGTGCCGGAGTGTCCATGTCTGTCTCCTGATTAGTATGCCCCGGATGGTTTGGTCGCTTGCTCTGCTCTGATGAATCGTGCCGTGCGGCGGGTCCGTCTTCGCGGGCCCGTCTGCTAGTTCTAGCACTGAATTGCAGCGGGCGAGTAGTCTGAATTGTGCGGATGCCGCTCGTGCGTCCACCTTGCGCACGATCAACCCTTGCCGTGCTGCGATCCGTGCGCCACGACACATAGAGCGTGAGGTGAGGGGCCGCAATATGCGTGCCACGGACGCCACGCCGTGATCGGGCTTGCGTTGGCGGCAGCAGAGTCGGGCGGCGCGTCGTAGAATCGTGCGCTCCTGGCCGGAGGCTCGGGCGTGGGTCTCACCGTGCGTTTGTCGCGCATGCCTCCTGTGTTTTCCCTTTATAAAAAAACTTCGATGAGTTTTCGCCGCCTTTCCTTATGCGCCACGTTGAGCGTTTGCGCGCTAACCATGACCCCTGCATCCGCCGTTTTTGCGGCTTCCGCCGCCACGCCGGCGAGCGGCGCTGCAAGCCTGGCCGGTTCGTCCGTCCCGGCGGCTGCCGACGCGGCGAGCGCCGCGGGCGATCCCGGTCCGGCTTACGGTCCCGAGTTGCAGGGCTTCAACTACCCGGCGCCGGTCGATCAGTACGACTTCACCTCGCAAGGGGTGGCGCTGCACATGGCGTACATGGATATCAAGCCGGCCAAGGCGAACGGCCGCACCGCGGTGCTGCTGCACGGCAAGAATTTCTGCGCGGCGACGTGGGATGCGACGATTCATCGGCTGAGCGACGCCGGTTATCGCGTGATCGCGCCGGACCAGATCGGTTTTTGCAAGTCGAGCAAGCCCGAGCACTATCAGTACAGTTTTCAACAGCTCGCACGCAATACACACGCGTTGCTGGAATCGCTCGGCGTGACTGACGCGACCGTGATCGGCCATTCCACGGGCGGCATGCTGGCGATCCGCTACGCGCTGATGTATCCGCGCGAGACTCAGCAACTGGTGCTGGTCAACCCGATCGGTCTGGAGGACTGGAAGGCGAAGGGCGTACCCTCGCTCTCCGTGGACCAGTGGTATGAGCGCGAGTTGAAGACGACTGCCGAAGGCATTCGCCGCTACGAGCAGGCCACCTATTACGCGGGGCAATGGCGCGCGAGCTACGAGCCGTGGGTGCAGATGCTGGCGGGCATGTATCGCGGTCCGGGCAAACGGATCGTCGCGTGGAATTCCGCGCTGCTGTACGACATGATTTATACGCAGCCGGTGGTGTATGAGTTGGGGCAGTTAAGCATGCCTACGCTGCTGCTGATCGGGCAGAAGGACATCTCCGCGGTCGGCAAGGACGCCGCGCCGCCTGAAGTGCGCGCGAAGCTCGGCCACTATCCGGAGCTTGGGAAGGCAGCGGCGAAGGCGATTCCGCATGCGACGCTTGTGGAATTCGCGGAGTTGGGGCACGCGCCGCAGATGCAGGATCCGCAGGCTTTTCATAAAGCGTTGCTGGATGGTTTGGCGGCGGTGCCGGCGAATCGATGAATTGAAGGACGGCTGAGGTCGCACCGGTCGACAAAAAAGGGCAGCCACGGGCTGCCCTTTCTACATTCGTCAACGAACTCACTTACCCGCCGCCAACTCCTCCCGCACTTGCGCGCCAATCTCGAACGAGCGCAACCGCGCCTCGTGATCATAGATTTGCGCGGTGAGCATCAACTCATCTGCACCGGTTTGCTCGATGACCGACTTCAACCCTTCGCGCACCGTCTCACGATCGCCGAGCACCGTGCAGGCGAGCGAGTGCGCCACGCCATTCAATTCCATCTCCGACGCCTCGAGCCGTTCGACCGGCGGCTGCAACTGACCGGGCGTGCCGCGTCGCAAATTGATGAACTGCTGCTGCAGCGACGTGAAAAGACGCTGCGCTTCTTCGTTGGTATCGGCGGCGAACAGATTGACGCCGACCATCGCATACGGTTTGTCGAGCGCGGCCGACGGACGGAATTGCGAGCGATACACCTGCAGCGCCGTGAGCATGTAATCCGGCGCGAAATGCGAGGCAAAGGCGAACGGCAGACCGAGCGCCGCGGCGAGTTGCGCACTGAAGAGCGACGAGCCGAGCAGCCACAGCGGCACGTTCAACCCCGCGCCCGGCACCGCGCGAATGCGCTGGCCGGGCGCGGGGTCGGCGAAATAGCGCTGCAATTCGACGACGTCGTCGGGGAACGACTCCGCGCTGTTTTGCAGGTCGCGGCGCAGCGCACGAGCGGTGCTCTGATCGGTGCCGGGCGCGCGGCCGAGGCCCAGGTCGATGCGCCCAGGATAGAGCGAGGCGAGCGTGCCGAACTGTTCCGCGATCACGAGCGGCGCATGGTTTGGCAGCATGATGCCGCCTGAGCCGACGCGGATCTTTTTCGTGCCGCCGGCGACGTAGCCGATCACCACCGAAGTCGCCGCGCTGGCAATGCCCGTCATGTTGTGATGTTCCGCGAGCCAGAAGCGGCGGTAGTTCCAGTTTTCCGCATGCTGGGCGAGGTCGAGCGTATTCCTGAACGCGTCCGCCGGCGTGGCGCCCGCGGTGACCGGCGAGAGGTCGAGGACCGAGAAGGGGATCATTGTCTGTTCACGTGTTGTTTCCGGCGCTGTCGCGCGATGGGGCATTCTCGCAAAGGTTGTGCTTTTCTGCTGACGGTGCCGCGATGTCCACGTTCGTGAAAGGGGGTTTGCTCGCGCGCGGCGCCGGGAATGCAAAGGCTGCGTCGGAAGCCCCAAGCGTTACATGCAATGCCGATATGCGGCGCATCTGGACCGAGACCAGACCGTTCGATCACGACGGCCAGTACTACCGCTTCGAACAGGGCTTCTCCGAAGTGAAGCCCGTGCAGCCGCCGCATATTCCGGTGTACTTCGGCGGCGCGTCGGCGCGCGCGCTCGAAATCGCCGGCCGTCACGCGGACGTCTACGCGCTGTGGGGCGAGTCGAAGGCGCAAGTGCGCGAGCAGGTCGCCCGCGTGCGCGCGCAAGCCGCGAAACACGGCCGCACTGTGCGCTTCTCGGTATCGTTCCGGCCGATTCTCGCGGCCACGGAAGCGGCGGCCTGGGAGCGCGCGGAACACATCCTCGAAGAAACGGAGCGGCTGCGCGCGGCGCAAGGCATCGGCGTGGGCGGCCCGGCGCAAAGCGAAGGCGCGCGCCGGCTGCTCGTGGCGTCGGGCGACTCGGATCGCGTGGACGAGCGCTTGTGGACCGGCGTCGCAAAGGAGATTGGCGGCCGCTCGAATGCGACCGCGCTCGTCGGCACGCCGGAACAGGTGGCCGACGCGCTCGCCGAGTATTACGCCCTCGGCGTCTCGACGTTCCTCGTGCGCGGCTTCGACCCATTGGAAGACGCCATCGACTACGGCCGTGAACTGATTCCCGCCACCCGCGAACGCCTTGCGCGCGTTGAGCGCGTGGCGGCATGACGGACGCGCGCTGCTCGTGAATGGCGAGGGCGAGAGCGTGGCCGGCGAAGGACCGGTCGATCAGGCGGCTTTCGCGATCCATGCGGCGATTCATGAAGCGCGCCTCGACGTGATCGCCATGCGATGACCTAACGTTCGAATTCGCCGGTGTCGTACCGGCGCCGACGGCTCATGACTGCGTTGAGCGCGTCATTCGAACCTACCTTCTGAACACTCGATGACTCAAGCCCTGAGGCTGGACCGCCTGCGCGCGTTCGTGAGCCAGATCGCGTCGCTCGTCGACGAAGCCCGGTATCAGCCGTATCTGCTGGACGCGCCTGCGCGCCAGCGTTTTTCGATCGCAAGTTTTGTATGGGGACCCGGGCAGGCGACGCCGGTGCACGATCACACCGTCTGGGATTCGATCGGCGTGCTGCGTGGCGCGGAAATTGCTGAGGGTTACCGTATCGCCCCGAACGGCGCGCTGCGGGAAAACCGCGCGGCAAGACGGCTGGACGCGGGCGCGGTGAATGCGGTGTCGCCGCGCATCGGCGATTTTCATCGCGTGAGTCACGCTTTTAGTGATCGTACGTCGATCAGCATTCACGTGTACGGTGCAGATATTGGTGCGGTGAAACGGTCCGTCTATCCGGGCGGCACCGCCCGCAAGCCGTTTATCTCCGGCTACGCGAACGACGTGTTGCCGAATATCTGGAATGTAGCGAAGGAGTCCTCGATCTCATGAGTTTCGTTCAGGCATTTCGTACCCGATCATTCGAAGACGTGCGCCACGCAGTGCTCGAGCGCGAGGAGATCGCGCTCGTCGACGTGCGCGAGGAAGATCCGCACGCTCGCAGTCATCCGCTGTTTGCCGCCAATCTGCCGCTTTCGCGGCTCGAACTCGACGCGCCCGTGCGCTTGCCGCGCCAGGCGGTGCCCATCGTCGTGTTCGATTCCGGCGAAGGGCTCGCTGAACGCGCCGCGCTCCGCCTGAATGAGTTGGGCTATACCGACGTCGCCCTGCTTGAGGGCGGTTTGCAAGGTTGGCGCGAGGCCGGCGGCGAACTGTTCCAGGACGTCAACGTGCCGAGCAAGGCGTTCGGCGAGCTGGTGGAAAGCGTGCGTCATACGCCGTCGCTGGCAGCGCCGCAGGTGCAGGCGCTGCTCGATCACGAAGCCGACGTGGTGGTGCTCGACGCACGCCGCTTCGACGAATATCACACCATGAATATTCCCGGCAGCATCAGCGTGCCGGGTGCGGAACTGGTGCTGCGCGCGCGTCAGCTTGCGCCGGACCCGGCGACGCGGATCATCGTCAACTGCGCGGGGCGCACGCGCAGCATCATCGGCGCGCAATCATTGATCAATGCGGGCGTGCCGAATCCGGTCGTGGCGCTGCGCAATGGCACGATCGGCTGGACGCTGGCGGGCCAGGCGCTTGCGCACGGCAGTTCGCGCCGCTTCGAGCCGATTGCCGACGATCAGCTGCGTCTGGCCGCCGCCGACTCCGCGCGCACGGTCGCGGACCGCGCGAGAGTGGGCCGCACTTCACGCGACGAAGCACGCCGCTGGGCCGGCGAAGCGGTACGCACCGTGTATCGCTTCGACGTGCGCACGCCGGAAGAATACGAAGCGGGGCACGTGCCCGGTTTTCGCAGCGCGCCGGGCGGCCAGCTCGTGCAGGAGACCGACATGTTCGCGCCGGTGCGTGGCGCGCGTGTGATCCTCGCGGACAACGACGGCGTGCGCGCGAACATGACGGCGTCATGGCTCGCGCAGATGAACATCGAGGTGTATGTCGTCGATGGTCTGATGGCCGCGGACTTCGCCGAGAAAGGCGCGGCGCCGGCAGTCCGCCATGCGCCCACGCCGCCCGACGTCGATGAGATCACGCCGGCCGGACTGGTCACGCTGCTGCAATCGCGAGGCACCGCCGTGCTCGATTTCACCGCCAGCGCCAACTATGTGAAGCGGCATATTCCCGGCGCGTGGTTCGTGATTCGTGGCGAACTTGAGAAAGCGCTGCACAAGGTGCCGGATGCGCAGCGTTACGTGGTGACCTGCGGCAGCAGTGTCCTCGCGCGCTTCGCCGCACCCGATGTCGCGGCGTTGACCGGCAAGCCCGTGCAGGTGCTGAGCGGCGGCACGGCGGCGTGGGTCGAAGCCGGCTTGCCGGTCGAGAGCGGCGAGACGCGCATGGCGTCGGCGCGCATCGATCGCTATCGGCGTCCTTATGAAGGCACCGATAACGCGCGCGAAGCGATGAACGCGTATCTGGAATGGGAGTATGGGCTTGTCGCGCAACTCGGGCGCGATGGTACGCATGGGTTTCGCGTGATCTGACTGGCTTGCCGGAACGAGGCCGTTGAAACCGGCGCACGCGCCCAGGCCGGCAAAGCGCGCGAAACCGGCGAAGCACGCGAAGCGAGCGAGAGTGGCGCGGCTCAGGCCGCGCGCTGCGCGCGCGCTTCCTTGAACTGCCGCTCCGCCGCCGTTCGTGGACGATGCGTCCCGTGGCCGTTGCCTTGAGCGGGCGCATATTTGCATAGCAGAATAACGCGTTTGTCTTATCCAGCGGCGCGTCTTAACGTCGACGACCAATCAACGCGTTGCCGCGACGTACGCACTGCCATGACGACTTTCCATTTTTATTTCGCAATCCGATGTGTTTTGCAACGGGCGTTGTCCATCACGCCCGCCGATGCGGAAGCGGCGCGTGGCAATCGGCCAGCGTTGGGCGCTCTCGCATCCCGACGAAGTCGCGGCGATGCAGTCGCGTGTCACGGGCTTGCCGACCGATGTGTTGAAGACCGTCTATCAGCGCGGCCAGGTGCACCCGGTGGCGATCGACGACAGCGTCGTCGCCGCGCAGCAGCGCATGGCGGACACCTATGAAGCCGCCAATGTGATCCGCGCGCATCTGGACGTGCGCCCGAGCTTCGATCGCAGCTTCCCTTTGCCTTGACGAGGCCAGCCGCGGTCCTCGCATGAATCCCTGATGCGATAGCGCCGTGACCTCGCCGCTCAGCGCGAATCATCTGCCGATTCGGTGTAAACGCGCTCTCGTCTAAACCCGCCAATGCGTTTAGATTAGCTGCACTTGGAAGGCTTATCGAGGGACCAGGACGGCCAATCAAGCAGCGGTTTGCCATTCCGGCAATGGCGCGAGGTGAGCAGCCAAGGTTGCTCACCGCTTCGTCGGGACCAGACCGCTGCGCGTCGTCCGCGGTGCTTCGTTTTAAGGCGGGGAGTTAGCCGCTTTCACTTTCCGGTTGACCGTATCGACCGACCCGGCGACGCTTTGCACAGCGTCGCCTTTTTGCTTGTGACGCCGGTTTTGAACGTGGTTCGCCGCGTGACTTACCGCCGTCGCCGCCTGCTGCCTCCGCCATCCATCATGTACGACGGCGCACACCTTCGTGCCGCGCCCGCTCGCGGTTTTCTCCGTGCGCGGTTATCCTGTAGCAGACACTACACAACGGGATGCGGGCCTTTCGCGGCTCACATCCGTACAGGAATCCGCTGTGAGCCTCAAACTGCTTACCGTCGCCATGCTGGCCGCGTGCGTCGCGTTGACCGGTTGCGACGACCAATCGAGCGACCGCGCCGTGCAAAAACTCAAGGAATTCTTCAACGCCGTCAAACCGGATGCGTTATTGCTCAAGGACATGACGCCGGGCGTCACGACCGAAGCGCAGATCCGCGACCAGATGGGCAAGCCGGAAACCGAGCGAACGTTCACCGACGGTTCGAAACGCTTCGAATATCCGCGCGGCCCGCAAGGCTTGAACACGTACATGGTCGACATCGATCGTGACGGCAAATTGCAGGCGATCACCCAGGTGCTGACGGCGGCCAACTTCGCGAAGATCCGCATGGGCATGAGCGAGGACGAAGTGCGCCGCCTGCTCGGCAAGCCGGGTCAGGTCGCGGTGTTTCCGCTCAAGCCGGAAACCGTGTGGAGCTGGAAGTGGCGCGAAGGCGGCGTGACCGAAGAAGGGATTTTCAACGTGCATTTCGACCAGTATCAGAAGGTGTACACGACATCGCGTTCGGACGTGATCCGTGGGCGATAGAAGTTAGAAGGTAGAAGACAGAAGCGGGGAAGAAGATGATTCGTCGACGTCGATACAGCCGGATCGGGCTGGTGTTAGGAGGCGGCGCCGCGCGTGGCTGGGCGCATATCGGCGCGATTCGCGCGCTGCACGATGCGGGCATCAAGCCCGACGTGGTCTGCGGCACGTCGATCGGCGCGCTGGTGGGCGCGGTGTATGCGAACGGCGATCTCGACTGGCTCGAGGAGTGGGTCGCGCGGCTCACGTGGCAGACGGTGGTGCGCCTGCTCGATCTGCGGCTCTCGGGCGGCCTGCTCGGCGGGCGCAAGGTGATCCAGCTTTTCGCCGATAAATTCAACGGCCGCTCGATCGCGCAACTGAACATGCCGTTCGCGGCGGTCGCCACCGAGCTCGATTCGGGCCGCGAAAGCTGGCTGCAGGACGGCAGCGTGGTCGACGCGGTGCGCGCCTCGATTGCGATTCCCGGCATCTTCACGCCGGTGTGGCACAACGGCGTCTGGCTGGTGGACGGCGGCTTGAGCAACCCGGTGCCGGTTTCGGTGGCGCGCGGCATGCGCGCGGACTGCGTGATCGCCGTCGATCTGAACAACGATATTCTGAACGGCCGCGATTTCGGCGGCGCGGTGGTCGACACGCCCGCCATCGACCCGACAGCGCCGCCGCCGCTCGCGCTGCGCCGCAACGGCAAGCCCTGGCCGCGCTGGCTCGCGCCGGCCGAGGCGCGCGCCACCGACGACGTGCGCGTACCGCCCGCGCCGAGCGCACGCGTGCCGTCCATGCTGAGCTCGATCGCGCAGAGCATCGACATCATGCAGGTGCGCATCACGCGCAGCCGCCTGGCGGGTGAGCCGGCGGATATTTTGATCCAGCCGCGTTTGGGCGGCATGGGGATCTTCGATTTTCACCGCGCGGCGCCGGCCATCGAGGAAGGGCGCGCGGCGGTGGAATATATGCTGCCTGCGATTCGGGCAAGGTTGGGGATCGACTAGCGTCTATCGAAAAAGCGACCCAAAACTTGCTAAATCGCGGCGGCGCTCACCGCACGCCGCGCACCCTGCAAACATCAATCTCCCGCGACACCACGCCCCGCAGGCTATACAGTCCGCCCAAACCACGCTCTGCTGCGTCGCAACAAACCCGCCGCGCACCTTTGAGAAATTAATTTTCGCCTGCGAGACTGCGCGCCATGCTGGACGAGTGGGGCAGGCGCGAGCCGACACCGTCCGACACATCCTCAAACAACCTGGATGGAGACACGCGTGTTCCTATACGGCTTTGGTCCGGTGCTGCTGGCCGGCACGATCCAGACGATCGAGCTGTCTGTCCTGTCGCTGGCGGCCGCCGTGCTGCTCGGCCTCGCGGGCGCGGCGGCGAAACTCTCGTTCAACCGTCCGCTGCGGGCAATCGCGACCGGCTATACAACGCTGATCCGCTCGGTGCCCGATCTGGTGCTGATGCTGTTGCTGTTCTACAGCATCCAGATCGCGGTCAACAATCTCACCGATGCACTGAATTTGCCGCAGTTCGATATCGATCCGTTCGTGGCCGGCGTGCTGACGCTCGGCTTCATCTACGGCGCGTACTTCACCGAGACGTTCCGCGGCGCTTTTCTCGCGGTGCCGCGCGGCCAGCTCGAAGCGGGCAGTGCGTACGGCATGAGCGGCGCGCGCGTGTTCACGCGCATCCTGTTTCCGCAGATGATGCGTTTCGCGCTGCCGGGCATCGGCAACAACTGGCAGGTGCTGGTGAAGGCGACGGCGCTGGTGTCGATCATCGGTCTCGCCGACGTGGTCAAAGCCGCGCAGGACGCCGGCAAAAGCACCTTCAACATGTTCTTCTTCATCCTGGTCGCCGCGCTGATCTATCTGGCGATCACCACCGCGTCGAATCTCGTGCTGATCTGGCTGGAAAAGCGCTACTCGATCGGCGTGCGGCACGCGGAGCTCTGAGACCATGATCGACATCCTCAATCAATTCTGGCGTGCGTTCCTGTACTGGGACGGCCAGCGCATGTCCGGCCTCGCGGTCACGCTGTGGCTGCTGGTGGCATCGGTCGGAATGGGCTTCTGCGCGGCGCTTCCGCTGGCGGTGGCGCGCGTGTCGAAGAAGCGCTGGCTGTCGACGCCGGTGCGTCTTTACACTTACGTGTTTCGCGGCACGCCGTTGTACGTGCAGTTGCTGCTGATCTATACCGGCATGTACAGCCTCGAATTCGTGCGCTCGCATCAGGTGCTGGACGCGTTTTTCCGCAGCGGCTTTCACTGCGCGATTCTCGCCTTCGCGCTGAACACCTGCGCGTACACCACGGAGATTTTCGCCGGCGCGATCCGTTCGACCTCGCACGGCGAAGTGGAAGCGGCGCGCGCCTACGGCATGAGCTGGTTCACGATGTACCGGCGCATTGTGATACCGTCCGCGCTGCGGCGGGCCTTGCCGTTGTACAGTAACGAAGTGATCCTGATGCTGCACGCCACCACGGTCGCTTTCACGGCCACGGTGCCGGACATCCTGAAGGTGGCACGCGACGCGAACTCGGCCACTTACCAGTCGTTCGACGCGTTCGGCCTCGCGGCGCTGATTTACCTCGTGGTGTCGTTCGCGCTGGTGGCGTTGTTCCGCCGCGCCGAGCGTCATTGGCTGGGTTACCTGGCGGTGCGCACGCATTGAAACGCGCCGTGTTTGCAGTAGGCGGCGCTTTGCGTTGGCGCCGTCACGAAGATTGATCCGTATTTTCAAAGGGAGAGCATCTTGCTCCACACGACTCAAACCGAAGCTTGCAAGCTCGCCGTACAGGACATTCACAAGCGCTACGGCGACAACGAAGTGCTCAAGGGCGTGTCGCTCAATGCGAACAAGGGCGACGTGATCAGCATTATCGGCGCGAGCGGGTCGGGCAAGAGCACGTTCTTGCGCTGCATCAATTTCCTCGAGCGGCCGAACGCCGGGCAGATCGTCGTCGACGGCGAAACGGTGAAGACGAAAACCGACCGCGCCGGCAATCTCGAAGTCGCCGATCACAAGCAGCTGCAACGCATCCGCACGAAGCTGGCCATGGTGTTCCAGCATTTCAATTTGTGGGCGCACATGAATGTGATCGAGAACATTGTCGAAGCGCCGATTCATGTGCTGGGTCTGAAGCGCAAGGAAGCCGAAGACCGTGCCCGCGAATACCTCGAGAAGGTCGGTCTCGCGCCGCGCCTCGAAAAGCAGTATCCGTCGCATCTGTCGGGCGGGCAGCAGCAGCGTGTGGCGATTGCCCGCGCGCTGGCGATGAACCCCGACGTGATGCTGTTCGACGAGCCGACTTCCGCGCTCGACCCCGAACTGGTCGGCGAAGTGCTGAAGGTCATGCAGAAGCTCGCCGAAGAAGGCCGCACGATGATCGTCGTCACTCACGAAATGGGTTTCGCGCGCAACGTGTCGAATCACGTGATGTTCCTGCATCAAGGCCGCACCGAAGAAGAAGGCTTGCCCGCTGAAGTGCTCAGCGCGCCGCGCAGCGAACGGCTCAAGCAGTTCCTCTCCGGCAGCCTGAAGTAACGCGCGGCTCGCGCAGATTCACTCGATGCCCCGTCCGTCCAGCCCGGCTCGCACCACGCAGGTCGCCATCGTCGCCTTGCCGCCCGTGTCGATGTCGGGCGTCGGGCCGATTGTCGACGCGCTCAATCTCGCCAATGAAATCGACGGCCGCGCGCTGTACCGCGTGCAGGTGTGCTCGTGGGACGGCCGCGCGGTGCCGCTCGCGGGCGGCGCGCACTGGCCCGCCGACGCCGCGTTCGGCGACGCGATTTCGTGCGACTGGCTGATCATCGTCAGCGAGCGCTTTCAGCAATTCGCCGACTATCGCCTCTTTCTTGCGAGCCTTTCGCGCGTCGGCCAGCGCACGCCGCTCGTCACCGGCATTCATCACGGTGTATGGTGGCTCGCCATGGCAGGGCAGTTGTCCGGCTATCGCGTGAGCGTCAACTGGGAAACCTATCAGCAGTTCTCCGAGCAGTTCGAGCGCTCCATCGTCACGCAACAGATCTTCGAAATCGACCGCGATCGCGCGACCTGCGCGGGCGGCCAGGCGACCGTCGACTTCATGCTGGCGATGATCGGCCGCGAGCACGGTCCCGAACTCGCGGATCGGATCGCGGACACGCTCGGCGTGGGCGTATTGCGCGCGGGCGAGGAGCGGCAGCGTATTCCGTTCGTGACCGCGCCGGGCGAGCGTCATCCACGCCTGAACGACGCGTTGCTGCTGATGGAAGCGAATATCGAAGACCCGCTCACCACCGATGAGATCGCGGGTCTCGTCGGCGTGTCGCGGCGGCAGTTGGAGCGCCTGTTTCGCCAGTATCTCGGCTCGATGCCGTCCAAATACTATCTGGGACTGCGGCTTTCGAAAGCGCGCACGCAATTGCAGCGTACCAGCAAGTCGGTGGTGCAGATCAGTCTCGCTTGCGGGTTTTCGTCGGCGGCGCACTTTTCGAATGCGTACCGCGAACGCTTTGGTGTCACACCACGCGAGGATCGTCGTAACTGGATCGACAAGCAGACCGGCGCGAGCGGCGCCGCGGCCAGCGAACCGCGGCCGGGCGCGCTGATCGAACGGCCGGATCAGGCGGATTGAAACGCACGCAAGCGCGCCGGCTCGGGCTGAACCCCGGCCGATTCGCGTGGAACCTCATAGAAAGCGTCGCGTATGCGCAAGACGTATCGCCTGCGGTTTCCTACACTACCTGTATTACCTCTCACCTGTAACGAGGATTTGCCATGAACGACCTGACAGTGACACGCCAGACCTTCGACGAAGTCATGGTACCGGTGTTTTCGCCCGCCGCCTTCGTGCCGGATCGCGGTCTCGGCTCGCGCGTCTGGGATACGCAAGGCCGCGACTATATCGACTTCGCCGGCGGCATCGCCGTCACCGCTCTCGGTCATGCGCATCCCGAACTGCTGAACGTGCTGCACGAGCAGGGCGGCAAGCTGTGGCACATCGGCAATGGCTACACCAACGAGCCGGTGCTGCGCCTCGCCAAGCGCCTCGAAGACCTGACGTTCGCCGACCGCGCGTTCTTCGCCAACTCGGGCGCGGAAGCGAACGAAGCCGCGTTGAAGCTGGCTCGCCGCGTCGCGTTCGAACGCCATGGCACGGACAAATTCGAAATCATCTCGTTCACGCAGTCGTTCCATGGTCGCACGTTCTTCACGGTCAGCGTCGGCGGCCAGCCGAAGTATTCGGAAGGTTTCGGCCCGGTGCCGGCCGGCATCACGCATCTGCCGTACAACGACATCGAAGCAGCAAAGAAAGCCATCGGCGCGCAAACCTGCGCGGTGATCGTCGAGCCGATTCAGGGCGAAGGCGGCGTGATCCCGGCGGATCCGGCGTTCCTCAAGGCGCTGCGCGAAGCCTGCGATCAGCACGGCGCACTGCTGATTTTTGACGAGGTACAAACGGGTGTGGGCCGCAGCGGCTATTTCTACGCATACGAGGAAACCGGTGTGACGCCGGACATCCTCACCACGGCCAAGGCGCTCGGCAACGGTTTCCCGATCGGCGCGATGCTGACCACCAACGAACTGGCCGCGCATTTCAAGGTTGGCGTGCACGGCACGACATACGGCGGCAATCCGCTCGGCGCGGCGATCGCCGAAAAGGTGGTCGAGCTGGTCAGCGATCCGAAGCTGCTGGAAGGTGTGCGCTCGCGCAGTGAAGCGTTGAAGGGCCACCTCGCGAAGCTCAACGAACGCTTCGGTCTGTTCACGGAAGTGCGTGGCCGAGGTCTGTTGATTGGTGCGGAATTGACCGATGCATTCAAGGGTCGTGCGAAAGATTTCGTCACGGCAGCAGGCCAGCACGGCGTAATCATGCTGATGGCCGGACCTGACGTGCTGCGTTTCGTGCCGTCGCTGATCATGCCGCTCGACGACATGAACGAAGGCTTCGAGCGACTCGCCAAGGCCATCGAGAGCGTTGTCGGCGCGAAGGCCGAAGCGGCGTCGAACTGATCCACGGCATTGATCACGCGTCACATTCAACAGGAACGATGATGCTCTTCGTACGCCCAGGCCGCCTCGCCGATCTCGACGCGCTCGAACATATGGCCCGCACCGCGCAGCCGGTGCTGCATTCCCTGCCGCACGACCGGCGTGCGCTCGAAGCGCGCGTCGCGTTGTCGGAAGACTCGTTTCGCGCGGAAGTCGATTTTCCGGGTGAGGAGTTCTATCTGTTCGTGCTCGAAGACGCGCTGAGCGGCAAGCTGATGGGCACGGCGAGCATCGTTGCCGCGGCCGGCTACTCGGATCCGTTCTACGCGTTTCGCAACGACGCGCTGATTCATGCGTCGCGCGAACTGCACGTGAATCGCAAGATTCACGCGCTCACCATGTCGCATGAGCTGACCGGCAAGAGTCGCCTCGCGGGCTACTACATCGATCCGTCGCTGCGTGGCGACGCCGCCGCGCATCTGATGTCGCGCGCGCGGATGATGTATATCGCCGCCAATCGCAAGCGCTTTACGCCCGAGGTGTTCTCGCTGCTGCTCGGCGTCACCGACGACAACGGCGTGTCGCCGTTCTGGGAAGCGGTGGGGCGCAAGTTCTTCGGCCGCAACTTCGCCGACATCGAGATCGAATCGGGCGGCCGCAGCCGCACGTTCATCGCCGAAGTGATGCCCACGTATCCCATCTATGTGCCGCTGCTGCCCGAGGCGGCGCAGCGGGTGCTCGGCGAGCCGGATTCGAAGGCCTTGCTCGCTTACGACATTCATCTCGAGGAAGGCTTCGAGACGGATCGCTATATCGACATTTTCGACGCGGGTCCGGTATTGACCGCGCAGGTGGATCGCAGCGCTTGCGTCACGCGCAATGAAACGCGGATGGTGCACGAGAGCAATGCAGCCGCTGACGGTTCGACGTATCTGATCGCGCATAACGGCGCCGACGGCGAGTTTCGCTGCGTGCTCGGCGAATTGACAGCGGGTAAAGAAGCTGGCGCGTCGTTGCCGCACGCGGCGCGAGCGGCGCTCGGCGTCGAAGAAGGCGACACGGTGCGCTGCGTGCCGCTGCACCAGCCGCGTCAGGATGAACAATCGGGAGAGGCACGATGATCGTGGTTCGCGTTGTGCAACGAGGCGATGTGGACGCGCTCATGCGGCTCGCGCAGGAAACCGGCCCGGGTCTGACCACCTTCAAGCCGGACCGCGAGGCACTCGCGGCACGCGTGGAACGCGCGCGCCGCACGATGGAAGACAAGGCCGAGCCGCATGAAGCCGGCTACTTCTTCGTGATGGAAGACACCGACACGGGCGACGTCGCCGGTGTGTGCGGCATCGAAACCGCAGTCGGCCTGCAACAGCCGTTTTACAACTATCGCGTGAGCACGGTGGTGCATGCGAGCCAGGACCTCGGCATCTGGACGCGCATGCGCGCGCTGAACATCTCGCACGACCTGACCGGTTATGCCGAAGTGTGCTCGCTGTTCCTCAGCCCGCGTTATCGCACGAGCGGCGTGGGCGGCTTGCTGTCGCGCTCGCGCTTCATGTTTCTCGCGCAGTTTCGCGAGCGCTTTCCGCAGCGTCTGTGCGCGGAACTGCGCGGCCATTTCGATGCCGAAGGCACCTCGCCGTTCTGGCGCGCGGTCGGCTCGCATTTCTACCAGATCGATTTCAACGCGGCGGATTATCTGAGTTCGCACGGCCGCAAGGCGTTTCTCGCCGAACTGATGCCGCGCTATCCGGTGTATGTCGAGTTGTTGCCGGAAGAGGCGCAGCAATGCGTGGGTCTCACGCACAACGACACGATTCCGGCGCGCCGCATGCTCGAATCGGAAGGGCTGCGTTACGAGAATCACGTCGATATCTTCGACGCGGGTCCGGTGCTCGAATGCCATATCGCCGATTTGCTCACCGTGCGCGAGAGCGTGGTGGTGCCGGTCGAAATCGGCGCGTCGAGTACGCCGCAGGATGGACCGAAATCGATGGTGTCGAATACGTCGTTGGGCGATTTCCGCGTCGGCGTGGTGGCGGGCGTGCCGCAGGACGGCGTGTTCCGCATGAGCGCGATGGAAGCCGCGGCACTCGATATCAAGGCGGGCGACCTCGTGCGCGTGCTGCCGCAGAAACACAAACAGGGATGATCATGAGCGAGCTTTTCATCGACGGCGAATGGACCGCCGGCACAGGACCCGCATTCGCGTCGCACAACCCGGGCACGGGCGCGATGGTGTGGGAAGGCAACAGCGCCTCGGCGGACGACGTCGATCGCGCGGTGCGCAGCGCACGCCGCGCCTTCGCCGCGTGGTCGGCCTTGAGCCTCGACGAACGTTGCGGCGTGGTGCGCCGCTTCGCCGCGCTCGTGACCGAACGCAAGGAAGCGCTGGCTGAAGCGATCGGCCGCGAAACCGGCAAACCGCTGTGGGAAGCGCGCACCGAAGCGGCGTCGATGGCGGCCAAGGTCGAGATTTCGATTCAGTCCTACAACGAACGCACTGGCGAGAAGCGCTCGGCGATGGCGGACGGCACGGCGGTGCTGCGGCATCGTCCGCATGGCGTGGTGGCCGTGTTCGGGCCGTACAACTTTCCTGGTCATTTGCCGAACGGGCATATCGTGCCGGCGTTGGTCGCGGGCAATGCGGTCGTGTTCAAGCCATCGGAACTCGCGCCCGGCGTCGCCGCGCTCACCGTGCAGATCTGGCGCGACGCGGGTTTGCCCGCGGGCGTACTGAATCTCGTGCAAGGCGAGAAAGACACCGGCATTGCGCTCGCGAATCACCGGCAGATCGACGGCCTGTTCTTCACGGGTAGTTCGGATACCGGAACATTGCTGCACAAGCAGTTCGGCGGCCGCCCGGAGATCGTGCTGGCGCTGGAAATGGGCGGCAACAATCCGCTCGTGATCGGGCCGGTGGCTGATGTGGATGCCGCCGTGCATCACACGATCCAGTCGGCGTTTCTGTCGGCGGGCCAACGTTGTACATGCGCGCGCCGTATTTTCGTGCCGAACGATGCGGGCGGCGATCGTTTCATGGAACGCCTCACCGAGGTCACGGCGCGCATCACCGTTGGCGAATACAACGCCGATCCGCAGCCGTTCATGGGCGCTGTTATCTCGGCGCGTGCTGCGTCGCGCCTGGTCGCGGCGCAGGAACGTCTGCTGGCCGACGGCGCCAAGGCGCTGCTGAAGATGGAACAACGCGACTCGAAGCTCGGCTTCGTGACGCCCGCGATTCTGGATGTCACAAGCGTGAAGAATCTGCCGGACGAAGAGCACTTCGGTCCTTTGGCACAAATCATCCGCTACGGCAGCTTCAACGAAGCGCTGGAACAGGCCAACGACACGGAATTCGGCCTCTCCGCAGGCCTCCTCGCCGACGATGAGGCGCTGTGGACGCACTTCCAGCGCACCATCCGCGCGGGCATCGTCAACTGGAACCGGCCGACCAACGGCGCATCGTCGGGCGCGCCGTTCGGCGGGCCGGGCCGCTCGGGCAATCACCGGCCGAGCGCGTACTACGCAGCCGACTACTGCGCGTTTCCGATGGCTTCCGTCGAAAGCGCGCAACTGCAAATGCCCGCGAGCGTCTCGCCGGGCCTTCAATTCTAAGGATCGACGATGCAAGCCACTGAAGCCAATTTCGACGGTCTGGTCGGCCCGACCCACAACTACGCGGGGCTCTCGTTCGGCAACGTCGCGTCGCAGAACAACGAGAAGTCGGTTGCGAATCCAAAGGCGGCGGCGCGGCAAGGCCTGCGCAAGATGAAGCGACTGGCCGATCTCGGCTTTCATCAGGGCGTGTTGCCGCCGCAGGAGCGTCCGTCGATGCGTCTGCTGCGCGAACTCGGTTTTTCCGGCGACGACGCGACCGTGATCGCACGCGTGGCCAAGGACGCGCCCGAATTGCTGGCCGCGGCGAGTTCGGCTTCGGCAATGTGGACCGCGAATGCGGCGACGGTGAGTCCGTCCGCTGATACGCACGACGGCCGCGTGCATTTCACGCCGGCGAATCTGTGCAGCAAGCTGCATCGCGCGATCGAACATGAATCGACGCGCCGCACGCTGCGCGCGATGTTCAGCGACGCGGACCGTTTTGTGGTGCACGAGGCGCTGCCCGGCACCCCGGCGCTCGGCGACGAAGGCGCGGCGAATCACACGCGCTTTTGCGCGGAATACGCTGCACGTGGTGTCGAATTCTTCGTGTATGGCCGCAGCGAGTATCGTCGCGGACCGGAGCCGAAGCGCTTTCCGGCGCGTCAAACCTTCGAGGCGAGCCGCGCGGTCGCGCATCGTCACGGCCTCGCGGAAGCCGCCACGGTGTACGCGCAGCAGAACCCCAATGTGATCGACGCGGGCGTGTTCCATAACGACGTGATCGCGGTCGGCAATCGCAACACGTTGTTCTGTCATCAGCTGGCGTTCGTCGAACAGAACGCGGTGTACGACGAGCTGCGCTCGAAGCTCTCCGGCCTGAAAGCGGACTTCAACGTGATCGAAGTGCCGGACGCGCAGGTGAGCGTGGCCGACGCCGTGAGTTCGTATCTGTTCAACAGCCAGTTGCTGACGCGCCCGGACGGCAAGCAGGTGCTGGTAGTGCCGCAGGAATGCCGCGAAAACGCGCGTGTGGCCGCTTACCTCGACGATCTGACGTCGCGCACGGGCCCGATCGACGACGTGCTGGTGTTCGATCTGCGCGAAAGCATGAAGAACGGTGGCGGCCCGGCGTGCCTGCGTCTGCGTGTGGTGCTCGACGACGCGGAGCGCGCCGCGGTGACGCAAGGCGTGTGGATCGACGACACGTTGTTCGGCCGTCTGGACGCGTGGATCGAAAAACACTATCGCGACCGTCTCGCACCGGCCGATCTGACCGATCCGCAATTGCTCGCCGAATCGCGCACCGCGCTCGACGAACTGACGCAGATTCTCGGTTTGGGGTCGCTTTATGACTTCCAGCGCTGAGCGCGATATGCCGGTTTCGATGCTCGACGATTTTCTCGCCTACACGCTGGCGGGCGCGCGGCCGGCCGCGAGTGAGACACAGGGCACGTGTGCCGGCGGCGTGCGCTGGTCGTGGCTTGACGACGGCGTGCTGATGATGGAGCCGGCGACACGGGAAGAGGGCGTGCGCAGTGTGCTCGTCTCCGCCGGCGTGCATGGCGACGAGACCGCGCCGATCGAATTGCTGGGATTTCTGGTGCGCGACATCGCGCAAGGCAGCGCCGCGCTGACTTGCCGCCTGCTGGTGATTCTCGGCAACGTCGACGCAATGCGCGAGGCCTGCCGTTATCGCGACGATGATTTGAACCGCCTGTTTAGCGGTCGACATCTGCAGGTGCCGCAGAGCTATGAAGCGCCGCGTGCCGCCGCACTCGAACAGGCGGCGACGCGGTTCTTCGCGGCAGCGTCGAGCGAGCCCGGCGCGCGCTGGCATATCGACATGCACACGGCGATCCGCGCGTCCGCTTTCGAGCAGTTCGCGTTGCTGCCGCACACAGGCGAGCCGTTTTCGCGCGCGATGTTCGAGTGGCTCGGCGAGGCGCGTATCAGCGCGGTGCTGTTGCATACCGCCAGGGGCAACACGTACTCGCATTTCACGGCGCAAGAATGCGGCGCGCAGGCGTGCACGCTGGAACTCGGCAAGGTGCGCCCGTTCGGTCAGAACGATCTGACGCGTTTCGCCGGTGCCGATCACGCGGTGCGTCATCTGCTGGCCGGCATGCGTGGCGAGGTTCGTGTCGACCTGCCGCGCGCTTTCACGGTGATCGGTCAGATCACCAAGCAAAGCGATGCGTTCGAATTGCTGGTCGCCGCCGACGTGGCGAATTTCACGCCGTTCGCAAAAGACGCCGTGCTCGCGCGCGACGGCGAGTACCGCTATGTCGTGCGGCATGACGAGGAAAGGCTCGTGTTTCCGAACGCGACGGTCAAGCCCGGTTTGCGCGCCGGTTTGATGGTCATCGAAACGACGCAGGACACGTTGTCGAAGCTTGTGTAGTTCATCACGCATGACTCAAACGTTGCGAGCTGGAGCGCGCGCTGACATGTCCGGCGGACGGCACGATCGACCGTTTCGCGGCGAAGTACTTCGATGTGAAGGTGGTGTTGAAGTAACGCGCTGCGCGTCTTACGCGTTTCGTTGTAGCTATTGCAAACGGCCGCTATCGCGGCCGTTTGCATTTGCAGTGGCGGCGGCGCGAGGCCGGCGCCAATCGATCAACGCAGGTTCGCTTCCGGCTGATCGAGATAATCGAACACCACTTCGCCGAGGCCGAGCGTCAGATCGGCAAGCAGATGGCGCGCCTCGACGATCTCCAGCACCGGCAATTCCGCGACCGGCGCGAGCGCGTGCGGCGCCAGTTCGAGCGCGGCGGGGCCGGTCCATGCGCCTTTCAGATCGATGTCCTGAAGGTAGTAGCGCACCAGTTCGCAGATACGCGGCGTGCCGTCCACATGCGGAATCACCTTGAGCAAAAAGTTTGGCGTTTCGAGGCGTTTTTTCTGCTGCGCCAGATCGAGCTGCCGGTGCTTGTAGCCCATCGTGCCGGTGGCGATGCGCACCGGACCGTAGTCGAGCGTGCCGACGAGCGTGTCGGTATGGACGGCGAGCACCGGGTTCGCGAGCTTCTTCGGAAAACCCCACAGCTCGCGGCCGCCGGCGATCGGCGGGTGATCGTCCAGATACATGGCCAACGTATAGCCGCCCGCCACGCCCTTGTACGACACCGGAATCACCTGGCCGCTTTCCGTGTAATCGCCGAAACCCGTCGAATCCGGCATGCGAATGAATTCGTAGTGAACCAGCGGCTCGCCGATCTCGAGCGGCTCGGGCACCACGGCGCGCAGTTTGTCCGGGTCGGTCCGGTAGGTGATGATCAGAAATTCGCGGTTGATGAACCGGTACGGGCCCATGGGGAATGCCGGGCTCGTGATCGGCATGGCGAAGGCATTTGACAGCACGCTTTTGACGTCCATGTTTTTCCTTGCTGGTTAAACGCGGTTGGAACGCTTCTGCACTGCACAAGAGTATCGGTGATTTCGTGCCGGATAGCTTTCAGACGCGTCTCCAATTATTTCAAGATATTGCTTCATAGGCATGTCCGCGCATGGCGGCCTGAGCTAAAATCGGCGCACGCACCGCAGGCGCCGCGGGCTTCACGGCCCGGGCCGGGCGCTCACGGTGCAGCGAAAACCAAAATACAGCAGTAAGCGCCAGGGCGGCGCTTAGCGGGGGGATAACAATGACCACCATCGCAATCGAGAATCCGGGCCGGACGGACCCACCTGGTGCAACGGACGATGCGCAATTGAATGCCAGCTTCGCGCGGCAGCCGATTCTGAATCGGGACGGCATGCTGTGTGGCTACGAGATCAAGGTGCGCGCACCGGAATGGACCGCGGACATGCTCGAGGCCGAGCGTGCCGCCGCGGACGCCGCGGGCGTCGATACCGACGCCTCGTCGGGCCGTGCGCCCGATCCCGCGCAACGCGTGGCGCGAGCCATCATTCGCGGTCTGCTGCAGGGCAATCTGCGCGGCGCGCTGACCGGGCATCCGGCCTACGTCGACGTCAGCCGCGACATGCTGTTCGACGACGCGATCCTGCGGTTGCCCGCCGAGCGCTTCATGCTCGAACTGGCGCCGACGATCGAGTTAGACGACGCGCTGGTGGCGCGCATCGTGCAGCTGCATGGCCGCCGCTATCGCTTCGTGCTCGACGAGGTGACTCAGCCCAACGAAACCTTCGCCAAACTGCTGCCCTACGCGGAAGTCGTCAAGATCGATTTCACGGGTGTGCCGCGCGCGCTGCTGCCGAAACTGGCGAGCGTGCTCAAGTCGGCGGGCAAGCTGCTGGTCGCCTCGGGCATCGACGCGCAAGCCGATTTCGAAACGGCCCATGAACTCGGCTTCGATCGCTTCCAGGGTTACTTCTTCGCCCGCGCGCAGATCTCGGCGACGCGCCGTGTCAGCGCGCCGCGCCATGCCTTGCTGAACCTGCTGCAACTCCTCTCGGGCGATCCGACCGTCGCGCAGCTCGAAGCGGAACTCAAGCTGAATCCGGTGCTGGTCATGCACCTGATGAAGCTCGCCAATTCGAGCGGCCTCGCTGTCGGCCATAAGGTCACGACGCTGCGCGAAGCGATCAATGCGACCGGCACCAACCGCATCGCGCGCTGGACGCAGCTGCTGCTCTACGCGGACGGCCGCAAGGTCGCCCTCGAGGACGATCCCTTGCTGCAACTCGCCGCGACCCGCGCGCGCTTCATGGAACTGGCGATCGAGCGCCTGCCCGAAGCCGGCCGCGACGAAGCCGACGCGGCCTTCCTGACCGGCGTGTTTTCATTCGTCGACGCGGTGTTCGGCGGTTCGCTGGAAAGCACCTTGAACGTGCTGACGTTGTCGCGGCCGATCCAGGCGGGCATCCTGCATCGACAGGGCGTGCTGGGGTTGCTGCTCACCGCCGTCGAAGCGCTCGAACGCGGCGCGTGGCACGAGCTCGAAACGCTGTGCGCGCGCTTGCCGCCGTTGACGGTGGAAGAGGTCGCGGAACTGGGTCTGGAGGCGGGCGCGTGGGCCGGTGTCGCGGACCGCAGCGCGGAAGGGCTGGAAAGAATCGAGGATTGAGGTCAGTGATTCGACCGGAAGCCGCGGCATGCCATGCATGGCGGTCCCGGCGAGGCTGACCCAAATTCAACGTGGCGTCGGGCAAATACAGAACAGGTGAGAGTGAAGCGCCGTGATCAACGATCACGCCAGGTCTTCACATCATCTCCATTTCCCGCATCTGCCCCAGGCCGAAAAAACGGCCTAACTCCCTGGCCAACTCGTTTAACACGCTCATCTCTTTCTGTGAGATGCGCCTTGGCTCCTGGCTATGCGACCAGTCGCCGTAAAGAAGCGCCACGGTCGTATCGCTTTCATCGACGACTGGCAGCAGCACGAAGGCGCGGGCGTCGTCGAATGAGCGGCGGAACCATTCGGGCAGCCGCGCGACCATCTTCGGGTCGCGTGCGTTCTCGATGAAGATGCCCACCGAGTTCGCGATCGCCAGATGGAACACGTCGGGCTCGAAGGCGGTGTTGAAGGTGAGCTTGGGCAACGCCGCGTCGGTCTTCGGTCCAAGCCCCAGGCGCGCCTTGAAGGTGCCGTTGCTGTGCTTGACGAACACGACAGTGCGCGCAAAACCGAGGCCGGCCAGCAGCGTTTCCGCGGCCATCGCCAGTGCCGGCTGGAGCGGGCTGCCGTCGGGCAGGCCGCGCAGATCTTCGACGCCCACCGCGATGCGTGCCTCGGGATTGAGCGCCTCGCGCGCGATCGCGTCCGCATTGGCGCGCAGCTCGACGATCTCGCGCATCACGCCGTCGCCGCCTTCCTCGCGGGCGAGCGCCACGCTCATCTCGAGCAGCACTTCCGGATCGGTGTTCAGCGCGCCGCTATATTCCTGCGCCAGTTCGGCGATGCGTTGCTCGCGCTCCCAGTCCGGCATGTTCTGCTGGGTGAGCACGTCCGCGACCGCCGTGGAGTAATTGGTGATGGCGCGCAGCCACTGCACCTGGCGCGGCTGCGTGACGTCCTGCGGATCGAACTCGCCCATGCCGGAGCGGATCATGTCGGGCAGGCGCCAGCGCACGGCGGCTTCGGCGCCGATTTCGTCGAACGTGACGCCGAGCACCAGCACGCAGGCATCGGCTTCGAGCGTGCCGTCGTCGATATGACGGCGAATCTGGTCCCATTCGGCGTCGAGATAGAACACCACGAGCAGCTTGCCGATCTGCCGCATCAGCGTGCAGACCACGGCTTCCTCGCCGGCGCGCAGATCGCCGCGCTCGGTCAGCTTGCGCGCGACGCAGCCCGACAGCAGCGTGCGGTTCAGTTCGAGTTTCGCGTCGATGCGGCGCGGTGCGCTGTGGTGAAAGTGGTCGACGATCTTCAGGCCGACCACGAGGTGGCCGACCGCGTCCATGCCGAGCACCATCAATGCGCGCGACACGGTCGTGATGTTGCCGCCGAACGCCATGTACATGGCCGAGTTGGCGAGCCGCAGCACTTTTTGCGTGAGGGCGAAGTCGGACAACACCACCTGCACGAGGCCGGTGAAGTCGAGGTCGTCGTTGTTCATCGCTGCCATGGTGGAGCGCAGCGATTGCGACAGCATGGGGAAATCGCCGCGCTCGCTCATTCGCGTCCAGAGCCGGTCGAGCACCGCCGCCTTTACCATGTGAGTCCCGCCAAAGCCATACATGTTCCAATGAGTGCCACGCCGGCCACAGGCCGGCTTGTTCCGCTGCATGTGCGCTTTGCCTGCATCGCTATGCGCTGTGCAAGTGAAGCGTGCGCGCTTCGAAACGCTGCGCGAGTTCGTCGGAGGGCAACGCTTTGCAGACGAGCCACCCCTGGATGTGGTCGCATCCCATCTCGGTGAGCAGCGTGCGCTGCGCTTCCGTTTCGACGCCCTCGGCCACCAGTTCGAGATCCAATGTCTGTGCAAGACCCACGACGGCGCTAACGATTGCCTGATCGTTCCGGGAGGTTAGCAGATTCTCGACAAAACTCCTGTCGATCTTGAGCTTGGCGAGCGGGAAGCGTTGCAGGTAAGCCAGGCTCGAATAGCCGGTGCCGAAGTCGTCGACCGCGAAGCGGATGCCCATCGCGGTCAGCTCTTCGAGCAGACCCTTGGCATGCGCCGGGTCGTGCATCAGCAGGCTTTCGGTGATTTCGAACACGAGGCGGCGCGGATCGATGCCGGTCAGTTCGATCGCCTCGCGCACGGAGTCCTTGAAGCGCGGATCGCGGAACTGCTGCGGCGACACGTTCACGGCCACGTATTGCAGGGAGATGCCTTTCGCATCCCACTGGATCAACTGCATGCAGGCCACCTTCAACACCCAGTTGCCGAGGAAGTTGATCAGGCCGATCGACTCGGCAAGCGGGATGAACATGGACGGCGGCACCAGCCCGTGCACCGGATGCGACCAGCGGATCAGCGCTTCCACGCCGACCACGCCATGCGTGCGGCTGCTCGTGATCGGCTGGAAGTGCAGCGAGAACTCGCCGTTGCGCACACCGTCGTAGAGGTCGGCCTCCAGCTTCAGGCGTTCGGCGTCGGCGGGGTTGTCGTCGGGCACGTAGAAGGCGAGCGTGTTGCCGCCGGCCGCCTTGGCCTGCAGGAGGGCATGGTCGGCCCAGCGCAGCAGATGGGTGTCGTGGGCGGCGGTGTCGTTGGCGTGGCGCACGTCGGGATAGAGCGCGATGCCGATGCTCGCCGACAGATGCACCTGCTGGCCGTTGAACACATACGGCTGCTGGATCGCGGTCAACAGGCGCCGCGCCAGCGTTTCGGCGGCGGCCGCCGCGTCGGTGCGGCTGGCGGCGGGCTTCACGAGGATCGCGAACTCGTCGCTGGCCACGCGCGCCACGGTCTCGCTCGGGCTCGTCATGTTCAGGATGCGGCGCGAGGTGTCGCGCAGCATTTCGTCGCCGGCGTCGTAGCCGAGCGCGCGGTTCACGCGCTGATAGTCGTCGATGTCGAGCAGCAGCAGCGCGGCCGGCGTGCCGTGCGCGTCAGCTTGCTGCTGGACGTCGAGCAGTGCCGGGATCAGCGCCGACTGGTTGGCCAGGTTGGTCAGGCGGTCCAGATGCAGCGCCTGGGTCAGGCGTTCCTCGGTGGCGCGCCAGGCCGACACGTCGAAGGCGGCGATCGCATAGCCTTGGGCGCCGTCGTGGCTGCTGCGCACCACGCGCAGCTCGACGGTGATCGGGTAAGTGAGCGACTTGATCAGACCCAGCGTGGCCTTCTCGACGTTGCCCGAGATGGCGGCGCGCGTCAGCAGGGTGTCGAGCCGCGGCACGTCGGCCGGCGCCACGAGGTCGTGCAGCGTGATGGTCTCGAGATACTCGCGGTGATAACCGATGAAGCGCAGGCTGGCCTCGGACACATAGATGAAGCGCAGTTCGTCGTCGACGTGCGCCAACAGGTCGACGGCGCCGACCACCTGTTCCAGTTGCGCAGCGCGGCTTGCGGCCGTCTGCGGTTTGCCGTCCACGCGCCGGCCGAACGCACGAAGCCGGTCGATGACCGTGCGCAAGGAGCCCCGGCGGGGCGCGGTGATCCTGTTCGCTTCCATGTTTATGGCTGGCAACCTGTATTCGTCTGCAGGCGAGGCGGCACGTTCGCCGCCGTATGAGGGCGGTCGAGAGGTATCAGGCCGCCCCATCAGAACGAGATAACGACCCCTGCGGCGAAATCTTTAGCGCCGGCCGTAAAAAACACCTGATAAGGAAACGCTTGCGCCGCCTCGCAACGGCGCGGGGCCGATTCAGTTAAAGTGCGGCTACCCGACGTCCGTTAATAGGACCAACCTGTTGTGCAGTGCCGGCTATGACGTCGCTGCTGCGTAGCTTACCGAACACTTGCACCGAAGCTCCATGTCTGAACGCCATCAAGCCAAGGCCACTGCCCGGCACATCGAGGTGCTCGACGCAACGGCCGAAGGCGCCGAGCCGTTGGCCGCCGCGCAATTCGTCTATCTGGGCCGCCAGCCGATCCTCGATCGCGACGGCGCGCTCAATGCGTACGAATTGTTGTTTCGAGCCGGCGCGCATAACTACGCCGAAGTCACCGACGACGCCCAGGCGACGGCGCAGGTGGTGGCGCGCGCCCTCGGCGGGATTGGCGTGCCGACGGTGCTGGGCCAGCATCGCGGCTTCGTCAACATCGATCGCGCGCTGCTCTTTAACGACATCGTCCATCTGATGCCGCCCGAGCGCTTCGTGCTCGAAATCCTCGAGACCGTCAAATTCGACGCGCAACTGGTCCGCCGTCTGGGCGAGCTGCGCCGCGCCGGCTTTCAGGTGGCGCTCGACGACGTGAGCGAACTGTCCGACGAGCTGATCGGCGCGCTGCCGCACGCCGACATCGTCAAGATCGACTTTCTGCAGACCGACCGCGCCGTGCTGCCGAAGCTGGCGTCGCTGGTGAGCGGCCAGGGCAAGACGCTGATTGCCGAGAAGGTCGAGACGCGCGAAGACTTCGCGCTCGCGCGCGATCTCGGTTTCGATCTGTTTCAGGGCTACTTTTTCGCCCGGCCGCAGGTGCTGGCCGCGCCGCGCAACCGCTCGCCGCGGCCGGGCCTGTTGCGCCTGCTGGCCTTGCTGTCGCGCGATGCCGGCATCGTCGAGCTCGAAGCGGAGCTCAAGCTGAATCCGAGCGTGGTGGTGCAGCTGCTGCGCCTCGTCAACTCGAGTGCATTCGGGCTCGGGCGCAATATCGCGTCGCTGCGCGAGGCGATCATCGCCACCGGCACGCGGCAGATCGCGCGCTGGGCGCAACTGCTGCTCTACGCCGACAGCGGCGATCTGCCGTGGCGCGCCGATCCGCTGGTGCAACTGGCGGGGACGCGTTCGCGCTTCATGGAACTAGCCGCAGCCTGGCTGCGTCCCGCCGACGACGAATTCGCCGATGCCGCGTTCATGACCGGCATTTTTTCTCTGATTCACGTGGTGCTCGGCAGTTCGCCTGGCGCGGCGCTGGACAAACTCGGCCTCGCGCCGCAGATTCGCGAAGCGATCGTGTCGGGGCGCGGCGAACTGGGCACCTTGCTGCGTCTCGCCGAGGCGGCCGGCGAGGGCGTCGACGCGGCGTCGATCGCGTTGGGCCCCGACGCGCCAGCCGGCTTCGTGGCCTTCACGCCCGAGGTGCTGGCCGAGCTGAATCTGTCGGCCGCGGCCTGGTTTGGCGCGCATATCGAGGAAGCGGTCGCCTGACGCGCGGCGGGGCGGTCGCGCGCGCTTTCCCCGCGTTTGCCGTGGCTGCGTTCACGGCAACGACTTCTGCATCCTTCAGGCTGCTTCTTACGTACCTTGTGAGTACGTGGTCCAATAGCGGAGTTGGCCGGCGTTCTCCTGAACGCGGCGGCCTTGGGTTCATTGGACGAACCGCGTGCATCCACGCCTGGAGGAAGGAAGATGAAGAAGAAATTCATATCGGCGGCACTTGCCGCCGTCGTGTCGGTGGGATTCGCCATGCATTCGCTGACGGCCTCGGCGACCCTCAAGCCGGGCGACGTGGCGCCGGCGTTCACCACGCAGGCCTCGTTGGGCGGCAAGACCTATACGTATTCGCTGGCCGACGAGCTGAAGAAAGGGCCGGTGGTGGTGTATTTCTATCCGGCGGCCTTCACCACGGGCTGTACGATCGAAGCCCACGAGTTTGCCGAAGCCGTCGATGAGTACAAGAAATATGGCGCGACGGTGATCGGCGTGTCGCACGACAACATCGACACGTTGACGAAGTTTTCAGTGAGCGAGTGCCGCAGCAAATTCCCGGTCGCGGCCGACGCCGATTCGAAGGTGATCGGTGCGTATGATGCGGGCCTGCCGATGCATGCGTCGATGGCCAATCGCGTGTCATATGTGATCGCGCCGGATGGCAAGATCATTTATGAATACACGAGTCTGTCGCCGGAGAAGCATGTCGAGAACACGCTGAAGGCGGTGAAGGATTGGGCTGCGACGCACAAGCAGCCGTAACTCCCACGCTCGCCGCACGCGCGATTTTCGCCATGATTTCTTGTTGTGAGAGGTAGGCGTCGCTCGTGCCAGACTGAGTTTTTTTGCCTCGTGAGCTTGCGATGCCGATTCTCGTTGCGTTGATTGCGCTGATCGCGCTGGTGTATGGCGCGGTGCGGGCGTTTTATGCCCTGCAGGCAGGCTTTGGTCTTGCCGTGGCGGTTGGCGTTGCCGTGCTCGTCGCTGTACTGCTGATTGCCGCGCTGGCTTATTGGTGGCGGCGGCGCATGGAAGTGTCAGCGAATGTTCGTGATGGTGATTGGACTCACGAACTCAAAGGCGGTTGGGGGCGGGTGCGCCTTGCCGCCGGCAAGCGGCTGTGTGAGATTCATCTCGGTGACGAGCAGGGGGCTTATATCTTTGCTGATTTGCTTGAGGCGCAAGTGCAGGGCGCCGATGCTCAGTGGCAGGTCGCCTTGAAGGTCAAAGATCCTAAGCGCCAGATTTGGGTTTTGCCTATGCGGGATGGGCGGCAGGCCAGGCAATGGGCGCGGATTTTTTTGCTCGCTGCGGAGCAGAAGCTTTAGGGTCCGGATTTGCTTCTGGATGCTTTGCACTGGTGGCCTTTTCTTAAAGGCACGGTGGTCTTTCGGCATCCATCAAGTAGCGGCCGTCCCCGCCCGGCGAGCCCTGTGAGACTCCCACCTAACGCGAATCCGATCCATATAGAGATACACCACCGGCGTGGTATAGAGCGTCAGCATCTGACTGACAATCAACCCGCCAACAATCGCGATTCCCAGCGGCGCCCGCAGCTCAGCCCCTTCACCGCGCCCGAACGCGAGCGGCAAAGCCCCCAGCAACGCGGCAAAAGTGGTCATCATGATCGGGCGGAACCGCAGCAGACAAGCCTGGTGAATCGCATCCCGCGACGACAGTCCCTGCCGCGACGCCTCGATGGCGAAATCCACCATCATGATCGCGTTCTTCTTCACGATGCCGATCAGCAGAATCACGCCGATCAACGCAATGATGCTGAACTCCGTCTTGAACAACAACAGCGCCAGCAACGCGCCGACGCCCGCTGAAGGCAGCGTCGACAGAATCGTCAACGGATGGATGTAGCTCTCGTACAGCATCCCCAACACGATATACACAGCGGCCAGCGCGGCCAGAATCAGAATCGGCTGATCAGACAACGACTGCTGGAACGCCTGCGCCGTCCCCTGGAAACTGCCGTGGATAGTCCCCGGCATGCCGATCTGCGCCATCGTGTCGTAAATCGCCTGCGTCGCGGTCGACAGCGAAACGCCCGGCGGCAAGTTGAACGATATCGTCGAGGCCACGAACTGGCTCTGGTGATTCACGGCGAGCGGGGTACTTCCCGGTCCGAAGCTCGCCATCGCCGACAGCGGCACCATGGTTTCCTTCGCGGTCGACACGGCCGCGCCCGACGAAGCGCTCGACTTGCCGCTCGCCGCGATCGAATTGATCGCCTGATTGCGCGCGGAGTCGGCAGCAATGCTCGCCGCGCTCAATGCGGTCGTGCCCGCCGTGCCGCCTGTCGTCGCGCTGGTCGACGAAGTGGTCGAGGTCGTGCTCGCCGTTGCCGTCACCGTGCCCGCCGGCGCGTTGGTGGTCTGCGTGCCGCTCGCGCTGCCACCCGAGGTACTGACGTAGATCTGCTTCAGCATGTCCGGGCTCTGCCAGTACTTCGGCGCGACTTCCATCACGACGTGATACTGGTTCAGCGGGTTATAGATGGTCGACACCTGGCGCTGGCCGAACGCGTCGTACAAGGTGTTGTCGATCTGCGCCGGCTTGATGCCGAGGCGCGCGGCGGTGGCCCGGTCGATCGTCACCATGGCTTCGAGGCCGCCTTGCTGCTGGTCGGAATTCACGTCCGCCAGTTCGGGGCGCGCCTGCAGCGCCTCGGTGAGTCTGGGTCCCCACAGGTACAGGTCGGGCGTCGAATCGGCCAGCAGCGTGAACTGGTACTGCGCGTTCGATTGCCGCCCGCCGACGCGGATGTCCTGCACCGCCTGCAGGAACGTCCGCGCGCCGGCCACGTCGCCGAGCGGCGCGCGCAGTTGCTGGATCACCTGATCGGCGGAGACCTTGCGTTCGGACTTGGATTTCAGCGTCACGAACATGAAGCCGGAATTGGTCTGCCGGCCGCCGGTGAAACCGGCCACGCTTTCCACCGCCGGATTCTTGCCGACGATCTCCATCATCTGCGCGAACTTGCCTTTCATGGACTGGAACGAGGTGGCCTGATCGGCCTGAATGCCGCCGATCAGGCGCCCGGTGTCCTGCTGCGGAAAGAAGCCCTTCGGCACGATGATGTACAGCCAGACGTTCAGGCCGATGGTCAGCAGCAGGATCGTCACGATCAGGCGCGGATGCAGCAGCGCCCAGCCGAGCGTGCGCTCGTAGCCGCGCTGCATCGACGTCAGGCCGCGTTCCAGCCAGCGGCCGAAACGTCCTTCTTCCTTCTGCTCGTGCGGCTCGCGCAGCAGGCGCGAGCACATCATCGGCGTGAGCGTGAGGGAGACGATCAGCGACACGCCGATCGCGAGCGAGAGCGTGAGCGCGAATTCGCGGAACAGGCGCCCGACAATGCCGCCCATCAGCAGAATCGGCAGGAACACGGCGACCAGCGAGATGCTGATGGACAGCACGGTAAAGCCGACTTCGCGCGCGCCGAGGAAGGCCGCCTTCATGCGCGGCACGCCATTCTCGATATGTCTCGAGATGTTCTCCAGCACGACGATCGCGTCGTCGACCACGAAGCCGGTCGCGATGGTCAAGGCCATCAGCGAGAGGTTGTCGATCGAGAATCCGAGCAGGTACATCGCGCCGAACGTGCCGATGATGGAGATCGGCACGGCCACGCTCGGAATCAGCGTGGCGCGCCAGTTGCGCAGGAACAGGAACACCACCATCACCACCAGCGCGACCGCGACCACCAGCGTGCGCTCGGTGTCTTTCAGCGAGGCGCGGATGGTGGTGGAGCGGTCGGCGGCCGGCGCGATGTCGACGTCCGCGGGCAGCGACGCGTGCAGTTGCGGCAGCATCGCGGTGACACGGTCGATGGTGTCGATGATGTTCGCGCCCGGCTGGCGGTACAGAATCACCAGCACCGAACGCTTGCCGTTGAAGAGGCCGAGGTTGCGCAGATCCTCGACCGAATCGACCACCTCGGCCACATCGGAGAGCTTCACCGCCGCGCCGTTGCGATAGGCGATGACCAGATCCTTGTATTGCGAGGCCTTGCTGGCCTGGTCGTTGGTATAGATCTGCACGCGGTTCGGGCCGAATTCGATCGAGCCTTTCGGGCTGTTCGCGTTGGCGGCGGCGAGTGCCGCGCGCACGTCTTCGAGACCGATGCCGTAGTGCGAGAGCGCATTCGGCTCCAGTTCGACACGCACGGCCGGATTGGCCGAGCCGCTCACATCCACCTCGCCGACGCCGTCCACCTGCGACAGCGACTGTTGCAGCACGGTGGCCGCGGAGTCGTACAACTGGCCGGCCGTGAGCGTTTTCGACGTGAGCGCGAGAATCAGGATCGGCGCGTCGGCTGGATTGACCTTGTGGTACGTCGGGTTGCTGCGCAGGCTCGCCGGCAGATCGGCGCGCGCCGCATTGATGGCGGCCTGCACGTCGCGCGCGGCGCCGTCGATGTCGCGGTTCAGGCCGAACTGCATGGTGATGCGCGTCGAGCCGACCGAGCTCGACGAGGTCATTTCGGTGACATCCGCGATCGTGCCGAGATGCCGTTCGAGCGGACTGGCGACGCTGGTCGCCACGGTATCCGGACTCGCACCCGGCAATGTGGCCTGCACCGAAATGGTCGGGAAATCGACCTGCGGCAGCGGCGCCACCGGCAGTTTGGTGAACGCGAAAACACCGGCCAGCGCGATGCCGATCGCCAGCAGCGTGGTGGCGACCGGGCGGGAGATAAACGGACGCGACAGATTCATCGCTCAGTTCCCTGCATCGGTGACGGGCGGCGTGGCGCCTTTGGACGGCCCACCGCGATTGAAGCGCTCGCGCGCGCGCCGGCCGAGCGAATCGAACGCGAGGTAGATCACCGGCGTGGTGAACAGCGTCAGCAACTGGCTGACGATCAGCCCGCCCGCAATCGCGATACCGAGCGGACGGCGCAATTCGGAGCCCGCGCCGGTGCCGAGCATCAGCGGCAGCGCGCCGAGCAGGGCGGCGAGCGTGGTCATCAGGATCGGCCGGAAGCGCAGCAGACACGCCTGGTAGATCGCTTCGCGCGGCGGCTTGCCTTCCTCGCGCTCGGCGTAGAGCGCGAAGTCGATCATCATGATCGCGTTCTTCTTCACGATACCGATCAGCAGCACGATACCGATGATGCCGATGATGTCGAGATCATGTCCGGTGATCAGCAGCGCCAGCAACGCGCCGACGCCGGCCGAAGGCAGTGTGGAGAGAATCGTGATCGGATGAATGAAGCTCTCGTACAGCACACCCAGCACGATGTACATCGTGATGATCGCCGCGAGAATCAGGAACAGTTCGTTCGACAGCGACGCCTGGAACGCCAGCGCCGCGCCTTGATAGCGCGTCTGGAACGACGGGGGCAAGCTGATGTCCTTCTCCGCCTGGTCGATCGCCTTCACCGCCGCGCCGAGCGACGAGCCCGGCGCGAGGTTGAACGACACCGTGGTGGCCGGGAACTGGCTCAGGTGCGTGACCAGCAGCGGCGCGGGCTTCTCGATGAACTTCGCGATCGACGACAGCGGCACCTGCCCGCCCGTCGACGTGGAAGAGGGCAGATAGATCGACTTCAGCGATTCGGTGTAATGCTGCATCGCCGGCTGCGCTTCCAGAATCACACGGTACTGGTTCGACTGCGTGAAGATGGTCGAGATGATGCGCTGGCCGAACGCGTCGTACAGCGCGCTGTCCACGGTGGCTGGCGTGATGCCGTAGCGCGACGCGGTGGCGCGGTCGATTTCGACGTAAACGGACTGGCCGTTGTCCTGCAGATCCGTGGCGACATCGGCCAGTTCGGGTGACTGCTTCAAGCGGTCGATCAGCTTCGGTACCCACGTGGTGAATTCGCCGATGTTCGGATCGGTCAGCATGAACTGGTACTGCGTCGGACTCACCGTCGAGTCGATCGTCAGGTCCTGCACCGGCTGCATGTACAGCGACACGCCGGGAATATGCGCCACGTCCCGCTGCAACTGGCGGATCACGTCGCTCGCGGTGTGGCTGCGGTCGTCGCGCGGCTTCAGGTTGATCAGCATGCGGCCGCTGTTCAGCGTGATATTGCTGCCGTCCACACCGATGAACGAGGTCAGGCTCACCACATCCGGATTCTTCAGGATCTGCGCGGCGAGCGCCTGCTGGCGCTCGGCCATCGACGCATACGACACCGACTGCGGCGCCTGCGTGATCGCCTGAATCACGCCGGTGTCCTGCACCGGGAAGAAGCCCTTTGGAATGAACACATACAGGACGCCAGTCAGCACTAGCGTGAGCACCGCGACGACCAGCGTGGAGCGTTGCCGGTTCAGCACCCACGTGAGCGCGACCGCGTAACGCGCGATCACCCAGTCGATCGCGCGGTGCGCCTTGGCTTCGAAACGGTGGCTCTCGTGCGGCGGCGTGTGGCGCAGCAGTTTGGCGCACATCATGGGCACGAGCGTGAGCGACACGACCGCCGAGATCACGATGGTCACGGCGAGCGTGATGGCGAATTCGTGGAACAGGCGGCCCACCACGTCGCCCATGAAGAGCAGCGGAATCAGCACGGCGATCAGTGACACCGTCAGCGAAATGATCGTGAAGCCAATCTGTTTCGAACCCTTCAACGCGGCTTCGAGCGGCGCTTCGCCTTCTTCCACATAGCGCGCGATGTTCTCGATCATCACGATCGCGTCGTCCACCACGAAGCCGGTCGCGATGGTCAGCGCCATCAACGATAAGTTGTCGAGCGAGAAGCCGCACAGGTACATCACGGCAAGCGTGCCGATCAGCGAGAGCGGCACCGAAAGACTCGGAATGATGGTCGCGTAGATGTTGGCAAGGAACAGGTACATGACCAGCACGACCAGCACGACCGACATGGCCAGTTCGAACTGCACGTCGCGCACGGAAGCGCGGATCGTGGTGGTGCGGTCGGTGACGATCCGCACGTCGAGCGCGGCCGGCAACGACTGCTGCAACTGCGGCAGCAGCTTCTTGATGCTGTCCACCACCTGGATCACGTTCGCGCCGGGCTGGCGCTGCACGTTCAGAATGATCGCGGGCGTGCCGTCGACCCACGCGCCGAGCTTGGTGTTCTCCGCGCCCTGCACGATGGTGGCGACGTCGGTGAGCATGACCGGGCGGCCGTTCTTGTACGCGACCACGGCGCTCCTGTACGCCTCGGCGTCGGTCAACTGGTCGTTCGCGTTGATCGTGTAGTTGCGCGTGGGACCGTCGAAGTTACCCTTCGGCGTGTTGACGTTCAGGTTCGAGATGGTGGTGCGCAAGTCGTCCAGATTCAGGCCGTACGCGGCGAGCGCGAGCGGATTCGCCTGAATGCGCACGGCCGGGCGCTGGCCGCCCGACAGGCTCACCAGACCCACGCCCGCCACCTGCGAGATTTTCTGCGCGAGACGCGTGTCGCCCAGATCCTGCACCTGAGTGAGCGGCAGCGTCTTCGAGGTGAGCGCGAGCGTGATGATGGGCGCGTCGGCCGGATTGACCTTGGCGTAGATCGGCGGCGCGGGCAGGTCCGACGGCAGCAGGTTGCCGGCCGCGTTGATGGCGGCCTGGACTTCCTGCTCGGCGATATCGAGCGGCAGATCGAGGCTGAACTGCAGCGTGATGATCGACGAGCCGGCCGAGCTCTGCGACGACATCTGATTGAGCGACGGCATCTGCCCGAACTGGCGCTCGAGCGGCGCGGTCACCGAGGACGTCATCACGTCCGGACTCGCGCCCGGATAGAAGGTCTGCACCTGGATGGTCGGATAGTCGACCTCGGGCAACGCCGACAGCGGCAAAAAGCGCAGCGCGACGAGACCGACCAGCATGATCGCCGCCATCAGCAGCGCGGTGCCGACGGGACGCAGAATAAAGGCGCGAGATGGATTCATGCGGTAAGTGCCGTGCCTTTATTGCGAGGCTTGCGCCGCGTGTCTGCCATGATGCGCGTGGGCGCCGGATGCGCCCGACGCAGCGGCCGCGCCCCGGGCGCCCGAGGCGCCGCGCGGCTTGTCGGCCGGAATGGTGATTTTCGCGCCTTCCTTGAGACGGTCCGAGCCGTCGATCACGACGCGCTCGCTCACCGCCAGGCCGGATAGGACGCTGGTGCGCTCGCCATCCACGGGGCCGACCTTGACCGGCCGCACGGTCACGGTGTTGTCCGCCTTCACGACGTACACGAACGGGCCCATCGAGCCGTTGAGCACGGCCGGCGTCGGCACGATCACGGCGTCTTTGATCGTACTGACCAGCAGACGCGTATTCACGAACTGATTCGGGAACAGCAAATTCTTGCTGTTCGGGAAGATCGCGCGCAGCTTGACCGTGCCGGTGGTGGTGTCGATCTGGTTGTCCAGTGTTTCGAGCATGCCGCCTTCGAGCGACGTGGTGTTGCTGCGGTCATACGCGGTGACCGAGAGCTTCGCGCCCGACTGGGTCTGCTGGATGACCTGCTGCAGATTGTCTTCCGAGGTGGTGAAGATCACGCTGATCGGCTGCAACTGCGTAATCACGACGATGCCGTTGGTCAAACTCGGCGTCACATAGTTGCCCGGATCGACCTGGCGCAGACCGACGCGTCCTGACACCGGCGCGGTGATACGCGCATACACGAGGTCGAGCTTGAAGGTGTCGATATTGGCCTTGTCGGACTTCACCGTGCCTTCGTATTGCCGCACCAGCGAGGCCTGCGTATCCACCTGCTGGCTGGCAATGGAGTCTTGCGAGAGCAGCGTCTGATAGCGCTTCAGGTCGAGGCGGGCGGTTTGCAGCAGGGCCTCGTCGTGCGCGAGCGTGCCTTGCGCGTTATCGAGCGAGATCTGATAGGGGCGCGGGTCGATCTGGGCCAGCACGTCGCCCTTCTTGACCATCTGGCCTTCCTTGAAGTACACGTCCTGCAACACGCCGCTCAACTGCGGCAGCACGGTGACGCTGGCAAGCGGCGTGACCGTGCCGAGCGCGGTCAGCACGACCGGCATTTCGCCCTGTATCGCGGCCGCCACGTGAACCGGTTGCGGCATATTGCCCATGCCGCCGCCGCGGCCCGAGCGCCCGGCCCGGGCGCCGCTCGCGTCGCTGGCGCCCGCCGCGCCGCTCGCGCGGCCGTCGGGACCGCCCCACGGATGCCAGCGCCACAGCACCACCCCGAGAATGACCAGCGCCGCGATGATCAACGCGGTGTTGCGGCCGCGATGCCGCTTTACCATGCCGGGCGGCTGGTGTGGTGTGCCGGCGGGACCGCCGCTGGAGGACGGTTGGGAAGCCGGAGGAACAGGGCGTGTGGTTTCCGGATGCTTTTGTTGTTCGTCCATCGATTCGGTCAGGTGACTGGCTTGGATGTGAGCCGTTCGCGCGTTCGTGCCGTTTCGACAGTTCAGCGGACCGGCACGCGTGTGGCATGACAGGCGGTTTCGACAACGGGTGCGCCGCGTTGGTCGGCGCGATGCTACCCGAGGCGCGGGACAGAGATGTTATCGCAAGGCGGCATCGAAACAGGCGGCCGGAACGTTATTGAAGGGAATAACGGCCAGCCGGGGCGTGCGTCCCGCGACGGGAAGGCATGATCCTACGTCGCGGGCTCTGTAACAGTCCACCCGCGTATTTTTCTTTTGATTACGAAGGTTACAGAAAGTCTTGCGATGACCATGGCCGCCGGCCGGCGAACCCGCGGCCGGTTCAGGTGTCCAGACGGCGCCCGGGCGTGCCGCCGATTTCCAGCACGATTCGGGCGACACACTCGAGCAGCGCCGGTGCGGCGCGCGAGATCAACCAGTCGCGCGGGCACTGGTCGGCTGAGCCGCCGCAATTGACCGCATAGCGTTCGCCCGACGGTCCGGTAAAACCTAATGCGATCGCGTTCAGTCCGTCGTACCATTCGCCCGTGGCGATTGCGAAGCCGCGCTCGACGGTTTCCTGCAATGCGCTGTCGAGACGGCTGCTGACGTGGCCCCAGTCGTCGCCTTCGGCCGCCTGTAAGCCGATCAGCAATTTTTCGCGTTCCGGCACTTCGAGCGCGGCCAGATAGGCGCGCCCGATGGCGGTGCGGCTCAGATTCATGCGCGAGCCAATCTCGAGACGCGAGACCAGCACCGCGGAGCGTGGCCGGATCGCGTCGATGACCACCATGTCGAGGCGGTCACGCACGGCCAGATGCACGGACAATGCCGTGCGTTCGGCCAGTTCGATCAGGAACGGCCGGGCGCGAGCGCGAATGTCGAAGTTGCGCAAAAAACCATTGCTCAATTCCAGCACCGACGACGTCAGCACGAAACGCTCGCTGTCGGGCAGGCGGAACAGGAACCCCGCGCTGACCAGCGTGGCGGTGATCCGCGAGACGGTGGGTTTGGGAATCCCGGTCAGCTCAGTCAGTTCGCGATTGCTGAGCGGCGCGTCCGCGGCGGCGATGGAACGCAGCACAGTCAGGCCGCGAGCGAGGGCGGTCACTTCGTCGCCGGAGCCGTCTTTGTCTTTGGCCGTGGCCACGGCGGGTCGGGAAGGCGTGGGTCGATTCATGTGTTTTTCTGGAACTTTATTTCAGTTTTATTCTTTGCAGGCTTGCCGGAGCTGTCTCTCAATACGCCGGCGACGGCCCCGGGACGGGGCATCGCGGTGATTTTTCATCGGAAGATTCATTGTATTGGAATATTTTCCCGCAACGAATGATGCCTATTCAGATTTTGCTTGACTTAGTCAGCATAACCATAAAAAATGGAATCTCATTTCGAAAGACGGTTTCAGGTTCCGCATTTCAAGTTTTCGAACCTGCCGTGGCCCGCACAATGTCTGTGTCGAGTGTCTTCTCATAGTCCACCGTAACAGTCCATGTCGCGCACCGTACATGGGTGCCGCGTCGCGTCGCAGGCCAACTTTCGAATACCGTCTCTCAGGTTCTAGCACGGCCCTCGGAATGGCTAGAACTTTTTAAGGCGTCACGGCAACGTGACGCCTTTTTTTTCGGCCGGCTTTTCGTGCTGCTTTCCAAGTCCTGTCCTTTAACTGCGTCGTTGCGCAGTCAACCATGCCAGCCCCGCCGTGACCATCTTGCACAGTTCAGCGCGACAGCAACGACACTGTCGCGATGCCGAGAATGGTCATCAGGAGCGACGCGGCCACGTGAATCACGATCTCGCCCGCGGCCCAGCCGAGCCGGCCGTCCTGCAGGCGTTGCACCACTTCCGCGGAAAACGTCGAGAAAGTCGACAGGCCGCCCATCAAGCCGGTGATGACGAAGAGCCGCCATTCGGGCGCGATCTGCGGTGCTCGCGCGAAGCCCGCGACAGCGACGCCGATGACATAGCCGGCAATGACGTTGGCGGCGAAAGTGCCGAGCGGCAAGCCGCTGAAGACGCCGTTCAGGCGGATGCCCAGAAACCAGCGGAACAACGAACCGAGCGCGCCGCCGATACCGACAGCGAGAATGGACCAATACATGGGAAGAGGCTTGGAAGAACCGGCATGTCATAAACCGGGCAGAGCGAGGAGTGCGATGCCGCCTCCGCGTTCATCCGGACGAAGCAGGCATCATCAGCCACGAAGGCGGTTAAGGGAGAATGCCATCTCCAGCCCGCAAGTCTAACATCGGCGGGTGCATGTGGGGACAGGTCGGCGCGCTCGCGCTGCAAGAGCGCCAGCCGCCGCGCTCACTCCGGCCTCACTCCGACGTCGCTGAAATCTTATGGATCGACAGATCGGCGCCGTTGTACTCGTCTTCCTGGTCGAGCCTCAGGCCCACCGTCAGCCGGATCGCGCCGTACACGAGCGTGCCGCCGAGCGTCGCCACCGCGATCCCGCCCAACGTGCCGACCAGTTGCGCGCCAAACGACACGCCGCCCAGACCGCCGAGCGCGCGCAGGCCGAAGATGCCTGCCGCGATGCCGCCCCACGCGCCGCACAACCCGTGCAATGGCCACACGCCCAGCACGTCGTCGATGCGCCAGCGGTTCTGCACGCAGGTGAACATGCAAACGAACAGCACGCCGGCGATGCCGCCCGTCACCAGCGCGCCGAGCGGATGCATCACGTCGGAGCCGGCGCAGACCGCCACCAGTCCGGCAAGCGGCCCGTTATACGTGAAGCCCGGGTCGTTGCGGCCCGCGAGCCAGGCGGTCAGCGTGCCGCCGACCATCGCCATCAGCGAATTGACGGCGACAAGGCCGCTGATCTTGTCGACGGTCTGCGCGCTCATCACGTTAAAGCCGAACCAGCCGACCGCCAGCACCCAGGCGCCTAGCGCCAGGAACGGAATGTTCGACGGCGGATGTGCGGCGATGCCGCCGTCGCGCTGATAGCGGCCGTGGCGCGCGCCCAGCAGCAGCACGGCCGGCAGCGCGACCCAGCCGCCGAATGCGTGCACGACGACCGAGCCGGCGAAGTCGTGGAACGGCGCGCCGAACACGCGGGCGAGCCAGTCCTCGATGCCGAAGCGGTCGTTCCAGGCGATCCCTTCGAAGAACGGGTAGATGAACCCGACCAGCACGAACGTCGCGAAGAGTTGCGGATTGAATTTCGAGCGCTCCGCGATGCCGCCCGATACGATCGCCGGAATGGCGGCGGCGAAAGTCAGCAGGAAAAAGAAGCGCACCAGCGCATAGCCGTTGTGGGCTGCCAGCGATCCGGCGCTGCCGAAGAACTGCACGCCGTAAGCGATGGTGTACCCGATAAAGAAATACGCGATGGTCGAGACCGAGAAGTCCACCAGAATCTTGACCAGCGCATTGACCTGATTCTTTTTGCGTACCGTGCCGAGTTCGAGAAATGCAAATCCTGCATGCATGGCCAGGACCATCGCGGCGCCGAGCAGAAGGAAGAGAGTATCGGTGCCGGTTTTCAGACTTTCCATCGATGTGTCCCGCTTATGCCAAAAAAGCGGGCAATGAACGCAAGAAGTGGGCCAAATTTGTGCCGACGCGCGTCGATGAGGTGCAGATTCGCACCGCTATGGGAGTAAGCGTGCATTTTGCGCAACGGGCGAGTGATCGTCGCCGCACCTCTAGTTGCACAAAAACGCACAATTCATGTGCATGAATCTTTCATTGGGAATCGAGAGAACCAAAACGGGGCGAAATATTCGATTTGATTTACGTTTAATTCAATAACCTGACATTCGATGCGCACTGATCGCGCACGCCGGCGCACGTGGCGGCGTATGCCTGGTCGATGGCGTGCCCTCTTTGTTTTCCTGCACAATCGCCGACATAATGTGCCGTTCCCGAGCATGATCTGCCGGGCCATCGACCTCCAGGCGCACGGATGAGACTGACCACTAAAGGCCTGTTGCTGATCGCGATTCCGGCGCTCTTCGAGTTGGCGCTACTGTCCGGACTGGTCAAGGCGCAGGCGGATGCGACGCAGGCGGAGCGCTGGGCGATCCATAGCCAGGACGTGCTGCGTCAGACCACCGCGATCCTCGAGCCGGTGCTGGGCGAGTCGGTAGCGCTGCGCGGCGCGGTGCTTGCCAACGACGCCCGTTTTGCCACACCCGTGACGGTGTGGATAGACGTCGACCGGCGCATCGATGAACTGGCCGAACTGGTCGCCGACAATCCGGCGCAAGTCGAACGCGTGGTTCAGGTGCGCCAGGCGGTGCAGGCTTACCGGCAATGGTCGGATCGCATTCAGGACATGCTGCATTCGGGCCGGCGACGCGACGTGCTCGCGCGCTTCCGTGATCTCGCGCCGTCCGATGTGCTCGACCGGTTTCGTCAGCAACTCGCGGCGTTTCAGGCCGAAGAGCGGCGTCTCGACACGCTTCGTTCGAATGCCGCCGACGCCGCCCGCGAGCGGCAGCAAACCCTGGTGGTCGCGGCCGTGTTCGGCTCCTTGCTGTTCGTCGCGCTGGCCGTCTGGCTGTTCACACGCGGTGTGCGCGGGCGGCTCGCGCTCCTCGCCGACAACGCCGGACGCCTCGCCGGCAATGAACCGCTGGCGCCGATCGGTTCCGGCCGCGACGAAATCGCGCGCCTCGATCTGACCTTGCACGAGACCAGCCGACGCCTGCTCGAGGCGGAGCGCATCCAGGCGCGTTTCCAGGCCGACCTTGCGCGCCGCACCGGCGAACTGGCGCGGATCAACGAGACCCTGCGTCAGCAGACCCAGGAAAACGAAATGTTCATCTACAGCGTATCGCACGATCTGCGTGCGCCGCTGGTGAACCTGCAAGGCTTCTCGAAAGAGCTGAATCGCTCGTGCGATGAACTGCGCGCCGCGGTGCGCGAGTCGTCGCTCGCGGCCGAGACGCGGCAGCGCATCGAACGGGTAGTCGAGGAGGACATTGGCGAAGCGCTGCACTATCTGCAGACGGCGGTGCTGCGCGCTTCGCACATCATCGACGCGTTGTTGCGGCTGTCACGCGTCGGCCGGGTGGAGTATCGGCAGCAAAAGGTCGAGGTGCGCGATATCGTGCCGCGCGTGATCGACGCGATGCAAGGCTCGATCCGGGCACGGCGCGCTCACGTCAGCGTGCACGAATTGCCGGCGGTGTGGGGCGATCCCACTGCGTTGGAACAGGTGTTCGCGAACCTGGTCGGCAATGCGGTGAATTATCTCGACCCGTCGCGGGAAGGCAGGATCGAGATCGGTACGACACCGGCACCCCCTGGTGTGCACTCGCTGCGCATCTTCTACGTGAGGGACAACGGTCTGGGCATTCCGGCGGTCGCCTTGCCACGGCTATTCAACGCGTTTCAGCGCTTGCACGGCAATGTGGCGGCCGGCGAGGGCATTGGCCTCGCGCTCGTGCGCCGGGTGGTGGAACGGCATGGCGGACGTGTGTGGGTGGAGTCGAAAGAAGGCGCGGGTACGACGTTCTATCTATCGCTACCCGAAGCCGAGGTGCGGATCGCGCCACTGGCTGTGAATATGCAAGCGCCACTGGCGGCGGTGGGTGTTCAACCCATTCGCGATGCCCGCCCGGGTCTGGAAACTCGCGATCGAAAGAGCGGAAGCGGCGGCGCCGCGCATGCCGCCGATGCCCAGCCCGGCATCAGCACGCCGTAGTCGTCACGCGGTAAAGAGACGGCGTGGTTTGAGCAGTTTGCTGCCGCGAATCGACCAGTAGCAGGCACAGGCTATCAGGATGGAGACGCCTGTCAGGGCTTCGAGCGGCGCGGGGCGCAGACCGGCCACGCCGTCCAGCGCAAAGAGGCCACGCGTGGCAATCAACAGCGCGGCCCATACCGAGCACGCGGCCTGACCTAGCATGCGCGTGCCTGCCAGGCGACGCGCGCGATTTTCGTGCGACCAGGTGGCCGGCGTACGTCCGCAGAAAAAAGCAATTGCCATCAGGACGACGGCAAGAATGACAATCCAGTCGGTCAGTTCCATCGAAAAACACTCCCCAGGTCAACCCGCGACTATAGGAAAGCCTTTCGCAGCGAACTATCGGACTAGTCTCAAATAAAGGGCAGTTTTGGCGAGCGCGTTGCCGCAGGGACACGGCGCTCGCCGATCGACAAGGCAAAAGATCAGAGTTCGATGCGCGTGCCGAGCAGCACGAGGAACTGGCGCAGCCACTCGGGATGCGCGGGCCACGCCGGCGCGGTGACGAAATTGGCGTCGGTGATCGCGGCGTCGACCGGAATGTCGGCGTATTCCCCGCCCGCCAGTTTCACTTCGGGCGCGCAGGCCGGGTAAGCGGAAATGCGCTTGCCGCGGATCACATCCGCGGCGGCCAGCAGTTGCGCGGCGTGGCAGATAGCCGCGATCGGCTTGCCCGCCTCGGCGAATTGCCGCACGACTTCGATCACCTTGTGATTGAGCCGCAGATACTCCGGCGCGCGACCGCCGGCGATTGCGAGCGCGTCGTATTGGCGCGGATCGGCGTCGTCGAAGGTCGCGTTCAGCGTGAATTGATGGCCGGGCTTTTCAGTGTAAGTCTGGTCGCCTTCGAAATCGTGAATCGCGGTCTTGATCCGGTCGCCCGCCTTCTTGTTGGGGCAGACCGCGTCGACCACATGGCCGACTGCCTGCAGCGCCTGAAACGGCACCATCGTTTCGTAATCCTCGGCGAAGTCGCCAGTCAGAAACAGAATTTTCTTTGCCGCCATCGTATGCCTCCAATTGATCAACGGAACACAGCGAATGCATCATTGATGCTCATATAAGCTCAAGCAGTCTACTCCACTACGTTTGACACAACCGCGACGGATCACGCTATGGACACGATCGAATGGCGCGCGTTTCGCGCCGAAGATGCGGCGGCGCTTGCCGCGTTGTTTCATGCCGCGGTCACGCAGCTTGCCGCGCCTGATTACGATGCGGCGGCGCGTGAAGCATGGGCGTCGGCCGCCGCCGACGTGCCGGCTTTTGCCGCGCGGCTCGCACGCGGCCTGACGCTCGTGGCGTTGCACGAAGGCAGGCCGGCTGCGTTCGCGCAGCTTTATCCAGCCGATCACGTCGAGATGCTGTACGTGGCGCCAGGCTACGCGCGGCAAGGCCTCGCGGCCAGATCGCTGATGCGTCTCGAAGCCGCCGCCCACGCGGGCGGCGCGGTGGAACTCGGCGCCGGCGTAAGCCTGAGCGCGCGGCGCAGCTTCGAGCGAGCGGGCTTCCAGGTACGCGCTGAGGAGCGCGTGCAGCGCAACGGCGTATCATTGGCGCGTTTTCGCATGCGGAAGCCGCTCGACGCGGCTCACACTCAATCATGATTTCATCGATCCGTTCATCTTTGCTGCGCCGTGTCGCGTTCGTGGCCGTCGTGTTTGGCGGGCTGGCCGCCTGTCAGAAGAACGACGCGTCAGCCGGGCAGGTTGCCGGCAAGCTCAACGACGCAGCCCAGGTCGCCGGTCAGAAGCTCGATCAGGCGGCCAGCTACGTCGGCCAGCAGGTCGACGCGACCAAATCCGCCGCCCAGCAGAACCTCGAATCCGCCTCGGCGCCGACGATCAATATCGACCCCAACGCGCTGGCTTCGACTGCGCAAGCGAATCTGCAGAGCGCGGCGAGCGCGACCAATGCGCAACTCGGCAAGGCTGCGTCGCTGACCGGGCAAAGCCTGGAGTCGGCGGGGCGCAAGCTTCAGGAATGGTCGGCGCAAAGCTCGGCGTCGTCGGCGAATGCATCGGCTTCGTCGTCAGCGGGCGATTCGAGCGATGCCCAGAAGCAGATGGACAAGTGACATGCCGGCCAGATTGGCTCGTCGTTTGACACTCCGATTAAATGTAATTACTATGGTTACACATTGTCGTCGCAGGACGGGTTTGCTGTGAACACGAGTAGCCGGTTTTCATTCGCGGTGCATGTGCTCGCGCTGCTGTCGTTGCAGGAGGGCGTGCCGCTTTCGTCGGACATGATCGCGGGCAGCGTGAATACGAATCCCGCGCTGATCCGGCGGCTACTGAGCATGCTGGCGGAGGCGGGCCTCACCGTCTCGCAGCTCGGCGCGGGCGGCGGCGCGCTGCTGGCGCGGGCGCCTCAGCAGATCACGCTGCTCGAGGTGTATCGTGCGGTAGACGACGCGCAGTTATTCGCCTTGCATCGCGAAGAGCCGAATCCGGCGTGCATGGTCGGGCGCAATATCCAGGGTGTGCTGCGCGGCATCATCGACGAAGCGCAGCAAGCCATGGAGGCCTCGCTCGGCGCGCGCACGCTGGCCGACGCCACGGCTGACGTGGTGCGGGCCGAGAGGCTGCGCGAACGCAAGAAGCGCTCGCACGGGTGACGTAGCAAACAAGCAGTGCGGAAGGTGCGTGTCGATCAATCGAAACACGCGCCTCTCAACGAACGGGGCTCACGCCCCGCTTTTTTTCCCATTATATGTAATCGATGTAGTTACATATTTGCTAATGACAGGAGCATTGAAAATGAGCAAACAGTTGAAGATTGCGCTGTTCGGCGCCACCGGCATGATTGGTTCGCGGATCGCCGCGGAAGCCGCGCGCCGCGGGCATCAGGTGACGGCGCTGGCGCGCAATCCGGCGCGCGTGCCGACCGATGTGGCGAATCTGAAAGCGGCGCAAGCCGATCTGCTCGACGCCGCGAGCGTCGGCGCCGCGGTGCGCGGTCACGACGTGGTGGCGAGCGCCTATGCGCCGCCGCAAGACGATCTCGCGGCACTCGACAAAGCGACTCACGCGCTCGTCGAAGGCGTGCGCGCGGCGGGCCTGCAGCGCCTCGTCGTGGTGGGCGGCGCGGGTTCGCTCGAAGTTGCGCCGGGCCAGCAACTGGTCGATACGGACGGTTTTCCGGACGCCTACAAGCCGATCGCGCTCGCGCATCGGAAGGTATTCGACTACTACCGCGGCGTGACCGACCTCGACTGGACATGCTTCGCGCCGGCCGCGATCATCGCGCCGGGCGAGCGCACGGGCAAATTCCGCACGGGCGCGAATACATTGCTGGCCGACGCCGAGGGCAATAGCCGCATTTCCGCCGAAGATTACGCCATCGCCTTCGTCGATGAACTGGAGCAGGGTCGTTTCATCCGCCAGATCGCAACGGTCGCTTATTGAGCTTGAAACGAGGCTGAACCGGCCGCGCGCGGGCACCGTGAGGCTGACGTCAGGTCTCACGCGCGGCCGTCATAAGCGTCGAGCCCGTGCAAGTGTCCTAACATTCGGTTACGCAAGTTCGGTTGCTCCCGATAAAACTGCGGATACACTGGCGTCTCCCGTTTTCTTACGGATTGCCATGCAGTCATGCCCGTTGCGGCGTGAGTCCGAGGCTGCGCCGTCCAACGGCGGGCAGCCGGCGACCCACGCCGCCTCTCATTCCTCTTCTGGCCATACCGCACGCGACGCCCGTCGCGGTGCGCGCCCGCAATGCGCGGCGCGGCTCGGCGCATGGGCGGTTGCGGTCTTCGTCGCGCTGATTCTGTGCATCGGCTGGATGCCCGCGAACGCGCTTGCCGCCGGCGCAGCCACCGGTACGCCGGTCATCCCGGCCTTGCAGAGCCTGATCAACAGCGCGACGGTCACGGCGACGCCCGCATCCTCCGCCTCGGGCGCTTCGGCGGCAGAGGCGGCGTCCGCGCCGTCGCCGGCGAGTCAGGCGGAACTGGCGCGCTCGCTCGACAGCGTGATCTCCACGCTCGACAACGACCGCCAACGCACCGCGCTCGTCGCCCAGCTCAAAAAGCTGCGCGACGTCTCGCAAAACGTCGCGCCGCCCGCGCCCGCGCAACCGAGCCCCGGCTTGCTCGGCGCGATCGCGTCGGGCATCGCGTCGTTCGAATCCGATGTACATCAAGGCCGCACGCCGGTCCGCTATTGGGGCGGCCGCTTCAACGCGGCCGGCAATGAGCTCTACACGATCATTTCGGGGCAGGGGCACGAGAGCTTCGGCCGCATTCTATTCTCCATGTTCGCGATGCTGGCCGGCTGGGGCGCATGTGCCGGCGCGCTGATCTATGTGCAACACCGGCTCTACCGGCGCTTCGGCATCGTCATGGGGCTCCAGCCGAATCCCACCACGCGCGAACTGCTGATCTTCGCGCTGCGCCGCGTGGGACCCTGGATCATCGCCTTCGTGGCCGCGCTGCTGTTCGTGCGCGCCATGCCCGACGCGCTCGGGCGCACGCTCGGCATGGTGGTCGCCTATGCGATCGTCGCGGGTGCGGTGTTTTCGGCGATCTGCCTGATCATGTTTTCGCTGTTCGGCTCGGGGCATCGGCGGATTGCGGTGCGCCTGCTGATCGATCACGCGCGGCGCGTGCTGTTCGTGGTCGGCGTGTGCGGCGCGCTTGGCGACGCCGCCGTCAATTACGACGTCGCGCATCAACTCGGCTCGAACCTCGCTGCGTTGATTTCGACGGCGGCCAACATGACGGCTGCTGTCCTCACCGGCTATTTCGCGCTTGCGTTTCGCCGGCCGGTCGCCCATCTGATCCGCAACCGGCCTTACGAGCAGCGCACCAATCACAAGGCCGCGACCGACGCCTTCGAAGTTCTCGCCGCGCTGTGGCACGTGCCCGTGCTGGTGCTGGCAGGCGCCTCGGTAGTGGCCACGCTCGGCGGTTCGGGCTCGAGCGAGAACGTGTTGCAGATTTCGGTGGTGACCGCGGCCCTGCTGGTGCTGGCGTTCTTCCTGTCGGCCATCGTATTGCGTCTGACGCGTCCGCGCAGCGCGCGGGCGCGTCGCCGTTCGCCGTATCTGACGCGCTTGCTGCGCTTTTTCGGTACGCTGGTGACACTCTTCATCTGGCTGTTCTTCTTCGAGCTCGCGGCGCGTTTGTGGGGCGTGTCGCTCGCCGCGGTGGTCGAGGAAAACGTCGCCGCGCGCGGTATCGCCCATGCGGTGACGGCGATCGTCGCCACGGTGTTCATTGCCTGGCTGCTGTGGATCCTGGTGGACACGGCGATCACCGAGGCGCTCAATCCGGCCGGCCCGCGCAACAAGGCGCGTGCGCCGAGCATGCGCGCCCGCACGATGCTGCCGTTGGTGCGCAACGTGCTGCTGGTCTCGATCATGACGATCGCCGGCATCGTCACGGCGGCGAATCTCGGTATCAATGTCACGCCGCTGCTGGCGGGCGCCGGCGTGATCGGCCTTGCGATCGGCTTCGGCGCGCAGTCGCTCGTGACCGACCTGATCACGGGGCTCTTCATCATCATCGAGGATACGATTTCGGTGGGCGACTGGATCGACGTCGACGGCGGGCACGCGGGCACGGTCGAGCATCTGTCGATCCGTACCGTGCGGCTGCGCGACGGCCAGGGCGCGATTCACGCGATTCCGTTTTCGCAGATCAAGATCGTCAAGAACCTGTCGCGCGACTTTGCCTATGCGGTGTTCGAAGTGCGCATGTCGTTCTCCACCGACGTCGATCAGATCACGCAACTGATCCGCGAAGTCGGCGCCGATCTGATGGCCGACTTCCGTTACCGCCGCGAGATGCTCGGACCGATCGAGGTGTGGGGGCTGGACCGTTTCGATCCGAACTGGATGGTCGTGAAAGGGCAGATCAAGACGCGGCCGTTGCAGCAGTGGAGCGTGGCGCGCGCTTTCAATCTGCGCCTCAAACGCAAGATGGACGAGGCGGGCATCGAGATTCCGGTGCCGCAGATGCGTGTGTACACGTCGTCGAAGGATAGCGAAGGGCAGCCTTTGCAGGACGATGAAGTCTCGGGATTCGTTCCGCATCCGCATGAGCATGCGCAGACCGGGGCGGCGCGGGCGGTGCATGCGCCGCTCGCCGTGGCGCGCGATGTATCGCATGAACCGCGACCGGCACCGCCGCCGACCGGGCAAACCGCGCCGATTCCGCCGCAGATTCCGACGGCGGGTGAGGCGGGTGGGAAGAGTTGATGGCTGCTGGGCACGGGAAGTTGTTGTTTTGTGGCCGTGCCGTTTCCATGCGAGGACGTCGAGGATCACGCGTCACATCTGGATGCCGGGCTTGTTTCGAGGTGTTGCGCCTCGGGCTATACGTGAGTTTCAGTCAGTGGGCGAGGCGCACTTGGCTTGCGCATCACGAAGTTCGCCAGACGCCGTAGGCGGGCGTCCGTGCCCTGTGTCGTTTTCAGGCCAGCGCTTGGGCATCCGCCGCGCGCACGATGTCGTTGACGTGCGTCGCGATTTGCGCGCCCGCGACACCGTAAATATGCAGCGAGACGGCAGGTGAATCGCTGCGATTACCCAACTGATGAATCCCGCCACGGCCGCCTCGCACGAACGACACCGCGCCCGCGCTGCGCGCTTGCGTACGCGTGGCGCTCGCACAATGCTGCGCGCCGTTCCATTCGAATATCGTTTCGCTCAGCGTGCCATCCAGCACCGCGTAGCCACACCACGTGTGATGCGCATGCACGGGGCTTGCCTGTTGCGGCAGCCACACGAGCGCGGCGATTGCATAACGTCCGCGCGGATCGGCAGCCAGCAGATGGCGCCGGTACGTCTCGACCGATCCCTCGCGCTGCGCCGCCGTCAGCAAATCGGGGCTCGCGGCCGCGTTGGCGAGCGCGATGCGCATGCTGCGCGCGAAGAACGTCGAATCCGACGGTTCGGGAAAATGCGCGCAGGCTTCGAATATCGCGTCCAGGGCATCGCACAGGCACGTGAGCGGCGCATTGCGTCCGGCGCGCAACAACCTGTCCCCCTCTTCGCGCGAGGCCGCCTGAGCCGTTCTGGCGGGCTGCGCGCGTTGGACTGGGAGACGTTCGAGGGAAGCTGGACGGAGGTCTTGGCTCATGATGGTTGGGCAGCGGCGGGCTGCTTATCGGCTGTTTTCGGATAGCGATATTTATACCGGTTTGAGCGGAGAAAGAGTTTCCATATAATTCCCCTTGGAATCTGAAAAGTAGAATAATTTCCTATGGGAGTGTCATGGTGGGAATGGATATCATCGACCGTAAGCTGCTGGAGTTGCTGCAGGAGGACGCGACCATGCCGATCGCCGAACTGGCGCAACGCGTGAATCTGTCGCAAACGCCTTGCTGGAAGCGGCTGCAGCGCCTGAAGGAGGCGGGCGTGATCCGCGCGCAGGTCGCACTTTGCGACGCGCGCAAACTCGGGGTGGGCACGACCGTGTTCGTCGCGGTGCGCACCAATCAGCACACGGAGGAGTGGGCACAAACCTTCACGCGTGCGGTGCGGGACATTCCGGAAGTGGTGGAGGTGTACCGGATGAGCGGTGAAACCGATTACCTGCTGCGCGTGGTGGTGTCCGACATCGACGACTACGACCGCGTCTACAAGCTGCTGATCGCCGCGGTGCCGCTCTTCGACGTGAGTTCGAGTTTTGCGATGGAGCAGATCAAGTATTCGACGGCGCTGCCGGTCAGGCCCGCCATGGTGAGGTAGATGCCAAAGGCGGCAGGTGCGTCGCTTGCTGTTCTTCAGATGGCGGGCCGTGCAACACGCCTGGTTCGCTGGCGAAACGTTGTGGCAGCCCCGCACGTACGCGCCGCTGGGCCCGTCTACTGCAAGCCGTGTGCAAGCTCACTGGGCGTAGAATGCCGCCTTCCCCAGACACCATCCGCGACTGCCTCGCGAACCGAGCCCGCCTCATGAACAAACCGCCGCGCAAGAAGAACCCGACCTTTGGCATTGCTGTCTTCATCGTGGTTGCGGTACTGCTGGTGATCGCCACGCTCTTCTATAACGCCATCAAGGAAAAGCGCGATTTCGACAGCCAGAATGCACCGGCGCCGTCGATTTCATCGGAGGCGGCGGCAGCGGCTAACGCCGCGAAGCCGGCGAGCGGCGCGGCTCAGTAAGGCGACGCGAACATCGGCCTGGTAGCGTCGCGCTCGACTCCCAGCGACGCTCATCACAACGCAGAAAGACCGCGGCGCATCCAAAAGCTGAAACGGGCCGCCGACCACACCCTGGCGCGATCTCGGCACACGTCCTGTCACTCGTCCGGAAGGCGAATCACGCTCGCATCCTTGCGAATCTGCGTTGCCGCCGACAGCATCTGCTTGCATTGGTGAACAAGCAATTTCATGTCATGCACGGCATCCACCGAATAGTCCGGCGACTTCTCCGTTTCGACCACCATCGCATCCAGTTCGCGGCTCAGCAGTTTGATCTGGTCGTTCTGATCGGCGGCTGGCGCGGTGCCGGTTTCCGCTTCAGTGAGATTGTCGCGCACGACGCTCAACGCGCGTTGCAGCGGCTGTAGCGAGACGCCGTCCACCTGCTGTTGCGCCGAGGTGCGCAAGAGCGGCGCCGCCGCGGTGATCTGCGAGGCGAGCACGTGGCTGCGCACCAGCAGGCCGTTCAATTCCGGCACGAACTTCTGCGCGGACTTCGGTTCGAGCATCATGCGCTGAAATGCCTGGCCGAGATTGGCGAACGCCACGTGAACATTCTTGCGGGCGAGCCGGTAGCGGTAGTCGCGATCGAGCGCAGTCGCCGCGGCTGCGGCGGCAGCGGAGGCGCCCGAAGGCTTCGCGGTCGGGTTGCTGACCGTCGTCGTACCCGCACTGGCGCCGGCGTCGGCAATCGGTTTTGTTGCTGCGCCGGTAGCGAGGGTGCTCGCCACGCCGCCTGCACCACTGTCTGAAGCGCCGTTTGCGCCAGCGCGCGCACCGCCGCTTGCACCACCGCCTGCACCGCCACCTGCGCCACCGCGTGCGCCGTCACCAGCCGCCGCCAGCACCGGTTTGCCGAAGTCGATCGCCGGATCGGCCATCGCGGCCGCCGGCGCACGCGCGCCGGCCTCGGTGACCGTGGCCACCACCGCGGCGGCCGGCTTGCCGCTCCACCACCAGCTTGCTTCCAGATACTGGCGCGTCGCATTGATCATGTTATTGACGAGCTTGCCCATCAAACGATATTCCCAGTACGGGAACAGGTGGCTCGCCGCGATCGCGATCGCGCAGCCCACCACGGTGTCGATCGCGCGTTCGCCGATGATGCGCATGCTGCCCGGCGCGAGCAGATGGAACATCAGCAGCACATACGACGAGGTGAACACCACGCTCGCCGTGTAATTGAACAGCAGCAGGCTGTAGCTCATCACCATCGACGCGAACATCACCACCAGCAGGATGTGCGGTTCCTTGACGAAGATCATCAGCGCGATGCTTGCCGCGCAGCCGATCAGCGTACCGACGATCCGCTGTCCGTTGCGCTGCTTGGTGAGCGAGTAACCGGGCTTCAGAATGATGACGGTGGTCATCACAATCCAGTAGGCGTTGGTGAGCGGCAACAGGCGCCCGAGCCAGAAACCCACGGCGACGGCGATCGTCACGCGCAACGCATGACGGAAGCTCGGCGACGCCATCGTCAGGTTCGAGAAGATTTGCCCGAACGGCACGCGGCGGCTCGACACGAAACGCGTCAGCGCCTGGTCGAGGCGCAGTTCGGTCTCGGTCGTGCTGGGGTCGCTCGAGAGGCTCCTGCGCATCTTGTCGATCAGACGCGTGGCGCTCCAGACCCGCCGGAAAGTCGACGAGATCGCCGAGTAAGCCTCGTGGTTTTTTGCCGGCAGACCCTGCTTGCGCATCAGATCGATTTCGAACTCGATGGCGCGCAATTCCGCTTTGACATTCACGCGCGAGCGCGGCGCATGGTTCTGCAGCACCGCCAGCCCGATCTCCTCCAGATCGGCGGCCGCCTTGCGAATCAGATCGCGGTAGAACACCAGCAGATCGGAGCCGCCGAACGTGTTGCGCACCAGCGGGTAATCGGTATGCGCGCCGACGAACAGTTCGTGCAGATCGACCGTGTTGATAAACAGGTTGAACAGCATGGCGCGGCGCGGTTCGAGCTTGCCGCTCTTGAACTTAGGCAGGTTGCGCAGCACGATGTCGCGCGCGGCGTCCTGACGATCCACCGCGGTGATCTGCTTGTCGACCAGATTGCGATAACACTCGTCGAGATCGTTATCGAGGTCGTAGAACTCGGCGCGCGCCAGCAGATAGTCGGCGCACGCGAACACGCTTTCGGCCAGCGCCTGCTGTTCGATGCGATGCATCATCCAGCGGCTCACGAAGGTCGACCAGTAGGTGTACCAGAGTCCGCCCACCAGAATCCACGATGCATTGACGAGCGCCTGCATTGGTGTGAAGCGATCTTCCAGCGTCATGATCATCATGAACAGCGTGGCAAAGCTGATCTGTGGCCAGCGATTGCCGTACACGACGATCAGTGACAGCAGGAAGGTGAGCGGCACGACCGTACACCACAGCGCTACCGCGTTCACCGTGGCGAGCCCGGTGGCGAGCGCGGACAGGAAGCCGATCACCGTGCACGCCAGCATTTCGTTGTGCTTGTACTTGAGCGGGCCGGGCATGTCGACCACGCACGCGCCGAGCGCGCCGGTGGCGATCGTGAAGCCGAGGTCGCGATCGTGAAACACGATCAGACACAGTACCGCCGGTAACGACACGCCGACTGCGATGCGCAGGCCGCCATAAAAGTACTGGCTGTAGAGGAATTTTTTTATTTCAACCGAATAGCGCATCGACTGCCTGGATTCCATTCACTGAGAAAACCGCGGTTGAAGGGGCAGACCCAAACTGCCGTCGAGTCTAACTGATTTTATGGCCTATCTGACCTCGTCCGTTCGGCCAGGTTCTGCCCTGGGGATGCGTTTGTTATGCTGTCGCTTCAATGTCTGTCGCGGCCTGGGCGTTCCGCCCGTGCCGCACAAAAGCCTCGGGATCCATGCTCCAGCTCTTCTACTCGAATCGCTACGAAACCCTTGTCGGCGCGTTGCTCGACGACCTGGCACAAGCGCCGTCCGATCCCTGGGCCGCGCAGCCCGTGATCGTCCCGAGCGCGGCGGTGCGACGCCGGCTCGAGCTCGATATCGCCGCGCGCCAGGGCATCTGTGCGAATGTCGACTTTGGTTATCTCGCGCAATGGCTGTGGGCGCAGATCGGCGGCGTGATCAGAGTGCCGAAGCATTCGCCGTTCGCGCCGGACCGGCTCGTGTGGCGTTGCTACCGGCTGCTGGGCGAGGTGGACGAAACGCTGCCCTGGAATGCGTCGCCCCGTCTGCGCACGTATCTCGACGCCGCGGACGCGTCGATGCGCTATGAACTTGCGCGGCGCGTGGCGACCGTGCTCGACCACTATCTGACCTATCGTCCGGAATGGCTGCAGCAATGGCAGAAGGGCGGCTCGATCTTCGCGAGCGGTGCGGCCGACGACACCGGTCCGCACCTTGTCGGCGCGAGCGAGGCGGCGCGCGAGGACGAGCGCTGGCAAGCGGCATTGTGGCGCGCGGTGCTCGCGGAATTGTCGGGCGACGCGCAAACGCCCGCCGCCGCATTGCCGCCCGCTTACCGTTTTCTGGACGAAATCGGCACGCTCGATCTGGAGGCGATCTCGAACGCACAGTGGCCCGAAGCGGTCAGCGTGTTCGCGCTGCCGACCATGCCGCCGTTGCACGTGGCGTTGCTGCGCGCGCTCTCGCGCTGGGTCGACGTGCGTCTCTATGTGATGAATCCGTGCCGCGAGTTCTGGTTCGACGTCGTCAGCGAGGGACGTGTCCAGGCGCTCGACGCCGCCGGCCAACTCGACTATCAGGAAGTCGGCCATCCGCTGCTCGCCGAGTGGGGCCGCCAGACCCAGGCGCAGTTGCACATGCTGCACGAATTAACCGAGAGCGCGGCTTCCGCCGAGACCGGCGACTTCACCGAGAATCCGCAACCGAGCTGGCTTGCCGCCGTGCAGAACGGCATCCTCGATCTGCGCGATGAGACCGACACCGACGAACTGCCGATCGAGCGCGGCATCGAAGTTCATGTGTGCCACAGCCTGTCGCGGCAGCTCGAAGTGCTGCACGATCGCCTGCTCGGCTGGTTCGACGAGTTCGACGATCTGCAGCCGTCCGACGTGCTGGTCGCGGTGTCGGACCTCGCAGCGGCCGGGCCCTTGATCGACGCCGTGTTCGGCACCACGCCGCCTGGCGACACGCGCCGCATTCCGTATCGGATCACCGGCTTGCCGCCATCGCAGGCCAATCCGGTTGCGCGTTTGCTGCTCGACTGGCTGGGTTTGCCCGAGCGTAGCGTGGGCGCGCCGGATCTGATCGAGTGGCTGCGCGTCGACGCGATTGCCGTACGTTACGGGATCGACGCGAGCTCGCTCGAAGCCGCGCAGGAATGGCTGGCCGCGGCCGGGGCGCGTCGCGGACTCGCGCCGGTCGAGCCGACCGGCGAACACGTGCCGATTGCCCGTCATACGTTCGCGGACGCGCTTACGCGTCTGTACCTCGGCTACGCGATGCCGGACGGCGGCGAGCCGGTCGATGCCTGGCTGCCGGTCGAAGGCGCGGACGGCTCGGATGCGGAATTGCTCGGCCGCCTCTCGCGTTTCGTCGACGACATCGACAGTTTCGCGGCGAATTGCGCGATTGAACGCACGCCCGCGCAATGGACGCAACTGCTGCTCGAAACGCTCGCGCAGTGTTTCGACGGCGGGGTCGAGTTCGCCGATTCGCTCGCCGCCGTGCGCGACGCGATCGACAAGATGGGCGACGCGATGCGAGCCGGCGCGCAGGAGGTCGCGATGCCCGCCGCGGTGGTGCGCGGCGCGCTCACCGAAGCGCTCGACGACCCCGCGCGCGGCGGCGTGCCCTGGGGCAGCGTGACGTTTTCGTCGCTGACCAGTTTGCGCGGCTTGCCGTATCGCGTCGTCTGTCTGCTCGGCATGGACGACGGCGTGTTGCCGAGTCTCGCGCGCGCCGACGAATTCGATCTGATGGCCGCGTTCGGCAAAGCCGGCGACCGCCAGCGGCGCGACGACGAACGCAATCTGTTCCTCGATCTGCTGCTCGCCGCACGCGAGCGTCTCTTCATCGCCTATACCGGCCGCAGTATTCGCGACAACGCGCCGTTGCCGCCGGCCGCGCTGGTCGATGAATTGCTCGACCATCTCGCGCAGGTGTCGGCGGGCGAGGGCGCGAGTCCAGCCGAAGTCGAGAGCGCGCGGCATGCGTTTATCGTCGATCATCCGTTGCAGGCGTTTGCATCTGACTATTTCTCGTCGCAATCCGAACTATTCAGCTACGACGCGGATCGCGCCGAGCTGGCCACATTGCTGGCCGCGCCCACGCACGCCGCTGTGGCGCCGTTCTTCGATCGACCGTTGCCGCCGGAAGACCCGGCGCCGATTGCCTTCGACGAATTCGTGCGTTTCTGGCGTCATCCGGCGCGGGCACTGTTGCGCGACCGTTTGGGTATCGTGCTGTCGGAAGCACAAGGCGAATTGCTCGACACCGAGCCGTTCGACCTGGACTACGCGGGGCGCGATGCATTGGCGGACCGTCTTTTGCCTGTGCTGCTCGACGTCGATACGGACGGCGACGTCATGTTCGAACGCGTGCGCCGCGTGGCGGCAGCGAGCCCGGAATTGCCGGGCGGCGCGACCGGCGCGGTGTGGCGCGCGCGTGAGCTCGGCGCGTTGCGCCAGCTCGCCGACAGCGTGCGCCGGGAGGTCGCCTCGGGTGTCGAGCGCTTGCCGTTCGTGCTCGACATTGCGCCGCGCTGGCCCGGGAGCGACGCGCTTGCCGGTGCGCTGTTCGGCCCGCATGACATGCAACTCCGCCAAGCCGCCGAAACGCCGCTGCAACTGCACGGCAGTCTGAATCTGCTCGCCGAAACAGGACAAGTGATTTTCCGCTACGCCAAACCTACCGCACGCGACTATCTGTCGGCATGGCTCGCACATCTGGTCTATTGCGCCGCGCAGCCGAACGGCCCGCGCCGTACCGTATGGCATGGCAGCGGCGAGAGTTTCGAACTCACGCCAGTCGCTGCGCCGCTCGACGAACTGGCGCCGCTCGCCGCCTTGTTCAAGGCAGGCCGCATGTTGCCGCTGCGCTTTTTCCCGAAAAGCGCGTGGACCAAGGTCAGCGAAAGCGATTCGGCCGCACAAGGTGTCTGGATCAACGACCGTGTGCGCGGCGAGTCCGACGACCCCGCCTTGCGCATCGCATGGCGCGGCACGCCGCTCACGCTCGACGAGCCGTTCGGCAGCCTCGCCGCGATTGTGTTCAAACCACTCATGCAACATCTGCGGAGCGCGTCATGAGCGGCGTCATGAAGAGTCACGCGCTGGTCGCCGAAGAGCTCGACGTCTTCGCCTGTTCGCTCGATGGCGTGAATCAGATCGAGGCGTCGGCGGGCACCGGCAAGACCTGGAACATCTGTGCTTTGTACGTGCGGCTGCTACTCGAAAAGAACCTGAACGCGGACCAGATTCTCGTCGTCACGTTCACGAAGGCGGCGACCGCGGAATTGCACGAGCGCATTCGCGGGCGTCTCGCCGAACTGCATCGCGCGATCGAAATGGATGACGACGGCGGCGATCCGTTCATTCGCCGTCTGTTTGAAACGACGCTGGCGCCGCAGCGCGGCATCGAGCGCGAGGACGCTTTGAAAGTGGTGCGGCGCGCGCTACGCACCTTCGATCAGGCGGCGATCCACACCATCCACGCATTCTGTCAGCGCGCGTTGCAGGAGGCGCCGTTCGCCGCCGCCATGCCGTTCGCCTTCGAAATGGAAGCCGACGACGCGGCCTTGCGCTTCGAAATGGCGGCTGACTTCTGGCGTGAGCAGGTCGAACCGGCGGCGCATGCGCATCCTGCGTTCGCCGCTTGGCTGGTAGCCAAACGCGCCGGTCCCGCTTCACTCGACGAACAACTCGCGCGGCGTCTGAAGAAACCCTTGGCGCAGTTGCGCTGGGGCAAGGTCGACGCAAGCGGCATTGGCGGTGATCCGCAAGCCGGTTTCGACGCCGCGCACGACCTCTGGCATGCGGAGCGCGACGCGATCGTCGGTTTGTTGGGCGCCGCGCAAGACCGCCTGAGCAAGACGTCGCATAAGCCCGATCACGTGAGCGCCGCCATCGCTGCATGGACAGAGTACTTCGCGCAAGGCGACTGCCATGCGCCGCCGCCGAAGACCGCGTTGAAGCTGACGGCTTCGGCGTTGAAGAAGGCTACCAAGGTCAAGTTCGAGCCGCCCGAACATGCGTTCTTCGAACACGCCGAAGCGCTGGCGGCGGCCGTGGTCGCGGCCGAAGCCGCGCAACGCGCGCGCTGGCTCTCGCTCGTGCAAAGCTGGCTCGACTACGCGCCCGCTGAACTGGTGGCGCGCAAGCGCACGCGCCGCGTGGTGTCGTTCGACGATCTGCTGTCCAATCTGTACCGCGCACTCGCCGCGCATCCGTGGCTGGCCGATGCGTTGCGCACGCGCTATCCCGCAGCGCTGATCGACGAGTTTCAGGACACCGATCCACTGCAGTTCGCGATCTTCAGCCGCATTTTCGCGCCGGCCGGTCCGCTCTTTCTGGTCGGCGATCCGAAGCAGGCGATCTACAGTTTCCGCGCGGCCGATTTGCATACCTATCTGGCGGCGCGTGAGGCGGCATCCGCGTGCTACACGCTGGCCGTCAATCAGCGCTCGACCGCGCCCATCGTCGAGGCGTGCAACCGGCTCTTCGAAGCCAACCCGCAAGCGTTCGTGCTGGATGGCCTCGACTATCAGCCGGTGCGGGCGGGCGAACGGCGCAGACCGCCGTTCGCCGATCAAGAGGCGAGCGACGGCGACTTCCGTATCTGGAGCTTGCCGCAAGGCGACGCCGCGTTGACCAAACGCGAGGCGCAGCGCGAAGCGAGCGAAGCGTGCGCCGCCGAGATCGTGCGGCTGCTGCGCGGCGCGCGCGAAGGTTCGGTGACGATCGGCGACGCGCCGCTCGCGCCGGGCAACATCGCGGTGCTGGTGCAAACGCATAAGCAGGGCAGTCTGATCAAACGCGTGCTGGCCGCGTGGGGCGTCGGCAGCGTGGAGCTGGCGCAGGCGTCGGTATTTGCGACGCTCGACGCCGAGCAGATCGAACGCGTGCTGGCCGCCGTCGATACGCCCGGCGATCTGCGCCGTCTGCGCGCCGCGCTGGCAACGGATTGGCTGGGTCTCGACGCCGCTGCGCTGTGGCGTCTCGAGCAGGTCGCCGACGCTCCATCGGTCGCCGACGATCCCACGCACGCCGCCGATGCGATGGGTTGGGTCGAACGTTTTTCGCGTTACCGCACGCTGTGGCATGAACGCGGCTTCGCGGTGATGTGGCGCACGCTGATGCGTGAGCTGCGCGTCGCGCAACGGCTGGTTGCCGCGGCGGACGGCGAACGGCGTCTAACGAACGTGAACCATCTGGCCGAACTCGTGCAGGCGCGCGCCGCAACGCAGCCCGGTATTGCGCCGACCTTGCGCTGGCTCGCCGCGCAACGCACCCAGGGCGGTGGCGAAGACGCGCAGTTGCGGCTCGAGTCCGATCGCAACCTCGTGCAGATCGTCACGGTCCACAAATCGAAAGGGCTCGAATATGCGGTGGTGTTCTGTCCGTTCCTGAACGACGGCGGGTTGCGCGAGCCGCCGTCGTCCGGTTTGCCGGATGCGCGCGAGTATCACGACGAGGCCGGCGATGCGGTGCTGCACTACGGTTGCGACGACGAAGAGGCCGAGCATGCGTCGCGCTACGCGGTACGCGAACAGGCGGCGGAACGGGCGCGGCTCGTCTATGTGGCGTTGACGCGTGCCGTCTACCGCTGCTATCTGGTTGCCGGCACGTATCTGTCGTCGCGCTCTACCAGGGAGTCGCGCCGCAGCGTGTTGAACTGGCTTGTGGCCGGCAGCGGCCATGATTTCGGCGACTGGCTCGCCGAGCCGCCCGACGAAGCTGCGTTGTCGGCGCGTTGGCAAGCGCTGGCGGGTGGGCCGATCACGTTGCAGGCGCTGCCCAGGCCGGCGCGCCGCGTACCGCTCGAAAGCCTTCAGGACCGCAGTGCGCGAATGCAGGCGCGCGCCAATCGCAGGCCGTTGCGCGATCAATGGCGCATGGCGAGTTTCAGCGGCCTGATCGCCGCCGGCAGTAAAGCCGAAGAGATGCACGCGCCGGCGGAAGAGGTGCGGCCCGATCACGACGAGATTGCCGATGCGCTCGTCGTCGCGCCGGCGCCCGCGCCGCTGGCGCCCCCCTACGCGGAAGACGACATCCTCGCGTTTCCGCGCGGGGCCGCTGCGGGCGATTGTCTGCATCGCATGTTCGAACTCGCTGATTTCAGCGAGCCGCAGACGTGGGCCGACGCCATCCGCGGTGCGTTGCGCGAGCGTCCGGCGCCAGCTGTGCCTGAACTCGCCGCACGCCTGCCCGCCATGATGCACAACCTGCTCGGGGACGTGGTCACTACCGAACTGCGGCCCGGCATGACGCTCGCCAAACTGAATCCGCGCCGGCGTCTGAACGAGCTCGAGTTTCTGTTCGCCGCGCCGTCGCTGGATTTTCCCGCGTTGCGAGAACTGCTGATCGAACACGGCTATCCCGACGTCGCACTGGAACCCGGCATGTTGCGCGGGTTCGTCAAAGGATTTATCGACATGATCGTCGAGTACGACGGCCGTTTCTGGATCGTCGACTGGAAGTCGAACCACCTGGGCGACACCGCCGCCGACTACGCCGCCGCGCCGCTCGAAGCGGCCATGGCGAGCCACGCGTATCACCTGCAGGCGCTGCTTTACACGGTCGCGCTGCATCGTTATCTGAAAACGCGGGTGCGCGATTATTCGTACGACACGCACATCGGCGGCTATCTGTATCTGTTCGTGCGCGGCGTGCGTCCGCATTGGCGCGACGTAGACGGACCGGCGGGAGTGCATGCGCGGCGGCCCGCGTTCGAGTTGGTTGCATTGCTCGATGCGGCCATGATCGGGGGTGTCGCATGAGCACGTTCGAACAGAGCGCATCGGCGGCGCTGCCTGAGCTCGACGACATCGGCGTGCATTTGCCCGCGCCGGCCGATTTCAGCATCGCGCTCGCTGAAGGCTTTGCGCGCCGCATCGGCACGTTGGCGCGGCGCGGCGGAGCGTCGGCGGAGGCGGTCAGGTGGGCGGCTCGCGGCGCCTTCGCCGCGAGCCGCGCGACGGCTGAAGGGCACGTGTGCGTGCCGCTTGCGTTGCTGGCGCGACGTTTCTCGGCATCGAGCGCCGACGTGCGCGCGGCGCTGCTCGCCAGCGGCATGGCGAGCGATGGTTCGCAAAGCGCGGCGGCGTTGCGGCCGCTGGTGGTCGATGGGCAAGGGCGCTTGTATCTGGCTCGCTATTACGACTACGAGCGGCGGCTTGCGCGCGCGTTGGTGGCGCATGCGGGGGCGGGAAAGGGCGTCGAGCAAGCGGTGGATGCTCAATCTCGTGGGCGTGATGCTGCGGAGGACGGTGCTGAGGCTGGATTGTTTGCTGGTGTCGGCGCGCGCGCGGGAGCAAGTTCGGACGCTAGCGGGAACGCCGGTGCGAAGGCCGGTGCCAACGCCAACGCCGATGCCGATGCCGATGCCGACGCCGACGCCGACGCCAGCGGTAACACGAGCGCTAACACCAACGCCCAGACACTGCACGAGCGTCTGCTGCGCTACTTCGGTCCGCCGAAGGACGACGAAGTCGACTGGCAACGTGTCGCGGCGGTCATGGCGCTGTCGGGACAGCTCACCATCGTCAGCGGCGGGCCTGGCACCGGCAAGACCACCACTGTGGTCGGCGTGCTGGCCTGCCTTCTCGACGCGCGCGCGGATTTGCGGATCGCACTCGCCGCGCCCACTGGCAAGGCCGCGCAGCGCATGCAGGAGGCCTTGCTCGCGCGCGCCGGCGATTTGCCGCCGGAACTCGCCACACGTTTGCCGCAGACGTCGTACACCTTGCATCGTTTGCTCGGCTCCGGGCCGGGAGGACGTTTCCGGCATCATCGGGACAACCCGCTGCCTTACGATGTCGTCGTGATCGACGAGGCGTCGATGATCGACGTCGCCATGGGCGCGCATCTGCTCGACGCCATCGCCCCGCAGACGCGTCTCGTGATGCTCGGCGACAAGGACCAGCTCGCCGCCGTCGAGGCCGGCGCGGTGTTTGCCGAACTCAGCGCGCGTCCGGCTTTTACGCAAGGTGGTTTGCGGCAAATCGCCGAGGCGCTTGGCATCGACGAAACGCGGCTCACTGAAGCATTGCCGGACGCATCGCGGGGCTTCGACAAGGAGCCCACTGATTTTTTTGCGCGGTCCAACATGGCGGACGACGACCAGTTTGCACATGCCGGTTCGCCGGATGCTTTCGATGAACCCCCCCTCGGTGACCTCTTCGAAAGCGCAGTACCGCCGCCGACACTCGCGTCGCCCATGCAGACCCCGCTCGCCGATTGCGTCGTCTGGCTCGAGCGCAACTACCGGTTCGGCCTGGAGTCGCCGATCGGCCGACTGTCGCTCGCGATTCGCAACGGCTCGGCGAGCGCCGCGCTCGATGTCCTGCGCACCGATCCCTCGCAAACGTGCGCAGCGGCGCTTCACGAGGATACGCACGCGACGCTTGCCGAGCGCACCGTCGCGCGGCTCGCCGCCGGTTTCGCGCCCTACGCCGAGGCGCTTGCCGCAGCGCTAGCAGCCGAAACGCCCGACCCATTGCCGCTGTTCGACGCGTTGAACCGTTTCCGCATTCTGTGCGCGACCCGCTCCGGGCCACGCGGCGTCGATCAGGTGAATACGGCGATGGCGGCGCAGGTGCGGCGCGCGGCGGGTGTGACGCTGGCAGTGGGCGCGCCGTGGTTCGCCGGCCGTCCGGTCATGGTGACGCGCAACGATTACGCGCTTGGTCTCTTCAACGGCGATATCGGCATTGCGCTGCCGGGCGCGAGCGGTGCGTTGCGCGTGTATTTCCGGACCGGCGACGGTGGTTTGCGAGCGGTATCGCCGGCAGCGCTTCCGCCGCACGACACCGCGTTCGCGCTCACGGTCCACAAATCGCAGGGCTCGGAGTTCGAGCATGCGGTGCTGATGCTGCCGTCGGTATTCAGCCGGGTGTTGTCGCGTGAACTGGTGTACACGGCGATCACCCGCGCGCGTGAACGGGTGGAAGTGATCGGCGGGCGCGCCGTGCTGGCGCAGGCCATCGCGACGCCGACACAGCGTGACTCGGGGTTAGCCGCGCGGATAGCGGAGGCGTGGCGCGGCGCTGAGTAGCATGTGCGACTGGCGGGGGCTGCCGCGCGGCCGGATCACGCGAATTAAGCTGCAGAACGGCAGAACGGCAGAACGGCAGAACGGCAGAACGGCAGAACGGCAGAACGGCAGAACGGCAGAACGGCAAGGGGCAGAGGGCAGAGGGCAGAGGGCAGAGGGCAGAGGGCAGAGGGCAGAGGGCAGAGGGCAGAGGGCAGACCGGCAAATGGGCAGATTGCCGCGACCGTCCAGGCGCGCATTCAGCGCCGAACCCGCTCAACTAGCAGCGCCACCCGGCCGCACGCGCGCCTCGACCCGCCCGCGCATGGTCTTTCGATACCACAGCGTCCACAGCGTGAGGCCGCCATAGATGCCGTAACCGATAAACGGCGAGACCACCAGGAAGCGCTCGATCGGCCACGTAAGCGCCATCCACGCACGCAGCGCCGTTTCACCGGTCAGGCCGACGCCCCACACGAGCGTCATCAGCCGCATCGCGGTGACGAGGGCGGGCCGCTCCTGCCAGAGCGCTTCGAAGCGCGCCGCGCCGCCTTCCGTCTCGCGGGCGACGGTGGCGCGCGCGAGATAGAAGATCAGTGGGCGACGCATCGGCAACGAGAGCAGAAACACCACGCCGACCGCACCAGACACCAGCGACTCGCGCAACAGCAGCATGCGCGGACTGCCGCCGAGCGCCATCGCCGCGACCGAGAGCACGATGCCGGCCACCACCATCACGCTCAGCGCGTCGACGCGCCGAAAACGCACGAGCTCGATCAAGCTCCACACGATCGGCGGCACGGCGGACGCGATCAACGCGCCGGTCTCGCCCAGGTGCGGCAGCGCAAGCCGGTAGGCGAGCCACGGCAACAGAAAGTTGACGGCCAGTTCCAGCACAAAACCTGGACGGAGTTTCATCTGAATTTACGCTGTAAGCGAAAAATGCAGTATCGATGAACTGGCCGCGCGGACGCAAATAGTTTTTCGCATTGGCCGCCGCGCCCGGTAGTCCGTAGGCTGCAATCGGGCTCGCGCTGTGTACACTCATGCCTTCAATTGCAAGCTCGCCTCATGACTTCCCGCTATCCGATCCCGCCGAACGAAATCGAACTGACCGCAGTGCGCGCGCAAGGGGCGGGCGGCCAGAACGTCAACAAGGTCTCGAGCGCCATTCATCTGCGCTTCGATGTGCAGGCTTCGTCGTTGCCGGAAGTGTTGAAAATGCGCCTGCTCGCGCTGTCCGATCATCGGCTCACGCGCGACGGCGTCGTCATCATCAAGGCGCAGGAGCATCGGACCCAGGAGATGAATCGCGCGGCGGCGTTGGCGCGGCTCGATGAACTGATCGAAAGCGTCAGCGTAACGCGCAAGCCGCGCGTCGCAACCCGGCCGACGCGCGCGTCGAACCTGCGGCGCCTCGACGGCAAGGCCAAACGCAGCGAGATCAAATCCGGCCGCGGCCGGGTGGACGATTAGCGCTTGCTGCCGCGTCCCGCGGGACGCGCATCCGTGGCCGTGGCGGCCGGCACGAAATCGACGCAGAGCACATGCGTGCCGTCATGCTCGAAGGCGAGGGCCGCGGTGTAGCAGTCCTGACCGTCGGCGAGCGAATAATGCGGACCCATCATCGCGACGCGCCCCGGCGCGGCGAGCGCGTGCTTGAAATAGGCCCGCCGCGACCAGTTGCTGCGCGTATCGGTATAGAGCGGCGCGAGCCGCAGCGGAGGCGGCGGCACCGAGGCGGCCGTGACGGAGGGTAGGGTCTGCTCGCCCTGTCCGTCGGTGATGAACACGCGGCGTGCTTCGCGCAGATGCCAGACCTTTTGCGCCGCCTGGCGCAGATCGCCGGTGGCATTGTAGGTCTCGGCGGCGGCCAGCACCGCTTCTGCAAAGCCTTCGAAACCGAGCCGCTGGTGGCCGGCGTGCTCGCGTTCGTAGTCGGCGAACTTGCGCCACATCGATTCGATCACCGCCGGCACTTTCGCGCAGGCCGCCTGCACGGAACTCTTCGGTTGCCCGAGCCAGAACCCCTGGACGAAATCGACGTCGGCCTCCATCAGGATCATCAGCTCCTCGTCGGTTTCGACGCCTTCGGCCAGCACCAGCGTGCCGGATTGATGCAGCATCGAGACCAGATGGCCGATCATCGAGTCATCGCCTTCGCGCTTACCGGCGCGCGCGACCAGCGAGCGGTCGAGTTTGACGATGTCGGGGCGGAAGCGCCATACGCGGTCGAAGTTCGAGAAGCCGGTGCCGAAGTCGTCGATCGCGATCAGGAAGTCGCGCGGCTGCGACGCGGCGAGCATGCTGGCGACAGCGGATTCGTCGTCGGCAGGCTGCTCGAGCACTTCGATCACGATGCGCTCCTGCGGCAGACCGAAGTGCGCAGACAGTTCGTCGATGAAAGCGCGTTGCGGCCAGCCGGTTTCGAACACCTGCGGACGCGTATTCAGAAACAGCCAGCCGGTGCTGATGCCTTGCTCCATGAAATTCGCCACATGCAGGCAGCGCGCGATGCGGTCGAGCTCGCGGGCGTCAGCGGCCGAGCGGGTGCCGGAAAACAGCACGTCGGGCGAGACCGGCAACCCGACTGGATCGAAGGCGCGCAGCAACCCCTCATAGCCGACCACGCGCTGGTGCGTCACCGACAGCACCGGCTGGAACACGCTGTGTAAAGTCAGCGCGCGCCACGTCGCGGTCCAGCCGGACTCTTCCCGGACCAGATGCGGGAGCAGGCCGTTCAGGGTCAGTTCGCTGACGGATGGCATAAAGGCAGGCAGGAGAGCGGACATGGCGACATCGCGGTAAGCGGGTGACGGGACGCGCCAGCCAATACGGCGCGTAACGGATGCACGGCCCGCGCGTGCGTTGGGCGGGTCGGATAAAGCCCGGGAACGCGGAGAACGATGCCAGCCATGCTGGACTCCGGCGGATTAGTCAAAACCAGTCTAACAGTTTGCAATTCGCGTGAATGTGCGGGTTATCACAGACGCGGGGTCATATCCCCGGTCATGCCGACCGCCACGCCAATCGGCCATCCGGCGTGAGTTTTGCGCCGGCTTGCCGCGCGCAAAATCGATTGCGCGTATCGCAATCAATCGCCTGTATGAAACTGAGCGTAACAGGGCGGTAAGTGGACACCCGCCAAACTCCAGGCAACGACGGTACTCGAAGTGTGGACGCTTGAACGGGTTATCCGGTCAGCGTGGACGAAACCCGAACAGGGCCGCCGCTGGCTTGCACGCAGGCTGCCAGCAGGTTTGGCAAGCGCCGGGTATGCTGCCGCTTTTCGTAAAATGGAGGTCCGGCATGCTGGAAATCGCTGTGGTCGCAATCTCGGTGGCGAAGCCGGGCTATGAAGAGCAACTGCGGCAGGCGCTCGAAGGCCACGTCGGCCCGACGCGCAACGACCAGGGAGCACTTCAGTACGATCTGCACCGCGACGTGCAGGAGCCGCGCCGGTTTGTGTTTGTCGAGCGTTGGGAAAGTCAGGAAGCGCTGGCGGTGCATGCGGGATCCGCACACATCGAGGCGTATGAAAAAGCGGTGGCGGATTGGGTGGAACACGCGGACATTCGCGTCGTGTCGAAGATCGCCTGAACGTTCACGCGCATCGCGGCACAACGGCGAGCGAATTGCCGGGGCGATTTGCCCGGCAACTCGCCCGCCGTTCAATTCTCAGTGCGTGGCTTGCGGCACGTCGAGGATCAGAATGATGGTCCAGTCGGCGTCGCCATCGTGGTGATACTGGCGTTCCGCGACGATGAACGGCTGCTGCTTGCCGTCCGGGCCGAGAAACAGCACGTCGCCTTCCATCGGCAGACATTCGACGGGCGGCAGCGCCAGAAACGCTTCCTGACCGCCGCGCGGCATCAGTTTTTCGATTTTGCGAGATGCTGCTTCAGTCCATTCGATATCAAGCTGGATGTTGCTCATGCTGTCCTCCGCACCAAGGTGCGCACGGGTTAGGGGATTCCGGCCAGGTGCCGGTCGGTGCGCGACTTTAGCACACCGCCAGCCGGGCGCCGCGAGGCTGAAGCGGCTGGCGCGGGGCCGGTCGGCGCGCCGCGCTGCTCCGAGGCTCGCGAGTTCTTCGCCAGTCCATTAGACAACAAAAAAGCCGAAGCCGGCGGTGCCGGCTTCGGCTTTTCACCTTCGCGGCGCGACCGCGGGTGAGTCGGGTAACTGCGCTTAGGAGCCGGCGTCGGCCTTGGGGGCCTTCTTGTGATGCGGGGCCGACTTGTGGTGTTTCATCGGCATCGCCGGTGCGCTTTCCATTGCTTGCTGGCGGTTTTGCAAATCTTGCGCGCGCTGCTCGACGTCGGCGGCCTTGGCCGGATCGGTGCTCATCATGACGCCGTTGTCCTGCGCATAAGCCACGCCCGTTACGGCACTGAGGGAAACCAGGATCGCCAGGGACACTTTCTTCATCGCTACCTCCGCAGAGTGGTTGTGGACCCGAGTATTTGCCTGTCCAAACGGAAAGACAATGCATTCTAGTCAGCAATATCCGCTCCAACAGACGGTTTTGTAACTGCAATGACAATTCGTTACATATTGTTACGTGCAGCCAACAGCCGTGATGCTCACTGATTTCCTGCGCCAGTCACGCACGTACTGCCACTCAAACACAATCTTCGCATCTCTAAATAAATCGATGCGTGATGCTATTCGAGCTTCAGAACCATCCGATTGCGCGATAGACATGAAATTGCGCGATGCCAATCAATTCATGCAGCGCGATCTCCGCAGTCACCAGGTTGTCATATCGCGGCAGTACACCAAGACGTGCGCGCCGCGCGTTCGAAATCATCGGCTGCGGCGCGAGGCCGAAGCGGTGGAAGTCGAGCAAGGCGCGCGGCATCTGATAGGCGGAGGTGACGAGGATCAGCGAATCGTAACGTGAGCCCTGCAGAATGGTGGATACGTTGCGCGCGTTTTCATAGGTCGTACGACTGCTGTTTTCCAGCACGATGTCCGCGCGCGGCACCTGTTGGCGCAGCAGGTAAGGCAGATAGGTGTCGGCTTCAGTCGCGCGATGCCGCTGCGGATTGCCGCCGCTTACGATCACATGACATATATCCGCCGCGCGTTTGCAGGCAGCGTAGTTCTCCGCGCTTGCCGTGATGCGCGCGAGCACGTCGCGCGGGGGCACGAGCATGTGGTCGTCGTCGTAAATCGTGCCCCCGCCCAGCATGATGATCGCGGTGCGCGGCGCGAACGTGGCGGGCGTGTCGGTCCGCCAGCGCGGCTGCGCCAACTGCAGCAAAGGTGCGGTGAGCCAGCCGGCGGCGAGCAGCCAGAACAGGGCCACCGTGCAGACGGCGAGAGGGCGGCGGGCGCCTTTCCATAGCACGATTGCTGCAAAAAAAAGCGCTAATAAAGTGAATAGAATCAATTTAAATGGGGTAACGTATGTCTTTCGGGACAAATCTACGGGCTTGCTATCGCACCGCAGCGGTTGCATCGGCAGTTCGTGGACAGAACGCTAACATGCCGTTCAGACGGGGGTTCCGAAAACGAGACCAGGCAGCACCTGGCGGAATTCGGCTGTACGAGTTGCAGCCAGCTTCCAGCCAAGGGCGGGTGCTATGCGCGTCACTGGTGGCGCGGTGACGTGTTGGGCATAAATGTGTCATAGCTGCACTTTAAGAAAGAAGTGAGATGACCACGTATTCCAACGAAGCGGTACTTGAAGCGCTGCGGCGGGCGCAATATCGCCAGGTCCCATGGGCCAGAAGGCCGGGTGTTTTCCAATATCTTCGCGCACTAGGCTTGATGGACACCGTTCGGCAGCGCACGGTCGCGCCTGCTCCGGGTTTCCACGCACCTGTCGATATCGCCGTGCTCACGGAGCGGGGCAGGGCCGAGTTTGCGCGGCTCGCCCATGACGAACGCCTGCTCACCTGGACAGCACAGCGTATGAACGACTACGTCGTCGCCACGGCCGACACGCGGCCTACCGCCGCGCTCGAAGTCCGGCCTTAGATCCGGCCTGGCGCAGGCGTTGTGTTCCCCGGCCGCTTAGCGCGGCTGGCGGTGACTCCATTGCTCCGTACATCTGCATAATTGCATGCATGCGCGGCAGGTGCCTTGTGCGCCTGCCGTCGCTCTTTCTTTGCGCAAAAAAAAGCCCGTATCGCGGGGATACGGGCGTACCGGAATTACTGCTGCCACGCTGTGCTAATGGCGTTAAATCAGACTGGCACAACGCGCGGTGGTTCCCTTAATTATTCAATATGCGCTGTAGACTTTCGCGAGTAGACACGTGCAGACGATGCGAGGTTGCTGGCACACGGCTTGGATAGCGCCGCCGCCAGACTAGCGTCGAGGCGCCGGATCCTGACGAGGCGCGTCCGGCCGTGCGCGCACGTTGCTCGCGATATCGCCGCGCAAGTCTCCACGCGGTGCCGGCGGCGTGAAGTCGCGGGCGCGAGTATCGCTTTGCTGCCAGGCTTCGACGGTAGCCGGACGATCCGGCCGCCAGTTCCAAGCCTGTTGGCGCTGCTGGGCAAGCGCCGGTGCGGCCATTGATGAAACGACAATGCCGCACAGAAGCAGTGACATTGGTTTCATGCTGAGCTCCCGTCAAGCCGATCGACTGAAGGCCTGTTTGCATACACATAAAGGTATGCCCAGTCGCGAAAGCACGCTGTAAGTAATAGTAAATGGATGTTTCACCCGCAACTGTCGCGCTGCTTCAGGCGTCTGAAGCAGCGCGTTCGCAGGCTGGCTGTAGCGGGAGGGGACGACTGTGGTGGGCGCGCCGAAGAGCGGTGCCCATGACAGGTGCGGCGTGCGTGGAGACGCCTCGACCTGGGTTCGATACACGCCGGGCGCCCGCAGGCGCCCGGAGGAAAAAGCAGTTCGCGTCAGGCCATCTTGACCGGCGCGCGCCACGATTCCGGATTGGTCCAGAACGCGCCGCGCAGGCGGTCACGGCTCGGCGGTGCCGGCGGTTTCGCGGCGGTCGCGCCAATCCGGCCGCGTAGCGAAATTTCACGGCCGCTCGTGCCGAGTCGCTTAACTATTTCGGCGAGCGTACCATCGGCTTGCCACTCGTCGAAGCGACGGCGGCAAGTCGGCGGCGACGGATAGCGGCCCGGCAGTTTGGACCAGCCCTCGCCTGTCGAAAGCACCCACAGTACGGCGTTGACAACTGCGCGCGCTTCCACGCGTGGCCGACCGCGCCGTTCGCTCCGTGCTGGCTCCGCACAGAACAACGCCTCGACCAGCGCCCACTCGTTGTCTCTCAAATCGTCGAACAGCATCATGTTTCACCTCAGCGAAGCTAACTCCGGTGCGCTGCCCCGCGCCGCGCACTCTCCATGCACTCGATAGGCGAGTGCCAAGGAGGGTCGGGCTTGCCACGGTCTGCTATGCAGTCAGAATCATGGCGCCGACCCTTGTCTGCAGGTAAATGCAGGAAGTGTGCCAAGTTGAGTCCAACCGCCTGAAAGCCCCATGACAGCGGGCCAGCGCGGGCGCTAGCTAGGGGCGTATAAGAATCCAAAAAACCCATCTCGCAAATCGGGACAATCACCAATCTTGTGCAATCAGGCCCGAGCAGCGTGCGTTTGCGCCTTATTGCTGCCCTGCAGCGAGATTGCTGGAGGCGAATGCAGCGCTGTCTTTCGCCTTACAATGTGCATCAAATGATGCAATTGATGAGGATGGTAAATGAATGTCACGCTGCGCCAGCTAAGGGTTTTCATCGAGGTCGCCCGTTTGCAGAGCTTCAGCCGGGCCGGCGATGAAATCGGCCTGACGCAGTCGGCGGTTAGCCGCTGCGTGCGCGAATTGGAAGGCGAGATCGGTCTCAAGTTGATCGATCGCACCACTCGCGAGGTGCAACTCACGGACGTCGGGGGCAACCTGGTGTCGAGCGTGTCGCGTCTGCTGACGGATCTGGACGACGCGCTTCGCGAGATCCGCGAAATCGGCGAGCAGCGCCGCGGACGCGTGGTGGTGGCCGCCAGCCCGACAGTGGCGTGCCGGCTCATGCCGCGCGTGGTGGCGTCGTGCGTGCAGCAGTTTCCCTACATCGACCTGGGCCTGCGCGACGACGTGCAAAGCGACGTGGTGCGTAAGGTGAAGTCGGGCGAGGTCGACTTCGGCGTGATCATCGGCCCGTTTTCCGCCGACGACCTGCTCAGCGAATCGCTGATGACCGATTCGTTCTGCGTCGTCTCGCGCGACGATCACCCGTTGGCGGCGAAAGAACGCGTGGCGTGGACGGACCTGGAAGGCCAGCAGCTAGTCATGCTCGATTACGCGTCGGGCAGCCGGCCGATCATCGACGCCGCGATGCAGGAATACGGCGTGAGCGCCACGGTGGTGCAGGAGCTGGGGCATTCCGCGACCGTTTTCGGGCTGGTCGAGGCGGGCGTCGGCGTGAGCGTGCTGCCCTGGCTGGCCTTGCCGCTGCCGGCGGGCGCGTCGCTGGTGGCCCGGCCGCTGGTGCCGCGCGCGGAGCGCACGGTCGAACTGGTGCGCCGACGCGACCGCTCGCTCTCGCCGGCGGCGGAAGCGGTATGGGGGCTGATTCGCCAGTTGCCGGGGCGGGCGGAGGATTTGAACTAGTTTGCGGTGGTGGGACGTGCGCGATGTTCCCGCGGGCGCAAAGGGGCCGTCTAGTGGGCAGTGCGATATTCCCGCGGGCAGCAAAGGTGCGGTCGCGCAATGCCGCATGATCGGAAAGGGTGCGACGCGGCGATCGGTGCGCCTTTCGATCAGGGCGCCTGGCCGCAACCTGTCCGGGATCGATCGTCGCGCCACGGCTTCTCACAGAGCGACTTCGCCGTCCCGAAAAGTCGCGCCAAGCTAAACTGTCGCCTCTACTGAAGTTCAACCCATGCCTTTCACCCGCCTGGAAGCCTCGATGAGCGAATCGGATCTGCCCGTGCCATCCATCCCGAATGCGCGCGACGCCGTGCGCGCACTGCGTCCGTCGCAGATCCGCGAAGTCGCCAACGCCGGCTTTGGCGTCGACGACGTGCTGCCGTTCTGGTTCGGCGAGTCCGACCGCGTCACACCGGCCTTTATCCGCGACGCCGCCAGCGCCGCATTGGCGGCCGGGGCGACGTTCTACACGCACAATCTCGGCATCGCGCCGCTGCGTGCCGCGCTGGCGGGCTACGTCGGCGAACTGCACGGCGCGACATCGCCGGAACATATTGCGGTGACGAGCGCGGGCGTCAACGCGCTGATGCTCGCGGCGCAACTCGTGGTGGGCGCGGGTGACCGCGTCGTCGCGGTGACGCCGCTTTGGCCAAATCTGGTCGAGATTCCGAAGATTCTCGGCGCGCACGTCGAAACCGTCGCTTTGGGCTACGGCGAGCGCGGGTGGCAGCTCGACCTCGAGCAATTGTTGATGACGCTCACGCCCGACACGAAAATGCTGCTGATCAACTCGCCGAACAATCCGACTGGCTGGGTGATGAGCCGCGACGAGCAGCGCGCCGTGCTGGCGCATTGCCGGCGCCACGGTATCTGGATCGTGGCGGACGAGGTCTACGAGCGCCTTTACTATGCGGACGCCTCCGCCGACGCGGCCGGCGCGCCCTCGCGCACCGCGCCGTCGTTCCTCGATCTGGCGACCCGCGACGAACGCGTGATCTGCGTCAATTCGTTTTCGAAGGCATGGTTGATGACAGGCTGGCGGCTCGGCTGGATCGTCGCGCCGGCCGCGCTGATGGACGATCTGGGCAAGCTCGTGGAGTACAACACGTCGTGCGCGCCGGCCTTCGTGCAGCAGGCGGGCATCGCGGCCATCGAGCAGGGCGAGCGCTTTACGCAGGAACTGGTGCGCGACCTGAAGATGTCGCGTGACCATCTGGTGCGCGCGCTCGCCACGGTGCCGGGCGTCGACGTCAAGGCGCCGCCCGGCGCGATGTACCTGTTTTTCTCGATGCCGGGCGCCTCGCGCAGTCTGGAGCTTTGCAAGGCGATGGTGCGTGACGTCGGGCTCGGCGTGGCGCCGGGCAGCGCGTTCGGTCCGCAAGGCGAAGGCTTCGTGCGCTGGTGCTACGCCTGCGACACGGCACGGCTGGACGCCGGCGTCGAGCGCCTGAACCGGTTCCTGGCGGAACACGCCACGGCGCAGTAAATGCGTGGCGCAACAGGCGGCTGCTAAAGCTATTGCATCCGCCAGTGAAGAACAGCTGAAGAAAGCGGTTTTTTTATCAAATTAAGCCCGTTTTTTTCGCTAAAGCACGTCCGCCAAGGCATGGCTGGAAAATGCGCGGGGATTTCGTCTTTACGCACTGATTGTTTTTGCGTAATATGGCGCTCAGTCACGCGGTTCCCTTCAGGAATATCGCTGCTCCGTCCGGCTGGGTTTGGCTCGATTGTCTGTTTCGCCTCCCCCCGGTGCGTGCTCCCATCAATATGACCGATCAGAATCGGGCGAGCGCGTCTTCAGTTCCACATCGTCTGTTTGATCCGGTTCTTTGACCACAGGGTCTGACCTAGCTGCATGAATACCCAAGAGGCGAAGATCGTCCTCGAGACTGCCTTGATCTGCGCGCAGGAGCCGTTAAAGCTCGGCGAGTTACGCAAGCTCTTTGCCGACGGCGTGTCGGCAGACACCGTTCGGACTTTGCTCGAAGACCTCAAGCAGGACTGGTCAGGGCGCGGTGTGGAGTTGGTCGGGCTGGCGTCGGGCTGGCGGTTTCAAAGCAAGCCCGCGATGCGTTCGTATCTGGATCGTTTGCATCCTGAGAAACCGCCGAAATATTCGCGCGCGGTGCTCGAAACGCTCGCGATCATTGCATACCGGCAACCGGTGACGCGTGGCGATATCGAAGAGATTCGCGGCGTCACGGTGAATACGCAGGTCGTCAAGCAGCTCGAAGATCGCGGCTGGATCGAGGTGATCGGTCATCGTGATGTGCCGGGCCGTCCCGCGCTGTACGCGACCACGCGGCAGTTCCTCGACGACCTCGGGCTGAAAGCGCTCGACGAATTGCCGCCGCTCGCCGATCCGTCGGCGCAGTTGAACGCGGATCTGCTCGGCCAGCACGCGATCGAGTTCGCCGACGCTGATGCCGCGCAGGTTTTGGCTTCGGAAGACGAGCGGGTGGATTCCGGCGTCGTAGTTGAAGCGGGCGCTGTTGCGGAGGAATTTGTGAGCGGACCTGCGGATGGCGTGTCGCGGAATATTCCGCAAGCCGCGGGCGAGGCGTCGCAATCCGGCTCCGCTGACGCAGCGAGCGATGCCATCGACAGCGAACTTGGAACAACAGTAGACGAGGCGGTAGGAACGGAAATCGCTGGCGATCTCGCGGAACAGCATCAGGCGCGCCACGCAGAGCCGGTGAAACCGGCGCAGGCGGTCGACAACGCAGCGGAAGTCGCTGCGCAAACCGCATCGGCATCCTCCGGGTCGCATCCGGACGGCGCGGGCGCGCCGGCCGCGCAGGAACAAGCTGAAACGGCACGCCCGGCGGCACACGTTGCACCGCAGACCGGCGCCGCCGAGTCCGCACTGAATCACGATCCGGTCTCCCAGGCCGATCCGGCAATACCCGCGCACGACTCTGGCGTACTCCGCAATACGGAGCACGCCGCCGAGCCGAACCCGACCAAGGCGGCGCACGGCGATCCTCTGGATCGTCGCGATGCGGCGCAGGACGCAGGCATTCTGACCGACGACGAACCCGAGTCGCGCAGCGCCTGACGTAACCGAACTTTTTTTGCCACGCCCGCAACGGGCGTGCGCGACCTGACATTTTGAGGTTGTTTTGACACATACCCACGACACCGATTCGTCCGAATCCGAGCGCGCCGTGCCGTCGGCGCGCGTTGACGAAACGCGCACCACGCAAGCGTCGGCAGGCGAGGGCGAGCGCCCGGCGCAGACCACGGAAGCAGACGGTGAAGACCGTCCGCGCCGCGGCCTGCGTCGCGGCCCGCGCAGCCTGATCGCCCGGCGCCGCGCCGGCGCGAAGACGAAGGGCGCCGAAGGCGCGCCCGCGCAGGGGGCGCCGGTCGTCACCGAGGCGCCGCCGGACGGCGAGGTCGTCGCGCAAGTGCGTATGCCGCGCAAGGATGCTGGCGCCAAGGGTCAAGGGCCGCGCCGCAATGCAGGCGGCGCGAAGCGCGAAGGCGCACCGCGTGACGGCGCGCCGCGTGATGGTCAACGCGAGCGTCAGCCGCGCGAAGGCGGCCAGCGCCAGAACAACCGCCGCGGCGGTGAAGCGCCGGTGGCAGCGGCAGCCGCGGCAGCCGCGGGTCAGGACGACCTGTTCTCGTACGTCACATCGCCCGCGTTCGACGCGGACAACAGCGCCACCGGCGGCGTGCGCGCGCCGATGCTGCGCCGTGGCAAGCCGGCCGCGCCCAAGCGCGTGCTCGCAGCCGACGACGACGCGCCGAAGCTGCACAAGGTGCTGGCCGAAGCCGGCATGGGCTCGCGTCGCGACATGGAAGAATTGATCGTCGCCGGCCGCGTGTCGGTGAACGGCGAGCCGGCGCACATCGGCCAGCGCATCATGCCGACCGACCAGGTCCGCATCAACGGCAAGCCGGTCAAGCGCAAGCTGGCCAACAAGCCGCCGCGCGTGCTGCTGTATCACAAACCGACCGGCGAAATCGTCAGCCACGCCGATCCGGAAGGCCGCCCGTCGGTGTTCGACAACCTGCCGCCGATGAAAACCGCCAAGTGGCTCGCGGTCGGCCGTCTCGACTTCAATACGGAAGGTCTGCTGATGCTGACCACGTCGGGCGATCTGGCGAACCGTTTCATGCATCCGCGTTATAGCGTCGAGCGTGAATATGCGGTGCGCGTGGTCGGCGAGCTGGCGGAAGGCATGCGTCAGAAGCTGCTGCACGGCGTCGAGCTGGAAGACGGTCCGGCGAACTTCCTGCGTATCCGCGATGGCGGCGGCGAAGGCACCAATCACTGGTATCACGTCGCGCTCGCCGAAGGGCGTAACCGCGAAGTGCGCCGTATGTTCGAAGCGGCCGGCCTGATGGTCAGCCGCCTGATTCGTACCCGTCACGGCCCGATCGCGCTGCCCAAGGGTCTCAAGCGCGGCCGTTGGGAAGAACTTGAAGACAATCAGGTGCGCGCGCTGATGGCGTCGGTCGGCCTGAAAGCGCCGACGGAAGAAAAGGGCGGCCGCAGGGAAGCGCCGGAGCGCAAGCAGCCGGATCCGATGCAGACGTCGATGGGCTTCATTAGCCGCGAACCCGTGCTGATGTCGCACGGCCGGTTCGACCAGCAGCAACCGCGTGGCCAGGGCCGGCGCGGTGCGGCGGGCGGTGGCTTCGGTGGCGGCGCGGGCGGCGGTTTCGGCGGTGGCTACGGCAATCGCGGCGCGGGCCGTGGCGCCGGTGGTTTCAGCGGCCCGATGGGCGGCGGCGTGGGCGGCCCGCGTGGCGGCCGTGAAGTCGATGGCAATCGCGCACCGTCGGGCAGTGGCAACCGTGCGGCTGGCGGCGGCAAACGCGCGGGCGGCAGCGGTCCCAATCCGGGCAGCGGCGGTGCCAACCGCGGGCCGGGTGGCAATCGCGGCAGCGCCGGTAATCGCGCGGGCGGCGGCAACGCCAATGCCGGCGGCGTTAATCGTGGCGGCGGCGCACCGCGCGGCCGTTCGCGTGGCCGTTGAGCAGTACGTGAGTCATGCATGGCGGTCGGCCGCTGGTCGTTCTTGAACGATTTTTCGCCAGCCACCGCCACAGTCGATCGACGAGCGCCTTGAGTGGCGGTTTCATGCGATGCATAAAATCGCAGGCGTTGACGGATGTGGGGGCAGATTTCATTTGCCCCGCTCGTACGGCGTGCGAACGATGCGGCATGTGCCGCCTTGCAAAAGACCCGAAGCGCCATCACATCGCTGAAAGATTCCCGTGAAATCAAGCGGAAAAGCGCGTTGGGCGGCGTTCTGCGGTTTGCGTTTGTCCCGAAAAATGGCTACAATCGCGAAGTCGCTGGGCGTGCGGCTTTTTATGTGCGGCTCAGGTGCGACCACCGGCAATAAGATGATGGGCGTTTAGCCCATTTTTTTTTGCCGATCAGTTCTCAGTGGTTCGGCATCTCGGGTAGCACGAACGTGCGCCGGCTTGGCGCGCGGCCCGCATTGGTTGTTTGCAAAACAAGCGGCAGGCTCGCTGCGCGAACATCTAAGAGGGCACTGTGCAACTGACGGAACTGATTGAAACCACGGTCGTGGGACTCGGCTACGAGCTCGTCGATCTCGAGCGCACCGGGCGCGGCATGTTGTGTATCTATATCGACCAGCCGGCCGGCATCGCGATCGAAGACTGCGAGAAAGTCACGCGTCAGCTCCAGCACGTTTTGACGGTCGAAAATATCGATTACGAGCGGCTTGAAGTATCGTCGCCGGGGCTCGACCGCCCGCTGAAAAAACTGGCGGATTTTGAACGCTTCGCAGGCAGCGAAGTGGTAATCACATTGAAAAAGCCATTGGACGGACGGAAATCGTACCGGGGCATCCTGCATGCTCCGCAAGGCGAGACGATCGGTCTGGAATTTGAAGGGAAGGAAGGCGCCGCGATGCTCGATTTCACGCTCGCGGACATGGACAAAGCACGCCTCGTTCCGAAAGTTGACTTTAGGAGCCGCAAACAATGAGTCGCGAAGTGTTGATGCTGGTGGATGCGCTGGCACGCGAGAAGAATGTCGACAAAGACGTGGTATTTGCCGCGCTCGAAGCGGCTCTCGCTTCGGCCTCCAAGAAACTCTTCGAAGAAGATGCGGATATCCGCGTCCACATCGACCGTGAAAGCGGCGAACACGAAACGTTTCGCCGCTGGAAAGTGGTGCCGGACGAAGCCGGTTTGCAGGAACCGGATCAGGAAATTCTGCTGTTCGAAGCACGCGAACAGAAGCCCGAAATCCAACTCGACGAGTTCATCGAAGAACCGGTGCCGTCGATCGAATTCGGCCGTATCGGCGCGCAGGCCGCCAAGCAGGTGATCCTGCAGAAGGTGCGCGACGCTGAACGCGAACAGATCCTGAACGACTTCCTCGAGCGCGGCGAGCACATCATGACCGGCTCGGTGAAGCGCCTCGACAAGGGCAACTTCATCGTCGAAACCGGCCGTGTCGAAGCGCTGCTGCGCCGCGACCAGCTGATTCCGAAGGAAAACCTGCGCGTGGGCGACCGCGTGCGCGCCTACATCGCCAAGGTCGATCGCACCGCGCGCGGTCCGCAGATCGAGCTGTCGCGTACGGCTCCCGAATTCCTGATGAAGCTGTTCGAGATGGAAGTGCCGGAAATCGAGCAAGGCCTGCTGGAAATCAAGGCCGCGGCCCGGGATCCGGGCGTGCGCGCCAAGATCGGCGTGGTCGCTTACGACAAGCGCATCGATCCGATCGGCACGTGCGTCGGTATTCGCGGTTCGCGCGTGCAGGCGGTGCGTAACGAGCTCGGTGGCGAAAACGTCGACATCGTGCTATGGTCGGAGGATCCCGCACAGTTTGTGATCGGCGCGCTCGCGCCGGCAGCCGTCCAGTCGATTGTCGTCGATGAAGAAAAACATTCGATGGACGTCGTCGTAGACGAAAACGAACTGGCGGTCGCGATCGGCCGCAGCGGCCAGAACGTGCGTCTTGCCAGCGAACTCACCGGCTGGCAGATCAACATCATGACGCCGGACGAATCTGCGCAAAAGCAGAATCAGGAACGCGGTGTATTGCGTGACCTGTTCATGGCGCGTCTCGATGTCGACGAAGAAGTCGCCGACATCCTGATCGACGAAGGCTTCACGAGCCTCGAAGAGATCGCTTATGTGCCGCTCAACGAAATGCTCGAAATCGAGGCATTCGACGAAGACACCGTTCACGAACTGCGTAATCGCTCGCGCGACGCGCTGTTGACGCTGGCGATTGCGAATGAAGAAAAGGTCGAAAATGTAGCGCTCGACCTGAAGAGCCTGGACGGCATGGACGCCGACCTGCTCGCCAAGCTGGCCGAACATCAGATCCAGACGCGCGACGAGCTCGCCGAGCTGGCTGTGGATGAACTGGTCGAGATGACCGGAATGGAAGAGGATGCCGCTAAGGCGTTGATCATGAAAGCACGTGAACACTGGTTCCAGTGAGAAATGACCATGGCGCACTAAATTGAAGCGGCCGTCAGGCCGCATGACCCGATGCTAACCGCAAGGAATCGGTCCTTGCATTAAGAGGAATGAATGGCGAGTAACAACGTAGCCCAATTTGCCGCGGAACTGAAAATGCCTGCAGGCGTGCTGCTTGAGCAGCTGCAGGCGGCGGGCGTCACAAAAGCGAGCGAAGACGACAGCTTGTCCGAGACGGACAAGGCGCGTCTGCTCGACCACTTGCGCAAGTCTCACGGCTCGACTGATGCTGACAAGCGCAAGATCACGCTGACGAAACGGCATACGTCGGAAATCAAGCAATCCGATGCGACGGGCAAAGCTCGCACCATTCAGGTCGAGGTGCGCAAGAAGCGCACTTTCGTCCGCCGCGACGAAACCTCTGCTGAAAACGGCGATGCATCGAATCATGTAGCCGAGGCCGATGTCGACGATCTCGAACTCCAGCGTCGTGAAGAGGAAGCTCGTCACGAAGCCGAGCTGCTCGAAAAGCAGGCTCAGGAGTTGAAGGCGCGTCAGGAACAACTCGAACGCGAAGAAGCGGAACGTCAGGCACGCGAGCAGGCTGCTGAGGCCGAGCGTCGCCGTGCGGAAGAAGAAGCCGCGAAGAAGCGCGCCGCGGCCGAGGCGGCCGCGCGCGAGCAGGCTCAGGCCGCCAACGCCAAACCGGCGCAAGCTGCACAGCCGGTGGCCGCGAAGGCTGAACCGGCAGCTACCAAGGCAGCGGAGCCGGCGGTCGCGAAGCAAAGCGAGCAGGACGACGAGCGCGCCGCCGCAGAACGCGCCGCGCAGCGCGAAGCTGCGAAGAAAGCAGAAGACGCAGCGCGTCAGGCCGCCGAGAAAGCGCGTGCCGAGCAGGAAGAAATCGCCAAGCGCCGCGCCGCGGCCGAAGCCGAAGCGCGCGCAATCCGCGAAATGATGAACACGCCGCGCAAGGCGCAGGTCAAGGCGCCGGAACCGGCACCGAAGCCCGCCGAGCCGGCCAAGGCCGTGGAAGCCAAGGGCACGCTGCACAAGCCGGCGCGTCCGGCGGGTGAAGCACCGGCGCGTCCGGCAGCCAAGAAGCCGGCTGCTGCGGCTCCGGCTGCCACGACCACGCCTTCCGCCGGCGACAAGAAGAAGCCGGGCGGCGGCAAGGGCGGCTGGCAAGACGACGCAGCGAAGCGCCGCGGCATCAAGACGCGTGGCGACACGAGCGGCGGTGTCGATCGTGGCTGGCGCGGTGGCCCGAAGGGTCGCGGCAAGCATCAGGATCAGAACACTACCTTCCAGGCGCCGACCGAACCGATCGTGCGTGAAGTGCATGTGCCGGAAACCATCACGGTCGCCGATCTGGCGCACAAGATGGCGGTGAAGGCGTCGGAAGTCATCAAGTCGATGATGAAGCTCGGCCAGATGGTCACGATCAACCAGATGCTGGACCAGGAAACGGCGATGATCATCGTCGAGGAACTGGGCCACCACGCGGTTGCGGCCAAGCTGGACGATCCGGAAGCCATGCTGGTCGAAGGCGAAGTGTCGGATGCGGAATCGCTGCCGCGTCCGCCGGTCGTCACGGTCATGGGTCACGTCGATCACGGCAAGACGTCGCTGCTCGACTACATCCGCCGCGCCAAGGTCGCAGCGGGCGAAGCGGGCGGGATTACGCAGCATATCGGCGCTTACCACGTCGAAACGCCGCGCGGCGTCATCACGTTCCTCGACACGCCGGGTCACGAGGCCTTTACGGCCATGCGTGCCCGCGGTGCGAAGGCAACCGACATTGTGATTCTGGTGGTCGCAGCCGACGACGGCGTGATGCCGCAAACGAAGGAAGCAATCGCCCACGCGAAGGCAGGCGGCGTGCCGCTCGTCGTCGCGATCAACAAGATCGACAAGCCAGATGCGAATCCGGAGCGCGTGAAGCAGGAGCTCGTCGCGGAAGGCGTCGTGCCGGAAGAATACGGTGGCGATTCGCCGTTCGTGTCGGTGTCGGCTAAAACCGGCGCGGGCATCGACGATCTGCTCGAGAACGTCCTGCTGCAGGCTGAAGTGCTGGAACTGAAGGCACCGGTCGAGGCGCCGGCCAAGGGTCTCGTCATTGAAGCGAAGCTCGATAAGGGTAAGGGTCCGGTCGCAACGATCCTGGTCCAGTCGGGTACGCTGAACCGCGGTGACGTGGTGCTGGCAGGTAGCGCTTACGGTCGCGTGCGAGCCATGCTCGACGAAACCGGCAAGCCAACCAAGTCGGCAGGTCCGTCGATCCCGGTTGAGATTCAAGGTCTTTCGGAAGTGCCGCAAGCGGGCGAAGAAGTCATCGTCATGCCGGACGACCGCAAGGCGCGTGAAGTCGCGCTGTTCCGTCAAGGCAAGTTCCGCGACGTCAAGCTGGCCAAGCAACAGGCCGCGAAGCTCGAGAACATGCTGGAACAGATGGGCGAAGGCGAAGTGCAGTACATGCCGCTCATCGTCAAGGCCGACGTGCAAGGTTCGCAGGAAGCTTTGGTGCAGTCGCTGCTCAAGCTGTCGACCGACGAAGTGCGCGTGCAGATCGTGCACGGCGCCGTGGGCGGCATCAGCGAGTCCGACGTCAACCTGGCAACGGCTTCGAAGGCGGTCATCATCGGCTTCAACACCCGTGCGGATGCCCAGGCTCGCAAGCTGGCGGAAGCCAACGGCGTCGATATTCGCTACTACAACATCATCTATGACGCAGTGGATGACGTGAAGGCCGCGATGTCGGGCATGCTGGCGCCGGAGAAGCGCGAGATCGTGACGGGTACGGTCGAAGTGCGTCAGGTCTTCAAGGTACCGAAGATCGGCGCGGTGGCCGGCTGTATGGTCACGGACGGTTTCGTCAAGCGCTCGTCGTCGGTACGCGTGCTGCGCAACAACGTCGTCATCTTCACGGGCGAACTCGATTCGCTCAAGCGCTTCAAGGACGACGTGAAGGAAGTCCGTCAGGGCTTCGAGTGCGGTATGTCGATCAAGAACTTCAACGACATCGTCGAAGGCGATCAGTTCGAAGTCTTCGAGGTCACCGAAGTCGCGCGTTCGCTGTAATTCACGCGGCACGGCTCTAGGGGCGGAGCGGGCTTTAACGCCCGCTCCGCCCGTTGTTTTTGGGGCCGCGCGTCTGTGTTTGTCGCGCAGGGCGCCCGCTGCCGAGCTGCTTCTGGTTACGCCGGGCCGCCTGAATGCCGCCCGAACAAGAAGCCCGCACCGCGGCGGCGCGTACTACTTTTTGCATCCGTTAGAACGGATCACATCACACCATGCCTAAAAAACGTTCTTCTCCCAATCGCAATGTGCAGATCGCCGATCAGATCCAGCGCGATTTATCCGAGCTGCTGCGCGAGGTCAAGGATCCGCGCATCGGCCTCGTCACGATTCAAAGCGTCGAACTGACGCCGGATTACGCACACGCCAAGGTCTATTTCACGACGCTCACCGGCGATCCGCAGCAGACGCTCGAAGCGCTCACGCATGCGGCCGGTCATCTGCACAATCAGCTTTTCAAGCGGCTGCACATTCACACCGTGCCGACGCTGCATTTCCATTACGACAAGACGATCGAGCGCGCGGTTGAGATGTCGCGTCTGATCGACGAAGCCAACGCCAATCGCGCGAAAGAAGACTGAGCACGCTGTTCGCTACCATGCCTGAATTACCACGCGCTCAGTGCCGTTTCCGTATCCATCGAAGACTTTCGTCTTTCTGACATGACCGCACCTCAACGCCCCCGCGTGCCGCGTCGCGCGCTCGACGGCGTGCTGCTGCTCGACAAGCCGCTCGGCCTGTCGAGCAACGACGCGCTGATTCGCGCGAAGCGTCTCTATCTGGCGAAAAAGGCGGGCCATACCGGCACGCTCGATCCACTGGCGACCGGCTTGCTGCCGCTCTGTTTTGGCGAAGCCACCAAGTTTTCGCAAGATCTTCTCGAAGCCGACAAGACGTATGAGGCCACCATGCGCCTCGGTATTCGCACGACTACGGGCGACGCCGAAGGCGAAGCGATCGACACGCGCGAAGTGAGCTGCGACGAGGCGGCGGTTCAAGCCGTGCTGCCGACATTCCTCGGCGAGATCACGCAGGTTCCGCCGATGTATTCGGCGCTCAAGCGTGACGGCAAGCCGCTGTACGAATACGCGCGTGCCGGCCAGACCGTGGAGCGGGAGGGGCGTCAGGTGACGATCCACAAGCTCGACGTACTTGCCTGCGCGTTGCCGGACGTGACGTTTCGCGTGACCTGTAGCAAGGGCACGTATGTGCGCACGCTGGCCGAGGATATCGGTGAAGCGTTGGGTTGCGGCGCGCACTTGGTGGCGCTGCGACGGACCGGCGTCGGCGCGCTGACGCTGGAAAATTCGGTGACGCTCGACGCATTGTCCGACGCGGCTGAGGGCGAACGCGATGCGTGGCTGCAACCGGTGGATGCATTGCTGTCGACGTTTCCGCTCGTGCAGTTGAACGAAGACGCGACGCGCCGGTTTCTGCACGGACAGCGATTGAAGCTGTCCGAGTTGACGATCACGGGCGAAGCGGTGAATGCGCCGCGCGTCCGTGTGTACGCTGCGGAAGGGCGTCTGCTTGGTGTCGCGAAACAAGGTGAGGGCGTGCTGGCACCCGAGCGACTGGTGGTTACAACGGCGAGCTAAAAACCGAATAGAAGGCGGAGCGAGCGATAGGCGTAGCAAAGAAAAAGGCGGGATCGCTCCAGAGCGGTCCCGCCTTTTTCACATCGTCCGTGGCGGTGGACTGGCGCCGAAACTCAGTGCGCCGCCGCAGCCGCCGCACCCGCGTCGCCACCGGCGCGTTCAGGTCGCGTGATCCAGATCAGCGCGATCAGCGCGACAAAGATGCCGGCGGATACAAAGAACAGGTCGTTCACACCCAGTTGCGCGGCCTGTTGCGTGGCCATCGTGTTGAACAGGCCATAGGCCTGCGGTTGACTGAAGCCCGCCGCGCCCATCTGCCGGATCGACTGGTCGAACACCGGGTTGTACGCGTTGGCCTGTTCGGCCAGTTGCGCATGATGCATGATCGTGCGGTGATCCCACGCAGTCTGGAAGATCGACGTGCCGATGCCGCCGCACATGATCCGTACGAAATTCGACAAGCCCGATGCCGCAGGAATCCGGTTGCCCGGCAGTCCCGACAGGGTGATCGAGACCAGTGGGATAAAGAACCCGGCCATGCCGATCCCTTGAATCAGGGTAGGCACCAGCAATGAATAAGTATCGACGCCGGTCGTATAACGCGAGCGCATCCAGAAACACAGCGCGAACACGAGAAACGACAAGGTCGCGATATAGCGCGGATCGGTACGCGGCAAAATCTTGCCCGTGATCGGCGAGAGCAGCACGGCGAACAGGCCGACCGGCGCCATGACGAGGCCGGCTTCGGTCGCCGTGTAGCCGATATCGGTTTGCAGCCACAGTGGCAGCAAAACCAGATTGCCGAAGTAGAGCCCGTAACCGATCGACAGCGCGACGGTGCCGCCCGTGAAATTACGCCGGCTGAATAGCGACAGGTCCACCACCGGATGCTCGGCGGTCAGTTCCCACACGATAAAGAACGCGAGCGCGATCACCGCGACCAGCGCCAGCACGACGACGGTCGTCGATGAAAACCAGTCGAGATCCTTGCCCTTGTCGAGCATGACCTGCAGCGAGCCGACCCAGACGATCAGCAAGCCGAGACCGACGCCGTCGATCGGCGCTTTCCTGATGACGGAGTCGCGATTGCGGAAGATCATCCACGTTGCCACGGCGGCAATCGCGCCGACCGGAATGTTGACGTAGAAAATCCACGGCCACGAGATGTTGTCCGAGATCCAGCCGCCGAGAATCGGGCCGGCCACCGGTGCGATCAGCGTGGTCATCGCCCACATCGATAACGCCATCGGCGCCTTGGCGCGTGGATAGCTCGCGAGCAGCAGCGTTTGCGAGAGCGGAATCATCGGACCGGCCACCGCGCCTTGCAGCACGCGCGAAGCGAGCAGGAACGGCAGGGTCGGCGCGAGGCCGCACATCCACGACGAGATCACGAAGAGGATGATCGACGCCATGAAGAGGCGCACCTGGCCGATGCGCTCGGTCAGCCAGCCGGTGAGCGGCACGGAGATCGCGTTGGCGACCGCGAATGAGGTGATCACCCACGTGCCCTGGTCGGACGACACGCCGAGGTCGCCGGAAATCGACGGAATCGACACGTTGGCGATCGACGTATCGAGCACGTTCATGAAAACGGCGAGCGACACCGCGATGGTGCCGATTACCAGTTGCGCGCCCTCGAGCGGCGGATGAGGGACTTGCGCTTGAGCCTGAGCCATCAAAGAAGCCTTGTCTGATTCGTCGCGCGGCTTACATCAGCTTCGCGGCGACAGGCTTCGCGCCGCCCGCTTGGGCCGACTTTTGCGAGCCGCCGTTCGGACCTGCGTTTTCCGAAATGATGCGAGCGATTTCCGCGTCGGCCTGGTCGCCGTACTTTTCGAACACGTTGGTCTGGTAGACCGTGTTCGGCGCCTGACCGAGCTGGCCGCCGTTGTCGTCCTTGATGCTGACGTCGGCTTGCATTGACAGGCCGATACGCAGCGGATGCTGTTCCAGTTCCTTCGGATCGAGCGCGATCCGCACCGGCAGACGCTGCACCACCTTGATCCAGTTGCCGGTCGCGTTCTGCGCGGGCAGCAGCGAGAACGCCGAACCCGTGCCCGCCGAGAAGCCGACCACCTTGCCGTGGTACACCACCGACGAACCGTACACGTCGGCCGTCAGTTCTACCGGCTGGCCGATGCGCATGTGCTTGAGCTGCACTTCCTTGAAGTTCGCGTCGACCCATACGCCGCCGAGCGGCACGATCGCCATCAATGGGGTGCCCGGCGAGACGCGCTGGCCGACCTGCACCGAGCGCTTCGCGACGTAGCCCGTGACCGGCGCCGGCAGGTTGTTACGCGCGTTGTTCAGGTACGCGTCGCGGACCTTCGCGGCGGCGGCCTGCACGTTCGGGTGATTCGCGATCGTGGTGTTGGCGGTCAGCGCGCGGTTCGAGTTCAACTGCTGCTGGGCGGCGTCGACAGCGGCTTGCGCGCTCTTGACGGCATCGCGGGCGTGGGAAATTTCTTCAAGCGACACGGCGCCAGTTTGCGCGACCGTCATACGGCGCTTCAGGTCGTCCTGGGCGCGCGACAGATCGGACTGGCGCTGGGCCACTTGCGCCTGGTATTGATTGTCGTCGGCGAACAGGCCGCGCACCTGGCGCACCGTCTGCGCGAGATTCGCTTCGGCCTGTTCGAGCGCGACGCGGGCGTCGGCCGGATCGAGCACGACGAGCGGGTCGCCCACCTTCACCGTTTGCGTGTCGTCCGCGTTCACGGCGACGACCGTGCCGGTGACCTGCGGCGTGATCTGCACGACGTTGCCGTTCACGTACGCGTCGTCGGTGTCTTCATGGAAGCGCGCGACGAGGAAGTAGTACAGGCCGTAAGCGATCGCGGCGATCAGGATCACGATGACGAGCAGCGTCATCATGCGCTTGCGTTTGCCGTTGTTCGCCGGTGGTTGCGCCGGTTGCGTCGGCTGCGGGGCCGACTGGGTCGGCTGTGTAGTAGCCGCGGGCTGTTGGGTGGTGCTCATGGATGTGCTCCGGGTTCTCTCAAACGTCGTCGTTTATTCGGATGTTCGTACGTGTGTTCGATCTGGCCGTGCTTCGCGCGCTCAGTTTGCCGCGGCGGTCGCGGCGGTGGCCGATGCCGGAGCATCGGTCGGCACCACGAGGCCGGTTTGCGTCGCGTCGAAACCGCCGCCGAGCGCCTTGATGAGGCCGATCTGCATGTCGCGGCGACGCATCTTCAGGCTGGTCACCGTCTGTTCGGCGGCAAGGCGGTTCTGGTCGGCGGTCAGCACCTGCAGCTGCGGCGATAAGCCGGCCTTATAACGGATCACCGCCAGCTGATATGCCTTGGTCGACGCGTCGAGCGCGCGTTGTGCGTCGCCTTGCTGCTGGTCAATCGAACGGATCGACGAGACTTGCGTCGCGACGTCCGAGAGGGCGTTGATCAGCGTCTGGTTGTAGTTCGCCACGTCCAGGTCGAAGTCGGCGTAGCGGCCCTTCAGTTGCGAGCGCAGCGCGCCGGCGTCGAAAATCGGCAGATGGATGGCCGGGCCGAACTGGATCTGGCGGCTGCTCGCGGTAAGGAAGCGGCCCCAGCCGAACGCGTCGAAACCGAAGCCGGCCGCGAGGTTCACGTCCGGGAAGAATTCGGCTTTGGCTTCCTTCACGTCGTGCATGGCGGCTTCGACTTGCCAGCGCGCGGCGACGATATCCGCGCGGCGCGCGACGAGGTCGGCCGGCAGATTGTTCGGCAGCGCCACGATGTCGCCTTTGGTCAGCGTGGGCTGGGCGATTTGCAGGCCGCGATCCGGACCCTTGCCGAGCAGTGCGCCCAACTGGTAGCGCACGACGGTGATCTGGCCGTCGAGGTCGGTCAAATTGGACTGGCTGGTCGCGATGTTGCCGTTCGCGGTTTGCCGCTCGACATTGGTGTCGAGGCCGGCAGTCACACGGCCGTTGGTGATGCGGCCGATATCCTCGCGGTTGGTGATTTCGCGCGCGGCGATGTCGCGGAACGCGTACAGCTGGGCAAGCTGGTTGTACGTGCTGGCCACCGACGCCGCGAGCGTCACGCGCGCCTGCTGCATGTCGGCCTCAGCGGCTTTTTCCTGCGACACGGCCTGGCCCAGACGCTGGCGATTCTTGCCCCACAGGTCGAGATCCCACGACGCGCTCGCCAGCACGTTGTTCTCGTTATACCAGGTGCCGCCAAAGGGCGGCGGGTAGATCGAGTTCTCTGAGAATATTTCACGGGTCCACGAATAGCTGCCGTTGACCTTCGGGTACAGCGCCGAGCGCGAACTCTCGATGTAAGACGAGGCCTTGGCGATCCGCGCCTGCGCCTGCGCGATCGACGGGCTGCCTTCCAGCGCTTCGGCGATCAGCTTGGGCAGTTGCGGGTCGCCGAACTGGTTGGCCCAGTCGAGCGAGGGCCACTGGCCGCCCTGACCGGCGAGGCTCTGGGCGGATTCGTACTGAGCCGGCGACGACATCTGCTTGTCGCTTTTCATACCGAAGTAGTTCGCGCACCCCGTGAGGGCGAGCGCCGTCACCGCGGCGGCGACAGCGGCCCGACTCGAAAGCGCGGGCGCGGACAGGGAAAGGGATTTCATCGCTCGACTCTTTGAGTGAAATGTAATGATGGACGCTGCAAGCAATTTTTTACGATTTGCTGTCGAAATTGCTTGCTGCATCACGGGTTAGCCCCGTTTGTTCCCCGGAATTAATGAGCACTCGACGCAGCATGCTCTTCAGAAAACCTACTTCTTCCGGGGTGAAGCCGCCTAGCAGACTGTCCAGCACGCCGGTGAAAATAGCGGGCATTCTGGCGGCGATGGCATGACCTTCCGGCGTCAGCGCGAGGCGCACGACGCGGCGGTCTTCATTGCTGCGCACCCGCGTCAGCAGGCCACGTTTCTCCAGCCGGTCGATCAGACGCGTGACGGCACTTGCGTCGATACCGTATTCACGGGCCAGTTCGGCGGCCAGCAGGCATTTGCCGCTCGCCACCATGAACAGGATGCTGCCTTGTTGGCTGGTAATACCCAGTTCGGCCATGCTGCGCTGGGTGACCAGGTTCGACAGGGTCGATTTCACTCGCGAGATCAGATAGCCGACGCTTTCGCCTAGCTGATACTCGCTGACCTCTGTCGTGGGGGTAGACGACGGCTCCGTCATGATTCTCGTGCGAATGCAATGGTTGACTAAGCAGGATTATAGGGGGCCGTTGATTGACGCGGCAAGTGTTATTACAGCTTAGGCAACGAACTTTCCCCGCTCAAGTCACATTCCGCGTGATTTTGCGTAGGGTTTCGCCCGTCAGCTTATGTTTCATTTTCCTGACACGCCGCTGCGTGGACTACGGCGGCTCTATCAGGGAATACCAGAAAGCTTCATTTGTGCGTGCTACAATATTGGGTTCCCAAAAGTGCGCTTTGGGCTTTGTTGGTTTCGTTCACACAATGCTGCTGCTGGCGCACTCAACTGTCTCCAGGTTCCTATGACTCGCGCCCTACGCAACATCGCCATCATTGCTCACGTCGACCACGGCAAAACCACGCTCGTCGACCAGCTTCTCCGCCAGACCGCCACGTTCCGTGACAACCAGCAGATCGCTGAGCGCGTGATGGATTCGAACGACATCGAAAAAGAACGTGGCATCACGATTCTTTCGAAGAACTGCGCGGTCGAGTACGAAGGTACGCACATCAACATCGTCGACACGCCGGGCCACGCCGACTTCGGCGGTGAAGTGGAGCGCGTGCTGTCGATGGTCGACTCGGTGCTGCTGTTGGTCGACGCCGTCGAAGGCCCGATGCCGCAAACGCGCTTCGTGACCAAGAAGGCGCTGGCGCTCGGCCTGAAACCGATCGTCGTGGTCAACAAGGTGGACCGTCCGGGCGCGCGGATCGACTGGGTGATCAACCAGACGTTCGACCTGTTCGACAAGCTGGGCGCAACCGACGAACAACTCGACTTCCCGATCGTCTACGCATCGGGTCTGAATGGCTACGCAGGCTTGACGCCGGACGTGCGCGAAGGCGATATGCGCCCGCTGTTCGAGGCCGTGCTGGAACACGTGCCGGTTCGCCCGGCCGATCCGTCGGCGCCGCTGCAATTGCAGATCACGTCGCTGGACTACTCGTCGTATGTCGGCCGTATCGGCGTGGGCCGCATCACGCGCGGCACGATCAAGCCGGGCATGTCGGTCGCCGTGCGTTCGGGTCCTGATGGCGCGATTCTGAATCGTAAGATCAACCAGGTGCTGTCGTTCAAGGGTCTGGAGCGCGTGCAGGTGGATTCGGCTGAAGCCGGCGACATCGTGCTGATCAACGGCATCGAAGAAATCGGCATTGGCGTGACTATCTGCGCGCCGGAACAGCCGGAAGCGCTGCCCATGATCACCGTCGACGAACCGACGCTGACCATGAACTTCCTCGTCAATTCGTCGCCGCTGGCCGGCCGCGAAGGCAAGTTCGTCACGAGCCGTCAGATCCGTGACCGCCTGATGAAGGAACTGAACCACAACGTCGCGTTGCGCGTGAAGGAAACCGGCGACGAAACCACCTTCGAAGTGGCGGGTCGCGGTGAACTGCACCTGACTATTCTCGTGGAAAACATGCGCCGCGAAGGTTACGAGCTGGCCGTGTCGCGTCCGCGTGTGGTGATGACGGAAGTCGACGGCGTGAAGCACGAGCCGTACGAAAACCTGACCGTCGACATGGAAGACGGCCACCAGGGCGGCGTGATGGAAGAGCTGGGCCGCCGCAAGGGGGAAATGCTCGACATGGCGTCGGACGGCCGTGGCCGGACGCGTCTCGAGTACCGTATTTCGGCGCGTGGCCTGATCGGCTTCCAGTCGGAATTCCTCACGCTCACGCGCGGCACGGGCCTGATGAGCCACACGTTCGACTCGTATCAGCCGGTCAAGGAAGGCGCGGTCGGCGAGCGTCGCAACGGTGTGCTGATTTCGCAGGACGACGGCGCGGCAGTCGCGTACGCACTGTGGAAACTGCAGGATCGCGGCCGCATGTTCGTGTCGCCGGGCGAGCCGCTGTACGAAGGCATGATCATCGGCATTCACAGCCGTGACAACGACCTGGTCGTGAACCCGATCAAGGGCAAGCAGCTGACCAACGTGCGTTCGTCGGGTACGGACGAAGCCGTGCGCCTCGTGCCGCCGATCCAGATGTCGCTGGAATACGCGGTCGAATTCATCGACGACGACGAGCTGGTCGAAGTCACGCCGCAGTCCATCCGTCTGCGCAAGCGTTACCTGAAGGAACACGAGCGTCGCAGCGCGAGCCGCAAGGGCGCCGTGGACTAAGCCAGGCAGCGCATCGGCTTTAGTCGGTACGAAGTCATAGTTGCCAAGCGGAAGCCACCTTCGGGTGGCTTTCGCCGTTTCCGGGCTTAGGCAACGCTAATTGAGCCATGGCTGACGGGCGTGCATCCGTTTGTCCCCGTTCCTGCAGAAGACTGTTGCGGGCTGTGAAAGTGGCCCGAAAGCCCGTCGGGACGGGCTTGAGCGGCAATCCGTCTGCTATCTGCCCTATCCGTTATGTGATATGCTCCCCGGGTGCAAAGTTTTAGGTCCTTCCAAGCAAGACTTGATTCGCGCAATCCGCTAAACGGTCAGGCCGTGTCGCGGAAGGTTCTGTAACCCGCTATTTCTCGAGAAACTCGAAGAAAGGTGAGCGTAAAAATGATGAAGCAATTCCAGTCGAACTCTTATCTGTTCGGCGGCAATGCTCCGTACGTAGAAGAAATGTACGAAGCGTATCTCGATAATCCGGCGTCAGTGCCCGAGAACTGGCGCAGCTATTTCGACGCGTTGCAGAACGTCCCTGCATCGGATGGCAGCAATGCCAACGACGTGGCCCATGGCCCGATCGTCGAATCGTTTGCACAACGGGCCAAGGCAAATGCCTTCATCCCGCGCACGGCAACCGGCGGCGAAGATCTCGCTACCGCTCGCAAGCAAGTCTATGTGCAGTCCCTCATCGGCGCATATCGCTTTCTCGGCTCGCAATGGGCCAACCTCGATCCGCTGAAGCGCCGCGAACGTCCCGCGATCCCCGAACTCGAACCCGCGTTCTACGACTTCACCGAAGCCGACATGGACCAGGAGTTCAGCGCCACGAATCTGTATTTCGGATTCGAGCGCGCGTCGCTGCGTGAGATCGTCAAGGCATTGCGCGACACGTACTGCGGCACGCTCGGCGCCGAGTACATGTACATCAGCGATCCGGAACAGAAGCGCTGGTGGAAAGAGAAGCTCGAATCGATCCGTTCGACGCCGAACTTCTCGAACGAAAAGAAAAAGCACATCCTGAACCGTTTGACGGCCGCTGAAGGCCTCGAGCGCTTCCTGCACACCAAGTACGTCGGCCAGAAACGCTTCTCGCTCGAAGGCGGCGAAAGCTTCATCGCGTCGATGGACGAAGTCGTGCGTCATGGCGGCGCCAACGGCGTTCAGGAAATCGTCATCGGCATGGCTCACCGTGGCCGTCTGAACGTGCTGGTCAATACGCTCGGCAAGATGCCGGCTGACCTCTTCGCCGAATTCGAAGGCAAGCACCACGACGACCTGCCGGCCGGCGACGTGAAGTACCACAAGGGTTTCTCGTCGGACGTCTCGACCGAAGGCGGCCCGGTTCACCTGTCGCTCGCGTTCAACCCGTCGCACCTCGAAATCGTCAACCCGGTGGTCGAAGGTTCGGCGAAGGCCCGTATGGACCGTCGCGGCGACGACAGCGGCCTGCAAGTGCTGCCGGTGCAGATCCACGGCGACGCGGCTTTCGCGGGCCAGGGCGTCGTGATGGAAACGCTGAACCTTGCGCAAACGCGCGGTTACGGCACGCACGGCACGCTGCACATCGTCATCAACAACCAGATCGGCTTCACGACGTCGGACCCGCGCGACTCGCGCTCCACGTTGTACTGCTCGGACGTCGTCAAGATGATCGAAGCGCCGGTGCTGCACGTGAACGGCGACGATCCTGAAGCGGTCGTGCTGGCTACGCAACTGGCTATCGACTTCCGGATGCAGTTCCACAAAGATGTCGTCGTCGACATCGTCTGCTTCCGCAAGCTTGGCCACAACGAGCAGGACACGCCGGCCGTCACGCAGCCGCTCATGTACAAGACGATCGCCAAGCACCCGGGCACGCGCGCACTGTACGCTGAAAAGCTGGTGCAGCAAGGTGTGATCACCGCGGAAGAAGGCGACGAATTCGTCAAGGCTTACCGCAAGGCGATGGACGAAGGCCATCACACCGTCGACCCGGTGCTCTCGAACTACAAGAGCAAGTACGCGGTGGACTGGGTGCCGTTCCTGAACCGCAAGTGGACCGACGCAGCCGACACGGCCGTGCCGCTCGCGGAACTGAAGCGCCTCGCCGAACGCATCACCACGGTGCCGGAAAACTTCAAGGTTCACCCGCTGGTCGAGCGCGTCATCAACGACCGTCGCGCGATGGGCCGTGGCGAAGCGAAGCTCGACTGGGGCATGGGCGAGCACCTGGCGTTCGCGTCGCTGGTCGCGTCCGGTTATGCCGTGCGCCTGACGGGTCAGGACTCGGGCCGCGGCACGTTCACGCACCGTCACGCGGTGCTGCACGATCAGAACCGCGAACGCTGGAACGACGGCACGTACGTGCCGCTGCAGAACATCGCCGAAGGTCAGGCGAAGTTCACGGTGATCGACTCGGTGCTGTCGGAAGAAGCGGTGCTGGGCTTCGAATACGGTTACTCCACGGCTGAACCGAACACGTTCGTCGCGTGGGAGGCGCAGTTCGGCGACTTCGTGAACGGCGCGCAAGTCGTGATCGACCAGTTCATCTCGTCGGGCGAAGTGAAGTGGGGCCGCGTGTCGGGTCTGACGATGCTGCTGCCGCACGGCTACGAAGGCCAGGGTCCGGAGCACTCGTCCACGCGTATCGAACGTTTCCTGCAACTGTGCGCAGACCACAACATGCAGGTCGTTCAACCGACCACTCCGGCGCAGATTTTCCACCTGCTGCGCCGTCAGATGATCCGTCTGTTCCGCAAGCCGCTGATCGTCGCCACGCCGAAGTCGCTGCTGCGCCACAAGGAAGCAGTGTCGGATCTGTCGGAACTGGCGAAGGGCGCGTTCCAGCCGATTCTCGGCGAAATCGACGAAGCCATCGACGCGAAGAAGGTCAAGCGCGTAGTCGTGTGCTCGGGCCGCGTGTACTACGACCTGCTCGCACATCGCCGCGAATCGAAGTCGAACGACGTCGCGATCATCCGTATCGAACAGCTCTATCCGTTCGCGCATAAGCAGTTCGAAGCGGAAATGAAGAAGTACGACAACGCGACCGAAGTGGTCTGGGTGCAGGACGAGCCGCAGAATCAGGGCCCGTGGTTCTACATCGAGCACCACCTGAAGGAAGGCATGAAGGAAGGTCAGAAGCTGGCATACAGCGGACGTCCGGCTTCGGCCTCGCCGGCAGTCGGCTACTACGCGAAGCACTACGAGCAGCAGAAGGCGCTGGTCGAAGGCGCTTTCGGCCGCCTCAAGAGCGCGTCGATCGCCAAATAAACACTAAAACCGAACCGGGAAAGCGCCACGCGCTTTCCCGTGCCGCATCCGAACAGATCAGTTGCGGCATTCGAGGTTCGCAGGCGGTCGACGGATCCATGGATCGCGCGCCGTCACCCGATACGTATTCAGGATATTCACAAAATGGCTATTGTTGAAGTCAAGGTTCCCCAGCTCTCCGAGTCGGTCTCGGAAGCCACGATGCTGCAGTGGAAGAAGAAGCCGGGCGAAGCGGTTGCTCAAGACGAAATTCTCATCGAAATCGAGACCGACAAGGTCGTGCTCGAAGTGCCGGCACCCTCGGCCGGCGTGCTCGCGCAAGTCATCGCGAACGACGGCGATACCGTCACGGCTGATCAGGTGATCGCCAAGATCGACACCGAAGGCACGGCAGGCGCCGCTGCTGTCGAAGCCGAAGTGAAGCCCGCTCCGGAAGCCGCACCGGCACCTGCCGCCGCAGCGGCGCCGGCGGCTCAAGCCGCATCCGCAACGGGGGCGAACGCCGCCGCTTCGCCGGCTGCCGGCAAGCTGATGGCCGAAAAGGGTCTGGGCGCGGGCGACGTCGCCGGCACGGGCCGCGACGGCCGCATCACCAAGGGCGACGTGCTGACCGCGGGCGCTCCTGCTGCCAAGGCCGCACCGGCTCCGGCTCCCGCCGCCGCACCGAAGGCTGCCAAGCCGTCGCTGCCGGACGTCAAGGCGCCGGCTTCGGCTGACCAATGGCTGAAGGATCGTCCGGAACAACGCGTGCCGATGTCGCGTCTGCGCGCGCGTATCGCCGAGCGTCTGCTCGAGTCGCAGCAAACCAACGCCATCCTGACCACGTTCAACGAAGTGAACATGGCGCCGGTGATGGACCTGCGCAACAAGTACAAAGACCGGTTCGAAAAGGAACATGGCGTGAAGCTCGGCTTCATGTCGTTCTTCGTGAAGGCGGCGGTTCACGCGCTGAAGAAGTTCCCGCTGGTGAACGCGTCGATCGACGGTAACGACATCGTCTATCACGGCTACTTCGACATCGGTATCGCTGTCGGTTCGCCGCGCGGTCTGGTGGTGCCGATCCTGCGCAATGCGGATCAGCTGAGCCTCGCCGAAATCGAGAAGAAGATCGCCGAATTCGGCCAGAAGGCGAAAGACGGCAAGCTGTCGATCGACGAAATGACCGGCGGTACGTTCTCGATCTCGAACGGCGGTGTGTTCGGTTCGATGCTGTCGACCCCGATCATCAACCCGCCGCAATCCGCGATTCTGGGCGTGCACGCCACGAAGGAACGCGCTGTGGTCGAGAACGGCCAGATCGTGATCCGCCCGATGAACTACCTGGCGCTGTCGTACGACCACCGCATCATCGACGGTCGCGAAGCGGTGCTGTCGCTGGTCGCCATGAAGGATGCGCTGGAAGACCCGGCGCGCCTGCTGCTCGACCTGTAAGCGCCGGTTCGGCGGGCGCCGGCTTGTCATTCAGCAAGCCGGCGCCATATAGGTCTTAAGCAAGCAACCCGCAAGCAGTACGCCTCTAGCATTCCGCAGTACAGGAACGCCGCGCGCCACGAAGCGCGGCCGCGTGCCGTTCCGTTATCAAAAGGATTGTCATGTCCAAAGAATTTGACGTCGTCGTGATCGGCGCAGGCCCTGGCGGTTACATCGCCGCCATCCGCGCAGCGCAGCTCGGCAAGACCGTCGCATGTATCGAAAAATGGAAGAACCCGGCCGGCGCCCTGAAGCTCGGCGGCACGTGTCTCAACGTGGGTTGCATTCCGTCGAAGGCGCTGCTCGCGTCGTCGGAAGAATTTGAAAACGCGTCGCATCACCTCGCTGACCACGGCATCACCGTGGAAAACGTGAGCGTCGATATTACGAAGATGATGACCCGTAAAGAAGGCATCGTCGAAAAGATGACCAAGGGCATCGAATTCCTGTTCCGCAAGAACAAGATCACGTGGCTCAAGGGCCACGGCAAGTTCACAGGCAAGACGGACGCCGGCGTGCAGATCGAAGTGAGCGGCGAAGGCGAAACGGAAACGGTCACGGCCAAGAACGTGATCATCGCCACGGGTTCGAAGGCACGCCATCTGCCGAATATTCCGGTCGACAACAAGATCGTCGCCGACAACGAAGGCGCACTGAGCTTCGACACGGCCCCGAAGAAACTCGCCGTGATCGGCGCGGGTGTGATCGGTCTGGAACTGGGTTCGGTGTGGCGCCGTCTGGGCGCGGAAGTGACCGTGCTCGAAGCGCTGCCGGAATTCCTCGGCGCGGCTGACCAGGCGCTCGCGAAAGAAGCGGCCAAGCAGTTCAAGAAGCAGGGTCTGGACATCCACGTCGGCGTGAAGGTCGGCGAAGTGACCACGACCGATAACAGCGTGACGATCAACTACACGGACAAGGACGGCAACGCGCAGAAGCTCGAAGCCGACCGCCTGATCGTGTCGATCGGCCGGGTGCCGAACACCGACAACCTCGGTCTCGAAGCGATCGGCCTGAAGGCCAACGAGCGCGGCTTCATCGACGTCGACGACCACTGCGCGACGGCCGTGCCGAACGTGTACGCGATTGGCGACGTGGTGCGTGGCCCGATGCTCGCGCACAAGGCTGAAGACGAAGGCGTGCTGGTCGCCGAAATCATCGACGGTCAGAAGCCGCATATCGACTACAACTGCGTGCCGTGGGTGATCTACACCGAACCGGAAATCGCGTGGGTCGGCAAGACGGAACAGCAGCTGAAGGCAGAAGGCCGCGAGATCAAGACGGGCCAGTTCCCGTTCATGGCGAACGGCCGCGCACTCGGCATCAACAAGGCGGATGGTTTCGTCAAGATGATCGCCGACGCCAAGACCGACGAACTGCTTGGCGTGCACATCATCTCGGCCAACGCATCGGACCTGATCGCGGAAGCCGTGGTGGCGATGGAATTCAAAGCGGCGTCGGAAGATATCGGCCGCATTTGCCATCCGCACCCGTCGCTGTCGGAAGTCATGCGCGAGGCGGCACTGGCCGTCGACAAGCGCGCGCTGAACATGTAATCACGCGCACGCCTGACTGACAGTACTCCGGCATTACCACGAAGGCGGGCGGGTTCACTCCCTCCCGCCTTTCTATTTGCAGCAACACAATGAACGTCACCGAATACTACGAAAAAGAACTGCAGACGCGGGGTTACCAATCGGACCCGGCGCAACGCGCGGCGGTGGACCGTCTGCAGCGGTGCTACGAAGAGTGGGCCGAATATAAGTCGCGCCGCTCGAACGCGTTCAAGAAACTGCTGATCCATCCGGATCTGCCGCGCGGCGTGTACATGTGGGGCGGCGTAGGGCGCGGCAAGAGCTTCCTGATGGACAGCTTCTACATGATCGTGCCGTTGCATCGGAAAACGCGTCTGCATTTCCACGAGTTCATGCGCGAAGTGCACCGTGAGCTGGAAGAACTGAAAGGCACCGCCGATCCGCTCGACGAACTCGCGCGTCGTATTGCCAAACGCTACCGGCTGATCTGTTTCGACGAGTTCCACGTGTCGGATATCGCCGACGCGATGATTCTGTACCGCCTGCTCGACAAGCTGTTCGAAAACGGCGTGCAGTTCGTGATGACGTCCAACTACGACCCGGACACGCTGTATCCGGACGGCCTGCATCGCGACCGCATGTTGCCGGCGATCGAACTCATCAAGGAAAAGCTCGACGTGATCAACGTCGATGCGGGCATCGACTACCGGCAACGTACGCTGGCTCAGGTCGAGGTGTATCACACGCCGCTCGGCGCCGCCGCCGACAAGGCGTTGCGCGACGCGTTCGCGCGTCTTGCCGCGGTGCCCGACGAAAGCTCGATCCTGCATATCGAAAAGCGCGAGCTGAAGGCGTTGCGCCGTGCCGACGGCGTCGTGTGGTTCGACTTCGCCACCTTGTGCGGCGGTCCGCGCTCGCAGAACGACTATCTGGAACTGGCGAGCCGGTTTCATGCGGTGGTCCTCTCCGGCGTGCCGCAGATGTCCGCGCGTATGGCCTCGGAAGCGCGCCGCTTCACGTGGCTGATCGACGTGTTTTACGATCACAAGGTGAAGCTGCTGATGTCTGCCGCGGTGCCACCCGAACAACTGTACGTCGATGGTCCGATGGCCAACGAGTTCGCGCGCACGGTCTCGCGCATCGTAGAAATGCAGTCGAAGGAATATCTCGATACGCCTCGGCGAATCGTCGATACGTCGCTGACCTGAGGCGTCGCGCGCCACGGCCGGCGGCGCTTTTGCGATAGATCACGCTCCGTTTGCCGATGCCGCGCCGTCGCCCGGCGTATTTTCAAGATTCGGATTGGTCTTATATTCCGTCCGCGGACGACTGGATATCTTTTGTCACGGCTTTGACAAAGGAGAAACCATGAATCCCCACCGTGACATCAACGACGAAGAATGGCAGCGTGTCGCACCGTTGCTTCCCGAGCTACGGCCGCGCTCCGAACTGCGTGGCCGGCCGCTCGCCAATACACGCTCGGTGCTCAACGGCGTGCTGTGGGTCATGTATAGCGGCGCCACTTGGTCCGCCATGCCGCGCAAATATCCGTCCTACCAGACCTGCCATCGCCGCTTCAAGGCGTGGTACGAATCCGGCGTGCTCAACCGTGTAATGGAGCAATTGTTCGGCGCGGCGAGCGAAGAGCTTTGCGGCTTGATGGAGGCGCGCATGCGCACGCACGTGAATGGGAAACCGAAGAGCGTCCAAGCCGAGAAGGCTCCCGTCGTTACGCCCGCGGTGTACAGCCCGCCATCAAACCAACCGCTGCCGTCTTCGCCGTTCGCGTTCCATTCGCCCTTCAAACACGCTGCATGATCGATTCAACCCAGCGTCTTCAAACAAAAGAAACGGCCGAACGATTACGATCGTCGGCCGTTTCTTATCGTTCTACCCGGGCTTTGCAACCGGCACCTGAACTACCCACGCATCATTGCTGACGAACCCAAGTCTGCGAGCGGCCTAGCAGCGACACGCCGATATAGCCTCGCACGACCAGTTTGTTGCCACCGTCTTCCAGGTGCATCTTGCATTTGTAGAGCTTGCCGTTTTCCGGGTCGAGAATCTGCCCGTGATCCCAGGCGTCGCCGTTCTTCTTCATATCGCTGATGATCGTCATGCCGAGAATCGGCTGATCCTTGCGCGCGTCGGTACAGGCCGTGCAGCGGCGATCCGGCTGGTCGTTCGCGCCGAGGCCCTTGATCACCTTGCCGCTCAGCGCGCCGCTGCCATCCTGCGCGATTTGCACGAGCGCCTTGGGCTGGCCGGTATGATCGTCGATGGTTTGCCACGTGCCGACGGGGCTGTCGGACTGTGCCATGGCTATCACGGCGCTGCCGAGCAATACGCCGGCGAGCGCGGCATGCTTGGCTGTGCGAAGCGCGATTGCGCGCGCGCGTTGGCTGAACTGCGTCATTGTCTTCCTCCTTGATTAAAGACGGCGCGATCATGGTCGCGCGGCATTATTGGCATTTCGCGGGGTCGTCAGACGCCAGCCGGAGTGATGGCTGGCATGGTCCCTCAGGTTCGACTTCCGCTGCCTTCGTGTGCCATCCGCAGCTTGCAGATTTGGGCTTGCGCGCCGCGAGCGACGCATCGTCAGCGCAGAATACGTGAAAGTGCGCGCGTCGTTTGATAGTGGACCCTCTAATCAGAACGCGGCACTTTTACTGATCCATTCAGCTGGTACGAGAGCGTCTCGTTGATGCGTGGACTGCGCGATGCGCTCTCCATCGGCGCGTCGCCGATCGCTTTGGCCACCGGGAGATGCAGGCTGTAGTACTTCGCATCCGGGATACGGAAGCCGAAGGCGATCGACGAAAGCTTCAAAGGCGAGGCCGTACCCGCCTGCAGGCGGACGCGCGCCATGTCGAACGAGACATTAGGTGTGAGCGTGCGCCGATACGTGAAGCCCGTCGTGAACGCATGGCCGACTCCAGTATCGCGCCCCAGCCCGAATCGCCCGATGCTTCGTGTGCTTCCATTTGCAGGGTGCTCGGCGCGAGCGCCGCCAGTACGACGGTCCATTCGCTGCGATACCCGAATTTCGGCGGTTTTCCCTCGTATGCCGTTTTTGTGTCGCGGATGCGTCACCCGCCGGGCGGGTCGCGAGCGCGTATGTGTGTGGCTTACAACGGCTTCCCGCGCTTGCGCGCACCAGCCAACCGGTGCCGGCCGAGAGCGTCACAGAGGTGCTCGTGGACCGCGGCAAATGGGACATGGCCGAGCGTAACCGAGTGCTGGCCGCGCTCGGCGCAAACGATTGGCGCCGCCAGGATAGAGCGCTCTGGGTGTGCACTAGCCGCAAGGTTTTGTGGGATAAGATGCGCAAGTATCAAATTTTCGACGAAGAGCCCGAAACACGCGAAAGTGAGTAATAATGAGACAGTTGTACTAAAACAAAAACTGTTCAAGCAGGAATTACATGGACCAAAAGTCGAAATTACGACAGATTGCCTTTGCCGCATTCATCGCGATGTGGGCAGCGCAAGGCGTCAATGCGCAGACTTTGTCTGACAGCAGCGCCAGCGCCGGGGGTGGCGTTGTTTCCGAGGCGAGCACGACGGCGGCGTTGCCGGCTACCTCACAGACAGGACAGGCACAGACCTCTGCGCTCACGCCCGACGAAGCGAAGCAATCCGCGGCGGGCAACGTGGCGGAATTGCAGCAGATGATCCACGGATCGGATCTGAGCGAATTGCGCACCACGTACAACGGCAGCTATGGGGCGAGCTTGCTGTTTTACGGCAAGGAAATGACGTACTACGTGGCGCTGTTCCAGCAGAAAAATTTCTGGCGCGTCATCAAGACGCAGGACGCGGGGCGTGCCGACATGATTTACAAGGATTTCGTGCGTCAGACGTTGCAGCTGTCGGACGTCGAAATTCGCCGCACGCAACTCGAGGCGCAAAAAGCGTTTACAGACCGGATGATCGCGTTGTCGCAAGACCGCGCCAACCGCTTGCAGGCGGACCTCGATGTCGCGCGTCAGCAGCAGAGCATTGTGGCGGCCCAGCAGCAGCAGACTCGCGCCGAAGCCACCGCGCTCTCCCAGCAGAAGGCTTCCGCGCAAGATCAGTTGCGTGCCGCGCAGCGTCAGGTGCGCGATCTGCAGCGCCAGCTGGACAGCGGTTTGCCCTTGCACTGAGTGCGACCGTCTGATGAGCAGCAGGTGGGCAGGGCGGCGCGGTGGGGTGCTGAAAGTGCCGCCGGGTCCACCGGAAAGACGGGTCGTTTTTCAGCTTGGTCCGTGCAACGCACGTAGTTCGCGAGGTCCACGCGATCCATGCGGGCGGTTCACGGCTTCAATCCACTTCTCATTGTCGCGGCAGTAGCAACCCGCTCGCTTGCTCCGCGCATTTGTGTCGAGTGCCACGTCTCACGCGCGGCGCATGGCTCGGCGTGATATCCCATTTGCTTGCACGGGCATGCCCACGAGCGCCCACACCCCAACGCACCCGCTGTGCGGCGGCGGGCTGCCTTGCCGGCTGCTTCGCTTCCTTGTGCTCCGTATGACAAAAATGCGGCCGACTCTAGTGCCGCTTCTTTCCCTCCGGAGACGCTCCCTTCTCCGGCACGTGATGCGGGTCCGCCATGTCGACGGCGATCGGATCGCTGGCGGGAAAGCTTTCCTCAAGTGCCTCGTCGAGGCGGCTGTCGGACGCTTGCGTTTCCGCGGATTCAGATTCGCGTTGCTTCTTGCTGGTCATGGCGTGCTCCGTGAGAAGAGAGTCTGCAATCCAGCATAGCGCAAAGCGGGCCTTGGCGAACATCGGCCGAACGGGCTAAGACTATGCGCCGAAATCTTCTGCTGCAAAGCCGCGAGCCAATCGAGGGCCGCGCCGCTACGGCGTCATCAGCCAGAACTTAAAACCATTGCACACCAACTCGTTTTCCGTGTGTCGACGCAGCGCCGCGCGGGACAACCAAAGCAAGCGCCGGCCGCGTGGGCCGGTAGACCGCAACGCATGCCGCAGACCGGCCGTGTCGCGCTCGGGAGGGGCGCAACCAGAACCCGTGAATAAGGCAGCGACAACATGAACCGGAAAAAGACCGCGAGCGCGGCGCAGCGCCTCAACGCGTCACACGTCGTGGAAGCTGAACTGGAACACCTGGATTGGGCAACGAAGCAACCGGCGCAGCGCCTGCTGGACGCCGTGTATTGGCGCCGCCGCGTGCTGGCGGTCAAATGCGGATTCGAACTGACGGAACTGCAGGGGATGCGTCTGGAAAAGATTTTGCAGCGGCTCGGCCATTCAACGGAGTAGCCAAGCGCGCTGCCGCTGCTGCTTACTCGCTACCGCCGTTGCCGCCGTGATTGCCGCCGCCATGGTTGCCGCCACCGTGATTGCCGCCGTCGCCGCCCGTGCCGAACAGACGCCGGCGGCGCGTGACGACCACCGGGCCGTCCGACGTGCTGCCGCTGCGATCCGGCGCAGGCCGGTCCGAAGACGGTGCGCCATACGACTCGCGCGGTTCACGCGGTTCGCGCGGCTCACGATGATCGCGCGGTTCACGCGAACCGTGCGGGCCACGCGTGGTGTGCTCACCGTGCGAGGGACGCCCCGCGCGCGGAGCCGGACGCGTACCGGTGTCGAGCTGGATCGTCGAGATCGCGCGCTTGTAGATGCCTTGCAGGCCGACAGGCGTGCGCAGCATCACCAGATACTGATCGAACGACTCGATGCACCCCGTCAGGCGGATGCCGTTGACAAGGTAGATCTCGACGCGCTTTCGTTCCTTGCGCGCAGCGTTCATGAAGTCGTTTTGCGGATGCGATTCTGCGGAAGCCATGGACAATTCAGGTTAGAAAGACGGTTGTTCGCCGCGATTCTACCCTGTGTGAGGGCGGAACGCGTCGGCGGGCGAACTGCGTCCACTATAACGGCTTGTGGGCACATAAGCATCTGATAACTATTGACTGTAACGTTGCGTTACGAATCTGCGGACGAACGCCGCGTTCTTCCGCCACACACAAAAGCCTGGGCGGCGCGGATGGCGGAAAAAGATAGCGCATGGTCGTGCTTTCAGCGGAATAAATCATCGCCTGAACGCGTTATATCAGGCATGGCGACGCTGCATCGTGCGCGTGGCCGATCGGTTTTCCGGTCGCACCACGCGTCCGGGCGCTCACAAGGAGACTCACCATGAAAGTATCCCGCATCCTTTCCGCCATCTTCGTTGTGCTGGCGCTTGCGGCTGGCACGGTCGCGACGAGCGCGTGCACGTCCGCGACCGACAGCGGCGCCTCCGGCACGAGTGGCGGCACTGGCGGCGGTGGCGGCTACTGAGCGCCACACGCCGGGTGAATTTCGAAGCTGAAGTGATTTCGTGGCTCCCGCAGTTGCGCCGCTACGCGCGCGCGCTGACGGGCGACCGCGCATGGGCCGACGACCTCGTGCAGGATACGGCGGAGCGTGCGCTCGCCCGTTGGGCGGCGTTCCGGCCCGACAGCAATCTGCGCGCTTGGTTGCTGACGATCCTGCGGCATCTCTACATCGACCAGTTGCGCGGCCGCCGCGAGATTGCAGTCGACGACGAGAGTGCGCCGTGGCGTAATCTCGAAGCGCCTCAAGGGGAAGTCGACGGCCTCGTGCTGCGCGATCTGCAGCGAGCGCTGTATTTGCTGCCGGTCGAACAGCGCGAAGTGCTGTTGCTGGTCTGCGTGGAGGAACTGTCTTATCAGGAAGCGTCGAGCGCGCTCGGCGTGCCGATCGGCACGGTGATGTCGCGGCTTTCGCGCGCGCGCGAACACATGCGCGCGTTGCTGACGGACGGACCGGTTCAGGGGCCGGCGCGCAAAAATCCACCGTTGAAAGTAGTGAGAAACCCGTGATGAACAGCGACGACTACGATTCCAGCTTGCCCGAAGGGCTCGATCTGCGAGCGCTGTCGGCGTTTGTCGACGGCGAATTGCCGGCCGCGGAGCGCGCCGCGATCGAGGCCCAACTGGAACAGCACCCGCAGGCCGCCGCGCGCGTGGCCGCCTGGCGCGCGCAAAAGGCTGCGTTGCGCGTGCTATGCGGCGCGCCGCAGCGCAGCGAACGTGACGAGCGTCAGGAGCGCCATGAGCGCGAGGGGGCCGATGAACCGGCTTTCATCGTGCTGCGCCGGAGGACCTCGTGGTGGCAGCGCGCGGGCGTCGCGGCCTGCTGGCTGGCGGCGGGCGCCGGGCTCGCGCTCGCCCTTGGGCCGCTCGCGCCGCGTCTGACCGGCGGCGCATGGAGCGGTCTGGGCGGCAGCCCGCCGAGCTTCGCCGAGCGCGCGGACATCGCCTACGCGGTGTACACGCCGGAGCGGCGTCATCCGGTGGAAGTCGCCGCGAACGAGGAAGAGCATCTGATCAACTGGCTCTCCAAACGGCTGAACCGGCCGCTCTCGGTGCCGTCCTTGCAGGAATACGGCTACTCGCTGGTGGGCGGGCGGCTGTTGCCCGGCGAAGCGGGACCGGCGGCGCAGTTCATGTACGAGAACACCAGCGGCGCGCGTCTCACGCTCTACGTCACCGGTATATCGCGCGACGAAACCGCGTTCCGCCTGTTCCGCGACGGCAACCGGCGCACCTTCTACTGGGTCAGCGACGGCATGGGCTACGCGCTGTCCGGGCCGATCGCGGAAGGCAAGCTGCGCACGATCGCCATCGACGTGTGCAGCGCGCTCGGCGGCAAACCGGAGTCGTGGCAGTAGTGGCCGCAACTCGGCTTGGGCCGCCCGCCGCCCGGCCGGTTCTGCAACACCCGGTAACAGAAACCGCGTGCGTGCCCGTCGCGCATGCGGAATAGCATCGCGCGACGCAACGTTTACCTGTTGCTGGACCGTGCCGTCGCCGCGTGCCCGCGCGCGTTCACGGCAAGGTCTCGGGCAAGGCAAACCGACGGTGTCTTCACGGTGCCGACACGTTTCTTGCGTGTCGCAACGCCGGCGCGTCGAGGCAGCACAATCATGCTCACATTTCATCAGTTCGGCGGCGGGCTGTATTGCGGCGTAGCCTGCATGTGCCTGTGCGCCGCGTGCGCGGCGCCGGTCGAGGCGCAATCGGAAGCGCCGATGTGCCGGTTTGTGGCGGGGCAGGCGGAAATCGACGGCGTCATGCAGCAGATTACCGGCCGCGCGTGCCTGCAACCGGACGGCACGTGGCAGATCGTCGAGGACGACGCCGCGGCGCAGACCTTGGCGGATGGGCCCGTCTACTACTACGATCCATGGTACTGGGGGCCGCCGGTGGTGTTCGGAGTCGGCGTGTCGTTCGTGTTCGTTGACCGCTTTCATCATTTTCATCACATGGATCATGTGCGCTATGTGCATGGCGTGCACGGATCGTATGGCATGGGCGGCCGCGGCGCGTGGCATGGCGGGCAGCCCATGCACACATGGGGCGGCATGTCGCATGGCGGCGGCGGGGGAATGCGCCGCTGACTCACTGTCGCTGACTCGCGCGGCGGCCAAGGAGATGCTTTGATTCGCAGTTTGCCGCCGAAGGTATCCGCCGCGCAGTTCGATCGCGCGCTCGCCGGCTGGCGCTCGATTGTCGGCGAGCCGCAGGTGGTGACCTCCGCGGACGGACTCGCCACGTATCTCGATCCGTTCGCGCCCGGCGAGCGCGAAGCGTTTTCGGCCAGTGCCGCCGTCTTGCCGGGCTCCGTCGATGAAATTCGCGCGGTGCTGCGCATTGCCAATCAATTTCGTATTCCATTGTGGACCGTCTCCACCGGACGCAACTTCGCGTATGGCGGCGCCGCGCCTCGCCTCGCCGGTTCGGTGGTGCTCGATCTGCACAGGATGAACCGCATCATCGAAGTGAACGAGGCCATGGCGTACGCACTGGTGGAGCCGGGCGTCAGTTACTTCGATCTGTATGCGTATCTGCGCGACAAGGGCTACAAGCTGTGGGTCGATCCGCCCGCGGCCGGTTGGGGCAGCGTGGTCGGCAATACGCTCGAACGTGGCTTCGGCTATACCGCATACGGCGATCACGCAGCGTCGCAGTGCGGCATGGAAGTGGTGCTGGCCAACGGCGACGTGTTGCGCACGGGCATGGGCGGGATCGACATCGGCACCGCCTGGCAGTTGTACCAGCCGGGTTACGGGCCCTCGTTCGACGCGATGTTCATGCAGTCGAACTACGGCATCGTCACCAAGCTGGGCGTCTGGCTGATGCCCGCGCCGCCCGCATATCTGCTCGGCGAAATCCAGTTCAAACATGAAGCGGATCTCGAAGCGATCGTGGAGATCTTGCGGCCGTTGCGGCTCGATGAAACGATCCGCAATCACGCGGTGATCGAAGGCGGTTTGCGCCGCGCGGCCGGCTTGTCGGCGCGCGCGCAGTGGTATGACGGACCGGGCGTGATGCCCGAGAGCGCCGTGACCGCGATGCTCGAGAAGCTGAACGTCGGCCGCTGGAATCTGCATTTCGCGCTCTACGGCACACCTGAATCGATCGACGCGCGCCATGCGATCGTGCAGCGCGCGTTCGCGCGCGTGCCGCAGGCGCGCTTGCTCGCGGCGCGTTACGCGGGCGATGCGCAGCCCACGGGGGGCGGCGATCGCAACCTTGCCGGCATTCCGGCGATGACCGCGTTTCGCATGCTCGACTGGCGCGGCGGCGCGGGCGCGCATGTGGACTTCGCGCCGGTGTGTCCCGCGACCGGGCGCGACGCGTTGCGCCAATATACGATGGTCAAGGCGCGCGCCGCGGAATACGGCTTCGATTACTACGGCGGTTTTACAGCGGGTGTGCGGCATCTGCATCACATTTTCGCGGCGATCTTCGACCGCGACGACCCGAACCAGGTCGAGCAGGCCGGCGCGCTACTGCGTTCTCTGATGAGCGACGCGCGCGCGGCGGGCTATGGTGAGTATCGCGCGCATCTCGCGTATATGGATTTTGCCGCGGCTCAATACAGCTTCAACGACGGCGCCTTGCTGCGGCTCTCGGAAACGATCAAGGACGCGCTCGACCCGAACGGCATTCTCGCGCCAGGCAAGCAGGGCATCTGGCCGGCGGCGTGGCGCGACCGGCGCGGCTACACGTAAGGGCGCGGGCCGTACGCGCGACATGACGACAGGAGCGATGCATGGACCGGCGCACTTTCATGATGACCGGCGCTTGGCTCTCGAGCGCGGCAGGCAGCGCGTGGCCGTGGCTCGCGCATGCGGCGGCGCGTAGCAATACGGTGGCGGTGGCCGATTCCACGCTGGCGTACGGCGCCGCGTTCGCCGCCTATGCCGCGCACAGGCAGTTGCCCGTCTTCGAAACCGGCGACGATATCGGCGCGCTCTGGTACACGACACTTGCACCGCTGCTTTGCGCAACGCCCGCGCCCGTGTTCTCGCCGGCCTCGCTGATCGGCCTCACACGCGCTTCCGATTACTTCGTGCTGACCCAGCTCGCTAAAAGCGCGGGACATGTGATCGAACACAGCGACGAGCAAAGCATGGGTTCGCATACACGGCGTGCCCATGTCGCATTCGCACTCGCTTTTGCGCCGCGTGTATCGCGCAGGAGCTAGAACTTGTACGCCTTGTTCTTCGGATCGAAGGTCGAGTCGTCGAATGTTTTCGGCGTGATGGTTTCGAACACGATCTTCTCGAAGATCTTGCCGTCGTTGCCGTAAGACCCGACGGTGCGGAAATAAGGATGCCGCAGATCGAGCCCGAGCGTTTCTTTCTTCGCGTAGAACTGCGGCTGGCCGGTCGGCGTTTCGAAGGTGAAGGCCACCACGCGCACGCCGCCGATTGTCTTGACTTCCACCTGCGTCGAACGCGGCAAGCCGGCCTCGATGTATTTCCTGCCTTCGGCGAGGTACTGGTTCGCAATGTATTCGGTGCCCAGATCGCGCACCTGATGGTTCGATTGCGCGCGCGCCAGGGCGCCGTTCAGCGATGTCCACACCGGCATCACATTCATGAAGCCGCCCAGGTGTCCATACATTTCGTCGGTCCGTTTGGACTCGTCGTAGATGATTTCCTGGCCGGCGTGCGCGCCGTCGGGCAGCCACTTCGCGTAGATGCGCAGCGGGTCGTGCGCGACGCGCACCAGCATGTGATCGGGCTCGTCGGGCCACTGGCCGTGAATGCGTTCCGAACGCGACATCGTGAACTCGTACGACGGATAGCCGTTCGGCCCTTCCTTGATATAGCGCGGTAACGCGAGCGGATCGAGCGACTGGAAGAGCGCGACCAGTTGCGCGTCGCCGAGCTTTTCCATGGCGCCGCTCTGCTGTGCGGCGCGCAGCCATTTGACCTGCTGATCCAGCGTGAGCTTGCCGACCTGCGAGGACGGCGTGGCAGGCGCCTTGACGGCGCTGGCGGTATCGAGCGCGGGCGGTGTGTCGTCGTTTTGCGCGAAGGCCGTGGGCGCGGTCAATGCAACCGCGCCCGCTATGAGAGCAGCGATCAGGAGCTTGCACGACGGTACGCTTGGCAGCGACGCACGGAAGGGCGCGCTCAAGGACGCACTCAGGGACGCACTCAACGACGCGAACCGGCTCGCGCGCAGACCAGCGGTGCACGGCGAAAATAGGGCGAGGCGCATGAAGGCCGGCGAGCGGTATGAGCATGCGGACAGGCGGTGCTTCATGAATCTCTCCGAAGGTGACGCGAAGCGCGTTCCCTGTCAGGCAGGCTTTTGCTTCGCGAGTTCCTCGTCGCGCAGGGCGCGGCGCAGAATCTTGCCGACGTTGGTTTGCGGCAGTTCGTCGCGGAACTCGACGAGTTTCGGCACCTTGTAACCGGTCAGGTTCTTGCGGCAATGAGCGATCACCTGTTCCGCCGTCAACGACGGGTTGCGCTTGACGATGAACACCTTCACCCGTTCGCCCTGCGCGGCATCGGGCACGCCGATTGCGGCGACTTCGCGCACGTCCGGATGCGCCGCGATCACGTCTTCGACTTCGTTCGGATAGACGTTGAAGCCCGACACCAGGATCATGTCCTTCTTGCGGTCGATCAGCCGGATGAAGCCGCGCGAATCCATCACGCCGATGTCGCCGGTGGCGAGCCAGCCTTCATCGTCGATCACCTTGGCGGTTTCTTCCGGACGGTTCCAGTAGCCTTTCATCACCTGCAGTCCCTTCACGCACAATTCGCCCGCCTCGCCGATGTTTGCCCAACTGCCGTCGTCCTTCCTGAAACGCACCTGGGTGGATGGCGCGGGCAAACCAATCGAGCCTTCGAAATCGCGCATATTGGAGAGGTCGACCGGATTCATCGACACGATCGGCGAGCATTCGGTCAGCCCATAGCCTTCGATGATCGATTTGCCGGTCACCGCCTTGAAGCGCTCGGCCACCGACTTCTGCGTGGCCATGCCGCCCGCCATGGCGAGCTTGAGATCGGAGAAGTCGCGCTTGCAGAACTCCTCGTTGTCGAGGAACGCGTTGTAGAGCGTATTCACGGCGGTCATGCCGGTGAATTTCTCGTGACGGATGATCATCATCACGCGCTTCATGTCGCGCGGATTGGCGATCAGAATGTTGCGCCCGCCGAGTCCCATGAAGATGAGCGCGTTCACCGTCAGCGAATAGATGTGATAAAGCGGCAGCGGCGTGAGGACCGTTTCGATGTCGCCGGTCAGTTGAGTCTCGGACCACGCCTTCGCCTGCAGCAGATTGGCGATGATGTTCTTGTGCGTGAGCATCGCGCCCTTGGCGACGCCGGTCGTGCCGCCCGTGTACTGCAGGAACGCGATGTCGTCGTGCGTGGGGTGCACGGGCGTCAACGGGCGCGAGTAGCCGCTCGAGAGCGCTTCGAGCAGCGGCACTGCCTTGGGCAGGTTGTACGCGGGCACCATTTTCTTCACATGCCGCAGCATGAAATTGAGCAGACGTCCCTTCAGATTCGGGCCCTTGGCGAGCAGATCGCCCAGGCCCGTCACGATGACGTTCCGCACCTTGGTGCCGGGCAGCGCGTCTTCCACCGTCTTCGCGAAGTTCTCGAACACGATGATGGTTTGCGCGCCGCTGTCCTTCAACTGATGCGCGAGTTCGCGCACCGTATACAGCGGATTCACGTTGACCACCACGCCACCGGCCTTCAGTATGCCGAACAGCGACACCGGATACTGGAACGTATTCGGCAACATGATCGCCACGCGTTCGCCCGGCTTCACGCCGAGGCTTTGCAGATACGCGGCGAACGCGGTGGCCTTGCGGCCGAGTTCACCGTAGGTCAGGTTCGCGCCCACGCTCACATACGCGACACGCTCGCGGAACTTCGCGATGCATTCGTCGAAGAACTGCACGACCGATTCGTATTGCGCGACGTCGATCTCACGTGGCACATCCGCCGGATAGGATGCGTACCAGATGCCGTCGGTGTTGGGCGCGCGGCGCGGCGCCTGACCCTGCATGGAAGCGGGCGCCGGGTTCGCTGCGTTCGGCGCCGCGGATTCGCCGGCAAGCGGAAGCGGAGTTTGAGTAGGCTGGGTCACGGTCGTCTCCTTGTCGACCGGAGTGCGCGCTTTAGCGCGTTACTCCGGTCTCATGCAACATGGTTGCTGAAGCTGTGGCTTCATCTGTTTGTATGCTGGTCTTGCGGCCAGTCTTCAAAGCAATCCACGCGAGTGTGGCAGCGTGCAAAGCAAAAACATGCGGCGCAGCGAACGCTGAAACGCATCACGGTGCTCAGCGTTCCAGAATCGCGACCACCCCCTGGCCGCCCGCCGCGCAGATCGAAATCAGCCCGCGCGCGGTGCCGGCCGGTTTGTCGAGTTGCGTGAGCATTTTCGCGAGGCCGGCGACGATGCGTCCGCCCGTCGCGGCGAACGGATGGCCTGTGGCCAGCGAACTGCCGTTCACGTTCAATCTCGTCCGATCGATCGCGCCGAGCGGGCCCGGCAAGCCGAGTTGCGTGCGGCAATACTCGTCATCCTGCCACGCCGCGAGCGTGCACAACACCTGGGCGGCGAACGCTTCGTGGATTTCATACAGATCGAAGTCCTGCAACGTGAGCCCGGCGCGCGCCAGCATGCGCGGCACGGCGTAGGCGGGCGCCATCAGCAAGCCTTCTTTCCTGTCGAAGAAATCGACGGCGGCGGTCTCGCACCAGCTGAGGTACGCGAGCACCGGCAGTCCGTGACGCGCGGCCCATTCTTCGCTCGCGAGCAGCACGGCGGAGGCGCCGTCGGTGAGCGGCGTCGAATTGCCGGCGGTCAGGGTGCCGGCGTCGCGGTCGAACACCGGCTTCAGGCTTGCGAGTTTTTCGAGCGTGAGATCGGAGCGCAAATTGTTGTCTCGCGCGAGACCCCGGTACGGCGTCATCAGATCGTTGACGAAGCCGCGCGCGTACGCCTCCGTGAGCTTGCGGTGGCTGTCGTAGGCGAGCACGTCTTGCGCCTCGCGCGAGATATTCCAGCGCTTGGCCATCAGCTCGCAATGCTCGCCCATCGACAGGCCCGTGCGCGGCTCGACGTTGCGCGGCAGGAGCGGTTTGAAAAACATGCCGGGCCGCAGCTTGGTCAGCGCGCCGACGCGTTGCCCGGTGCTCTTGCCGCGATTCGCTTCCAGCAGAATCTTGCGCATCCGCTCGTTGACGCCGATCGGCGCATCGGACGTCGTATCGACGCCGCCCGCGATGCCCGCTTCGATCTGCCCCAAGGCGATCTTGTTGGCGACGAGAATCGCGGCTTCGAGTCCGGTGCCGCAGGCCTGCTGCACGTCGTAAGCGGGCGTTTCCCTGGCGAGCGTGGTGGACAGCACGGATTCGCGCGTCAGATTGAAGTCGCGTGAATGTTTGATGACGGCGCCGGCCGCGACTTCGCCCAGACGTTCGCCGTGCAGGTTGTAGCGGTCGATCAGGCCTTGCAGCGTGAAGGTCAGCATGTCCTGATTCGACGCGGTCGCGTAGGCGGTGTTCGAGCGGGCAAACGGAATCCGGTTGCCCCCGACGATGGCGACTCGGCGTACGGCTGGCAGCGGGTTGGACATGCTCGTCTCCTTCGGGTCGTTCCCTGGTTATTGAATGATACGAATGGTGCAATGGTGTGACGGTGGCTCGCGACGGTCCTGATCCAACAACGATTTCATCCACCCTGAATTCCACACCTCGACGCATGTTTCGACGCACGGCGCGCGCGCCGCCTCATTGCAACCTCCATTGCATGCGGCCGCGCAAATGCGGTTTCTGCCCGGCGACGTCGCGCACTTCGATGTCGCGTTCGATCAGCGAAGGCGACGCGCTCCACAGCGAGGCTTCGCCTGGCAGCAGCATCGGCAGTTTGAATTCGGCGCTGAGCGTGGCTTCCGCGAGCGGCTTGGGCGGCTGCAACGCAGAGGCGGCGCGCGCGAGCGTCCACATGCCGTGCGCGATTGCGCGCGGAAAGCCGAAGGCCTTCGCGGACAGCGCGGTCAGATGGATCGGGTTGTAGTCGCCGGACACGCTCGCGTAGTCGCGGCCCAGTTGTGACGCGAGTTGCCAGCGCGCGATGCGTTGCAGCGCCTCGGGTCCGAGTTCGAGCGGATCGAGCACGCTGCCGCTCGGCGGCACGCCGCGCTTCAGATAGACGCTGTCGCCGTCCCAGACCGCTTCGCCGCGCCGGTACATGCGGGTGTGCAGCACGAACGCCTGGCCTTTGTCGTGGCGCAGCAGCGCGCCGAATTCCACTTCGACGCGCAGCATCTCCTTGTAGGCGAGCGGCCGGCGCAGGCGCACATGGTTGGCCACATGCACCAGGCCGAGCGCCGGCCACGGAAACGCCGGGTCGGTCAGCATCAACAGATGCAAAGGAAAGGCGAGCAGATGCGGATACGTGAGCGGCACGCCGTGCTCGGGGATGAAACCGCAGACGCGCGCGTAACGCCAGATCGGCCCCGGATCGAGCGCGACGGCGGGGCGCACGAGCCGCAGCGGCGGCAAACGCGTCTCGCGCCCGCGTTTGGCGATGCCGGATAACGCGCGCGCATAAAGCTTCGCGGGCGCGGGCAAGGTGTCGATGACGACGGTCTTGGGCCGCACCGCATCCGGTCGCGCCGGGTTCGATAGAGGACTGCCGCCGAACGGATCACCGGGCTCACCCATGGTCACGCTCCAATCAGGCTCTGTCCGCACACGCGCACGACCTGGCCGCTCACGCCGGCCGATCCCGGATGCGCGAGCCACGCGATGGTCTGCGCGACGTCGACCGGCTGGCCGCCCTGGCTCATCGAATTCATGCGGCGGCCGGCTTCGCGGATAGTCAGCGGAATCTTCGCGGTCATCTGCGTTTCGATGAAGCCGGGCGCGACCGCGTTGATCGTGATGCCGCGTGCGCGCAGGTGCGGCGCCATGCTCTGCACGCGGCCGATCACGCCCGCCTTCGAGGTGGCGTAATTGGTCTGGCCGAGATTGCCGGCGATGCCGCTGATCGACGATACGCCGATGATCCGTCCGCCGTCGCGCAGAATGCCGGCGGCGAGCAAGGCGTCGTCGATCCGCTCCTGCGCGCACAGGTTGATGTCGATCACGCTTTGCCACGCGGCGTCGGTCATCTTCGCGATGGTTTTGTCCTTCGTGATGCCGGCGTTGTGCACGACGATATCCACGCCCTGTTCGTCGAGCGCGGCGGCGATTTGCGCGGGCGCTTCGGGCGCGGCGATGTCGAAGGCGAGCGCGGTGCCGTTCAGCTGACGCATGCCCGCGTCGAGCGCGTCGCGGGCCGTTGGGATGTCGATACCGATCACGTGCGCGCCTTCGGCCGCCAGCACGCTCGCAATCGAGGCGCCGATGCCGCGCGCCGCGCCGGTCACGACCGCGCGCCGGCCCGCGAGCGGCTGGTGCCAGTCGAAGGCGGGCGTCGTATCGTTAGCGGCGTTGCCCGCGCCGGCGGCGATGCGCACGACCTGGCCCGACACATAGGCGGAGCGCGGCGACAGAAAGAACCGCAGCGTCGCTTCCACGCGGCTCTGCGCACCTTGCTCCACATACACGAGATTCGCCGTGATGCCGCGTCGCGCTTCCTTGCCGAGCGAGCGCGTGAAGCCTTCGAGCGCGCGCTGCGCGGTCCATTGACGCGGCGTCGCGCAATTTTCCGGCGGCCGTCCCAGCACGACGATGCGCCCGCACTTGCCGAGCGAGCGCAGCGTGTCGTGAAAGAAACCGTGCAGCGGTTCGAGCTGGGTACTGTCTTCGATACCGCTCGCATCGAACAGCAGCGCCGCGAGTTTGCCTTGCGAGCCGGACTCGGCCGCTTCGAAGCGCCCCGTCATGAGACCGTGGCGGTTGGCGAGCGGCACCCACAAGCCGGCGCTTTGATGCGCGACGCTCGTCACGCCGATGCTCGCCACGAGTGTCGCGAGCGCCTCGAGCAGATGCGGTTCGCGGCCCGCGCCGATCGCCACCAGGCCGCCGAACTCGGGCTGGTCCGCGCGATAGCGGCGCAGTACCTCGGGCTTGGGCAGACCGAGCGAGCGCGCAAGGCGCGCGCCGAACGGCGAATTGACGAAGTTCAGGTAAGAGTCGTTCATATTATTAGTCGCTCCGCTGGCCACGCCGGAAGGAAGTCCTGCTCGAAGAGAGAGGGACGTCGAACGTGTGTCAGTGTGCACCGAGTTCGGCGCCCGCGGCGCGCCTTCCCCGGATGTTTTTTTAAACCGGTGCCGAACTCAGGCCGCGAACTCCAGCGCCTTTTCGAGCGTCTCCGTGCGCTTTTGCAAATTGGCGAGCATGTCGAAGTCGGCGGGGAAGTCGTCCACCTTCACGACTTGCGCGCCGTAACGCGCGTAGTCGTCGAGCACGCGGCGGTCGTCGGCGTCGAGCAGGCCTTTTTTCTGCGCCGCGTCAGTCCAGGCGGCCAGTTGCGGCAGGCTCTGCGGCATCGGTTCGAGCAGGCCTTGCTTGACCGCGTCGCGCAGCTTCTGGTCGATCTGCGTGAAGCGCGGGTTCAGTTCGAACACCAGCTCGCCATAGCCGAGCGCGTCGATGTCCGGATGCGGCACGTATGAATCGGACACCAGACGATTGCGCGCGGCGCCTGGCGTTTGCATCAGTTCGGCGATGTCACTGCCGAGCTGGTCGGACGGCTCCCGATAGGGCAGGCCGAACGGAAACGCGAGCACGCGCACGAGGCCCGCGGCGAGGCGGTTCGGATAGTTGGCGAGCACGCCGTCGAGCGCGTGTTGCGCCTTGTACAGCGAATCCTCGACACCCCAGCGCACCAGCGGCAGGTCTTCTTCCTGACGGCCTTCGTCCTCGAAACGCTTGAGCGTGGCCGAGATCAGGTAGAGCTGTGAGAGCACGTCGCCGAGCCGCGCGGAGATGCGCTCGCGGCGTTTCAGATCGGCGCCGAGCACGAACATCGAGACATCGGCGAGCAGCGCGAACGCGGTGGACAGGCGAGTGGCCGCGCGGTAGTACGCATGCAGCGGCGCATGGGCCGTGCGCGGTTTGGCGATGAAGGCGCCGCCCGTCACGCCATACACGAAACTGCGCACCACGTTGGAGAGCGTGAAGCCGACGTGGCCGAAGAACGCCTCGTCGAAATCGCGCAGCGCGCGGGAGTGGTCCGTTTCGCGCGTGGCGGCCATTTCCTTCAGCACATACGGATGACACCGGATCGCGCCCTGGCCGAAGATGATCAGGCAACGCGTGAGAATGTTGGCGCCTTCCACGGTGATCGAGATCGGCACCTGCTGATAGGCGCGTGCGAGGAAGTTCGACGGCCCCATGCAGATACCCTTGCCGGCGGTGATATCCATGCCGTCGTTGATGACCATGCGGGCGCGCTCGGTGATGTGATACTTTGCGATCGCCGAAATCACCGAAGGCTTTTCGCCGAAATCCACCGCGTGCGCCGACAGGCGCCGCGCCGCGTCCATGACGTACAGGTTGCCGCCCATGCGGCCGAGCGCTTCCTGCACGCCTTCGAACTTGCCGACGGCGGTGCGGAACTGGCGGCGAATCGCGGCATAGGCACCGGTGCCGCGCACGGCGATCTTCGCCATCCCCACGTTCGACGACGGCAGCGAAATCGCCCGGCCCGCCGCGAGACATTCCATCAGCATGCGCCAGCCGTTGCCGACCTGCGCGCGTCCACCGATCACCCAGTCGAGCGGAATGAAGACGTCCTTGCCCGAGTTCGGACCGTTCTGGAACACGGCGTTGAGCGGCCAATGACGGCGACCGATGTTCACGCCCGGATGATCGGTCGGAATCAGCGCGCAGGTGATGCCGGGTTCGACGTCGGTGCCGAGCAGATGGTCGGGATCGAGCGCGCGAAAGGCGAGGCCGAGCACGGTCGCGATCGGGCCGAGCGTGATATAGCGTTTGTCCCACGTGACGCGAAAACCCAGCGTCTCACGGCCGTCGAACGTCCCTTTGCATACGATGCCGACGTCAGGAATCGCCGCCGCGTCGGAACCGGCATAGGGGCTCGTCAGCGCGAAGCAGGGGATTTCCTCGCCGCGCGCGAGGCGCGGCAGGTAGTGGTTTTTCTGCTCGTCGGTGCCGTAGTGCAACAGCAGTTCGGCGGGACCGAGCGAGTTCGGCACCATCACCGAAACGGCGGCGGCCGAGCAGCGCGTGGCGAGCTTCATGATGACCTGCGAATGCGCGTAGGCGGAGAACTGCTTGCCGCCGTACTGCTTCGGAATGATCATGCCGAGAAAGCCACGCTCCTTGATGTACTGCCAGGTTTGCGGCGACAGGTCCTGCCAGACCATGGTGGTTTCCCAGTCGTTTGCGAGATCGCACAACTGCTCGCATTCGACGTCGAGGAACGACTGTTCTTCCGCGCTCAGCGTGGCGGGGCCGTAGCTGAGCAGCTTGTCCCAATGCGGGCGTCCCGAGAACAGTTCGGCATCCCACCAGACCGTGCCGGCTTCGATCGCATCGCGCTCGGTCGGCGACATCTGCGGCAGGATCTTGCGGAAGATGTCGAGCACCGGCTTCGCGAGCCACGTGCGGCGCAGCGGTTTGAGCGCGAGCACGAGAGCGGGGAGGACGAGGACGATGGCGAGCAGCGTCGTGGCCACCGGACCCGCGGCTCCGCTGACATGCGCGGCCGCCACCCAGACGATCATGAAGGCAAGCCACCATGTCGCGCGCGCCTGAATGTAGACGAGCGCGAAAGCGGCAATGACGAGCATCAGGATGAACCACGGCATGACGTTTCCTCCTGTTTCGATGGTGCGAACGAACGCATCCACGCAGCACGGACGGTTCGCGTTCTACTGATTTTTTGCCCGCTCGCGCGAGCGCCGCGTGCGCAGCCGCGGCTTCTGACAGCGCGCTTCCCGCGGCGCCCGATCGTCAAGCCGCACCGTCACATGCGTGCTGACGCGGAGCTGCTTCCATGTTGCCGTCACGATGTTCGCTTTCCGATACGGCCGGCGATAACGATTCCGCTCCGCCTTCAATGTGTGCCGCGCTCGCGCATTCCGCGCTGCCGTCGCCGACGCAGTGCGAGCCGCCGTCGGTGGCATCGCCCAGAACGGCGGCAAACGCGGCCAGTTGCGAGCCGTCAGGCAGCGGTGCCTTGAGCGCGGCCACCATCAGCGAGGCGAGGCGTGCGATGAGTTGCAGGTCGTTCATCGACTTGCCCTGCGAGAACTCGGAAATCAGGCTGTCCGTGTCGGTGCCGGCCAGCACGCCAGACAGCGCGCCGATCGCGAAGTGCAGGCGCCAGCCGAGTTCCTCGCGCGGCAGATGCGGCAACGCGCGCTGGAACGCATCGAAAAAGCGCACCGCTACTGACGCGTAGTGCCCGTTGAGAAAGTCGCGAATGAACGACGACGGATCGGTATAAGCGCGGCCCAGCAAACGCAGAAACGCCTTGCCGCCCACGCGCGGATCGCGCGACAGGCGCAGCGCCGGAATGAACATCGCGCCGAGCACGTGCTCGCAGGTCAGGCGTTCGCCGAGCATGGCGTCGAAGCGGTCGAGCAGCTTGAGCCGTTCCTGATTGAGGTGGTCGAGGCGGCGTGACAGCATCGAGTGAATCAGCGATTCCTTGTTGCCGAAGTGATAGTTCACTGCCGCGAGATTTACTTCGGCGCGCGAAGTAATCTGGCGCAAAGACATGGCTTCATAGCCGCATTCGATGAATAGTGTTTCGGAGGCGTCGAGGATGCGGGATTTCGTATCGCCGGCATGTCGGCCCGTTGTGCGAACTGCCATGTTGCGTCTCCCAGTTGCCGGGCGCCCGGCCCGCAAACAAGCGATTCAAGTGTTTATTTGAAACGGCCGTTCTTTTCAGGATAAGAAGGAATGGTCCGTGCGATCAAGGGTCTGTGTCGACTAACTCCTCTAGAAGACCTGACGAAGGTCCGCTTTTCCGTGCACGCGGCGCGTCAAACCGCGTGGCAATAAAAAAGCCGTTCCGATGGAAATCGGAACGGCCTCGTATTGCCTGCTGCCTTGTTTGGCCTTGCGTTTGTTGGCTGACGCGTGCTTTGCGTCGCGGCGGTTCGAACCGCCTTGCTCGTCTATCGAGCCCGATGACGCGCCGGCAAAACAGCTGTTGGGTTCGAACGCTTAAAGCTGTGCCGCAACCTGTTTAGCCGACTGCGTCATGTCGATGCCGCGGCGCTCGCGGCTGAACGGAATCAGTGCGGCAATCACCACCACCACGATGCCGATCACGACCGCCATGATGAGCGCGTAGTTGTTGCCGTGCGCTTCGGCAGCACTCGCCTGCAACGGGCCGTTGACCGACGCGATCAGATTGCCGAGCTGATACACGAGGCCGGGGAACGTCGCGCGGATTTCATCGGGCGAGATTTCGTTCAGGTGCACCGGAATCACACCCCATGCACCCTGCACGGAGATCTGCATCAGGAAGGCGCCGACCGCGAGCAGCATCGGCGTGGTCGAGAAGGCCCACAACGGCAGCACCGGCAACGCGATCAATGCCGCGATGAAGATCGCACGCTTGCGGCCGATCTTCTCGGACAACGAACCGAAAAATAGTCCGCCGCAAATTGCGCCGATGTTCAGCACGATCGTGATCCATGACACCGTATGCGCATCGAACTGATGCTGCACGCGCAGGAAGGTCGGATACAGATCCTGCGAACCGTGCGAGAAGAAGTTGAACGCGGTCATCAGAATGATCGCGTACAGCGACAGCTTGACGTTCTGCCTGAGCGTGGCGACGAGACCCGGACGCGCTTTCTTTTCGAGCGTCTTGAAGGCGGGCGATTCCGGCACGTGCGCCCGCACGTACAGCACGAGCAACGCCGGCAGCACGCCGACGAAGAACATGCCGCGCCAGCCGATGTACTGATAGAACACGCCGAACACGACCGAGGCGAGCAGATAGCCGCTCGGATAGCCTGCTTGCAGCAGACCCGAGACGATGCCGCGCGACTTCGGCGGCACGGTTTCCATGGTCAGTGCGCCGCCGACGCCCCATTCGCCGCCCATCGCGATGCCGAACAACGCGCGCAGCACGAGCAGGGTGGCCAGGTTCGGCGAAAACCCGGACAGCAGTTCCAGCAGCGAGAAGCACGCGATGTTCACCATCAGCGTGGGACGGCGGCCGTACTTGTCGGCGAGCCAGCCGAAAATCAATGCGCCGACCGGACGCATCATCAAGGTCAGCATAATGCCGAAGGCGACTTCAGGGATTTTTGTATTGAACTCCGCCGCGATATCTTTCAATACGAACACCATTAGAAAGAAATCGAATGCGTCGAGTGTCCAGCCCAGATAGGCGGCGATCGTGACGTTTCTTTGTTCCCGTGTCCAACTCATTGATTGTTCTCCTGATTCTCCAATCACCCGTGTTCAACGACGGGTGGCTCCGCAGCCCCGCACGCCCCGTGGCATGGGCTCCGAGCGAGTGTACGCCGACTGTTAAACGCTTGCATGAATGAACGCGCGTTTATCGGTATTAATCCCTGGAGCACATTTCATGCTGAATGGCCGTGGTGTGCTTTATGTTGGGTAAATGTAATTATTGTATTGGCGCTGTGTGCAATTCGGTTTGTTATTTGTAACCTGTTTTCGGACGCGATTTCGCGTTAATCCGGTCGATTTGACTTCAGGTAATTCGCCAATCGGTAGAGGAGATACTCGCCGGTCAGGTTGGCGGCGGTACGGCCGGCAGACATGGCGCCGGGCCGAAAACGCCAGTTTCGCAGGCACCGTGAAGTCCTTTGTTTGAACATATGCAGTATTTGCATCAGTCAAACCGAAAAATCAATTTGATTCATGCTGCATTGCGCAATAAAATGGCCGCTTTTACTCTTTTCGCACTTTCTCGACGCACCATGTCAGTCAAATCAACCACCTCCGAGCCAGTACGCTGCGAGCGCAGTCCGTTTGCCATGGTGGCCGCGGTCACGCTGCTGACCGGCCTCGGCGCCGGCCTTGGCGGCATGCTGCTCGCGCTGCTGCTGCACGGCATCCAGCACCTTGCGTACGGCTACAGCGTGACGCACGTGATCAGCGCCGAGAGTTTTCTGCAAGGCGTGAATGGCGCCGCGCCCGAACGCCGCCTGCTTGTGCTGACGATTTGCGGCCTGGTGGCGGGACTCGGCTGGTGGGCGCTCTATCGGTTCGGCCGGCCGCTCGTGAGCATCCGCCAGGCCGTCAAGTCTGACGATCCGCAGATGCCTTTAGCGAGCACGACCATCCACGCAGTGCTGCAGATCGTCACCGTGGCGCTCGGTTCGCCGCTCGGCCGTGAAGTCGCGCCGCGCGAGATCGGCTCGGCGCTTGCCGGCTGGCTGTCGCGTCGCGCGGGTCTGTCGGTCGCGCAGAGCCGGATCATGGTGGCGTGCGGCGCGGGCGCCGGTTTGGCCGCGGTCTATAACGTGCCGCTTGGCGGCGCGGTATTCGTGCTCGAAGTCCTGTTGGGCACCTTCGGCTGGCCCGCTCTGGTGCCGGCCGTCGTGACCTCGTCGGTGGCCGCGCTGGTCGCTCAGGTGGGGTTGGGCAACGAGCATCAATACCTCGTGCCGTCGATCACGCTGGGCTCCTCGCTCGTGGTCTGGTCCGTGGTGTGCGGTCCGATTTTCGGCGCGGCCGCGTGGAGCTTCGCGGAGCTGATGAAACGCTCACGTGAGGCCGCGCCGAAGAACTGGCGCCTGCCTGTGTTGTCGCTGTTGAACTTCGCTATGATCGGCGTCCTCGCGATGCATTTCCCGCAGTTGCTCGGCAATGGCAAGGGCCCTGCGGGACTGGCATTCGATGGTGACTTGACCATCAGCCTCGCCGCGATGCTGCTGGTACTGAAAGTGGTGATCACCGCGAGCAGTTTGCGCGCGGGCGCCGAGGGCGGCCTGCTCACGCCGGGGCTCGCGAATGGCGCGTTGCTGGCGATCGTGCTCGGCGGATTGTGGAGCCTCGTGTGGCCGGGGGCGTCGTTGGGCGCATTCGCGGTGGTCGGCGCAACGGCGTTTCTCGCTGCCTCGATGCAGATGCCGGTTACCGCCGTGGTGCTCATGTTCGAATTCACCCGCGTGAGCCAGGATTTTCTGATTCCTGTTCTGTTTGCCGTGGGCGGCGCGCTGCTGGGTTTTCGTGCGTGCGCGAAGTGGGCGCCTGCGATGCAGTCGAGCTTTGGTTTTAGCTGGAGTGGGACGAGCAAAGCGCGATAAGGCCGCGGCCTTTGACGACGGCATGGTTTGGAGGTCATGCCGTTAGAAGCTTCAACTCAATGCCTTCGAACCCATCATTGCCTGCGCGCTGGTGCGTAGCTTCACACATCTCACCGCGGCGTGCATGACGCTCGCGGACAGGTGTGTGAAGGGTATTACGGTGAATGCCGAACATCTGCGCGAGACCATGAAGCGCTCGTTCTGGCCACGGCGTTCAATCCCGCAGGCCGGGCAGGGTAACCCACTACAACGAATATGTCATACCAAGTCGCTTCTGCGCCTTCTACTATGCATAGCTCCAGCCACGGCGCATTCCCATGTTCCGCAACGTCATGTTAGTGCTCGACGATTCGTGCGAATCACAACCAGCGTTATAGCAAGCAATCGAGTTGGTGGGCCGACTTTGTCTTCTCCCTGGGTACGCTATCCGTCGGCACCGCGGCGGCCCGGACGGCAAGGAGAACGAAAGGAGAATCCGCCTGGAACCTCACATGAGATAACCACGGTGCGGTATCGTGCCGCGCGCGGCTGGCATGGCTGCTTCCGCACAATCGAGCGTGACGCTGTTTGGCCGTGCCGTCGGCTTCGCTCATGCGCGGACGCAACTGGCAGCAGACGAGCAACAACCTCGAGTACCCAGGCCGGTCTTCCATGGCTTTGACATTCAGGACACGCCGCGCTGGGCGGTGACGGCGGCGGCCTTTTATATCCATGTCAGCGAAGGCGCCGTACATGCTTCGTACGATGCCGGCAGTCATGCCTTGCCATATGCACTCGGAACCACCTATAACCTAGACGCGCACACATTCCTCTACGGGACTGTCGCCTATGTGAACAACAGCCGGAACGGTACGTTCCCAGTGTTCGCGACGCCACGCGATCCGTCGTCGGCTACGAGCCCAGTGGCCGGCGAATCGCAAACCGGCGTGTACGTCGGGATGATGAACACGTTCTGATGCTTTGTGCCGTGCTCCGGCATGTGAATTCGACGCCGATACCATCAGCAGGCGGCGCCACTCGAGAGGGTTGAGATCATCATGACCAGTCAGTCGAATTCGCGGGGCGTGATCGGCGTCATCACATTGCTGTTTACGGTCCTGACCGCGCTCTATCTGGTGATTGGTGGCGCATGGCTGCTCGCGGTCGGCGGCTCGGCGTACTACATCGTCACAGGCGTCGTGCTGTTGGGCGTGGCCTGGCTGCTTTGGCGGCGCAGTCCCGCCGCGCTCGTGCTCTATGCGCTTGTGCTCATCGGCACGGCGATCTGGGCTCTGCTGGAGTCGGGTCCCGACTTCTGGGCGCTCGCGCCGCGCTCCGGTGTGCTCGTCATCTTCGGCGTGTGGTTGCTGCTGCTCATGAGCTGGCGGCTGGAGGGCGAGCGTAAGCTGGGTGTCGCGTCGCTCGTCGTCGCGCTCGTGGCATGGGCGGGCGTGCTGGTGTACGCGAACTTCAACGATCCGCAGCAAGTCAACGGCACACTGAGCGCTTCCACGCCCGCGAGCGGCACCGGCATCGACGCCGCTGACTGGCCCGCCTATGGACGCACCCAGGAAGGCACGCGCTATTCGCCATTGCAGCAGATCACGCCTGAGAACGCGAAGGATCTCCAGGTGGCCTGGACTTTCCGCACCGGTGATATGAAGGGGCCCAACGATCCCGTCGAGATTACCAACGAAGTCACGCCGATCAAGATTGGCGATCTGCTTTACCTATGCTCGCCGCATCAGATCCTGTTCGCGCTCGACGCGAAGACGGGCACGCTCAAGTGGAAGTTCGATCCGAAACTGCAGCCCGACCCGTCGTTCCAGCATGTGACTTGCCGCGGCGTGTCGTATGTCGATCTGTCGGCCAGCGCCGCGGCGGCCGCGCCCGCGGCGGCGCCGGCGAGCGATGCCGCCGCAGTTGCAGCCGCAGCGGCGCCGGCGAGTGATGCCGCCGCAGTCGCAGTCGCAGCGGCGCCGGCGAGCGATACCACCGCAGCCGTACCGGCAACAGCGCCGGCGAGCGACACCACCGCTGCCGTACCCGCAGCCGCGCCGGCAAGCGATACCGCCGCAGCCGCGCCAGCAAGCGACGCCGCCGCTACCATAGCCGCCTCGGCCCCCGCCGCCATGGCCGCCTGTACGCGCCGCATCTACCTGCCAGTCAACGACGGCCACCTCTACGCGCTCGACGCGCTGACCGGCCAGCGTTGCGAGGGTTTCGGCAATCACGGCGACCTCGACCTTCAACACGCGCAGCCGGTCGTGACGCCGGGCATGTACGAGCCCACCTCGCCGTCGATCATCACCAGCAAGGTGATCATCGTGGCGGGCGCGGTCGAGGACAACTTCTCGAACCGCGAGCCGTCGGGCGTCATCCGCGGTTTCGACGTGCGCACGGGCGAATTGCTCTGGGCGTTCGATCCGGGCGCGAAAGACCCGAATCAGATTCCGGGGCCGGGTGAGCATTACACGTGGAATTCGCCCAACTCGTGGGCACCCGCCGCCTACGACGCGAAGCTCGACATCGTCTATCTGCCGATGGGCGTGACGACACCGGATATCTGGGGCGGCGAGCGCACGCCGGAGCAGGAGCGCTACGCCAGCGGCCTGCTGGCACTTCACGCCTCGACCGGCAAGCTCGCCTGGTTCTACCAGACCGCGCACCACGATCTGTGGGACATGGACCAGCCATCGCAGCCGACGCTCGCCGACATCACCGGCAAGGATGGTCAGAACGTGCCGATCGTGTACGCGCCAGCCAAGACCGGCAACCTGTTCGTGCTCGACCGACGCACCGGTGTGCCAGTCGTGCCGGCGCCCGAAACGCCGGTGCCGCAAGGCGCCGCCCCCGGCGACCACGTTGCGCCGACGCAGCCGTTCTCGCAACTCACGTACCGCCCGTCGAAAAACCTGACCGACGCCGACATGTGGGGCGCCACGATGTACGACCAGCTCGTGTGCCGGGTGATTTTCCACAAGCTGCGCTATGAAGGCACGTTCACGCCGCCTTCGCTGCAGGGCACGCTGGTGTTTCCGGGCAACCTGGGCATGTTCGAGTGGGGCGGCATTGCCGTCGATACCGACCGCCAGATCGCCGTCGCGAACCCGATCGCGCTGCCGTTCGTCTCGCGTCTAATTCCGCGCGGCCCCGGCAATCCGCTGGAGCCGGTGCCGGGCGCCAAGGGCAGCGGCACGGAGTCAGGCATCCAGCCGCAATACGGGTTGCCGTACGGCGTGGTGATCAACGCATTCCTCTCGCCGTTCGGCTTGCCATGCAAGCAGCCGGCATGGGGCTACATCTCCGCGATCGATCTCAAGACCAATGAGATCGTGTGGAAAAAGCGCATCGGCACTGTGCGAGACAGCTCGCCGATTCCGCTGCCGTTCAAAATGGGCATGCCGATGCTGGGCGGTCCGATCGTCACTGCGGGCGGTGTCGTGTTCATTGGCGCGACGGCGGACAACTACCTCCGCGCGTTCGACGTGAACAACGGCAAGCCGCTCTGGGAGGCCCGCCTTCCCGCAGGCGGTCAGGCTACGCCGATGAGCTATTCGATCAACGGTCGTCAATACGTGGTGATCGCGGCGGGCGGGCATGGCTCGTTCGGCACGAAGCTCGGCGACTATGTGATTGCCTACGCGTTGCCGCAGCAGTGAGGAGACGCGTCGGCCGGAATCAGACAATGTCGCTTCTTGCCACGTGTGCGCTGTGTTGGACGACACGGTGCGGAGTTCGCTGCGGACAGCGACGACGCCTTACCGGCGAACGCGCGATGAACGTCTCTGCTGACGGGAACATATTGCCTGCATATCCGCTCCGATGACCTTCGCGGCACGTGAGCAGTTAACCATTTCGCGCTTTGTGCGAATGTGCAAAGAAGAATTCTTGGAGGATCAGGCCGCGAGCTTTGTCCGGCCCGCGGGCCGGACAAAGCAGCACGTTCTTGTTAGGCGGCCCGGGTCTCTTGATTCGCAGGAGTCGCCCTCCTGAAAGTCGCTTCAAACCTTGACGACAGAGGCCCGATAGATCTCGTCGACGGACTTTGCGAGTGTCGCGTTGAACTCACTGTCGTTCATCGATTCCTTGAGTTCGTTGATCAAGGCCCTCGAGAAGCTGGCGATCATGCCGTGATTCGTAGCGAGCCGTTCGCACGCGTCGGCTCGCGTGTATCCTCCTGAAAGCGCGACGACCCGTGCGACACGCGGGTGCTCGACCAGTGGACGATAGAAGTCCGCCACGTCGGGCAGGGTCAGCTTGAGCATGACGCGACGGCTATCCGGCAGGGCGTCGAGACCTTTGGTCAGTTCGGCGAGCAGGGTGGCTTCCGCTCCTGGCTTGTCCGGACTCTTGATCGAAATCTCGGGTTCCAGTATCGGCATGAGACCGTGGGCATCGATCTGTGCTGCCAGTGCGAACTGTTGCTTGACGATCGCAGCGATACCGCTTGCCGAATTCAGGTTGATGACCGAGCGCATCTTGGTGCCGAAGATACCGAGTTTCCCAGCCCGAGCGAGCAGCTCGTCCAGTCCGGGTATCGGCTTCATCAGTTGCACGCCGTCGGCTTCGGCTTCCAGGCCTTTATCGACCTTCAGGAACGGCACGACGCCACGCTCCTCCCACAGGAACGTCGGCACGGGTTTTCCGAGTGCCTGTCCGTCCATGGTAGCTTCGAAGAGAATGGCGCCAATGATCTTGTCCCCCGTAAAGGCGGGCGCAGTGATGATGCGCACCCGCATCTCATGGATCAGTTTGAACATCTCGGCGTCACCACTGTAGGCGCTCTCCGGAATGCCATAGAGCCGCAGGGCGCCCGGGGTCGATCCGCCGCTCTGGTCCAACGCCGCGAAAAATCCCTGTTTTTCACAAACTTGCGCCAGCATCTTTTCGTCAGCCACGATTGCCTCCCTTTTTCACAACGGAATATCAAACCAGCACGTCTGGTTGTGACCGGCTGCGTTCAATACGTTCAGTGCCCTGATGTTAATGCAAATGTCGGACTCCATGAAGAAACGGCCGCCGACGTCACCCGATGACAATCCGCCCAAGTCATAGCGAGTATTGTCGAGCGTCCTGCTGTTCGCGGTCGAACGGAGATTCCTTCGCCCAGTCCCGGCGTCTGCGGTGGGTCGAAGGTGCGCGTTCGTGGAAGTCGGTAGCGGCCGTTCGCCGTTGTCCTTGACGAATGACGGGTCTGCAGTAGCGCGCGGGAATTTCAGCGTCGATAGACGAATGTCGGAAAATGCCGATGACTTGTCCGCTGCGGCGAGTGACCGAACGATAGCCGTACTTGCGGGACGGCCGTCACGCCAACGTGAGCGCGTAAGACCTTCGGGAATTGAAGGCCGTGCGCGCTGGTGCAGGGTGAAGCATCAGTAGTCGGCAAGTCGCAAAGCGTCAGCTATTCGCGGCCCACATAGGGCGCCTGTCCGTATCGCCGCCGACGCCATGAAAAGCGGCCTTTAGCTGCCCGAGGCTGTGGACATCGAGTTTCCCGTATATCTTGCGCACGTGATCGATTACCGTGCTTTCGCGGATGCCCAGCAGTTGTGCAATGTCGCCGTGCGAGCGTTCGAGCAACAGATAAGTGCAGAGCTGCCGCTGCCGCTCGCTCAAGCCAAGCTGAAAGCCTCGCGTCTCGATTTCAAATGCGAGCGGGGCGAAATGCTCGGCGTAGATAGCGATAAATGTGTGGTCGGTCATCGTATCCGCGTGGTCGAAGCGATACGCCTTGAACGTGAATCGACCGGCGGCATTGAAGCGTTCATGCAGAGGCGGAGCGGCCGCACAGCCGCGCCAGATTCTATTGAAATTGATGACCAGCGGCGTCAGCCAGTCGGGAAGGCGCGTGTGCCGCACGTAGCTGGCCGACTCGCCGCTGGCCAACGCAAGCATGCGCATGCCGGTGCCGTTCTGCATGACGATCTTCCCAGTGTCGTCGACCACGATGACGGACGACCGACCGTTTTCCGCGTGATTGAGAGATTGCGCTTTGGGGCAAGCGAGCGCATGCGCGATATGCCTCGATAAAGGGCGAATGTCCGCGAGGTCGCGCTCCGAAAACGGCCGGTTGTCGGGCATGCGCTTGAGAGTCACACTGCCCCAGCCACGTTTGCCGTCGAACGCGGTCATTTCGAGGCTGTGCCGAATGTACATAGGCCGGTAGAGCTCGTTATACATCGTGCTCTTGAGCAACGCGGCATCATTGCGTGCCGTGTTCTCATAGCCGCGTCCTCGCCGCATCGCTGTGGTGAAGTCGACACCCATCGCATCCGCCTGTTTCTCCGTGTTATGCACTTCTTTCATATAGAGCGGCATGATTTCGTATATGGCTTCGTTCTGACTGAACATTTCGCTAAGAGACGGTTTCATAAAGACTGTTGAGCTCGCTGAAGGGTGTTCCAACAGATCAAGCAACAGCCGAGTTTGAGGAACGCTTCATGAATGTCAGCGCGACGTTCGAAGCGAATACGTAGACGACGGAAATGATGCAGCCAGGCATGTGTACGCTCGACAACCCAACGGACTTTGCCAAGGCCACTGCCGTGCGGGTGGCCACGCCGCGCGATGCTAGTGGGAATACTGCGCTCATGGAGAGCGCGTCGGTATTTGTCGTGGTCGTAACCTCGGTCAGCGTAGACACGGCCAGGACGGCTCAGCGGCCGCCCGCGCCTGCCGGCGATCGGTACGATGGCCTCAATCAACGGCACGAGTTGGGTGACATCGTTACGATTGGCGCCAGTCAGGATTGCCGCGATGGGCGTTCCGTTGGCATCGGTGGCGAGGTGGTGCCTGGATCCGGGTCGCGCTCGATCGGTGGGGTTCGGACCAGTTTTTCGCCCGCCCCAACCGCGCGAATCGACGACGAATCCACGACCACGCGCGAGAAGTCGATCTTGTCCATCGCTCGCAACCTCGCCAGAAGCACTGCGTGCAATCGATCCCATATGCCGGCTTGTTGCCAATCGCGTAGCCTTCGCCAGCAACTGACGCCGGAGCCGCATCCCATTTCTGCTGGCAAATCTCGCCACCGGATACCGGTCTTTAGCACGAACAGGATACCGGTCAGCGCAGCCCGATCCGGAACTGGCTTGCGGCCCGGATACTTGAAGCGGCGTGGCTTCGCTGGTGGTAGCAGTGGCTCGATCAGTGTCCACAGTTCGTCGTCGATGATTGGTTTGCCCATCTCCTCGATCCTGTTATCACAACGATCGAGGTTAACAGGTTGCGTTACGGGTTAACAGCCCCTACGAAGCCTTTTTGAAACCGTTTCTAAGCGCGTAATGTTCATCGGCATAAAAGAACATGCCCCAATCCGCACCCACGAGTGTCCGAATTGTTTCGACGACATGCGGAATGACAATGTGCGGCTCGGCACCGAGCGAGCATAGCCGCCGAACATGACCTGCCAGGGCAGTATGTTTGGATGACATGTCTGTCTCCGGGAATTGCAGAAACCTGGTCTTCCTATCGTTCTTACTATACTGACAGAGTGAAGGTGCAACTGTTACTCCCATTTGGGAGGGTGGCTGTACAGCGCAGAGGTGAAGGTGGGACGCGTCGACGATATTCATGCTGCGGTTCGTCACGTCTATCAGGCGGCGCTCGCCCCTGACGAGTGGCAGGCGGCGCTCCGTTCGGTCGCGAGCGTCATCGGCGCGCATAAGTCGATGTTGAACGAATTGACGGACGGTGCCACCGGCATGGTTGTGTCCACAGGTATCGAGCCCGATTGCGTTGCGCGACTGCAGCGCGAGTTCGAGTCACGCATTCCAGACTGGATCAGCGCAATTCCGGTCGGCACGTCATTGCTGCAATCGTCGGCGATCTCGGATGCGGATTTCAGACGTTCATATATCTATAACGAGGCGGTCCGGCCGGCCGGCGGCTTCTATGGAGTCGTCGCACCGCTCGTCCGCACGCCTGTGCGGCAGGTTTATTTCTCGGCGGGCCGTGAGCTTGGCGCAGCGGATTTCAGCAGTGAAGATGTCAATGCGATGAATCTCATCGTGCCACACCTGGTGAACTCGCTGGAAGTTCGCAGCCGCCTCGCCGTCACCAACGTGCAGGTCCAGTCCGCACTCGATGTACTGGCCTGTGTGAACGTGGGCGTGATTCTTTTCGACATCGCGCTGCGTCCCGTATTCGTGAACGGGTGTGCCGAGGCGCTTGCGTCGGGCGGCGACGGATTGCTATTGCGAAAAGGCACTGTCATGGCGACGCATCATGCGCAAACGCAGGCATTGCAAAAGGCGATGGCGAGGGCTGTCGGCCTGCATGACGCGCAACGCATGGCCTGCGAGAGTGCCATACGACACGCTGCTCCCGTCCGCTGTTATCTGTCGCGCGAGCCGCCGCGTCTGCCGCTGGTTGTCAGCGTCATGCCATTCTGTGCGCAGGAGAAATCGGCCGGGTGGGGTGATTCCCGCGAAGCAAGGACCGCGCGTGGCGTTCTGTTCGTGATGGAACCCGACCGTCCGTTGAGCCTCGACCTGGGTGTGCTCGTCGAGACATTTCAGCTAACGCGTCGTGAGGCGCAACTTGCCGCGTTGCTCGCGCGCGGCTGCGATCTTGCGGAAGCGGCATCGAAGCTCGCGATCAGTATGGGCACAGCGCGGGGATATCTGAAACAGATACTCACCAAGACGTCCACTCACAGGCAGGCGGAGCTTGTCGCGCTGGTCCTGCGAAGTAGCGTGCAAGTTGTCGAATGTGCCGAGTGTGTCGCTAGCCGCTAGAGGCGGGGCGGCAGATTGGGTTGCGCCAGACTGACAAGGGGGCGGTTGTCACGCGAACGCTGGCACATCATGCCCAAGGCCAGCAGGACAACCGGATAGAGGATCTTGTAACTGAATCCTGCGAGCAGGAAGCCGCAGGACAATAGTGCGAGTGGTGTCAGAAGCCATCGCTGCAGTCCGCGCTCGATCTTCCAGCAGGCGTAGATGCATACCAGATAGAGCACCAGGAAGTTCTGATTGGCGACGAGCACCAGATCCGGGACACTGATGTGAAACAGCGTCGCCGCCGCCAGTACGGCCGCAAAACATGCCGCCACCAGCCATAGCGCGTTACGCGGCGTGCCTTGCCGGTCAAGACGCGCGAACACTTCAGGCAGCAGACGGTTTCTACCGGCGGCATAGAAAAGACGGCTGGCGGCGAAGACCCATGCATTGGCTGTCGCCTGGATAATCACGAGCGTCACGAGAGAGAAGAGCGACTGCCAGCGCAACGGAACGAGACGGGCAATGCCTTCCGTTACGTTCACGGAGGAGTCTCCACGCGACGCTCCATTGATCGTCGCGGCCAGCAGGAAATACAGCGCCACCACCACGAGAAAACTGAACAGGTAGACACGCTTGATCGTGCGCTGCGGCTCCTTGAACTCTTCGAGACCGAACGAGACATTTTCCCAGCCCACGAATGCCCAGAAGAGCAGGGCGCTCACTTTCCATACTTGCGATAGCTTGATACCCGTCCAGTCCGGACGAGTCCACAGCAACATGCCGGTGTGAAGATCGGACTGGCGCATCGTGCATAGCGCGAGCACAGCAGCGACGATCAATGCCAGTGAAACGGTATTGACGAGCGCCGTCGTGCGAATGCCGGATAAATTGAATGCGACGGCGACGAGCAGGATCGATGCGGCTACGGGAACAAGCGCACTTTGATCGAGCCCGAACGCAACGAGCGCATAGCTTGCACCGATCATCGACTGGGCCGGTACGGTAAGCGGGAAGGTTCCGCACAGAACGGCCGTGACGGCGAATTCGGCACGTCGCCCGAGCGCGGCTTCGGCGTAACGCGAAATGCCTGCAGCAGAGGCATAGCGGGTGCCGAGAATCGCGAATATCCAAATGAGAGGAAGGCAGGCGATTGCGCAGGCCAACCATCCGAACGCCGCGGTTTGAGGCGAACTGAGTTGTAGCGCGAGGCCTGGCAGCCCGAAGACGCCGGACCCGACGACCATTCCAACCGCCAACGCCGTGCCGCCAAACACCGAAATCTGCCGACGCAATCCCGTCACCGTGCCTCTCCTCAAGCGACCTGATTTCTGGCCGGCCGTACGCGGCCCGCGACGTATGCGTCGGGGCCGTTTCGGCCGAACTTGGCGTGGAATTGTTTCAGTTGTTTGCGCCGATAGACGCGTTGGCGCCGTGCAGGTCATCGCTGATGGCGATGCGGTTGCGATTGCAGGTGTCACGCCGACAGAAAGCGGCGTGACCAGCACGGATGTACCTCATGCTAGAGATCTGGCGAAAGCGAAACACCCCCTGCGCAGGGGGTAGTTGGACCTTCGCTATAGAGTCGGTGAAGGAAGCCTGAGCGTGTTTCTTTTCGGACCATGACCGCATGTCCGCAGAAACAAAAAACCCCGTAAGACGTTGATCTTACGGGGTTCCTCGAACTTCTGCGGCTTACGCCGGAACAACTGTTGGTGCCCAGGAGAGGACTCGAACCTCCACGGTGTTGCCACCGCTAGGACCTGAACCTAGTGCGTCTACCAATTCCGCCACCTGGGCACGTCTTCAAGCTAGACCGCTATTTTAGCGAGCTGATGCGGCGTGTCAATCCCCCCAGGCAAACTAACTTCGCTTCAATCAACCGACGCTAGCCGTTTGCAGCACGCGTAATAGCCGCGCGCGAAAACGCCTGCACGATGGGTCAACTACTGTGTTGCCACCACAGACTGCGGACCTAGGTGGAGTGCTTGTGGAGACCAGGCCGCGTGGCCAGCGAGTCGCAGCGGAGCCGGAATCGACAGGCATAGAATGAAATTTGTTCAGGGCGGTTGTTATATGAAAATGAAAGTTATTCATTGCGCTGACACATTCAGTTTTTATTCTCTGTGTGCCGGTACCTGCTACTGCTCAAGCTTTAGCGCCGTGTTCGGACCAGACCAGATCATCGCGCAAATCGGTCAACTGTCTTCGTAATCAGTTGTACCAATTGTCTATCAGACCATGAGATCCCGCCCATGACCCAATTCCTGTTGTATGGCCGTGCCGTAGCGGCCTGCATCGTTCTGAGCCTGTCGCTGACCGCCTGCGGCGGGTCTTCGACAAACACGCCAGGCGCCGCCAACGCCGCTTCCGGCGCTCAGCCGTCGTCCGCTCCGCCCAGCGTCAAGCTGAGTTGCGCACCCTGATGCCGCGAAGTCCCGCCCCGCGCTCAATCCCTACATCGTCAAGACCATGAAAAAACTCGATCGACGCAGTTTCCTCACCGGTGCCGCCAAGTCGGCAGGCGCCGCCCTCGCGCTGGGCATGCTGCCGCCCAGTATCGCCCGCGCACTTTCCGTTCAAGCTGCGGTAGACACCGGCACCATCAAGGACATCAAGCACATTGTCATCCTGATGCTGGAAAACCGTGGCTTCGATCATTACTTCGGCACCCTGAAGGGTGTACGCGGCTACGGCGACCGCTTGCCGATTCCACTCGAGAGCGGCAAGGACGTGTGGTACCAGCAGGACGCAAGCGGCAACGAGATTCCGCCGTATCACATGGATATGACCAAGGTTAAGGCACTGCAATCGCCCAGCACGCCGCACAGCTTCTCCGACATGCAGGCCGCCTGGAATCAGGGCAAGTCAGGCCATTGGCCCGTTTACAAGACGCCGTACACGATGGGCTATCTTGCCCGCAACGACATTCCATTCCATTTCGCGCTGGCCGAAGCGTTCACGATTTGTGACAACCACTTCTGCTCAACCACGAGCGGCACGGACCCGAACCGCGTGGTTTTCTTCTCGGGCTCGGGCTTCGACCCGAAGCTGGCGAAGATGGGCATCAACAGCGACGACCGGACCTCGGAACCCAACAACGATCGTTGCTGGATCACCGGCACCATGCCGACGCCGGGCTATACGTATGCGGACAACGCACTCACCTGGCTCTCCCTGCCGTCAGTCCTCGAGAACGCCGGCGTGAGCTGGAAAATCTACCAGGACACCAACGACAACTGGACCGGTGCCATGCACGGCGGCCTGGCTTTCCAAGACTTCCGCACCGCCAAGCCCGGCGATCCGCTGTACGTGAAGGGCATGACGGACTACTCGATTGCGGATTTGAAAAACGATGTGATGGGCAATACGTTGCCCGAAGTGTCGTGGATCTTGTGCACGGCAGCCAACTCGGAACACTCCGGCAACAGCAATCCGGCGATCGGTGCGAACTTCACGGCCGAAGTGCTCGACGCGGTCACCGCCAATCCAGAGGTCTGGGCACAGACAGCATTCTTCCTGACCTACGACGAGAACGACGGCCTGTTCGACCATGTGCCGCCGCCGGCGCCACCGTCGTACAACCTGGACGGCACACTGGCAGGCAAGGCCACGTTACCGCTGGACGGCGAGTACTTCTCCGATCCGGCGAGAAAGTACCTGAATGCCAAGGACACCATCAGCGGCAACGTACGGCCGTGGGGTCTCAGTGCGCGCGTGCCGATGTACGTCATCTCGCCATGGAGCAAGGGCGGTTGGGTCAACTCGCAGGTTTTCGACCACACGTCGATGAGCCTTTTTCTCGAGAAGCGCTTCGATATCACTGTCGACGCGGTCAGTCCGTGGCACCGCGCGGTCTGCGGCGACCTGACCTCGTGTTTCGACTTTGTTTCGCCGAACGATCCGGTCGTTCCCACGCTGCCGGATACGAGCAACTACCAGGCCGTGCTTGCCGCCCAGGCCTCCCTGCCCATCGCAGCGCCGCCGGCCACGCCACAGCCGCTGTTCCAGGAGCCGGGCACGCGATTTTCGCGCGCGCTGCCCTATGAACTGCATACCAGCGCACGCATCGAAGGCCCCGGTCTCGTCAAGCTGATGTTCAGCAATACAGGTAAGCAAGGAGCAGTCTTCCATGTGTACGACAAGAGTCACATGGACCGCATCCCGCGCAGATACACGGTCGAAGCCGGCAAGGCGCTCGAGGACTACTGGGACGACACGCTGAAGACCGACCTCGGCAAATACGAGCTCTGGGTCTACGGCCCGAACGGCTTCCTGCGTACCTTCGCGGGCAACGCAGTGGCCGCCAGTACCGCGACCTTCATGCCGGAAGTGCAGGTCTGCTACGATACGGACGCCGGCCAGGTCTACGTGAAGTTGCATAACACCGGGACCGCGCCCGGCACGGTGACGGTGCAGTCCAACGCCTACCGCACCGATGGCCCCTGGCAGATGAATGTTCCTGCCGGCGATGTCGGCATGCTGCACTGGGATCTCTCGGGCAGCGGCAACTGGTACGACTTCACCGTAACGGGCGACAACTTCATGCGCCGCTTCTCCGGTCGTATCGAGACGGGCAAGCCGACTGTCAGCGATCCGGCGATGGCGCTTCACTTAAGCTGAAGTGGCTCCGGCCGGCGGAAGCGGCATCCGGCTTCCGCCGGCAGTTGGGATCGTCGACATCGCAAACATCATTCGACCGATCGTTATCAACGCCGAGGGTAATCGATTTTGCCTCGCCTCCTTGATACTCGCCGCTTTCATAACGCCCGGCAGTCACGCTATCCTTGCGGCTGCCTTGTTGGGCGCGGTTGCGATCGCGCACTGGCTGGCCCGAGCAGGGCCTCGCGTGGCGTGCCAGCGGGTCGACGGATTCTTTCACAGGAGCTTTGATGAAACCCGCAAGGAAGGGCGCGGCGAGTGCCGGGGCCGCTGCCCCGGCCCAGCCGAATTCGGTGTCGGCGATCCTGTCGCGCATCGAGCAGCTTTATCCGACCTTCGGCGCCACCAGCCAGCGCATCGCCGACTTCGTCCGCCAGCACGCGCAGGAAGTGGTGCACATGTCGGTCAGCGAGGTCGCCGAGCGTGTGGGTGCGAGCGAAGGCAGCGTAGTGGGCCTGTGCAAGGCGATCGGCGCCACCGGCTTTCAGCAGCTCAAGATCGTGCTGGCGCAGGAAATCGTGCGCCCGGTGCAGTTGATCCACGAAGATCTCGAGCCCAGCGACAACACGGCCGCGGTAATTTCGAAGATCTTCAGCTCGAACGTGCAGACCCTGCATGAAACCCAGTCCACCCTTGACGTGGGCGAGCTCGAGCGGGCGGTCGAGGTGATCCGCAACGCCCGCCGCATTGAAATCTACGGCGTGGGCAGCGCGGCGTCGATCGCCGAAGATGCGCACTACCGCATGCTGCGTATCGGGCTGGACGTACGCGCGGTGATCGATCCGCACATCCAGGTCATCAGCGCGTCGCTTTGCGACCCCACCGTGGCGACGCTCACCATCTCCCACTCGGGCAGCACGCACGAAACAGTGACGGCAACGCGCCTCGCCAAGGAAGCCGGCGCACGCACCATCTGCCTCACGAATTTCGGGCGATCGCCGATTCAGGCCTATGCCGACATCGTGCTGTTCACCATGGCGCGCGAGACGAAGTTTCGCACGGAAGCCATGACGAGCCGTCTCGCACAACTGGCGATCATCGACGTGCTGATTGCGTGCCTCGCGCTATCGGACTACGAGAAGTCGGTGGAAACGATCCGCCATACGTTCGACGTGCTGTCGCTCAAGCGATATTGACGGCCACGGGCAGCGTCGCCACAGGCTCCAGTTCGAACAGATCGGCAAGCGACCCGGCGTCGGCCTGCGCATGCGTTCCGACGAGTACGAGCGGCGTCGAGAGCCGTGCGGCGCCAGTCGCATTGCTGGCGGGGCTGTCGCCGACTATCAGCGTGGCTGTGGACGGCGTGCCAAGTTGCCGCATCGCAGTCTCGCAGCCTCTTAACAGAGTGCCGTGAGGTGATGGGTAAGAGCCGCGCTGCATTGGATAAAGCGATAGCAGCGTGCTGGCGAAGCTGGCCGAACGCCGGCCAGCGGTACTCATCGAAACGTTACGCGAGCAGTGGAATGGGCTGGAATGAAGCCGTCCTACAACACTAGGAGAGCGGGCCCCGGAATCCTATTGGGATCGGTCTCGCAATCCCATTCGACAGCAAAAGCGCTCTTCCCGAATGGGGATCAATGGCCGAGGTGTGCATCGAAAAATTGAGTGATTTCTGCGAATGCCGCTTTGTCCTCGGGCACACTCTCGACGTCGTCGAGCACGGGAGAGGCCATCATCATGGCGGGTCTTGGACACTACAAGGTCATTTCGCAAAAACAGTCGATGCCAGTGGAACGCACGGCAACCGCAGGCAACAAAAAACCCCGTAAGACTTTGATCTTACGGGGTTTCTCGGACTTCTTCGGCTTGCGCCGGAACAACTCGTGGTGCCCAGGAGAGGACTCGAACCTCCACAGTGTTGCCACCGCTAGGACCTGAACCTAGTGCGTCTACCAATTTCGCCACCTGGGCAGGTGATGAACAGCAAAGAACGCCATTATAGCGACAGACTGGAGGCTGTCAAGCGTTTCGCAGAACTCGCTTGAACATCGAGCCGACGAGGCTGCGGGCGCCTCACAGCAAGTGCCCGGCGACTATCGACGGCCCGCTTGGCGCGCAAGACGGGTGTTAGAATGCCTCGCAGTAGTTCGTTGGCACGGTGCACACGCCCGTCGGACTCAGCCTTGAACGAGCCGGACCCGAGCAGTCTTTTCCGTGCATTTGCAGGTGCAATTCAAGCGCAACTGAAGCGTAACTGAAGCGCTAAGCAAACGCTTTCCAAGCCGAGCCACATCGCCGACCGACGTCCATGCAACGAGAAAAAATCATCGACAAGCCCTTGAGCAAATTTCCGTATCCGATTCCAAGCCGCGAAGAAATCCTGGGCGTCCTGCGCACGAGTGAAGCGCCGCTTGCAGCGAACGACATCGCCGAAGCCCTGTCGATCAAGCGCCAGGAGCGAGAAGGATTTTTCAAGCGCCTCGGCGCGATGGAGCGCGACGGCCAGATCCGCCTCGATCAGCGCAATCTCTATCAGCTGACTCATCCGTCGAACTTCGTCGCCGGCCGTGTGCAAGGTCATCGCGACGGCTTCGGCTTTCTGATTCGCGACGACGGCCAGGACGATCTGTTCCTGCCCACCGCCGAAATGCAGAAGGTCATGCACAACGACCGCGTGCTCGCGCGCATCGTCGGTTATGACCGGCGCGGCCGTCCGGAAGGGCATATCGTCGAGGTCACGGATCGCGCCAACAAGCGCGTGATCGGCCGCCTGCTCAACGAGAACGGCGCGCTGATCGTGGCGCCCGAAGACAAGCGCATCGGCCACGACATTCTGATCCAGCAGAACACCAAGAAAGCCAAGGTCGGCCAGGTGGTGGTGGTCGAGCTGACCGATTTCCCGAGCCGTCATTCGCAGCCGCTCGGCCGCGTGGTGGAAGTGCTCGGCGATATCGACGACCCCGGCATGGAAATCGAAATCGCGGTGCGCAAGTACGGCGTGCCGCACGAATTCAGCCAGGCCGCGCTCGACGAAGCCTCGCGCCTGCCCGACGAAGTGCGCCCGGTCGACGCGCGCCATCGCATCGATCTGCGCGATGTGCCGCTCGTCACGATCGACGGCGAAGACGCCCGCGACTTCGACGACGCCGTGTACTGCGAGCCGGTTCAGGTCGGCCGTGGCGAGGGCTTTCGCCTGATCGTCGCGATCGCGGACGTCTCGCACTACGTGCACCCGAAGAGCGGGCTCGACGCCGACGCGATCGAACGCAGCACCTCAGTGTATTTCCCGCGCCGCGTCATTCCCATGCTGCCGGAAAAGCTGTCGAACGGCTTGTGCTCGCTGAACCCGCACGTCGACCGTTGCGTGCTGGTGTGCGACATGATCGTCACCGCGCGCGGCGAAGTGAAGGCGTATCAGTTCTATCCCGGCGTGATGCACTCGGCCGCGCGTCTGACCTACACGGAAGTCGCCGCGGTGCTGAAGAACACCAAGGGTCCGGAGGCCACGCGCCGCGCCGCCTTGCTGCCGCAACTGCAGAATCTGTACGGCGTGTACAAGTCGCTGTTCGCCGCGCGCCAGAAACGCGGTGCGATCGACTTCGATACGACTGAGACCTACATCGTCTGCAATGCGCAGGGCAAGATCGAACAGATCATTCCGCGCACCCGCAATGACGCGCACAAGCTCATCGAGGAATGCATGCTGGCCGCGAACGTCTGCGCGGCCGACTTCCTCAAGCGCAACAAACATCCGGGGCTGTTCCGCGTGCACGCCGGACCGACCGCGGAAAAGCTCGAGAATCTGCGCACGTTCCTGCGCGGCATGGGCCTGACACTCAATGGCGGCGACAAACCGCATGCAAGCGACTACGCCGCGTTGATGGCGCAGATCCGCGACCGGCCCGACGCGCAGATGCTGCAAACCATGCTGCTGCGCTCCATGCAGCAGGCGGTCTACAGCCCGGACAACATCGGCCACTTCGGTCTCGCGTATGAGGCGTATGCGCACTTCACGAGCCCGATTCGCCGTTATCCCGACCTGCTCACACACCGCGCGATCTACGCGATCCTGCAGGGCCGTAAGTATCAGCCGGAGCCGCCGCAAGGCGTCGAGCTGAATACGGCGCTCTCGCCGCGCGCTCGCGCCATGCAGCAGGCCGACGACGATAAGCGCGGCCGTCAGCGCTCGAACAACGTGGCGATCTGGGAAGAGCTTGGTCTGCATTGCTCGGCCAACGAACGCCGCGCCGACGAAGCCTCGCGCGACGTCGAAGCGTGGCTCAAGTGCTACTTCATGCGCGACAAGCTCGGCGAAGAGTACGGCGGCATGGTGAACGGCGTCACGTCGTTCGGCATTTTCGTGCAGCTCGATTCGCTCTTTATCGAAGGCCTCGTGCACGTCACCGAACTCGGCTCGGACTATTTCCAGTACGACGAGATCAAGAACGAGTTGCGCGGCGAGCGCACCGGGATTCGTTATCGTCTGTCGGATCGCGTGCGGGTCCAGGTGAGCCGCGTCGATCTCGATGCCCGCAAGATCGACTTCCGGCTCGTGCGCGACACTCCGATCAAGCCGCCGTTGGTGCGTGGGCCGTCGGCCGACAAGTCGTCCAGTGAAAACGGTGGAGCACGCGTGCGTGCGTTGCCGCCGGTGGAAGGTGGCGCGGCAGCGCCGGGCGCGCGCCGCAAGAAGGCCGCGCCCGCGCAAACCGCGGCGGTCAAGGAAGCACGCGCTGCGCGCGGCGTGGCGAAGAAGCACGGTGCCGCGACCAAATCGGTGTCGAAACCGCAGGCACGCAAGAAACGCTGAAGCGGCCTGCTTGCTTATACCGCGCGCATCGGGCACGTACCAACGTGCCGGTTGCGCGCGGTCTGCGTTTCATCGCCGTCAAGCATTCGAACACAGGCGCAGTGCTGACATATAAGCACGCAAAGCACGCAGGTTCGTATTCATCACAGCAGCGCGCGTCGAACGCGCGCTCAATCAAAGGTTGTATCAGTCATGGCACGTCTCAAGGTTTTATACGGTTTCCACGCAGTGACGGCACGTATCCGGCACGATGCGTCGACAGTCGAAGATGTCTACTACGACGCGACGCGCAAAGACCGTCGCATGACCGAATTCCTGCACACGGCGAAAGAGGCCGGCGTGCGTCTGATCGCCGCCGACGAAACGCGTCTGTGGGGCCTCGCGCACACCGAGCGTCACCAGGGCGTAGTGGCGCGCGCGGGCGACATGCCGCTCGCGCAGAACCTGGCCGAGCTGCTCGACGGCATCAACGGTTCGCCGCTGATTCTCGTGCTGGACGGCGTGACCGATCCACATAATCTCGGCGCCTGTTTGCGTGTGGCCGATGCCGCCGGCGCGCACGCGGTGATCGCGCCGCGCGATCGCGCGGTGGGTTTGAACGCGACCGCCGCGAAGGTGGCGAGCGGCGCCGCCGACACCGTGCCGTACATCACCGTGACGAATCTGGCGCGCGCGCTGCGTGAGTTGAAGGACGCGGGGGTGTGGGTCGTCGGCACGGCCGGCGAGGCCACCAAGAGCCTCTACGACACGGAGCTGGACGGTCCGGTGGCACTGGTGATGGGCGCTGAAGGCGAGGGCATGCGGCGTCTCACGCGCGATACCTGCGATGTGGTGATGCAGATTCCGATGGCGGGCACGGTCGAAAGCCTGAATGTTTCGGTGGCAAGCGGCGTGTGTCTGTTCGAAGCGGTGCGTCAGCGGGCGGTGAAGAAGTAATCCCGACACGACCGGAGTTAGCATCCCACTCCGGTAAACTACCAGTTTTCACTGCTCGCCTGCCTCTCCCATGACTCAAGACGAACTCAAGCAACTGGTCGGCCAGGCCGCCGCCGACTACGTGAACGCCACCGTGCCCGAAGGCTCGATAATCGGCGTCGGTACAGGCTCCACCGCGAACTGTTTCATCGACGCGCTCGCCGCCAACAAGGCGCGCTATCGCGGCGCGGTGTCGAGTTCGCTCGCCACGACCGCGCGGCTGCAATCGCACGGCTTCAAGGTGCTCGACCTCAACGAAATCGATTCGCTGCCAGTCTATGTGGACGGTGCCGACGAGATCGACCACAGCGGCGCGATGATCAAGGGCGGCGGCGGTGCGCTGACGCGCGAGAAGATCGTCGCGTCGGTGTCGGACGTGTTCGTGTGCATCGCGGACGCCAGCAAGCTGGTCGAGACGCTCGGTACTTTCCCGCTGCCGATCGAAGTGGTGCCGATGGCGCGTACCGCGATCGGCCGCCGCGTCACGGCGCTCGGCGGCGTGCCGGTGGTGCGCGTCACGAAAGAAGGCGTGCCGTTCATTACCGACAACGGCAACGAAATCATCGACGTCAAGGGTTTGCGCATCAGCGACCCACGTACGCTGGAAATGCACATCAACGCATGGCCGGGCGTGGTGACAGTGGGCCTGTTCGCCGGCCGTGGCGCGAATCTGTGCCTGCTCGGCACGGACACCGGCGTCGAGACGATCGAGTACAGCAAGGGCTGAGCAGCACCGCCCGAGCCTTGCGCGCGAGCCTGGGCTCAAGCGGCTCGCGCGGACATCGAGTGCGCAACGCCAAATGGCATGGCGCATCCACATGCATTAGCGCGCGGCTTGCCTGACTGCCTGCGTCATCCGCTGCAAATACAGTTCCACTGAAAATTCCGTTTGTGCATCGGCCAGCGCCTGCTGCGCAAGACGCTGCGCCAAAACCGGATCGGCACGCAATGTGCCGATCGCGTCAGCCAATGCCACGGCATCCCCCGGTTTCACCAGCCAGCCGTTGCGTGCGTGCCGCACGATCTCGGTCACGCCGCCGGCCGCCGACGCGATCACCGGACGTCCCGCCGCCATCCCTTCGACGATCACCCGCCCAAACGGCTCGGGTTCGGTCGACGTGTGCAGGATCACGTCCATCGCTTTCATCCACGCGGGCACGTCGTCCTGAAAGCCCGCGAAGTGCACGCGATCCGTCACCCCGAGCGCCGCGGCCTGCTCGCACAGGCGTTGCGCGTACGCATCCTCGCCGAATAGCGGTGCGCCGACCAGCACCAGATGCGCGTGCGGCAAACGCGCCAGCGCATCGAGCGCGATATGCTGGCCTTTCCACGGCGCGAGACGGCCGAACAGCCCCGCGAGCCACGCCGCTTCCGGCAAGCCGAGACGGCGCCGCAACGCGGCCGCGTCGCTGCCGTCCACACGGCTGAAGGCGGCCGCGTCGATGCCGTTGTAGACGACCGGCACCGAGTCGGCTGCGATACCCGTGAGCGCGGCAAGGGAGCGCGCGGATGCCTGCGAATTCACCACGACCTGATCGACCGCGAAGCGCACCAGCCATTTGACGATGCTCAACTGCACACGCCCGAAATGCTCACGCGTGAGAATGTCGTGCTGATACCAGATCACCGGTTTGCGATGCAGCGGTTTGCCGAGCGCCCCGAGCACCAGCGCTTTTTGCGTGTTGAGAAACAGCACGTCGAAACGGCGCGCATGCGTGGCGATCGCGCGCACCTGACGCAGCATGGCGGGCACGACGCGCAGACAGTTCATCACGGACGCTTGCCGCTCGACGCCCGACACCCGCGCGTCGTTCATCACCTGGACGCGCGCGCCGAGCGCTTCGAGGCGCGCGCGAAACGGCCCATCGGAAAGCAGAATGACCTCGCTGTGCGCGGCGCAATGTCCAGCCAGTTGCAGCAGCGCGAATTCGGCGCCGCCGAGCTGGCCGCTCTGATCGACGAACAGCACGCGCGGTGCCGCAGGCGTCGCGGTGTTTGCGGCCGACGTCGAAGCCGCGGGTGCGGCAGGAGGATCGATCAGCGCCGGCTGAACCAGCGGTAAGGAATGGGTGAGGGGCGAGGCGTCGATCGTCGGGCGCATAGGAGGGCGTAGTCATTGAACGCGCAGGTTCGCAATAGGCGAAGAGCGATGCTTAATTATTCGCGAGCTGTCACGCGTCGAATGTGGGCACGCGCACGCACAGCAAACGAAGCGCCACATACACTCGTTGCTAAGCCCAAGAGGCGTTAAATAGAAAACGGGGGGATCATGAAAGTGGCGATCGTGCACGACTGGTTAGTCGCGCCGGGCGGGGCGGAGAAGGTGCTTGAGCAGATCATCGAGTGCTTTCCCGACGCGGATCTCTTCAGTCTTGTCGATTTCCTCGAAGACCGTGGGCCGCTAGGCGGCAAGCCCGTGACGACTTCATTCATTCAGCGCCTGCCATTCGCGCGACGCCATTATCGAGCTTATTTACCGTTGATGCCGCTTGCCGTCGAACAATTCGATCTGTCCGGCTATGACCTCATCATTACGAGTTCCTATGCGGTCGCCAAGGGTGTGCTGGTCGGCCCGGATCAGACGCATGTGAGTTACGTGCATTCGCCGATGCGCTACGCGTGGGATCTGCAGCATCAGTACCTACGCGAAGCGAATCTTACGCATGGACCGAGGTCGTGGGCGGCGCGCGCGTTGCTCCACTATCTGCGCGGCTGGGATTCGCACTCGGCGAACGGCGTCGACCGCCTGATCGCGAACTCGCACTTCGTTGCGCGTCGCGTGATGAAAACCTACCGGCGCGATGCGGCCGTGATTTCGCCGCCCGTCGACGTGAACGAATTCGAACTGTGCACGCGCAAGGAAGATTTTTATCTGACCGCTTCGCGCATGGTGCCGTACAAACGCATCGATCTGATTGTCGAGACATTCAATGCCACGCCGCACCGCAAGCTGGTCGTGATTGGCGACGGGCCGGAGATGGCGGCGATTCGCGCCAGGGCCCGTCCGAATGTGACGATTCTCGGCTATCAGCCGTTCGAGGTGCTGAAGGACCATCTGCAACGCGCGCGAGCCTTCGTGTTCGCCGCCGAGGAGGACTTCGGCATCGTCGCGCTCGAAGCGCAGGCATGCGGCACGCCGGTGATTGCATTCGGCAAGGGCGGCGCGCTCGAAACCGTGGTGCCGATCGGCGAGGCGCATCCGACCGGCGTGTATTTCGCTCGTCAGACCGTGGTGTCGATGCTCGACGCAATCGATCGCTTCGAGCGTCAGCGCGACCAGATCACGCCGGCGGCATGCCGCGCGAACGCGGAACGTTTTTCGGCGGCAGTGTTCCGGCGCGCCTTCATGGCCGAAGTCACGCGGACGATCGCGGCGGCAGGGCTGCGTCAGCGGATTGGAACAGTGGAGCGGATCGAACCGGATCTTGCCACCCAGGAGCTACGGTGGCCCGGCGAGCCGGCGCAGAAAAGCAGTTGGGGCCGCTGACGTGCTCGAACGCGATAGCGTCAGCCGGCCTCCGCATGTTGGCGCGACGACGCCGGGAAGCGGCAAGTCGGCCAATTATTCGCGTATTGGGAACTTCGCAGTACGCGAATAAAATGCTTTCGTCGTACCGCAGTCAGTTGTAAATAGCCGTTCGGACGATGCCGTCCGGCCGGCTATTGGTGTCGATTCGCTCCGTTTGGCCTTGCAGGTGAAGCGCGCATTCTCAGCGCGCGAACATGTGCGAGGACATCCGATGCGGGTCATCTCAAAGAAAGCGTTGCTGGACTTCATAAAGAGACATCCGGGGTGCGCGGTGCGCTATTGACGAGGTATTCACTGGCGCAGGCATGCCTCGCGTATGCCCATAACGACCTGAAGCAGACGTTCGCCCGCATGGACTACGTGCCGCCTTAATACTCGGTTTTCGATGTAGGCGGCAACCGGTTCCGGATCGTCGCGGCGTGTCACTACAACAGGCAGTCGTTGTTCGTTCGTCATGTATTGACGCATGCGCAGTACGACCTTTGGACGAGGAAGAATCTAAACTCATGAATGCCGATCGCCTTCCGGGAGCTTTTCCCGACATCGCTCAAACCTGGGCGGCGCTGCAAGCGCAGTTGCCGATCACGCCCATTCGCAACGAGCAGGACTACCAGACCATGGTGCGGCTCGCCAACTCGCTCGCCGATCATCTGAACAGCAACGAGGAGGACCCGCTCGCCGATCTGTTCGCGATCGTGACCGACCTGGTCGAAAGCTGGGAATCGCATCACGTGACGATTCCAAAAGCGGAGCCGCGCGAGGTCTTGCGGCATCTGCTGGAAACGCATGGGCTCAAGCAGAAGGACCTGATAGGTATCGCGTCGCCCACCGTGGTGAGCGATATTCTCGCGGGCCGTCGCGCCATCAGCAAGAAGGTGGCCAAGGCGCTGGCCGTGCGTTTTCATACCGACGTCAGCGCGTTTCTGTAAAAGCCGCGCAACGCCGGAGCTGGCCGCGCGCGTGCGCGGTGCTGACCGGCAAGCGCTCTCGTCGCGCGCCTCGTCGTCTCCATACCGCGCCCTCGGCATGTGCATAGCCGTCGGCGTCGGTGCCGCCGCATTGGCGTCGGTGCCGCCGCATTGGCGTCGGTGCCGCCGCATTGGCGTCGGTGCCGCCGCATTGGCGTCGTTCCCGTTTCTGTTCCCTTTCCGTCGCACGAACCACGCGGACGAAACGTACCCACGCCACCCCACTCAAGCCACGTACAAAGCAGCCCTACGCGCGCCACGCGTTAGAAGCGCGTGCGCCAACCAGGCCTGAGGAAACTCCGTCCCAATACAAAAAGGGCTGTGCCTCGATCCGGCACAGCCCTTTGCTTCGTCTTGCGTTCAACGCGCCTTAGCGCGGCGCATGAATGTCAGGCGGATCGCCGGCGGAGTAGGTGTATGCATACGCATAGTCGTACGTGCCGTTCCGGTTGTGGCTCTTGAGCGGCACCGCGTTCATCACGCCGCCTACCACCCGCGCCCGCGCGCGCCGCAACTTCTTCAGCGCGTCGGCTACATGGCCTTCGGTGTGTGCGCCGGAACGCATCACCAGCACGGTCGAGCCGGCGATATTGGCGACCACCGCGGCGTCCGCCACCGCCAGCAGCGGCGGCGTATCCACGATGACCAGATCGAACTCCTGCTCGAAACGTGCGAGGATTTCGCTGAAGCGCGACGACGTCAGAATCTCCGACGGGTTCGGCGGATAAGCGCCCGCCGCGATGAAGTGCAGCCCGTCCACACCGGTCGCGCGCGCCACGGCTTCCAGATCCGCCTGGCCGGTCAGCAGTTCGGTCAGTCCGCCGTCAGGCGAGCGGCCGAGATAGTGCGCGAGCCGGCCGCGCCGCAGATCGGCGTCGATCAGCAGCACGCGCTTGCCCGATTCGGCCATCAGCGCGGCGAGGTTCGCGCACAAAAAGCTCTTGCCGTCCGAAGGCGCCGGGCTCGTGATCGCGACGATGCGGTTGGGCGCGTCGAGCAGGCCGAACTGCAGCGTGGCGCGCAATCCGCGCAAGCCTTCTACCGTCGTGTCGTACGGATGGGTCTTCACCAGCAGCGGCCGGATCGGCGTCCTGCCCGAGCCGATCACGGTCTGCGTGCCCACCGGCACTTCGCCCGCCGGGCGTCGCCGCAGCAGCTGCATGACGCCCGACGGCTCGTCGGCGACCGCGGGCACCTCGGTCGGCGTGGAGCGCGGCGCGGGCAGGGCGGCGCTGCGCATCGCGCTCAGTTGACGGTCGCTGCGCGCCTGTTCCGGACTGAAGGCGATCGAGCCGAAAATCGGCAGATGAAAACGCCGTTCGACGAACTCGGGGTCGGCCACGCCGGTAAAGAACGTGCGGCGGCAGAACGCGAACAGAATGCCGCTGATCACGCCGAGCAGCGTACCCGCCGAAATGATCAGCGTCGACTTCGGCCGCACCGGCTGGGACGGCAGCAGGGCTTCGTCGATGATATGCACGTTGCCGATCGTGCCGGCACGTGAAATCGACAGCTCCTGCGTTTTGTTCAGCAGCGTCACATAGATTTCCCCAGCAACCTTCGCATCGCGCTGCAAGGCGATGGCGTTGCGCTCGGAACTCGGCAGCGAGGCGAAATGATCTTCGAAGCGCTTCTTCTCGCGCGTCATCGCGGCGATTTGCGCGTCGACCTGCTGCACCTCTTGCGACGCTTCGGTGAAACGCTGCAACAGTTGCGCGCGCTGGATGCGCAGCGTGCCAAGCTGCTTGTCATAATCGAGGCCGCCGGCCAGGTACACGCCGGCTTCCTGGGTCGGCTGGAACGAGAACGAGCCGACTTTCGACTGATACTCCGACAAGGCGGTTTCCGTCCGCTTCACTTCTTCGCGCAGGCGCGGCAATTCGCCGTTCAGGAAGCTCAGCATGCGGCTCGCTTCTTCCTGAGCGCGTTCGGTGCGTTGCTTCAGATAGGACTTTGCCACCGCGTTGGCGATATCGGTGATCGCGTGCGGGTCGGCGCCGGTGTACGACAGTTGCACGACGCCGGTGTCGCGACCTTTCTCCGTGACCTGCAGACCGGCGGCAAGGCCGGTGACCGCGTCGAGCTGGTTGTAGCGCGTCACGTAGAACTCGGTGCCCGGACGCGCCACCAGTGTCTTCACGAACAGGCTGACGCCGCCGGCTTCGGCTTCCTGGCCGGCGACGCCGGTCAGGATCTGCTGGCCGAACGCATCGGTCAGTTCGTAGCGGCCGTGCTCGAGCGCGCGCAGCGTGAGGCGCGCGCCTTCGAGCGGCTTTGGCACGGTGATCGACTGAACCTCGAATTGCTCGCCGCCCCACGCATACGAATCCAGGCCGAAGGCCGTGCCGAGCGGATGGCCCGGACGCGCGAACAGCGCCGAGATCTTGCCGAGCACCGGCACGGACTTCTCGGACGTGGTGAAGTTCAGCTTGAACTGTTCGACGACGGGTTCGACCACCGCACGGCTCTTGATGATTTCGATTTCCGCGTCGGTGCGCATCGGGCCGACCGTCGGCATGAGCGACGCCGAGTTCTGGGCTTGCGCGTTGCCGTTGTTGTTGCTTTGCGCGTCGACCTGAAGCAGCGCGTCGGCGGAATAGATCGGTGTGGCGATCTTCGTATAGAGCACCGCGGCGAGAATCACGCTCGCGGCAATCCCGATCACCCACCAGATCTGATCCATGACCATGCGCAAGAGGTCGCGCATGACGGCGTCTTCGTCGCTGCTGGACGCCGGTCCTGGTTCCAGCATGTCGTATGTACTCATAGTGATACCCCGTTGCGAGCGATTGTTCTGAACAACTGTGCCAACTGTGCTTCGTGGAAAAGCGGTGTGGCCGCGAGCCCGGCGGCCATCGTTCTGATCGTCATGTTGTGGTCCCCCGCGAGAAGCCGGTGCGTTGATCGGTCAGCGCATCGCTTCCTGCCATGCCCCGCGCATTGCGCGTAAACCGACCCGCCATTTGCGAAACGCAAGCGCCACGCCGCCGCGCTCGAATGCCAACGACAATGCGCGCAGGAACCCCGGGTCCGCACGATCGCCGATCAGCGTCGAGTAAACGACGAACGCCCATCGGCCGGGCGGCGTCAGGTATTCGCACATGATGAGTCGGAGATTGAATGACGCGTTATAGAACGCCGCGTCGTTGAAGGTGAAACGCTGGTCTTCGTCGCTGCGCTGGGCAGGGAAGTGCTCCACCAGCAGCGCGGGGTCGTAGATCAGTTTCCAGCCGCGCCGTTGCACGTCGAGACTGAAAGCCATCTCGCAGTGAACCTGCGCGCCGGTGCCGCGCAAGCGGCCGTCGAAGCGCAGCGCGCCGATCGCCTCGCGGCGAAACGACATGTTCACCCCTTTAAGCACGTGCACTTCACGCGCCTTGCCGTGGCCGATATGGTGATTGCCGATGGTCCGCCCATACCAGCGCACGATGCCCACGCGCGGCTTCTGCCCCTGCAGGATGCCGTTGCGTTCATGCACGATGTCGCGTCCGCCCAGGCCGCCGAGCGCCGCATCGCGTTCGAAGGCGCGCGCGATCCGCGCGATCCAGTCCGAATGCGGCGCGGCGTCGTCGTCGGTGAAGCAGAGCACGTCGCCGCTCGCGCTCTCGATCCCGAGGTTGTACGCGGCGACCACGCCCGGCTTGCGCACCAGCACGACCACGCGGCGCGGATCGGGCCGGTTGGCCTCGCGGGTGCGCAGCCAGTCGAGCGTGGCGTAATCGTCATGACGTGCGATCACGATCATTTCGTCGGCACGGCGCTCCTGGGCGTCGAGTGCCGCGAGGCAGCGCGCCAGATCGGCAGTGCGCCGGTAGGTCGGCACGATCACGGAGACTTTCACGAACGGTTCCCGTATTGGCATGATCAGAATGCGTTGCGGCCGACAAAGCCCTTGAAGATCGTGATGAACACGATCTTCATGTCGAACCAGAACGACCAGTTATGAATGTAGAAGAGATCGAACTTGACGCGCGCTTCCATCTTTTCCACCTTGCTCGTGGCGCCGCGATAGCCGTTGACCTGCGCCCAGCCCGTGATGCCCGGCTTGATCCGGTAGCGGTACATGTAGCCGTACACCTGATCCTTGTAGAGGTCGTCGTGTTCCACCGCATGCGGTCGCGGCCCGACCACCGACATTTGCCCGAGCAGCACGTTGAGAAACTGCGGCAGCTCGTCCAGACTGGTGCGGCGCATGAAGGCGCCGAGCTTCGTGACGCGGGCGTCGTTGCGCGAGGCTTGGGTGAGCTGGCCCTGCGCTTCGTGATGCACGTTCATCGAGCGGAACTTGTAGATCGCGAACGGCTGGCCGTCCACGCCCTTGCGCGTCTGGCGAAAGAACACCGGCCCCGGCGAGCCGAGCTTGATGCCGATCGCGAGCGCGACGAACACCGGCGCGAGCGCGAGCAGCGCGGCCGCGGCGAACAGGCGGTCGAAGACCAGCTTGGGCCACATCTGCGGCGGCGAGAAGGGCGTCGCGCTCAGATTGAGCGTCGGCAAGCCGACCACATCGACCAGCGCGTGATTGAAAAGCGAAAGGCTGCGTACATCGGGAATGAAGCGCAGATTCACGAAGTCATGGCGGAACATGCGCGTGAACCGGTAGATCGTATGTTCTTCGGAAAGCGGCAACGCGAGCCACACTTCGTTCACATGGTCTTCGCGCACCTTGGCGGCGAATGCGTTCAGATCGGTCAGGACCGGCAGCCGGTTCAGACGCGCGCCGTACGTTTCGGCCGCTTCGATGCTGGTGTCGAATACGCAGACCGGTTTGAAGCCGGCTTGCGGCGCATGTTCGAGATGGGCGAGCAGCGTGCGCGCAAAGCCCGGTGCGCCGACGATCGCGACGGTGCGGTAATTCATCCCGCGACGCCGCACGATGCGCAGCGCCACATGCACGAGGCACTTGGTGACGATGATCAGCGCGCCGGAAATCAGCGTCGAGTAACCGAACCACAAGCGCGACACCGCATCCATGCGATGCAGGGTGAACGCCAGCACGAGCGCGGTGAAGACCACGACCATCCACGCGGCAGCGACTCTCGCCAGCATGGAAGCCAGCGGCTTGCCGCGCCAGGTTTCATAGACTCCGAAGCCGGGAAACAGCAACAGCAGCAGTACGCAGTTGAAGGCGATCAAAAGACGTTCGGTGTCCGACAGCGCAATCGGCGTCGAGAACCGCATCCAGTGAGCGAGCAGGCCTCCCGCAATCACGAAGAGTGCGTCGAGGAATCGCGCAGTATTCCTGAACATGTTTGACTCTATTCATTAGTCAGACGAACCAGCGCTTTACTCGACGGTTTCGGCCTGGCGAAGACGCGGCAGAAGGCGGTCGAATTCGCGCTTGACGAGGCCATAGCATTCGCAGGCGCGTGCTTCGAGTCCTTTACGGTCGAGCACCTTGATGTGGCCGCGGCTATGATGGATCAGGCCTTCGTCGTGCAACTTGCCGGCCGCTTCGGTAATGCCTTCGCGGCGCACGCCGAGCATGTCGGCGATCAGTTGCTGGGTCACGGTCAGGTCGTTCGAGGCAACGCGGTCCACCTCGATCAGGAGCCACCGGCACAGTTGCTTGTTCAGCGCGTGGTGGCGGTTGCAGGCGGCGGTTTGCGCGACTTGCGTGAGCAGAGCGTGCATGTACAGCAGCATCAGGCGGCGCAGGAAGTCGGAGCGGGCGAATTGCTGCTTGAGCGCCTGTGCGCTCATGCGGTAGGCGAAGCCGGCGCATTGCACCTGCACGCGGTTCGGCATGGTTTCGCCGCCCGTGAGCACCGGCACGCCGGTCATGCCTTCGCGGCCGACCGCGGCGATTTCGACCGAGCTGCCGTCTTCCATCGTCGAGAGCATCGAGATGATCGCAGTGGTCGGGAAGTAGACGTGATGAATGCGCTGACCGGAGTCGCACAGCAATTGCTCAGTGCGCAGATGAACCAGTTCGAGATGGGGAGCCAGCGCCTGCCATTCATGGGACGGCAATGCGCCGAGCAAATGGTTACCGTGCAAATCGGATTGAAGTGTCAACATGATCGGTCCTCGCGTGAAAGTCGCGCTCTGCGTGACTTTCTGTTTTTGATCCGATGCCTGCATCCCTTTTGTACGGCGTGCTGCCTGGCGAGCAGCGAAGGATGAACAGGACCGGCCCCGTATTGGCCTGATGCGCCGCCGCCGTTGTTGTCGGTCTGTCTGCGGTGACGCGGTGTTGCGCTCTTCTATTAGCGAGGAGCGTGCCAGCGATAGGCAAAACAAGGACTGGTGCGGGGTAACGCACCAAGGCTTAGCGGCGCGCGAAGCCAAACGTGGCTTTTTGTTTCAAATCTGCACAACGTCCTCGCGACCGGCACGCGCCTCGCGGACTCGTCTGGTTACGCTCAAATCCTTGATGCGATTGGGTCAGCGGGTGCTGGAAGGGGCTTGACGGCACTTGTCTCACGCTTGAACCAGCCCCTCGATACACGTTGTCACGCGGCGTCCGGGATGTGCCGGAAATGATTCAGATGTGTTCAACGCGCTTGGTTCGGTGCCGTACGGATGATGTTTTTGGCAACGCAAAAGTCTGAGAAAAACCAACAGTGATTCCGCAGACCAGACAGGTCGATACGCGCAGCGCGAGGTTTTACGCGCCTTGCGAAGGGGTGGTTAGATCAGGGAGACGGTCAGCCGTAGAAGATGGCGGATATCGCATTGACCGCGCGAACTTCACCGGCGGGCGCCGCGTATGTTGCATCAGCTTTAAACACGGCATTCGATGCGGGTGCAACGAATCGTTCCTGCGGCGCGAGCGGGATGAGCGGTACGACGCAAGGCCGGTTCGGCGGCAGATGAAACCAGTCGCGCGCGGCCCGATAGTGTGTGTCAACGATATGAACGAAGCGCGCAAAACGCTTCGCCTCGATCACGAGTTGCCAGCCGTCGCCGTTGCGCTCGGCGGCGACCGTCAGTCCCAGATCGTGGCGCTCGCTCACGCGCCGCTCAGGCAGATGAAACGCTTCCCCGACGATCCGGCCGCTCGCCTGGTCGCGCAGCGTGGCGATCGTGACGTCGTGCGCGCGCGAGCCGAAGCGGTACGCGTGGGTGAAATCGAAGAACTGGCCGAGGCACGCGGCCGCGCTCAGTCGCTGCGCACTGTGCGGCGCCAGCTCCACGTCGCAGCCCGCGGAGGCGACCTTGATGCTGCCGTCGCGCAGGCACATCAATTCCAGTCGCGCGCGCAATGGCTGCGCACGCTCGTTGAGCAGATGAATATCGAGGCCGTTGAGGCCCTCGTCGGTCATGACCACCTGAATGGGTTGCAGTGCTTGCACAAGGCCGTGCAGGGCGCTTTTAGGCCGTCCTGTGGCGTCGATCAAGCCCCAGCCCGCGCCGGGGCGCAAATCCTGAAGCTGCCAGACCAGCGCCCCGCCGCAGGTGGAACCGGCGCGGCGCCATTCGGCGAACACCTCGGCCATCAGTTCGGCGACCACCGCGCGCGACAGGTCCAGATAACGTTCGGGGTCTTCGTAGCGCAAGCGCGCCGGATCGACACCGTAGAGCGTCTGCAGATAGTGGTCGCGCACGTCGTCGAAATCCCAGCCGGCGCCGGGGTCGCGCGGCACGGCGGTTTTCCAGCGCGGATCGTGCAGATGTATCGTGCCGAGCGCGTCGTGCAAGGTGGCGTCGTCGGGTACGTTGGCGAAGGCGAGACACTCGGCGGCGAAACGCACCTGCGAGCGGCGCACGTCGTCGAGCGGCCGCTGATAGGCGCCCACGCCGTAGTAGTGCGTGATCCCTTCATTAGTCGAAAACGGCCACACGCCCCCCGAGGGCGAGTTGCCGACATACGGCACGTCGGCGCGTTCACGCGCGACGATGGCGGGCAACTGTTCTGTAAAGATGGGCTGCGCGCGCATCGCAGGCGGCAGGCCGAACATGGCCGCCTGCTGGTCGACTTCGCTGCCGCCGCATAGCACCGCGAGCGAAGCGAAGCGTCGTGTGCGCGTCAGAAACTGCGTGGCCTCACGCTCGATCGACGCGCTGAATGCCGCATCGTTCGGATAGTCGAAATTCGCCAGCGCGAAGTCTTGCCAGATGAGCATGCCGTATTCGTCGGCGAGCGCATAAAACGCGTCGGACTCGTACACCATCGTGCCGCCCACGCGCAGCATGTTCATGCCCGCATCGCGGGCCAGCGTGAACGCGTGGCGCAGTTGCGCCTCGCTGCCGGCGAGCGTGACGAGGTCCGCGCTGGTCCAGCAGGCGCCACGGCAGAACACCGGCACGCCGTTGACGCGCAATGCGAAGCCCATGCCGTCCGCGCCATGGTCCACTTCAATACGACGAAAACCCACTGAACCCAATACGTGCGATGTCGCGTGCCCGTCATCGAGCTGCAACGTCAATGGATATAAAGTGGGCTCGCCGTGCGTGTGCGGCCACCAACGCTCGGCGCGCGGCACGCGTACGCTGCCGGTCAGTGTATATGCATCGCTCCATTGCAAAGACGAAACAGCATCCCCGCATTCAAGCGACGCGCGGCAGGTCGCGTCATCGTGCGGATGAACGAAACGTAGCGTGAGCGAAACAAGGCCGTCGTCGTGATCGAGCCGGCTCGACACGTCGACGGTGTCGAATGCGTGGACCGCGTCGCTCAGCAGCTCCACCGGACGCCATGGGCCGACTGCCTGCACCGAAGGACACCAGCCAGGCATATGGCCGAGCAGCGTGGTGCGCACGTTGCGCAAGGTGGGCGGCGCGACAAGCCGTGGCCGCCAGCGCGCGCGTGAACGTTTGGCCGTCAACGCCGGTGTGAGCGAGCGGAAGCACAGCGCGAGCGTCGCACTGCCGTTCAGTTCGATGTCGAGATCGTGCGCGACGAACATCGAATCAGAGTCGAGGCGCTTGATGCCGTCGAGCCAGACTTCGGCGATGGTGGCGAGGCCATGCAGACGCAAGCGGCGTTTGCCGGTGCCTTCGAGTGCGAGGCGATACCAGTGGTCGTCGAAAGCGAGCGGTGGCGGATGCGCGATGTCCAGCAGACCCGCCGCGCGTCGCGCGCTCGCGACGGTGCCGGGCACCTGCGCGGCGAGCCAGCCGTGCGCGGGTAAATCGGCGGGCGACGCGCACGCGCCCGCCGGCGTACTGACACACTGCCAGCCGAGCTCGAGGCGCCGCGGCCAGAGCGTTTGCGATGCTTGCGCCGACGTGGCATCGACATCGGCTTGACTGGCGTTGCCGGCTTCGTCATGCGCGGTCGCGAGCGCGCCGCTCGCGCCGCCTTCATCAGGCACCAGGTCGATCGTCAGTGCATCCACGGCGAGTTTCCGAGAAGTTCGCAAGGCCGCGCGCGGCGCGTCACAGCACCAGCGCGGCGAGCGGCGGCAGCGTCTTTTCGTAGGCGCTTTCCAGTACGTCGAAGCAGTCTTCGCACAGGTCGCGGCGCCCGCGGGTAATCGCCCGCACGAGCCGGAACTGCATCACCATCGACTCCGACGCAATGCTCTGCGCCGCCGCCGGAATCGATGCCGGCACCTCGAAGCCTTGCGCGGAAAGCCATAACAGATACTTCGACAGAAACTCGAAGTTGGCACCGAGCTGCCGCATCAGGTTGAACGAGTACGGGTGGAAGAACTTTTCGCCGCGTTCGAGCAACGTCTCCAGATGCGCGGGAAACGCGGCACGCCATTGCGAAATCGGATTGGTGAGCGGCCGGCGCCCAAGATGCGCGCACAGCAGTTCCGCCGACGCTTCCGCGAGCGCGGTGCCTTCGAGCGCGGGCCGCGCCTGCTTGGCGAATTCCACGTACGGGAACAACAGATCGGGCTGCTGCGCGAACTGCGGCAGCTTGCGGAACACGCCGTCGTAGTCCTCGCCGTCGAGCAGGTGATAGCCGGTGTTGTGGAAATAGCCGAGACGGCGCGCGGCCGGATCGATGAAGTCGATGCCCACCGTGGTCTTCGGATGCTCGCGCTGGTACGACGTGGCGCGCGTATTCGGCAGGTAGTAGCCGTCCACTTCCACCAGCACGGTGTGGCCGCGCGAGGTCTGCGCGAGCACGCGCGCTTCCAGCGAATCGTAGATGGCCAGCTCCTGCACCTGAGTGCCGTAGAGCCGTTCGAGATCTTCGAGCGGAAACTTGAAGAACGTGAACTGATCGGCTTCGAAATCCTGTGTGACGGTGAAGCCGAGCGCCGCGCGCGGGTCGAGCCCGAAGCCATGCAGCAGTTCGATCCACAGATCGACGTAGCAGTTGGTCTCCTGCCACACACGCTCGCCCTGATGCAGCGCATGAGGCGCATGCTCGCGCAAACGCGCGGCGGGCGCGGCCGGTGTGCCAACGACGCCGCCCGCAGCGGGCAGATCGACGCGCCGGGTCAGCGGGAAAGCCGAGTGCGCGCCATTCGGCATGGGTGTCAGAGACGGATTCATACGCGCTCTCCGGCGCCTTGCTCCGTTTCGCCGGACGCCGGTTGCATGGTTGCGATGCCATGCGCCACACGTGCTTCGGTATCGCCCCACAGCAGCGCGCGCACGTCGTCCGGCCACGTGTCGACGTCGAGTCCATGATGACGGAATAGCGCGAGTGTGATGCGTTCCATGCCGAAACCAACACAGCCGGTATGCGCAACCGTGCCGTCTTCGCACGCGATCTTCCAGATCGCGCCGAAGTGTTCCATGTGATAGTTGAACGACAGGCACGCGGTCTTGCCGCGCGGGTCGGCGACCGGAATCAGCAGTTCGAACTTGAGCGCCTGGGCACGCTGGCTATCGGCGACAATCTTGCCGCCGCGGCCGAAGAACGGGTCGTTGGCGAGGTCCACTTCGACCGGCAATTGCAGCAGCTTCACGAGTAGCGAGCCGCGCTCGATCCACATCTGCCGGAATGCCATCACCTGTTCGCCGCTGCCGAGTCGCACGTACTCGCGCTGGCGGAACATCTGCATGCGGCCGGGATCGAGCGAGGGTTCGTGACGGAAGCAATACGACAGCACGTCGATCGTGCGGCCGTCGGCGGGCAACGGACCGCGCCGCGCCATCACCGGGTAGATCGGGTAGCAGGCGGCCGGCGTGAGCACCACGCGGGTCGGCTTCTGCTGCGCCATCCAGTCGTCGCTGCGGTCGTCGTCGCGTTCGGTCATGGCGTCGTCGAGGGCGCGCAACAGGCGCTGATGGCCCATGTCGTTGCCGCAGAACGAGTGGATCGTGCCCGCCAGATTCGGGAAGCTCTTCAGATACTCGCTGTCTTCGAAGTCGGTGCGGCGCATGGCGGGCGGAAAGCGCAGCACTTCCGGCTGCTGGTCCGCGCCCAGATGCGTGATCGCCACATTCAGACGGTCCACCACGTCTTCGAAAACCTGGCTGCGGCCGTACAGGCCGTTTTCGCCTGTATCGATCAACAGGCCCGCGGCCAGCAGTTCGTCGCGAAAGTTCGGCGCCTCGGCTTGCTGAGCGGCGGCTGCGAGGGCGGCGGTATCGGTCATCGTATTCATGTCAGGCTCTCCCCGGGGCGGCAGGACGTTGCGCGAGCAACAGGCTCGCGGTGTTCTGCGCAATACGGTCGTTATTGATCATCAGCGGCGCGGAGTGCAGATCGCGCAAATGGCGCCCGACGCTGTACGGTGTGCCGTTCTTGTAGCCCGCCATGCCGCAGATCATCAGCACCTCGTGAACGACCTGCAGCGCGGTGGTGGAAATGCTCGTCTTCAGCGTGTTCATGTCGGAGGCGAAGCCGAGCATGGCCGCGAGCGGCGCATCGGCCTGCGAGCCGCCGTGGCGTGCCTGGTGAGCGGCGCGTGCCGCCTCCAGCGCAACCGCTAGGCGCGCCTGCATCATTTGCAGCAGACCGACCGCTTCAGCGAGGCGCAAACCAGCGGGTGGAATCGCACCGGGCTTCGAACGCGCTTGTGCGCGGAAGAACGCTTTCGCGCGATTGACGGCGTCAGTGGCCACGCCGGTCCAAACCGAGGCCCACAACGTGTGCGAGACCGGCAGCATGGTCTGATCGGCGATCTCGGCGAAGGGTGTCGGCAGGATCTGTTCGGCCAGACCCGTGGCGACGAGCCGGAAGCCCTCGCTGCAGGTGCCGCGCATGCCCATCGAATCCCAGCCGCCGCGCTTTTCCAGTTGCGTATCGCCGCGCAACGCGACGATCAGCACCTGGTCGGCGGCTGCCGATTCAGCGGTGCGGCGCGCGGTGACGAGAATGCCGTCGGCGTGCGCGCCGTACGAAATCGTCGGTGCGAGCTTTTCGATGCGAAAGCGCGCAGCGTCGAATTCGACCGAGCAGGCGCTGGTGCGCATATTGCCGCCGATGGTTTCCTCGGAAGTGGCCGACGCCAGCAGCCACTGCTGCTTGACCAGTTGCACGAGCAACTGCCGATGCCATACCGCGTCGCTGCCATGCGCCTCGATACACGCCACCTGGATCTGGTGCATCGCATACACCATGGCGGTGGACGCGCAGCCTTGCGCGAGCGTTTCGCAAATCGCGCCGACGTCCGCGAGCGACAGGCCGGCGCCACCGAACTCGGCAGGCACCATCACCGAGAGCAGGCACTCGCGCTTGAGCGCCTCGAATGCTTCGCTCGGAAAACGCGCCTCGCGGTCCACGGAGTCCGCGAACTGCGCGGCCACCGCTGCACAGCGTTGCGCGGCCGCGCGCCAGCCCGGTTCGGTTTCGACAGCGGTCAGCACCACCGACGCGTCGGCGCCTGCAACCGCATCGTGCGCCTGCATAGGGGCGGCTGCCGCCGCCGCGTCCAGCAGCGGGGCGTTCATGCTGCCGCCTTCGCCTGTTGCAGCTCGGTGACCGCGGCAGCCATCGAATCGATGCTGGAGAACAGCCGGCGCGTCAACAGACGGTCCGGGATCTCAATGCCGAATTCATCTTCGATTGCCAGCATCAGATGCACGGTCGCGAGCGAGGAAAGCCCCGCGGCGTACAGGTCGGCGTCGTCGGCCAGGGTGTCCGGCGGGACATCCAGGCGGGCCGATTCGGAAAGGATGCGTCGCAATGCGGTTTTCATGGTGTGGTCCCCCAGTTGTTCAACGGTCTCGGATGTTGCGAACATCGATCGAACGCACGTGATCGTTATTTGTGTCGATTGCCGCGCGCGGGCCGGCGTGGTCCCCGCGTGGTCCCCGTTTGCCGGACGCGGCGCGTTCACAGTGACTGCGTGCGGTGTCAGGGGGCGTCCTGCCATGCCGTGCCCCGATGTCCGTATTTAAGAATTGTCAAAGCCCAGCGTCAGTGCGATGGCGCACGGAAACACGCGTTTCGCGGACGTACCGTGTAGCCATCAGAACGGGCCGGCCTATGCAGCCAGGCCGTCAAAGCCGGCACGCGATGCCGGCCTCGATGAACTTATTGACCGCTGGGGAACGTGATGAACTGGAAAACGCTGGAATTCGATCAGCTTTCGGCTCGCGAGTTGTATCTGATCTTGCGGGCGCGCAGCGCGGTGTTCGTGGTCGAACAATCGCATGTTTGTCTCGATGCGGATGGCCGTGACGAGAACGCGCTGCACGTGTTCGCCGTGGAGGACATGTCGCGGTCGATGCCGATTCTCGCTTACGCGCGCCTGCAACCCGGCGACGCGGAAGATCCGGAGATCACCATCGACAAGGTGCTGACGAGCCCGCTGCGCCGCGGTGACGGCACCGCCGAACTGCTGCTCGAACGCGTGCTGCAGGCGATCGCCGAGCGTTGGCCGGGACATGCCGCGCGGGTCAGCGCGCCGCTCAATCTGCGCGGCTTCTATGAGCAATTCGGCTTTCGCAAGACGGAAGGGCCGTACCTCGAACACGGCGTGCCGTTCATCGGGCTCACGCGCCAGCTGCGCGCCAGTCAGCCGCTTTTCGGTGGGCGGTGCCGTGAGCGCGGCAGCGCGGTGCTCGTCAACACGTTCGAGTTGCTGTGATGGACCGCATGCTCGTCACGCCTTCCAGCGCACAGGTCGCACTCCCGGGCCCGATGCCGGACAAGCCACGCGCTGCGCCCGGCGCGGCGTTTTCGTCCACGCTCGCCGCGCCGGCCGCTCGCTCGCAGGCCAGGGGCTTGCGTCATCCACTGCGGCTGCCGTTGCTGCTCTTCGCAGTGACGTTGGGACTGATCGCGCTGCATCAGGGCAGGCTGGTCGAATACTTCTTTCCGCTCGGCGCGTTCGGTGTCGCGTTGGTGCTGTATTGGCGCTCGCCCGCGCATTACCTCGGCTTTGTCTGCTGGCTGTTTTTCCTGACGCCGGAAGTGCGCCGTCTCGCGGACTTCGTCAATGGTGCGTTCAATGATCAGAGTCCGATCATGATCGCGCCGTTGCTGGCCGTCGCGCTCACCGGCCTGACCTTGCTCAAACATGTCTCGCTGCTCGGGCAGCGCCGCGCGGCGCCGCTCGTGCTGATCGTGGCCGCGTTGCTGTATGCGTATGTGGTCGGCGTCGCGCAGGCCGGTCCGGCGCCCGCGACCTACACGCTCATCAACTGGCTGTATCCCGTGATGGTGGCGTTCTATCTCACCGTCACGTGGCGCCACTATCCCGCCTATCACCGCGTGTTGTTGAAGACGTTCGTGTATGGCGGACTGCTGATGAGCGTGTACGGCATCATCGAATTCGTTTCGCCGATGCCGTGGGACGCGTTCTGGCTGATCGCCTCGAAGATGCAATCCGAAGGACAGCCGGTGCCATTCGGCATGCGCGTGAGCAGCACGATGAATTCGTGCGGCCCGTTCGCGGTCACGCTCATGACGATTCTGCTGATGTCGCTCGCGGCGCGCGGCAAAACGCGCATCGTGCTGGGCTGCGTGGGGATTCCCGTGCTGCTGCTCACCAGCGCGCGCAGCACGTGGGGCGGCTTTGCGATTGCGCTCGCGTATTCGTTCCTCATGCTCGACGGCAAGAGCCGTATGCGTCTGGTTGCCGGCGTGCTGGGACTGGCCGTGATGGCGACGCCGCTGTTGATGATCGATCAGGTCGCCGAACCGGTGATGCAGCGCTTCAGCACGATGCAGAACCTCGGCCAGGACAACAGCTATCAGGCGCGCGCGGAGTTCTACAAGACCTTTTTCTCCTCGGCGTTCACCGACATCGCGGGGCAGGGGCTCGGCACTACCGGTCTCGGCACCAAGCTGTCCGACGATAAATCGTCGACGGCGATGCTCGATTTCGACAGCGGGCTGATGGAAGTGCCCTTCGTGATGGGCTGGCCAGGCACGCTGCTGTACGCCACCGGCGTCCTCATGCTGCTGTGGCGCGCGTACCGCGCGAGCCGTCTGCATCCGACCGACCTGCTGGCGATTTCCGGCGTCGGCGTAGCCGTGGCGATTTTCTCGATGATGATTTTCATCAACACGCTCGTCTCCGTGTCGGGGATGTTTTTCTTTCTTGGCGTGACGCTGCCGGTGATTTCGCTGCGCTACGCGCGTGAACGCCAGGGCGCCGCCGCCGTCGCTTCGCTGCGAAACCACAAGATATCCAGATGAAGGACAAGAGGATGCGGATTCTGATCGTCACCCATGTCGTGCGCAAAAACGACGGACAGGGGCGGGTCAACTACGAGATCGTGCGCGCGGCGCTCGCCGCCGGCCATTCGGTGACGCTGCTCGCCGCCGAGGCGGCGCCTGAGCTGGTGGAGCATCCGCACGTGCGTTTCGTGCAGGTCGCCACCAGCCGCTTGCCGAGCAGGCTGCTCCAGTACCAGATGTTCGCGTGGCACTGCGGCGCATGGATTCGCGGACATCGCGACGAATTCGATGTGGTGCACGTGAACGGCTTCATTGCGTGGGCGCGTGCCGATGTCAACGCGGTGCATTTCGTTCACGACGGCTGGTATCGCTGCGGCTTCTATCCGTTCCGGCTGCTGCACAACCTGTATCACGCTTACCAGGTCGTCTACACGTTGCTGAATATCGTGTGCGAGAAATGGGCGTTCCGGCACGCCGAAGTGATCGTGCCGGTCTCGCAGAAAGTGGCCGGCGAGGTTCGCGCGCTCGGCATCGGCAAGGCACGCGTGGAGGTGATTCATAACGGTGTCGATGTCGGCGAATTTACGCCCGGTGCGCCGGAACGCGCGCGCTTCAACCTGCCGCAAGCGCCGTTCATGCTGCTGTTCGCCGGCGACCTGCGCATGTCGCGCAAGAATCTCGACACGGTCCTGCATGCGCTCGCGCGCACGTCCCCTGACGTGCACCTGGCAGTCGCGGGGATTCTCCACAACAGTCCGTATCCCGCGCTGGTGGAGTCGCTCGGGTTGACGCACCGGGTTCACTTCACCGACATGGTGATGGACATGGCCGCGTTGATGCGTTCGGTCGACGCGTTCGTATTTCCCTCGCGCTACGAACCGATGGGACTCGTGCTGCTCGAAGCGCTGTCCGCCGGACTGCCGGTCATCACCGTGCGCACCGCGGGCGGCGCGGAAGTGATCACGTGCGGCAGCGGGATCGTGCTCGACGACCCCAACGACGCCGCCGCGCTCGCCGTGGCGATCGAACATCTCGCCAGGGAACCGGATTACGCGCGGCGTCTTGGCCTCGCCGCACGCGCGGTGGCGGGCAACCTGAGCTGGCAGGCCATGGCCGGGCGGTATCTGTCGGTCTATGAACAGGTGCATGCGCGGCGCACGTCGCGCGAGTTGCCGACGGCTCGCGCAACCGCGTCGGTGGAGCTATGAGCGATACGCCGATCGAGTCGCTGCAAATCGGTATGCACTGGTTCAACGAGAGGCCGGGCGGCCTCGACCGCATGTTCAAGGCGCTGATCGATACGCTGCCCGCCCAGGGCGTCAATGTACGCGGCATGGTGGCGGGCACGCCGGGCGTGTTCGACGCGTCGGGTGGCCGCGTGCTGGCCTTCGCCGGCGCGCAGTCGCAACTCGGCACGCGGCTGTGGGGCTCGCGTGTGCAATCGCGCGCGCTGCGGGCGGCGAAGATGCCCGATGTCGTCGCCTCGCATTTCGCGCTGTACACGGCGCCGACCGTGGGCGTATTCCGCCGCGTGCCGAAAGTCGTGCATTTTCACGGACCGTGGGCGGCCGAATCGTTTCCGGGCGGCGGTGGCGGCTGGACGCGCGCGGCGCGGGTCGCGCTGGAGCGCTTCGTGTATCGCAGCGGGACGCGGCATATCGTGCTCTCGCGGGCGTTCGGCCGGCTGCTGCACGAGACCTATGGCGTAAGCGAGGACAGCATTCGTATCGTGCCGGGTTGTGTCGACGTGGCGCATTTCAATCCGCGAGCGACGCAGCAGCAGGCGCGCGCTCGCCTGCGTTTGCCGCAGGACCGGCCGCTGCTGTTTTGCATGCGGCGTCTCGTGTCGCGTATGGGACTCGAGGATCTGATCGACGCCATGGCGCTCGTCAAGCCGACAATCCCGGACGTACTGCTGATCATCGCCGGAAAGGGTCCGCTGGAAGAACAGTTGCGGGCGCGCATCGTCTCGCGCGGCCTGGAGCGCAATGTCCGGTTGGCGGGCTTCGTGCCGGACGAGACAGTGCCGCTGTGGTATCGCGCCTCGGATCTGTCGGTGGTGCCGACGGTGTCGCTCGAAGGCTTCGGGCTCACCACGATCGAATCGCTCGCGACCGGCACGCCGGTGCTGGTGACGCCGGTCGGCGGCCTGCCGGAAGCGGTGGCGCCGCTGTCGTCCGAACTGGTGCTGCCTTCGAGCGGGTTCCGGTCGATCGCCGAAGGGATTACCGATGTCCTGCTCGGCCGGCGCGTGCTGCCGGATGCCGAGGCGTGCCGCGCGTACGCGAGCGCGCATTTCGACCGGCCGGTGGTCGCCGCGCAGGTCGCGGACGTCTATCGCGAAGCGATCAGCGCGTTCTGATGCACCTGTGATCATGCGAAGCCCGGCACGCAAAACCTTCGAACGCCTCGTGTGCGTCGCAGCCGTGGTGTTGCCGGTGCTGGTGCTGATCGCGGTGGGCGGTTCGGACGGCACGCTGCATGAACCGGCGCTAGCCACGGAAGCCGCGGCAGCCACGGCCACGGCACCGACAACCGCAACGACCGTGGCCGCAGCCAGCCGCCCCGCCGCCGAGGCGCAAGCGGCGTCGGCACATCCTTCGCTTTCCTACCGAACCTCGTGGATCGGCAACACGTGGGGCTACGCCGATCATCGCTGGATGCAGATCGACGTGCAGGCACTCGCCGTCACGCCGGACGGCGACGTATTCACGAACGCGCCCTGGGACGAAGGCGGCGGAGAAGTCGGCCAATACCGCAACGGCCAACTGGTGCGCCACGGCGGCGAGTCGCACGGCTGGGGCGTGATGGGCGGCGACGCGATTGCCGTGAACAGCGAATACGTGTACGTCGCGCAAACCATGGTCAGCCTCGGCAACGAGGAGGCGAAGCATCGCGCGACGCCGCATGAGGGCGAAGCATGGACGGGCGTGGCGCGCCGCAGCCGCGCCGACATTCGCGACGGCGTGCCGTTCGCCGGCCAGGTGAAATTTCCCGCCGGCAGCCGGCTGGCGTATCTGCTGATCTCCACCTATTCCGACAAGACCGACTATGCGGTGCGCGGCCTCGCGGCGGACGACACGCGGCTCTTTGTCTCGAACCTGCTCGATAACCGCGTGCAGGTGTATGACGCTCAAACCATGCAGGCGGTCGGCGCATTCCCGGTGCACGAGCCCAGCCGGCTTGCGCTCGCGCCTGACGGCTCGCTGTGGATCATTGAGAACAGCCGCACAGACGGCGCGCGCCGCGTGGTTCACCATGCGCGCGATGGCACACGCATTGGCGAACTCGCATTGCCCGACGGCGTGGTGCCGGTGGATCTGACGGTCGACACGCGTGGACGCCTGTTGATCGCCGACAACGGCGTGCGTCAGCAGATCCTGATCTTCACCGCGGCCCGCGGTGCAACGGCGGGCGCCGCGTCTCAACAGGGAGCAGGCATGCAACTGTCAGCGAGCTTCGGACAGGAGGGCGGCATCTACGCAGGCCGCGCCGGCGCGCCAGGACCGCGGCGCTTCAATGGCCTGACCGGCGTGGGTGTCGATCGCAGCGGCAACCTCTATGTGTCGATGAACGGCGCGGGTCCGCGCCCGTTCGGCACGGGCCCGAGCACCTACGACGGCGCATTGCTCGAAAGCTATACGCCCGACGGCAAGCAGCGCTTCAGTTTGCAGGGGCTGCTGTTCGTCGACGGCGCGCAGTTCGTGGATGGCGAGCCGCCTTCGGTGTATAGCGGCAGTAAGCGCTTCAAGCTCGACCTTTCGCGTCCGCCCGGGCAGGAGTGGTCGTATGCCGGCTACACCGCGGACCGTTTCCGCTATCCGTACGATCCGTATTTTCATCTGTACCTCGGCGCTCAGCGCGGCATGCCGATGGTGCGCGACGTGCGCGGTCACCGGCTGCTCTATACGACGGACATGTACTCGTCGTTTCTGAGGATCTATCGTTTCGCCGACGATCGCGAGACCGCGATTCCTTCGGGACTCTTCACGCAGGCGCATATCGACGGCGCGTGGCCGCCCAACCAGCCGCCGCAAGGCGAATGGATCTGGCGCGACGTGACGGGCAAGGGTGACTTTTCCGCTGCGGCATTCGACCAGAACGCCCACGATACCGACGCGCCGCAAATGCGCGGCTGGTGGGTGGATAGCCACGGCGACATCTGGCAGGGCACGGAGTCGCAGGGCATTCGCTGCTTTCCGTTGCAGGGCTTCGACCGCGTCGGCAATCCGGTCTACCGCTACGCGTCGATGCGGCAATACGCGGCGCCCGCGCCGTTCACCCGGATCGCGCGCCTGAATTACTTCCCCGACGAGGACACGATGTTCGTCTCCGGTTCGACGCCCGCGCATCCCTTCGTCAGGGAGAACTGGAATGGCGCGGGTTCGCAGCTGGCGCGCTACGACCACTGGAAGAGCGGCAAACCCGTGCTGCGCTATGTGATCGGCTTGCCCGATCGCGGCGCGCCGGACTGGTCGTCGATCAACGGTTTCGCCGTGGCGGGCGACTACGTGTTCGCCGTCGAAACGCGCGGCGCCGTGGTGCGTGTCTACGACCGCGCCACCGGACGCGATGTGGGTCGCCTCTCACCCGGCAAGGAAGTCGGCTCGACGAGCGGCTGGGTCGACGTGCCGATGCCGATGACGGCCCATCGCCTCGCCTCGGGCGAATACCTCGTATTGGTGGAAGAAGACGCATACGGCAAAGCGCTGATGTATCGCTTCACCCCACCGAGCGCGCCGCTTGCCGCGGCTCTTCCCATTTCACTACTGTTGCGTGGACTCCATGAAAATCATCCATCTAGCTAATCACGCGCAATGCATCGGCAACGGCATCGTCAACGTGATGATCGACCTTGCCTGCACGCAGGCGCGCGCCGGCCACGACGTGACGGTGGCGTCGGCGGGCGGCGGCTTTGAAACGCTGCTGGCGCGATACGGTGTGCGTCATGTGCTGCTGCCGCAATTGCCCAAACCGTCGCGCGTCGCGGGGATGGTGGCGGGTTTCAGGCGGCTCGTCGCGCAATATGATCCCGATGTCGTGCACGCTCACATGATGACCGGCGCGCTGATCGCTCGCGTGAGCGTGCTGCGGCGGCGCTACGTGCTGATCACGACGGTGCACAACGAGTTTCAGCGCAGCGCCACGCTGATGGGCGTCGGCGATCACGTGGTGGCGGTGAGCGCCGCGGTGGCCGTGGCGATGGAGCGGCGCGGCATTCCGAATGCGCGTCTGAGCGTCGTGCGCAACGGCACGGTCGGCACGCCGCGTTTTGCCGACACGCCGGTGCCCGTTGGGCCGCAGCTTGCGCATCCGTGCATCGTCACCGTGGCGGGCATGAATGAGCGCAAGGGTATCGCCGATCTGCTGCATGCTTTTGCGCTGTTGCGCGAAAGCGTGCCGGAGGCGGTGCTGTATCTCGTCGGCGATGGTCCTGACCGCGCCGCGATGGAAGCGCTGGCCGGACAACTGGGTGTCGCCGAGCGAGTACGTTTCGAAGGTTTTGTCACCGACCCGCGTGCGTATCTCGCGCAGGCCGACGTGTTCGTGCTCGCCTCGCACAACGAACCGGCCGGGTTGGTGCTGTGCGAAGCGCGTGAATTGGGACGTGCGATCGTGGCGACGCGCGTGGACGGCAATCCGGAGATGCTCGACGGCGGCGAAGCCGGTTTGTTGGTGCCGGCTAGAAATCCCGCAGCGTTGGCGCAGGCGATCGGGCATCTCCTGACCGAGCGGGCCGCACACGCGGCGCTCACCGCGCGCGCGCCGCTCAAACTCGAACGATTCAGCGTGCAGCGGGTGACCAACGGCTATATGTCGATTTACGAACGCACGCTGGCCAGTTGCCAGCCGCGCCGTTTTGCGAGTATTGCGACGCGTGGTATGGCGGCTTCGGACACGGTGACGCAGTCCACTACGATCTGATCGAGCGGGCCGCATCGAGCGGCTCGCTTCTTCGATCGAACTCGCGGATCAACTGCTGCTGGTAGACGGCGTAAGCCGCGCCCAGAGCTTGTAGACCACGCCGCGAAGTTCACTCGACCCATGCAGCGACATCCCCAGATTCGCGAGCACCAGCACCAGCGGCGCGACGATGAGTGCCGGCAACTCGCTTAGCGAATCAGCGAGCACTAGCGCCACCAGCAGGAACGCAAGGTGAGCGAGCATATTGCGCACGATGGTCCACGCGTGCAGTTTCGCGAACACCAGCAGCACCGCGTAGTCGAATAGCATTTTCAGCGTGACGACGACGCCCGCGCCCATGATCCCGAACCAGTGAATCCCACACCACAGCGCGCCGGCGAACACCGGCAATTCGAGCCAGCTTACCGTGGCGAGGGAGGCCGGACTGGTCTGCGCCTGGATCAGAATCCCCAGAATCCCGCATTGACCGCTCAGCCACACGCCGAGCACGAGCACGCTCGCGACTGGCGCGGCGGCCGCGACCGTCGGTCCGAGCCAGAGCAACAGGAAAGGCTTGAGCGCGAATAGCGCGACGATCACGCACGGCGTGAACGTGCCGTTGAGAAAGGCGAGGGCGCTGTGCGCCAATGCGTCGGCATCCGCACGGGATACGGCCGACAGCCGTGGGAATAGCGTGCGCACCATCGCGACAGGCAAGAGATTCAGGCGCGTAATGAGGTTCTGCGGTGTCGCGTAGTAAGTCACGTAGCGCGCGCCGAGCAGCGCGCCGACCAGCACGCGGTCGAGCGTCGAGGCAAGCATGTTGGCGCCCGAGAACATCAGCATCCAGCGGCCATAGCGGAAGAGTTCGACCATCACCGGCCATTGCGGCATCCGCACGCGGCGAATCCCGAGCGCGCGAAATGCCGCCGCGCCGAGCATCAGTCCGGCGACGAGGCGCGCCACCACGGCCGCGGGAATCACGACCGCGAGCGAAGGCGAAAAGCAGAAGATCGCCGCCAACGGCAGCAACTGGAATAGAGCCGTGCCCAGCGTCTGGTTGATGTTGAAACTGGTGAAGCGCTCCACGCCGTTGATCGCGCCGGCGAACACCCAGGAGACATTGGCGATCGGCACGGCGATCGCGATCCACGGCAGGCTCGCCATGACTTCGCGCTGGAAGGCGGGTTCGATCTTCACGCCATGCGTGATATAGACGACCGTGCCGAGATAGATGAGCAGGCCGCCCACGATGCCGGTGGCCAGGTTCATGAACCACGCGCTCCAGAAGATGCGTTCTATCGAGTCGTCGTTGGCGGCGCGCGCTTTGGAGATCTGATTTTCCGTGGCGAGACTCGTGCCGAGATCCAGCACGCTGAAGTAGCCGATCAGGGTCCACACCAGATTGATCACCCCGTATCGCTCGACGCCCATCAGGTGAATGTAGGCGGGCACGGTGACGAGGGAGATGAACGTTGGAGCGATCGCTCCGGCGAAGTTGATGACGATGTTCCTGACGATACTTCTTTCCATGGTGCGCTGTCCGGGTCTGAATTCCTGCAATGATGTGGTTAGCCCTGGCTGCTGTCGGTGCGCAGTCGCACCCTGTAGCGCGCTTCACTCGACGGCGTCGGCCCGTCGCAGGTTTCGATATTGCCTCAGGCCCCAGCACGCCTATGTGTGTGGCCGTACAGATACTCTCCATCGGGCAGGGTTAAATGCAAATCATCAGAAGGTAGTGCTGCGCGGCGGCGTTTTCCCGCGTATTCATCAAACGGGGTTTAACAATGAAGCGTGCCGGACTCCAGCGCCGCTCGTCAGCCAGAGCGCAACGCAGCCTGAGCGACAACTGTATTCGGGGCATCCATGGTTGATTCCACGTCCGAACAGCGCGCCAGCGCCGGGAGTGAACTGCACGCGCGGCTGATCTCCATCTGCATTCCCACCTGCAACCGGCCCGCGTTGCTCGAACAGGCCATCGACAGTTGCCACGCGCAGACCTACCGCGAGTTTGAAATCGTGATCGGCGACGACTCGACCGACGACAGCGCGCAACAGGTCGTGGACCGCTGCCGCTTGCGCAGCGACCGGCCCATTCGCTACGAACGCAACCTGCCGCGACTCGGTCAGGCGTCCAACGTCAACCGCCTGTTCACGCGTGCACGAGGTGCACGGCTCGTGCTGCTGCACGACGACGATCTGCTCGAACCGGATGCATTGAGCCGTCTCGACGCATGCTGGCAAACATATCCCGAGTTGACGGCGGCGTTCGGCAAGCAGCGTGTGATCGCCGACGACGGTACGCCGCGGCCCGACGCCAGCGAACGCCTGAACCGCGATTACCGGCGCGTGCCTGAGCGCGCCGGCCGTTTGCCGGTGCCCGCGCTGGCCGGCATCGACCAGATGTTCCCGAACAACGGCTATCTGGTGAATACCGTGGACGCGCGCCGCATCGGTTATCGCCCAGCCGCCGAAGTCGGCGAAGCATGTGATTTCGATTTCGGCTTGCGGCTCGGTGTCGATGCAACCGCTATCTGCTTCGTGGATGAGTTCGTGTCGGTATCGCGCGAAACGGCGCTGTCGATCTCGACCCATGCGTTGCCTGCGATGCACGCGTTTGCGCAGTTGCGCGAGAGTCGTGTGCCCGCCGCGGCGCAGGCCGCGCGCGAAGATGCGTTGCGGCGCGTGGCGCCGCGCGCGGCTTCCGCTTATGCACGTGCGGGCGAATCCGCTGCCGCGTGGCGTGTGCTGCTGTCGAAGCATTACCCGATGCGCGACCGGCTGCGCGCGCGTTTCTTCTATCACGTGCTGCTCGCCGCGCGCTCGACGTTCGCGCTGCGCGCGCCACATGGCAACTGACCACGCAGCCGCTTCTGATGACACGCCCGACGTGCATTCGCCATTGCATTGGACTCCGAGACAATGTGGCGGGACGTACAGAGCAAGCATGCGACGTTTGTTGTAATGCGTTGGAAAGGGGGAACCCCGTGAGGAGCGTAGCGTGAGGCCAGTAGTCTTCGATGGCCAGTTCGGCTGGTTGCATCCGGCGAGCGGGCCGCACGGCGTGGTGGTGTGTTATCCGTTCGGCTACGACTCGCTGTGCACTTATCGCGGCATGCGCAGGCTGGCCGAGCGGCTCGCCGCGCGCGGCATGCCGGTGCTGCGCTTCGACTATCCGGGCACCGGCGATTCGGCAGGCGAGACGAGCGAACCCGGCCGCTGGCGCGCATGGATCGACAGCGTGAAGCAGGCCGTGGCGCTGCTACGCGAGTCCACCGGTGTCGAACGCGTGACGTTGTGCGGCATGCGGCTCGGCGGCACGCTCGCCGCGCTGGCCGCTCAGGAACTCGGTGGCGTGGACGGCCTCGTGCTGCTCGCGCCCGTGCTGTCCGGCAGGAACTATCAGCGCGAGTTGCGCGCGCATTATCGACAGTGGCTGTCGATTCCGGCCGCGATGGATTGCGTGCCCGAACCCGATGGCGATGCCTTTGTCGAGGCATATGGCTTCCGTCTCTATCAGGATACGTTGGAGAGTCTGCGCGCCGTCGATCTGAAACGCGATGCACCGCGGCCTGCCGGTCGCGTGCTCATGCTCGATTCGCTGGACCCCGTGCGGATCGACGCACTGGCCGCGCACTACCGCGAGCAAGGCATCGAAGTCGAGCGGCAGTCGTTCGACGAGTACGGCAAGTTCATGATGGAGTCGCTCGATAGCGAGATTCCGCAGGCGGCATTCCAGTCCATAGAGAACTGGTTGACGGTCGGCGCGATTGCATCCGGGCATGCAGGCACAACTAGCGACACTAACGACAATGCCCACTTCGCCGCCGATCACGACACGGCTCACGTCGTTGAGCCCGGTGTAGTCGAAACGCCGGTATGGATCGACGGCGGCAGACTGTTCGGCATCTATTGCCGGCCTGACGCTCGCACCGCCGCCACCGCGCCGGCAGCACTGCTGCTCAATACCGGGGCGGTCTCCCGAATCGGCAATGCGCGGCTCGGCGTGCGCTTTGCAAGGCGTCTCGCGCAACAGGGCATCGCGTCGCTGCGCGTCGATCTCGGCGGTCTGGGCGACAGCATGCCGTCGCTGGATGCATTGAGCCTCGACGCGCTGTACGCGCAGTCGGGCGTCGACGACGCCGCCTGCGCGGCACGCTGGCTGAGCGCGCAAGGACATCGCGGCGCGGTGCTGCTCGGCATCTGCGCGGGCGCGTACGTCGGCTTGCATGCCGCGGCGCGCGAAGCGGCAGTGGCCGGCGCGGTGCTGGTCAATTTGCAGAAGTTCACATGGCAGAACATCTGCGACGAACATGGCAAGCCGAGCGTCGCGGTGGCCGCTTTCGGTTCGACGCGCACTTATCTGCGTTCGATGTGCCAGCCGCGCAAATGGCTGCGCGTGCTGAAGGGCCAGTCGGGCGGATGGCCGGTCGCGCGCGAACTCGCGGGACGTTTCGCGGCGCGCTTCGGCGCGACGCTCGCTGATCGTATCGAACGTGTTTGCGGCGTCGAACTCGGTGCGCGGGAAGAGCGTAGCCTCATCGCCGCGGTGGATGATCAGCGTGTCGAGACACGGCTTCTCTACGGCGTGCTCGACGAGGGCGTCGAAGAACTCGAACGCCATTTCGGCGTGCGTGGCGCGCGGCTGCAGCGCTTTAACCACGTTCGCGCGGCGTTTTGCGAGCACACCGATCACGCGATCCTGTCAGCCAGCGCGCAGGAAAACGTGATGTCGTATTTCGAGCAGTTTTATCGCAGCACCTTCAGCGAGAGCCGCGTGCCCGACACCGTCGCCGCCCGCGAACCGCTCGCGCGGCGCGCCGGTGGGCGGCGTGCCAGAGCCACGCAATGGCTTGTAAAGCGTGCGCGCGCGTTTCGTCTATTCGGGGAAGCGTAATGCCTGCGCACGGATTGTCCGGCGCACATACGCTTGAAGGGAGCGCGCTGTGAACAGTCAATCCGAGCTGGACCGCATCAATCGAGTTGCGTGGAATTCGCCGGACGCCGCACGCGTTTTCACGCTCGAGAAGACCTACTCCGATCCGGGCGAGCAGGCTGCCTTCGACTGGCTCGCACCACGTTGCGCGGGTGAGCCCGTGCTCGATATCGGTGTCGGCACCGGCCGCACGATTCCGTTGATGACGGCGATCTCCGACGACTACACCGGCATCGACTATACGCAGAAGCTGCTCGATCTCGCGAAGGCGCGCTATCCCGAACGGGACCTTCGGCATATGGATGCGCGCGACATGTCCGCGTTGCCCTCGGGTCACTTCGGGCTCGCCGGATTCAGCTGGAATGGTATCGACTGCGTCGACTACGGCGATCGCGTGAGGATTCTCGAAGAGATGTATCGCGTGGTGCGGCCCGGCGGTTATGTGCTGTTTTCGTCGCACAACCGCGGCGGGCCCGGCTACGGCGAAAACATCTGGCAACTGCTGCCGCAATTCACGTTCAATCCGCTGCGACTTGGCTGGCGCACGCTGCGCTCCGCGCGGCGCTTCCAACTCGGCACGCTGAACTATGTGCGCAACGTGAAGCTGAATCGCGACTACGGCGACTATGCGGTCAAGACCGCGGCGGCCCACAACTTCGGCATTGTGATCGTCTACACGACGCTGCGTGAGCAGCGCCGGCAACTCGCGCAGGTCGGCTTGCAAAGCGACGCGGTGTTCGGCAGTTGCGCGGGCAATCGCATTCCCGAGAACGTGGAAGAGAGCGGCGCGTGGTGGTTTCACTTCATCGCCCACAAACCGCTCGCCGCTTACCGCTTCGACTGACAACGACCACTGAACCAGGACACGGCTTCACACGTAGCGCGCACGACAACCTCGAACAATGCACTGGACCAGCTTGACCAGCTTGACCACATACGGGACTCGGACATGAATCGCATCGTAGAACCAGGCAACCCGCTCGCGTCGACCGCGGGCGTCATCGAAACGGCCACGCGTTTGTCCGTGCAGCCGGTGATTCTCGCAGGCGGTTCGGGCACGCGATTGTGGCCGCTGTCGCGCGAGCGCAATCCGAAACAGCTCATCGGCTTGATGGGCGACGAATCGCTGCTCGAAGCCACGCTAAGCCGGCTCGATGCGTCGTTTGCCGCGGCGGAGCATACGACACCGGCGTCCGGCACGCGATCCATCGCCGCGCCGCTGGTGGTCTGCTGCGAGGACCTGCGCCTGCAAACGCTCGAACGCCTGGAACGGCTCGAACGATCCGGCCGGCCGGTGCGCATGGTGCTCGAGCCGGTGGCGCGCAATACCGCACCCGCGCTGACGGTCGCGGCGCTCGCCGCGCGCGCGGCGGCGGTGGAGGGCGACGACCCGCTCATCGTGGCGTTGCCGGCAGATCACCTGATTGCCGATCACGTTGCGTTCGGCGCGGCGCTCGCCGAGGCGCTCGAGCACGCGGCGCGCGGCGCGATCGTCACGCTCGGCGTGCCGCCCAAGCGCGCGGAAACCGGCTACGGCTATATCCGCACGGGTGCGGCGCTCGGTACGCGGGGCGCGCGCGCCATCGAACGGTTCGTCGAGAAGCCCGATCCGGAACTCGCCGAGCGCTATGTCGCCTCCGGCGATTACTGGTGGAACAGCGGCATGTTCGTGGTGCGCGCGTCGGTGTGGCTCGCGGCCATCGAACTCTGCCAGCCGGCGATCGCCGGGGCCTGCGCGGCCGCGTTCGAGAATGCCACGGTCGATGGCGACGGCGCGCTGCATCTCGCGCGCGAAGCGTTCGCGCTGTGTCCATCCGATTCGATCGACTACGCGGTCATGGAGCGCGTCGCCACCGACGCGCGGCTGGTCGGCGTCGCGGTGCCGCTCGTCGCCGGGTGGTCGGACGTGGGCGCGTGGGATTCGGTGTGGGAAGCGTCCGCCAAGGACGCCGACGGCAATGTCGCGCGCGGCCGCGTGATGTTCGAAGGCTCGACCGACAGCTTCGCGCATTCGGAGGGCCGGCTCGTCGCCTGTGTCGGCGTGAGCGGCATGGTGGTGATCGAAACCGCCGACGCGGTGCTGGTCGCCGCGAAAGATCGCGTTCAGGACGTCAGGGCGATTGTCAGCCGTCTCAAGCTGGAACACGGCGCGGAAGCGCAGGAGCATCGCAAGGTCGGGCGGCCGTGGGGGTTTTACGACTCGCTCGAACGCGGCGCGCGCTTTCAGGTGAAGCGCATCGTCGTCAAACCGGGCGGGCGTCTTTCTCTGCAGATGCATCACCATCGCGCCGAACACTGGATCGTGGTGCGCGGCACGGCGCGCGTCACGCGCGGCGACGAATGCTTCCTGCTCACGGAGAACCAGTCGACGTACATTCCGCTCGGCGTCACGCACCGGCTCGAAAATCCGGGCAAGACGCCGCTTGAAATGATCGAGGTGCAATCAGGCGGCTATCTCGGCGAAGACGACATCGTGCGCTTCGACGACCAGTACGGTCGCGATCTGGGGGACGGCCATGCAGGCACGGGTACTTCACGCTGAGGCGCCGCGGGCCTCACAGGCGGCTTTCGACGAGCGGCGCTTTCGCCACGCGTTGGGGCGCTTCGCGACGGGCGTCGTGGTGATCTCGACCGGCAGCGGCGACGGCATGCACGCGATGACCGCCAATGCCTTCATGTCGGGTTCGCTCAAGCCGCCGTTGATCGTCGTCTCGGTCGGACACCGGGCGCGCATGCACGAGCGCCTGATGGACAGCGCGCTGTTCGGCGTGAGCGTGTTGTCCGAGGCGCAGGAGCCGCATAGCCGCCACTTCGCCGGCGAGCCGCAGAGCCGGCTCGCGCCACGTTTCGCGGCGGTCGAAGGGCTGCCGGACGTGGTGCTGCTCGAACACGCGGCGGCGCGTTTCGCGGCGCGCGTGGTGGACCGGCATCCTTGCGGCGACCATACGCTGTTCGTCGGCGAGGTGCTGGTGTTCTCGCTCGATGAACACGCGCCGCTGATCTTTTTCGGCGGGCGTTATGGTTCGGTCGCGGCGCCGGCTCCCATTCAGGGATCGCCGGCGGTTGCCACGCAGGACTCGTCACCGCTGGCCGCGAGCACCTGTTGATGCGAGCGTCCTCTGTCATTTCCCGCCAGTTCCTGTCCGCCGACGCGGGTGGATCAGACAATTCATCGCACAACGTGCGTCTTCGCACTATGCAAATTCCGCAATGCAGGCACGCTTGTGGCGCAAGCTTATGGCCCATCAAGATATGCGGCGTTACAAGGAAGAAACAATTCTTCAGAGGGATAACCCTGTTAGGAAGTTTCCCAACTGGCGCAACCGTTTTGAAGCTAGCAACGTATCGTAGAAGAACTAAGTGACGTCGATAAAGCGACACATAAGGGCCGCTCGATCAACAGGCTACGCGGGGACAAACACCGCTTCGGGGAGAGTGTCATGGAACAGGCAAACAAAGATCGATCGCTCGTGAGCAAAGTCATGGATGGACTGGTCACGGGCATCGTCGAAGAGAAGTACGGCGCCATACTGCCACCGCAGGATGTGCTGTCGAAGGAGTTCGACGTGAGCCGCACCGTCATGCGCGAGGCGCTGTCGATGCTGCTCGCGCGCGACATGCTGGACGTGCGGCCGAAAATCGGCACGCGCATCCGGCCGATGAGCGATTGGCGCATGATCGACGAGGACGTCGTGAACTGGCGTTTTCGCGCGAAACCCGATCCGCTGTTTCTGCGCGACGTGATCGAATTTCGTATCCTGATCGAACCGCGCGCCTCGGCGCAGGCGGCCGCGCGCGGCAGCGCGGCGGATATTGCCGCGATCCGCGAGGCGTTCGAGGCGTTCCGCACGATCCAGCCGGGCGAGCCGGGCTATCAGGAAGCGGACGAACTGTTCCATGCCCGCATCGTGGTGGCGAGCGGCAATCAGTTCTTCAAGCAGATGGCGGCGATCATTCGCGGCGCACTGTCGACCGTCAATCCCATCGTCACCGACAAGGAGGGGCTGTGGGAAACGGCGGTGAATTCACATCGACGCGTGGTCGAAGCGATCGAACGGCACGATCCGAAGGAAGCGGAACTCGCCTCGCTCGCGATGATCGACTACACCGCGGAAGAAGTCGGCAGCCAGTTTTCACCGGAACCGCCGCCACACGGCTGAGCGTCGCCGCCGCGGCGGCACGCTGGGTCTTTTATCTTTCCCTGTGAGACTGTGCGGTACGAAAAGGCGCGAGTTCACGTCCACGCGTGAGCGTGCGGCATGCGCGACAATAGCGCCTGTTCTGAACTGCATGGACTCCAAGGAACGATGACAATCGCAACGCAGGAAATCCCCACGGGCGGCACGATCCGCTGGGGAATCGTCGGCACGGGGCGCATTGCCCGTCGCTTTGCTCTTGGTCTCGCTCATGTGCCGCACGCGCAACTGACCGCGCTGTGGTCACGCCGCGCGGCACCTGCCATGGCTTTCGCCGGAGAATTCGGCGGCGAGGTGTGCGCGAGTTTCGACGCGCTGCTCGCGAGCGGCATCGACGCGCTCTATATCGCCACCGTCCAGGACAGTCACGCCGACTACGCGATCGCCGCGCTGCAAGCCGGTCTGCACGTGCTGTGCGAAAAACCCGCCACCATCAATCAGCCGCAGCTCGAGCGCGTGCTCGATGCCGCGCGCGCCGCGCAACGGCTGTTCATGGAAGCCATGAAGCCGCCCTTTTATCCGCTCTACAGAAAGTTGCGCGCGCATCTGGATGCCGATCCGATCGGCGCAGTGGGACTGGTGCGGGCCGGCTGCTCGGTGCCGGGCGTGCCGGACGATCACCCGTCGCTGTCGTTCGAGCACGCGGGCGGCGCGCTGCTCGACATCGGCATCTACGAGATGTTTCTCGCCGTCGACTGGCTGGGCGCGCCGCGTGAGGTGCAGACGCTCGGGCGGCTCGGCTCGACCGGCGTCGATACGTTCGCGAGCCTGAACAGCCAGCACGAGGGCGGCATCGCCCAGTTGTTCTGCGGGCTCGATCTGCACGGCAAGGGCGATGCGCTGCTGATGGCCAAAGGGGGCCACGTCACGATTCACGAGCCGTGGTGGAATCCGTCGCGCGCGACGATCCGTTATGCCGACGCACGCGTGGTCGAACTCGACGAGCCGTTCGAAGGCGGCGGCCTGAACTACGAGACCGCGCACTTCTGCGAGCTGATCCGGGCCGGACAGGTGGAAAGCCCCGTCATGCCGCATCGCAAGTCGTTGCAGATGATCGCGATGGCTGACGCGGCGCGCGCGGCGCTCGGGCTGAAGTTCGCGGGCGAATGAGAGCGGGCTGAGCGTGCGTCGAGGTGCGTGGGGCCGTGCGGCCGCTCTGCCATCCCGCTATCGCGCCATGCCGGTCCGCCGCTGGTGTTCATGCGTGGCTTCGAGCAGCGGTGGTAGGATTTGCGCGGGCATGGGGAGAGAGAAAACCTCCACATGTCCGCCGCTTTCGAATTCCTTCCAATGGAGCCGCCTGCCATGCGCATGCCTGGAAAACTGTGGCGCGAGAACAAGAGCCTCGTCGCGTTTCTCTTCTTGATGGTGCTGTTTCGCAGCGCCGTGGCCGACTGGAACGTTGTGCCGAGCGGCTCGATGCTGCCGACCATCCGTGAGGGCGACCGGATTTTCGTCGACAAGATGGCCTACGATCTGCGCGTGCCGCTCACGCACATCACCATCGCACATCTGCACGATCCGCAGCGCGGCGATATCGTGACGATCGATTCTTCGGCGGCGCATGAGCTGATCGTCAAGCGTCTGATCGGCTTGCCCGGCGACAGCGTGGCGATGCGCGAGAACGTGCTGTACGTGAACGGCGTGCGCGCCGATTACCAGCCGCTCAAGCTCAAGCCGCTGACCGGCGACGCAAGCTCACCCGGCGAGTATCTGACCGAGCGCTTCGACGGCGTCGCGCACACCGTGCGGCTCGCGCCGCAGGCGCCGAGCCCGCGTGACTCGTTCGGGCCGGTGGTCGTGCCGCCCGGCGAGTATCTGATGCTCGGCGACAATCGCGACGACAGCGCCGACTCGCGTTACTTCGGCTTCTTTCCGCGCAAGGAACTGATGGGCCGCACGCGTCACGTCGCGTTTTCGCTCGACCCGGATCATTACTACGAACCGCGCTTCGAGCGCTTCGGCGCGTCGCTGGATGCGGCGTCTTCTGTCGCCAGCCGCTAAATCAGAAGCGCCACGTGTTCAGTGGCGCGACGGCAGCGCAAGGCGCCGTTCGTACCAGCGCTGCACGCTTTCAAGCACCTGGCACAGCACCCAGTAGACCGCGGCCGCGGCGAGATACAGCGGCAGCGGCTGATAGGTCGAAGCGATGATCTCCTGCGCGCTGCGCAGCAGTTCGGTCACGGTGATCACCGACACCAGCGAGGTGTCCTTGATCAGGCTGATCAGGCTGTTCGACAGGCTCGGCACGGCAATGCGCAAGGCCTGCGGCGCGATCACGTAGCGCAGCGTCTGGCGGCGCGAGAGTCCGAGACTGTAGGCGGCGAGCCACTGGCCCTTGTGAATCCCCAGAATCGCACCGCGCATGCTCTCCGAGAGGTAGGCCGCCACATTCGCCGACAAGGCGATTACGCCGGCCGGCGTCGGGTCGAGTGAAATGCCGAAACTCGGCAAGCCGTAATAGATCACGAAGATCTGCACCAGCAGCGGCGTGCCGCGCATCACGCTCACATAAATGCGCGCGATCCAGTTCAGCACGCGGTTGTGGCTCACGCCCATCAACGCGAGCACGGCGCCGGCGATCAGGCCGAAGATCATCGACAGAACCGCGAACTTGACCGTCAGGACGGCGCCCTGCGCGAGCACAGGAAGCGATTGGACGAGCAGGGAAGTGGTGGACATGAGCGGGGCGGTGGTCGGTTTGGCGCGCAAGCGCGGCCTTCATAAACATTGCTGTATAAGCGCGAAGGGCGGCATCGCCGACGATGCCGCCCCTGGTTTCAGTCAGCGCGTCTTACTTGATCGGCTTGCTAACGTCGATGCCGAACCACTTGTCCGAGATCTTCGAGAACGTGCCGTCTGCTTCGAGCTGGGTCATCGCGTCGTCGATCGCCTTGGCGAACTTCGGATTGCCCTTCCGGAACGGAATGCCGGAAGGATTGCCCGCGCCGACGTTCGCGCCCGTGCGCAGCGGCAGCTGCGAGTTCTTCATCAGGTAGGCAAGCATCAGGCGGTCGTTGAGCGCCGCGTCCAGACGGCCGGCGGCCAGGTCGCGCAGGTACTCGGGCGCGCCCGGATACGTCTTCACGTCGATGCCCGGCACCGACTTCGCCATGTCCATGTAGTTCGTGCCCAGACCGACGCCGAGCTTCTTGCCCTTCAGGTCGTCGAGCGACTTGAACTGGCGCGTGTCGTCCTTGCGCTGGATCAGCTGCGCGGCCGAGTACGTGTAGGCCGGCGAGAAGTCGAGCGCCTGCTTGCGCGCGTCGGTGATGCCGACCTGGTTGACGATCACGTCGAACTTGTTCGCCTGCAAACCGGCGATGATGCCGCTCCACTCCGTCGTGACGAATTCCGGCTTCACGCCGAGTTTGGCGGCCACGGCCTTGGCGATGTCGACGTCGTAGCCGACCAGTTCGCCCGACGGCGCTTTCGAATTGAACGGCGGGAAGGTACCTTCGAGACCGATGCGCAGCGTACCGCGCTGTTTGACCTGATCGAGCAGGTCGTCGGCGTGGGCGGCGACGGCGGTGAACGACGCACCGATCAGACCGGCGACGAGAATTTTTTTCAGCAAGCCAACTTTCATCGAGTTCCTTTTTGTTCGTCTGGCGTTTTAACAGACGAAAGCATAACAAAGCAGACTATCGAAACCTAAATATCGTTTGTTTATGTCTATATTACTGGCGCGCCCGCGGGCGTGGGAGTGCGACTGCGGGCCTGAAGCCGAGGGGCCGGCGCGGCGCTCAGCGGAACTAGATTTACCGCAGCGCTTGCGCGCATTCGGCGACCAGCGCCGGTCCGCGGTAGATAAACCCGGTGTAGAGCTGCACCAGCGATGCGCCGGCCGCGATCTTCGCGCGCGCGTCGTCGCCGGAAAAAATCCCGCCGACGCCGATGATCGGCACCGCTTCGCCGACTTCCGCGCGCAGCTTGCGGATCACTTCATTGGACGCGTCGAACACCGGCTTGCCCGACAGGCCGCCGGCCTCGTCGCCGTATTGCATGCCGGCGACGGCCGTGCGCGAGAGCGTGGTGTTGGTGGCGATTACGCCTTCGAACTGGTGGCGCAACAGCGTGTCGGCGATCGACTTGATCTGTTCGTCGTCGAGGTCCGGCGCGATCTTCAACGCGAGCGGCACGAGCTTGCCGTGCAGGTCGGCGAGGCGCTGCTGCTTCTCCTTGAGTGCCGCGAGCAGCGCGTCGAGTTCGCCCGCGCCTTGCAGCTGGCGCAGATTCTTCGTATTCGGCGACGAGATGTTGACCGTCACGTAGCTGGCGAACGGATACACGCGTTCGAGACAGTACAGGTAGTCTTCGGCGGCGCGTTCGATCGGCGTATCGGCGTTCTTGCCGATGTTCAGGCCGAGAATGCCGCGATAGCGCGCGGCCTGCACGTTCTTCACGAACTGGTCGACGCCCGCGTTGTTGAAGCCCATCCGGTTGATCACGGCGTTCGCCTGCGGCAGACGGAACATGCGCGGGCGCGGGTTGCCCGGCTGCGCGCGCGGCGTGACCGTGCCCACCTCGATGAAGCCGAAGCCGAGCGCGGCGAGGCCGTCGACGCAGGCGCCGTCCTTGTCGAGGCCCGCGGCGAGTCCCACCGGATTGCGGAACGTCAGCCCCATCACGGTGCGCGGCGCATCCGGCACATGCGGTGCGAGCGCGCCGGCCAAGCCGGTGCGGCCGGCGGCGCCGAGCATGCGCAAGGTGAGATGGTGAGCGTCTTCCGCGTCCATGCGAAAGAGTTGGGCGCGTACAAGCGGGTAGAGGGAACTGAACACGGGACGAAGCCGGACGGCCGAAAAATGGGAACCCGCCATTTTACCGGCTTTGAGGCTCTAATGAGACCAACTGACGGGATCGGGCGGCGGCCCGCGCGGGCCGCCCAGGCTACGGCTTGAACGGCGGGCGCTTGCCGTGAATCGCCAGATCGACCGGCGGCAGGTCCACGCCCTTGGGATCCAGCACGCGCCAGGCGCCGTCGATCAAACCCTCGAGCGGCCGGAAATTCGCCTTGTACGCCATCTTCGGACTCTCGCGAATCCAGTAGCCGAGGTACACGTAAGGCAGCTTGAGACTGCGCGCCTGCTCGATCTGCCAGTAGATGTTGTAGGTGCCGAAGCTCGTGTTCGGCAGCCCCGGTTCGAAAAACGTGTACACCGACGAGAGCCCGTCACCGAGGATATCGATCATGCTGATCATGCGCAGAATGCCGGGCGCATCCGGGTGGTCGTGCCGCGGCTCGCGGAATTCGACCAGCCGCGAGTTGATCCGGCTTTGCAGCAGGAACTGTTCATATTGATCGCGGCTGTCGCGATCCATGCCGCCGCCCGCATGCCGCGCCGATTGATAGCGCATGTAGAGCGCGTAGTGTTCTTCGTCGTAGTGGAGCGGCGCGACGGTAGCGACTAGTTCGCCGTGTTTCTTCCAGATGCGGCGCTGGGTGCGGTTAGGCTCGAACTGGTCGACCGGCACGCGCACCGGCACACAGGCGCGGCAGCCGTCGCAATACGGCCGGTACGTGAACACGCCCGAGCGCCGGAAGCCGGCCTTGACGAGGTCGGTGTAGACGTCGGAGTTGATCAGGTGACTCGGCGTGGCAACTTGCGAGCGTGCGATGCGCCCATCGAGGTAACTGCAGGGATAGGGCGCCGTTGCATAAAATTGCAGCGCCGAAAGCGGAGAAAGAGGCAGCTCGTTGGGATGAGTCACGTTGGCAGCTCTCGAAGCGTCTCTGGTAATGCAAACCCGGCGCCTTGCGGTGGACGACCCGCGGCTCGTGACCCGCGGCTCGGTGGGCGGCGGATCCGGATTCGGCCTGATTCTTCCTACGCCGCTGGCGCAACGACCTCGAGCAACGCGGTTTTGTCGAAACGCCAGGGAATCGGCGGCGCCTCGACCGACGCGCGAACATGCGCGATGAACGCCTTGCGCGCTATCTCGCGACCGCCTAGCGACGCCAGATGCGACGTGTTCTGCTGGCAGTCTATCATTTCTATTTCGTGACGGCGCAAGTGTCCGACAAGCGCGGCCAGCGCCATTTTCGACGCATCCGTGACCTCCGCGAACATGGATTCGCCGAAGAACATCTTGCCGAACGACACGCCGTACAAACCGCCCACGCGCTTGCCTTCGAACCAGGTTTCGATGCTGTGCGCGTCGCCCACGCGATGCAGCGACGAGTACGCTTCGACCACATCCGCGGTGATCCATGTGCCGCGCTGTCCGCGTCGCGGCGCCTGCGCGCAGGCGCGCATCACCGCGGCGAAATCATGATCGACGCGGATTTCCCACGCGTCTTCGCGCAGCACGCGCTTGAGCGTCTTGCGCAGCGACGGCGCCACTTTGAATTCGGCGGGACGCAGCACCATGCGCGGGTCGGGACTCCACCACAACACCGGCTGGCCATCGGAATACCACGGGAAAATGCCGCGCCGATAGGCGTCGATCAGGCGCGACGGCATCAGATCGCCGCTCGCGGCGAGCAGGCCCGGCGCGCCACTCGTCGCGCCGAGGGCGCGCTCGACGGGCGGAAACGGATCGTCGGGTCCGAGCCAGGGAACCATGCGCGCCGCTCAACCTTCACGCAGCGAGCGGAAGATGTCGCCCGTATGCAGGCCGAAGCTGCCGGCGGCGCGGTCGGCGAAAAAGAAACGCAGGGTCTGGCCGACCGTGGGAAAGGCAATCTCGTCCCAAGGGATTTCGTGTTCTTCGAAGAGCTTCACTTCGAGGCTTTCTTCGCCGGCGGCAATGTCGAGATCGAGCAGGCGCGCCATATAGAACAGATGCACCTGATGCACGTGTGGCACGTTCAGCAGCGAGAAGAGGTTTTGCACTTCGACGCGCGCGCCGGCTTCTTCCAGCGTTTCGCGCGACGCCGCTTCGGCGGTCGTCTCGCCCATTTCCATGAAGCCCGCGGGCAGCGTCCAGTAGCCGTAGCGCGGTTCGATCGCGCGACGGCACAGCAGCACTTTCTCGTCCCAGACCGGGACGGTGCCGACCACGTTGCGCGGATTCTGATAGTGCACCGTGCCGCAACTGCCGCATACGAAGCGCTCGCGATTGTCGCCAGGCGGAATGCTCAGGCTGACGCCCTGGCCGCAGACAGAACAGAATTTCATAGGAAGGGGACGAGAAAGGGTGATAGGAGTTTATCACTGGGGCGCGATTTGTCTCAGGTCACAAATAGCATCGCGCGGGATTGTGCGGCGGCCGAAGTCGGCGCGGAGAGTACGCCGAAGACTGCTGTCAAAAGGCGCAACGATTTTGTTCGGAATCCGGAGTATCTTGCGCGCGAGGCTTGAGCCGTGGGCGTGGGCGTGGGCGGGACGATTTGCCGTCGCGAACCGCCGATGGAATCAGAGTGGGGAAACGGGAAAGGAGGACAACACGCTGTGAAATATTTGGAAAGAAAACGAAAAAGACCTGCCGGATGGCCCCGCCAAAAACTTTCGCTTTCAGGTGGTGCGGCACATCTCCAAGCCCGTGCAAACGCCCCTGGGCGTTTCTCTGCTAGTCGACGGGTTCGCGATTTTGAATTGGATCGTGCGGGCGGTGCTTTTTATCTCCCGCGCGAACGGGATGCTCTGACACTCCATCCATGGATGGCCTTTCGCGATCCGTGCAGGAGCTGTCACCTGCCCGCGCCTTTCGTCTCGCCTCCGTCACGATATATTCGCCGCAACTCGCCAGAGTTACTATCCTCTGAATATAGCGAATCCCAAACCTGACATGAGGGGCGACTATGCGTACCTCTTGGATAGCGGTTGCGGCCCTGTTGACTTGTGCCGCTGTCTTTCCCGTTAGTTCGTTCGCCGACGCGGGAGCACCGACATCCGCGACTCTTGAATTTAAAGGCTTGGTAGTTGGTCAAGCGGCAACTACACAACAGATTCAGTCAGCGCTCGGCATTTCGTGCGGCATCGGCGCAGAACAGAAGCAGGTTTGTAACGGGCAGGGGACCATTCTCGGCTTTCCAGCAAGCTTCAATGTAGTTGTAGGAGCCGACGGGATACTCGATCGCATCGCGATAAGAATGGATTCGTACCACTACGCCGCAGTCGCGGACGCTTTTCACAAGAAGTTCGATCCCCCAACTTCGACGGATCACTCGACAGTCCAAAACAGATACGGAGCGACATACGAAAACGAACGTATTGTGTGGGGGGACCTCAACGGTGTCGCTCTCGTGCTGAGCAAGTATGCGGCCAGGGTCGACAAGTCGTCCGCCATGTTTTCCACGAAACGTGACCGCGATCTTCTCAGCGGGCCCAGGAAAAGCGACGACCTATAAAGCGCTCGCGGAAACTTTCCGTACCTCCGGACCGAAAAACAAAAAACCCGCTCGAAGGCGGGTTTGATGGTGCGACGGTGTTGCCGAAAATTTGCCGACTTTGCCCACATGCGGGAAAAATGCTGTTCGCGAAAATCCGGGAAGCCGCACAAAGCCTTGCTGGTATTGGTTGCGGGGGTAGGATTTGAACCTACGACCTTCGGGTTATGAGCCCGACGAGCTGCCAGACTGCTCCACCCCGCGTCCGTCGAAGAAAAGATTATAGGACAAAGCGGATACCGACGCAATAGCTATGTAAGAACCGGCTTCAATCCACGGGCGATGCATCCACGTGGGTTGTCTTCCGGGTCGCCGCATGCATTGCCCGCGCCGCATGCCGGAATGCCAGCGTCAGGCGCTACGCTAGAATTCAGGTTCTTCTCGCGGCGCCGCCATGCATGCACGACGGCGCACGCTTCACCTCTTACCTTGCTCTGAACTCCATGGATATCGCTCACGATCTGCAGATGATTGCCGCTCAGGAACACGCGCTGGTGTTCCCACAATTCGACGCCGACCGCGCATGGCAAGTCGGCGCTTATCTGCACGAGGTCGCCAAGGCGCGGGGCATTCCCGTTGCGATCGACGTGCGCACCTTCGGTCAGCCGCTGTTTTTCAGCCTGCTCGACGGCGCGACGCCGGACAATGTCGATTGGGTGCGCCGCAAGAGCAACACGGTCGCGCATTTCCGCCGCAGTTCGTACGCGATTGGCCTGAAGATGCAGCAGGCCGGCGGCACGCTCGCTGACAAGCACGGCTTGCTCGCCACGGAATATGCGTCGCATGGCGGCGCGTTCCCGTTGACGGTGGCGGGCGCGGGCGTGATCGGTTCGATCACGGTGTCGGGTCTGCCGCAGCGCGCCGATCACGAGCTGGTGGTGGAAGCGCTGTGCGCGCATCTCGGCCACGACTTCAGCAAGCTCGCGCTTGCAAAGGCTTGAGGCGATGCGGGTGCCTCCTTATGCCTTGCTCGGTATTGCCATCGTGGCCGAGGTGATCGCCACCTCCGCGATGCGCGCTTCGGAGGGTTTCTCGCGGCTGTGGCCTTCCGCAGTGGTCGTGCTCGGCTATGGCGTGGCGTTCTATTGTCTGTCACTCACGCTCAAGAGCATTCCGGTCGGCATTGTGTACGCGATATGGTCCGGCGCCGGCATCGTGCTGATCACGCTGGTTGCGGTTCTGCTGTACGGGCAGGTGCCCGACGTGCCGGCCATTATCGGGCTCGGCCTGATCATCGCGGGCGTCGCCGTACTGAACATATTTTCGAAGATGCAGGCGCACTGAGTCGTCGCATGGACGCAGGCGCCGTGGACGCCTATTTGCAGCGTACGATCATCGAACGGTTTTTCACGTTGGCCGAGACGACGTTCGTGACGCTGCCGCCCGCCGTGCCGCCTTCGTCATTGTCTTTCGACACGATGTCGTAGCCCGTCGCGCCGCATGCCTTGCCGGCCTGCACGTAGCATGAAGCCCAGCTGGAAGCGGCGTCGGCGCCGCTGCAATTCACGGCGAAGCCGGTCTGGCCGTTCGGCAGATTGATCAGCGACGTGGTATTCGACGATGCGCAGCCGGCGAGGCCCGCGCCGAGCAGCACGGCGGCGGGAAGGGCGGCCGACAACGACGTCCGGCGAACGAGAGCAAGTGCTGAGCTGGTTCGGAGGCGGTTGAAGCGGCCGGCGCGGCGCAGTTGCGTCATGAAATGCATCGTGTTGTTTCCTTTCAGATTGATATTCGGGCTTGCCACGTAGACCGGGGAGCGCCTGTTGAGGATCGCAAGACGTTCAGGACGTTTCGATCGTAATGCCCGCCGCGCTGACCATCCGGCGGCTTTCCGCGCCTTCCCTGGTGGCCGCGTCTTCCCAGATGCTGATGGCTTTCGGAATGTCGATCCCGTGGCTTTCGGCGTACGCAAACCATGTGTTAGCCGCATCCGGCTCGGGCAGTTCGTGGTTTTGCAGAAAATATTTTCCCATATTGCGCTCGCTGAACTGAAAAAGGCGTCGTGGCGGCAGCACGGACCGTGCCGATGATCCAGTTCGACCGGCGCGGGCCGAACAAGTGCGTTTCGGGTGCATCGCTGCGTGGCTCGACAGAACTAATCCGCTCGCGAGGCGCCTTACCTACTGGCTGGCCGCGCGCCGGCGCGGGTGCTGCACCGGCCGCGCGGACGCAGCCGGCGACACGAAGGTCAGCGAGCAGGCAGACATATCGAATGCGGCGCCACGCGGCGTTCGCCCATGAATTGCAACGAGGAGAACGAATATGGCTGAACGGGTCAGCGGCCCCTACCGTGGTTATTACATCAGCGCCGCCGCTCGCCTCGTGCCGGCGGTCGACTCACCGGCCACGGCCGCCGGTGGCGCGAGCGGGACTTACGTCGGCTCGGTGAGTCTCGCTGAGCACGGCCCGGACGATCCTCACCGCATGGAAACTTTGCTTGAACTCGGCGACGGGCAGCGCTTCAGCAGCGAAGAGGAGGCACTCGTCTTCGTCGAGCAGGCGGCGCGCGATTACGTCGATCGCTTGTTGGGAGGCGCTTGATGGCGCGGCGTGAGGAGGAGAAAAGCGGCGCCGGGAGCATCGGCGAAACCGCTGATGAAAGCGCCGCGGCAGGCTGGACCGCGGTCCGGCCGCGCGAGTACCATAGCGACGTTGTCCGGGGCCGGCCGGTTCTCGCCGGCGCCGGTTTCCTGCCGGATCATTCTGATGAGGCGACCATGGAAATTCGGTTTCCCGCGGACGCGCCTGCCTACCGCGACTCCAATCTGACCGTTGTCTTTCCCGCTTTGGTGGACGGCCAGCCGGTGCCGTGCGCGATCTCGGTCGAAGCGCTCGAAGATCACTTCGGCGCCTACTCCGAGGATCTCGAAGGCTGGATGCGCGCGTTCGACGCCGGACGTCCGCGCATCGAAGCCGTGGCGCGCGAGCACCTGCAGATCAGTAACGGCACGCCCGTGCTGCTCAAGAGCGGACATTTTCCGCCGGGCAACATGGCGGGTTGATCGCGCTCGCCCGAAAGAGAATGCGGCCATGCGGGGTCCATCGCATCGACACCGGATTCGATAGATAGACGCGGTACGTCGATGAGCAAATTGCGGCTGGGCGAGCAATGCGGCCAAGGCTGGTCGTCATGCGCCCGCCTGAAAGACTGGAAGACTGGACAACCGCGCACAGCATAGCTCGCCAACGCCGCTCGCCACACCCAACGGTCCTCGCGTCCTCATTCAAGCCGCGTTCGCGGCGGTTCCGTTTGCTCCGGCGTTCGCCGATGCCACCTTGCGCGCGGCATCGAAAGCATGCCGGATCCCATCCTCATAAGACGTCCTGGCGATCGGGCCGATCAGTTTCGTCAACGCCGAATCGTCGAGGACGACCGGATCGGTCATCAGGTAGTTCATCTCCACCAGTTCCCGCATCAGCGGATTGAACAGGCCGAGCACCCGCAGCAGAGTCTTGCCGGCCACCATCAGCTTCGGTTCGCGGCCCGCCAGCGCGTAGGCCTGCCGCGCCACTTCGCGCTGCGTGATGGTGCCCGCGCCGGCGAGGTGCCACCAGCGCCCATACGCCTCGGGCGTGCGCGTGAGTTTTTCGACCACCGGCCCAATATCGGGCAGATAGATGAATTCGTGCGGCACGTCCACGGGGCCGATCACCTGCGCGCGCTTGCCGTTCGCGGCGCCTTCGAACACACCGTTCAGCAGGCTGCGCTCGATACCCGGACCGTAGAAGTCGGGCAGGCGCAGCACGAGGGCCGAGAGGCCGCCCTGCCCATGCGCCGCCAGCACCAGATTCTCTTGCGCCAGCCGCATCCGGCCCTTGAACGTGTGCGGCTCGCGCGGATGATTTTCGTTGATCGGATTGCCGCGCGTGCGGCCGTACGGATACACCGTGCCGACCAGAATGAAGCGCTCGACGCCCGCCGCCGTCACACCCGCAAGCGTTCGCTCCATGAGCGGCGGATGCGCGGCGAACTGGTCGTAGGGCACGCCGACCAGATAGATCACCGTCTGCAAACCTTGCGCCGCCGCGCGGATCGAAGCCGGGTCGTCCGGATTCCACGTGACGATCTGCGCGTGCGGATCGTGGCCAAACGCGGCTTCGAGCGCCTGGCGCGAGCGGCCGACCACCCGATAGTCAAGGCCCGCCGCGCTGAGCGCCGCCGCGATGCTTTGACCGGCCGCGCCCGCGGCTCCGAATAAACCCACCTTGCCTGTGGCTTGCATGACGACTCCTCGAAGCGGCGCCGTACCGCGCTCGCACAAATAGTGACTGATGCTGGGAAATTTAATGAACACCGTTCAGTGAACATTGTTCAGTTTAATTTGACTTTTCAGTTTGTCAACCCGAGAATGTTCGTCATGGGAATCGCTGAACGAAAGAACCGCCAGAAACAGGCACTGCGCGAACGCATCCTCGATGCCGCGCGGCGCATCGTGATGCGCGAAGGCTTTGCCGCACTGTCCATGCGCAAAATCGCCGACGCCATCGAATATTCACCGGCCACGCTGTATCTTCACTTCGCGAGCCGCGACGAGATCGCGCAGGCTTTGTGCGCGGAAGGCTACGCGCAACTGCTGGAGACGTTCGTGCCGCTCGCGGACATCGCCGATCCGGCCGAGCGGCTTAAGGCGCTTGGGCGGGCCTATGTGGCGTTCGGCGTTGCGCATCCGCAGACGTATCGGCTGATCTTCATGGAAGATCCGAGCTATACCGGCGCGGCATTGGGCGGCGCGGCGAAAAATCAGGCGGCGCACGAGGAGGCCGGCATCACGGCGTCGGAGGCGACCAGCGGCGACGCGGTCGAACCCGAGGACGACCCCGGCGCGGCCGCGTTGCACATCATGATTTCCGCGCTCGAGGAGCTCAAAGCGGCGGGGCATCTGTCGGCGTCCACAGATGTGGCAGTGTGGGCCGAGGCGTTCTGGGCGACCTTGCACGGCATCGTCGCGCTGAATCTCACGTGCCCCGTGTTTCCGAGCGCACCGCTCGACACAGTCGTCGGCCTCGCGCTCGACGCCTGGCTGGGCGTATCACATTCAACGCAATCGCAGAGCAGCGCGACCGCCGGCGGCACGCGCGAGAAAAAATCCCCCGGCGCGGGCACCGCGTCGCCGGCGGAGTCGGGCCACGAACCTGCCGCTCAGCCGTCCAGCAAAAAATCGGCGAAAGCAGCAAGCCGTATCACCGGGCCCGCACCCAGGCGCAAAGCCGCGAGTGCGTGATAACGTTCAATTCCACCTCACTTTGCGCCGTGGCGCGTAGCTCTCCATGTCCATCTCCGCCTCGCCCGCCGTCAGCGACGAAGTCGCGACTTACGTAGCCAACCGCATCGGTTTCATCGAGCTGGAAAGGCCGAAGGCGCTCAACGCGCTGTCGACCGGCATGATTCGCGCGATGCACGCGGCGCTCGACCAGTGGCGCGCAGATCCCGATGTGCTCGCCGTCGTGGTGCGCAGCCAGCACCCGCGCGCGTTCTGCGCGGGCGGCGACATCCGCTTCCTGTACGAGTCGGCACTACGCGGCGAGCATGCTGCGCGCGACACGTTTTTCATCGAGGAATACCGGCTCAATCACGCGATCTTCACCTATCCGAAGCCGTATATCGCGTTGCTGAACGGCATCGTGATGGGTGGGGGCATGGGTATTTCGCAGGGCGCGCACCGTACCGGCGGCCTGCGAGTGGTCACCAGTTCGACGAAGATGGCGATGCCCGAGACCCGCATCGGACTCTTTCCCGACGTCGGCGCGGGCTGGTTTCTGGCCCGCACGCCCGGCGCGATCGGGCGCTATCTGGCGGTGACCGGCGCGACGATCGGCGCGGCCGACGCGCTCTACGCGGGTCTCGCCGACACCTACATCGACGACGCGGCGTTGCCCGCGCTGGTCGATACCTTGCGCGGCGAGCGGTTCGAGCGTGGTGCGGACGTGGTGGCGTGCGTCGAACGCGAGACGCTCGCGCATCGGGTCGTGCCGCGGCGCGAGGCCTCGTCGCTGGCGAACGCGCGTGCTTTGATCGATCGTCACTTCGCGCTGCCGGACGTCGCGCGGATTCTCGATTCACTCAAACGCGAGCGTCACAGCGATGGCAATGGCGAAGCGGCCGATTGGGCTGAACAGATGATCGCGGTGTTGCGCGAGCGTTCGCCGTTGTCCATGGCGGTGTCGCTGGAAGTGGTGACGCGCGCCGAGGGTTCGATGGCGGACGTGCTGCGTGGCGATCTCGATCTGACGCGCTCGAGCTTTCAGCATGGCGACACGATCGAAGGTATTCGCGCGCGCATCATCGACAAAGACAACGCGCCGCGCTGGCGCTTTGCGCGCATTGAAGACGTCAACGCCGCCGAGGTCGAGAAGATGTTCGACAGCCCGTGGCCGGCGAACGAACATCCGCTGCGCGATCTGCGAGGTTAAGGCGAGAGGGAATGGCGTTTCAGCATGCTATGCGGCCCTTGCCGGCGGCATAGCGTTGCGACTAACTTGCCGCCGAGCCGCCGAGCCGCCGAGCCGCCGAGCCGCCGAGCCGCCGAGCCGCCGAGCCGCCGAGCCGCCGAGCCGCCGAGCCGCCGAGCCGCCGAGCCGCCGAGCCGCTCATTCCTCGTCTTCGTTCGCCATGAATGCGCGCATGAACACCAGCGCGCCCCAGCCCCACATCGCATTTCCGGCGAATCCCACCGCGAGGCGCGGCAGCATATTGCCGCTCGGCCAGATACCGCGCAGCGGATCGACGACGAACACGCCCGCCGCCGTCAACACGACGCCGCCGAACACGAAGGCAGGCACCCACGGCGCACGCCGATGCGGCGCGACGCGCAGCAGCCACGCCATCAGCACGGCCCAGAACGCGCTCCAGATCGCATTGGCGATGAACTCAGGCAGCCCGAGCGGTAAAAACGGCGCGGTCGAAAAACCGGTCGGGTCGATCATCCCGGCTGCGTGCAGCAGCGCCAGCGTCGATTCGTGGAAGAACAGGGAAGCCAGAAAACCGGCGACGAACGGCAGGATGAGTTTTTGCATGCATTGCACCGCCAGGGTACAGGCGGCGTGGTTCGCGGGGCCTGCACCGGGTTATTGGAAACGTGCGCCATTATATAGAGCGCCTCCCAACCTGTCGCTTCGCGGCAGGCCTCAAAGGGCGCGAGAAAACTTGGGGTGGCCCGGCGTTTTCCCGGGAGGCGTACCCGCTTTCCAGCGGACACGTCGTGCGCAACGTCCGTATGCTTTAGCGTCGGGCTAATCACGAAAGTGGAAAACCTAAGCTAAAAAAAATCGTTCAAAAGCCGCAGCCCGGTCCATAGACTGTTTCTCCATGCAGACGGCGTTTGCCGCCGTCGCCGTTTAATCGAGCGCATGACGCGCACGTTTGGTCGAGGGAAGCCGTCGCGATGTCCTGCCTGATGCCGATCTTCACCCGCCGCATGGCGCACGCGCACCGGTTTGCCTGCTGTCGCCGCTAACCAGCGCCGCTTCCGTATTTTTCCGCCTCCTTGCGATGCACCGTCCGGCTGTGTGCCGGAGGGATGCGCGCGGCCGGTGTGTGCGCGAAGGCTCGACGCACCGTCTCCATTCAATCCAGTTTCGAACCTGCAGGAGCAGCAAATGAATGTGTTCTGGTTCATTCCGACTCACGGCGACAGCCGCTATCTCGGTACGTCCCAAGGCGCACGCGCAGCCGACTACGACTATTTCCAGCAGATCGCCGTCGCCGCCGATACGCTCGGCTACGAGGGCGTGCTGCTGCCGACCGGCCGCTCGTGCGAGGACGCATGGGTCGTCGCGTCGAGCCTGATCGCCGCGACCAAACGGCTGAAGTTCCTGGTGGCGATTCGTCCCGGTATCTCGTCGCCGGGTCTGGCCGCGCGCATGGCGGCGACCTTCGACCGGCTGTCGAACGGGCGTCTGCTGATCAATGTCGTGACGGGCGGCGACGCGGCCGAACTGGAAGGCGACGGCGTATTCGTCGACCACGACACGCGCTATGAAATCACCGACGAATTCCTGCACATCTGGCGCAAGCTGCTCGCCGCCTCGCACACCAAAGAGGCGATCGATTTCGAAGGCAGGCATCTCAGCTCCAAGGGCGGCAAGGCGTTGTATCCGCCGGTGCAGAACCCGCATCCGCCGCTGTGGTTCGGCGGTTCGTCGCCGGCCGCGCACGACATGGCGGGCGAGCATATCGATACCTATCTGACGTGGGGCGAGCCGCCTGCCGCGGTGGCGAAGAAGATCGCCGACATTCGCGCGCGCGCCGCGGCGCATGGCCGCCAGATCAAGTTCGGGATTCGTCTTCACGTGATCGTGCGCGAAACGGAAGAGGAAGCGTGGGCCGCCGCCGACAAGCTCATCAGCAAACTCGACGACGAAACCATCTCGCGCGCCCAAACGTCGTTCTCGAAGATGGACTCCGAAGGCCAGCGACGCATGGCCGCGCTGCACGGCGGCAAGCGCGGCGGCCGCGCCGAACTGGAGGTCTATCCGAATCTGTGGGCGGGCGTAGGTCTCGTGCGCGGCGGCGCGGGCACGGCGCTGGTCGGCAGTCCGGAACAGGTGGCGGCGCGCATGAAGGAGTACGCCGGGCTCGGCATCGACACCTTCATTCTGTCGGGCTATCCGCATCTGGAAGAGTCGTATCGCTTCGCTGAACTCGTGTTTCCGCTGCTGCCGGATCGGCGGAACAAGGTGTCGAATGGACCGCTGTCGGGGCCGTTCGGCGAGATCGTCGGCAACAACTATCTGCCGAACGCGGCGAGTTCGAGCTGAGTCTCGGGTTGAACTCGCGTGCTGCAAACGGCATGCACGATCATCGACAGGCAATGAGGAACGCAAGCATGGCTCAATCCACAGTGAGCGCCCGGCGGGACGAAGGCGCCGAGGCCGGTGCGGGTTTGAACACGTTGCGCCGTATCGGCGCGCATCTTGCGCCGTGGCTCGCGCCGCTCGCGATTCTGCTGGCGTGGGAATTCGCCGCGCGCAGCGGCGTGCTGTCGACGCGCGTGCTCCCTGAACCGCTCGCAGTCGTGAAGGCCGCGTGGTCGCTGATCCAGTCCGGTGAAATGTGGGCGGACGTGAAGGTGAGCACGTGGCGCGCGGTGTCGGGTTTCGCGATCGGCGGCGGCATCGGCCTCGTGCTCGGGCTCGCGACGGGGCTGTTCAGACCCGCCGAAATCGCGCTCGATTCCACCGTGCAGATGATCCGCAACATCCCGGCGCTGGCGATGATTCCGCTCGTGATTCTATGGTTCGGCATCGAGGAGGAAGCAAAGGTGTTTCTCGTCGCGCTGGGCGTGTTTTTCCCGATCTACGTGAACACCTTTCACGGCATTCGTTCCGTCGACGCCAACCTGATCGAAATGGCGCGCAGTTACGGCGTGAAGGGTTTCGCGCTGTACCGGCATGTGGTTCTGCCGGGCGCGTTGCCGTCGATTCTGGTCGGCGTGCGCTTCGCGTTCGGTCTGATGTGGGTCACGCTGATCGTCGCCGAAACCATTTCCGCGCAATCGGGCATCGGCTACATGACGATGAACGCGCGCGAATTCCTGCAGACGGACGTGGTGGTGGTCGGCATTCTGCTCTATGCGGCGCTCGGCAAACTCGCCGACGTGCTGGCCAAAAGTCTCGAACGCGTGTCGCTGCGCTGGCACCCGGCCTATCAGCGCGGAGCGAAATCATGAATGCAACGACTTTGTCCGCGTCGTTCGGTGGGATTGCCGGCAGCGATCTCGAAGCCGAGTTGGCGCAAGCGCGCAATGTCGATCACGACGCGAACGAAGCCGCGGATGTCGAGTACGCGGATGCGACGCATCGTCATCAGGTGCGCGTGGAGGCGCGTGTCGAGATGGGGTTGTCGGCTGGCGCGCTCGCGCGCAACGACGCCCGCCGCGCCTCGGATCATTCGGTGGAATTGCGCGGCGTCGGCAAACGGTACGGCGAACGCCAGGTGCTGTCCGATTTCAATCTGTCCATCGGACGCGGCAGTTTCGTGGCGATCGTCGGGCGCAGCGGCTGCGGGAAATCCACCTTGCTGCGGCTCGTCGCCGGATTGGACAAGACCACTGCGGGCGTGCTCGAAAAGCGCAGCGAAGACGGCGGCCCGCTCGACACCCGCATCATGTTTCAGGACGCGCGTCTGTTGCCCTGGAAGAGCGTGCTGCAAAACGTGATGCTCGGCCTCGGGAGCAGCGCGCGCGAGGACGCCCGCGCCGTACTCGCCGAAGTCGGCTTGCTGGAGCGCGCCAACGACTGGCCCGCGCAGCTTTCCGGCGGCCAGCGTCAGCGGGTGGCGCTCGCGCGGGCGCTCGTGCATCGGCCGCAATTGCTGTTGCTTGACGAACCGCTCGGCGCGCTCGACGCGTTGACGCGCATCGAAATGCACGCCTTGATTGAGCGCCTGTGGCGCGAACATCAATTTACCGCGCTGCTGGTCACGCACGACGTGCATGAAGCCGTGGCGCTCGGCGAGCGCATTCTGCTGATCGAAGAGGGGCGCATCGCGCTCGACCAGCCGGTGCCGCTGGCGCGTCCGCGGGCTCGCGCATCGGCCGGTTTCGCCGCGCTCGAAGACCATGTGTTGCAACGCGTACTGAAGACGGCGCCGAACGACGACGCGCTATCCCATCGTGCGTACGACGCACGTGAAGCAGGCCGCACCACGCGGCCGACAGACGTCCGCTGGGCCGTCTGACATTCCTTGACTGACTGTTTTCAACCGCTTCTCTGGAGTCACTCGATATGAGCATTTCCGCAATCAACGTGCGCAATCAGTTCAAAGGCAAGGTCAAGGAAATCATCCGCGGACCGGTGGTGTCCGAAGTCGATGTGGATACACCGTTCGGTATCGTCACCTCGGTGATCACCACGCGCTCTATCGACGAACTCGAGCTGACGGTCGGCTCGGAAGTCATCGCGCTGGTGAAGTCGACGGAGGTGTCGATCGCGCGCCTGTGAGGCTCGCGCTATTTTGCATTCGCGCCGCTGGCGGGCGGCGCGTGCATCATTTTGTCGTTGGGCGGCTGGCGCGGACGCTTGATCGGCATATTGTCAGGATTGCTCGAACCGCCTGAACCGGAAGCGGCCTCGGGCGGTTTGACCATCGGTGAGTTGTCGGTTTGCGGCGCTGCCTGTGCCGTTTTTTGCGTCGTTTGTTCCGCTTGGTGAGCCTGTTCCGGCTTGGCCGTCTGCGCGAATGCCGCTGCGCCGTTCGCGCCGGCTATCGCCAACGCGACGCACGCCGTCAGCACTGCCCATCTGCTTCGCTCCATCTCCGTCCTCCTTCGCGTCGCCGCCTGCCGGTTGCGCCGCTATCACGCTGGTGGGATGACTTCCGCCACGCAACTCGCGTGCCTCCACGCGCGCCTGCATACGTCCCCGAAACTTGCTAGGATGAATTGAGCATGTAGACGGAGACGGCCATGTCGAAGTCATTGAGTCCCGAAGCGGTTGAAGCCTTGCGGCGTCTGAACGACGTCGGCGTCGGACAGGACGCGCCGAAACTGGCGCAGTCCGTGACCGCCGAATTGCTGGCGGGCGGCCTGGTTGCCAAAGCGAGCGGCGGCGACGTCGAAATCACCTGCAACGGCCGGCAATATCTTTCTGGCGATTGCGATTGATCGTCAGCGCAGCGTTGGCCTGACGCTCAGGCCGAAACGTTTCCGCGAGCCGTCGAGCGTGCTCGCCGGACAAGTCTGGCCGTCACATTGGTGGCGACACCACGGAGGCGACATGGAGCCGAAGGGCCTCGACATGGGGGACTACCAGGAGCGCTATCAGGACTACGACATCGAAGTCGCCGTCGAACAGGTATTGACGGGCGTAAAAGCGCATTTTCGGGTGCTGCGGGGTGAGGCGGTGGTGATCGACTGGCGGCTCGTGCATATCGACACCTTGTGGTCCACCGAGCATGCCGCCGCCGAGGCGGCTTTCCGGGCGGCGCGTGCAGCGATCGACGCGGGCGGCCTTGCCGCCTAGCTGCGAGTTCCTTGCGCATCAGGGTGAAATCGCGAACGCGTTCGATCAAGCTGGCTGTTCCTTCATGGCCCGCTGGAGACCGCTGTGCATTTCGCGCGTGCTGTCCCGATCATCCGTAGCCTTTCCCGGGCGTTGAGACGTTGCCGACGGAAGGGTACTGGAGACAGTCGATCTGTTCAGTAACCGGATCCGGTTTTGCGAATCACCGAAACAGGCGCACCCCGCCGATCAGTTGCGCAGTGGTGAGCGGAGTGCAAAGGTGCGGCTTTAACGCCGCGTAAACGCAACTGGGCGCCGGCATCGATACTGCATGCGCGGCGCCCAGTTTACCGGTTGCCCTCGTGAGGCAGCCGGTTCAACGGCAACTGCTTAGTGGCCGAAGAAAACCGATTGCGGGCCCGAAACCGGCTCCTTGGCACCCGATTGCGACGACACGTTGTTCACGCCGCCGTAAGCATTCGATTCCGCGTTGGCGCGTTCAGCCGCGACGGTTTGTGCATTCTGGCCTTGTTGCGAAGCCGGTGCGCCGACCGACGGACGGTAGTACGGTGCCGGACCGTAGCCGCTAGCAAAAGCGGGAGCGGCGATCGAGGCAGAAACAGCAACCAGCAGGGCGGCGATGAGCTTGGTCTTCATGGTGTGACTCCGATAACGTTTCGACTTCATTGCAGGAAGGCGTCGCAGGGGCCGGTGAGGTGTGCCTGCAACGTCGATGGAGGGCAGTGTATACCCCTACTATCGAAAATTTGTATCGATAATCCGAAATTACTATTCTCGATTCTGAAATAATCGGTCGAGGATAGACGCGACAAGCGTCGGCGGTGGTCCGACCCCGTGGGACAAGCGTATTTGGGCGTGAAAGACCCAGGTCGCAGCGTGGGTTAATCGCGGCGGCAAGCGTGGTGCGAGTCGAATTTGGGTCTTGGACTCGTTGCTTTGGAGAGCACTTCGATGGAGTTGTGGATTCAACCGTGCACTGCCTGCTTCGACCTTTATGGCCAGCCGGCCGCCCATCGCCCGCACGACAATCTGACGCTGAATACTCGCGGGGCGGTGAAGGACGTGCGAATCGCCGAGCACTACACGTGCGCGCGTTGCGGAGCGGCGTTCGCGCGCATCCTCGCCGGTGAACCTCGAAAACGGATATGGATGCTGGTGAACGCGGGTCAGCATTGACGGCTGGCCGGTTTGGCGAAGTGCGGCCATTGCGCAAGCCCTCGCCAGCGTGCTTTAAAGTTTTCGGCGCGGCTGCCGAAAACGGGAGCATGAAATACTTCTTCGACTACAAGCTCGCCGAGCGGTATGGCTATGGAATGGCCGTGTATATCGCCGCTGAAACGTCGGATCTGCAGCGCGCCATCGACCTGACGAACACACGACGCCTGCGCGCCGGCCGGCGCCTGATCGAGGACGCGCGGACCGAGGACGTGCTATCGGCCATGCGCAACACTGGACTGCTTCCGACTGAAACGGATGAGGCGGAGCAGGCATCCCGGGCGCGACTCGCTGAAGCCCAGCGTATTGCCGCCAAACAATTGAAGCGCGGCTGACGGGTATTCCGCCCGGGCCGGCGATTTCACGGCTTGCGGTAAAATCGGTGTTTTGAATCAAGCCGTCTGGCCGCCCCATGTCTTCACCTCACATCTCCAGTCCGCGCCGCATATCGGTCGCCCCGATGATGGACTGGACCGATCGTCATTGCCGTTCCCTGCATCGCGTGATCTCTCGCCATACGTGGCTTTACACGGAAATGGTGACGACCGGCGCGCTGCTGCACGGCGACGTGCCGCGCCATCTCGCGTTCACACCCGAAGAAGCACCCGTCGCGCTGCAACTTGGCGGCAGCGAACCCGACGACCTCGCGCGCTCGGCAAAGCTGGGCGAGCAATGGGGCTACGACGAAATCAATCTGAATTGCGGCTGCCCATCCGAGCGCGTGCAACGCGGCGCATTCGGTGCGTGCCTGATGAACGAACCGCAACTTGTCGCCGACTGCGTGAAGGCCATGCGCGATGCAGTGTCGGTGCCGGTGACCGTGAAGCACCGCATCGGCGTCGATGCCGTCGAGGAGTACGGTTTCGTGCGCGATTTCGTCGGCACGATTGCGGACGCCGGCTGCAATGTGTTCGTCGTGCACGCGCGCAACGCGATTCTCAAGGGCTTGAGCCCGAAAGAAAACCGCGAGATTCCGCCGCTCAAATACGACTACGCGTATCAGTTGAAGCGCGACTTTCCGCATCTGGAGATCATCATCAATGGCGGCATCAAGACGCTTGATGAAGCACAGGCGCATCTTCAACACGTCGACGGTGTGATGCTCGGACGTGAGGCCTATCACAACCCGTATGTGCTCGCCGATGTCGACGCACGCTTCTACGGCGCGACGCAGACGCCGCTCACTCGCGAGCAGGTCGAAGCAAAGCTGATCGAGTATTGCGCCGCTGAAATGGCGCGCGGCACTTATCTCGGCGCCATCACGCGCCATGCGCTCGGCCTCTATCGTGGTGAAGCGGGTGCACGTGGATGGCGTCGCGTCTTGTCCGATAGCAAGCGACTCGCCGCGCGCGATCTGACCATCTTCGACGAGGCAAGACAGCATCTGCGCGAGCCCGTCGAGATTTTTGAATAAAGGACTAGGCAAACGGGATTCTTGTTCGTATAATCTCGTTTCTTCATCGGCGAGCCAAGTTTTACGGCAAGTCAAGCAGATGTCAGTGGTGGCTGTAGCTCAGTTGGTAGAGTCCAGGATTGTGATTCCTGTTGTCGTGGGTTCGAGCCCCATCAGCCACCCCAAAGAATTCAGGCGGTAAAGTTTTGCGAACGGCGTTGTGAGAAATCACAGCGCCGTTTTTGTTTTGGGTTCGTAGTTTCAATGGCCATGTCCACCGTGGCCGCCGCCACCGCTGCTCCACGAACTTCCCCCGCCGCTGGCGCTGCTGCCGCCGTGAGATCCGCCGTATCCACCGCCATGCCAGCCATTTCCGCCGTGCCATCCATGGCCGCCATGCCAGTATCCGCCGTGATAACAGCAGGACCCGCCCCAGCCTCCATAGATGCCGATGCTGCCATAAACCGGCGCATACGGTGGCCCGTAGCCATAGCCGTAGCCAGGATAATAAGGTTGCGCGTAGCCATAGTCATATCCGGGTGCAACAGCGCATCCGGTCAAACTGGCTACCACCGCCAACAGCGCCATTGATGCAATGAGCCTGCTCACGATTTTCTCCCACATTATTTGATTAAGAAGAATCGCGCGCTCAGGAGTTCAGCAGCATTTGTGTCCGCAAATTACGGTCCGCGCGTGAAATGGCGTGCTTCGGACAGACACGGCAAATCGAAGACCATGACGGTGAGGCTCGGCGCCTAACTTTCCAGACCTTACCCATGCATCACGCTGTAACAGTTAGTTAAATTCTCGCAACGAAACTGTAGGGCGCGCCTGTTAATTTCCCTTCCGACAATTACCTTCGAACCCAGACCCTGCCATCTGCCGGGCTGGATGAAAAGATCACACTCGCTTACTGTCAGGACCGCTCCATGCGAAGCCTGCAAAAAACCAGTCGTCAATGAAGCAAGATCCACAGCCGGCTACCGCATCGCAATGGCGAGCCGAAGGCGACGCCTGCGCCGCGCGCGGCGAACTCGACGCCGCGCTCCAACGTTTCGAAATTGCCCGCGTGCTCGACCCCGCCGATGCGCTCAGCCAACAGCGCGTCGCGGCCACGCTCGCCGCCCTGAACCGTTTTCCCGAAGCCGTGATCCGCTATCACGAAGCGATCGCACTCGATCCGCGCCACACGGATTCGCATCACGGCCTCGGCTGGACGCTCGAACAGATGCATCGACTCGAACAGGCGGTGGAGGCCTATCGCGAGGCGACGCGCGTGAGTCCGCGAGCCGACGGCTCGCACAACAACATGGGCAATTGCCTGCAGGCACTCGGCCGATTCGACGAAGCGCATGAGGCGTATCGCCGTGCGATCGACGCCGCGCCGCACGTGCCGCTGTATTACCGCAACTTCGTGCAGTCCAAGCGCCTTGCCGCCGACGATCCGGTGTTCCTCGCGATGGAGCGCCTCGTCGACAACGCCGCTTCGCTCACGCCGGCCAATCAGGCGGAGCTTCACTTCGCGTATGGCCAGGCGCTGTCCGACGTGGGCCGCAACGACGCGTCGTTCGATCAGTTTCTGAAGGGCAACGCGTTGCACCGCGCCAACGTGCCTTATAACGAAGCGGAGACGCTCGGCCTGTTCGCGCATCTGCCTGAGTTGATGACCTCGGAGGTGCTGGCGGCGAAGCGCGGTCTGGGCGACTCATCGCAGGCGCCGATCTTTATCATCGGCATGCCGCGCTCGGGGTCGACCTTGATCGAACAGATTCTCGCGAGCCATCCACAGGTGTTTGGCGCAGGCGAGCGCACGGAATTCGGTGAGGCGCTGGTGAACTGCATCCGCCGCGATCTCGGCGATCCGTTGCGGATCGATATCGAAGCATTGCAGAACGTGGACGGCCCGCCGTTGAGCACGCTCGGTGCGGACTATCTGCGTCGCATGCGCAATGCGGTGCCGGAACTCCGGAGCTTCACGCAAAACGACGAACGCAGTCCGGCTGCAAACTACACGCACTTCACCGACAAATATCCGTTCAACTTCATCAACCTCGGTCTGATCCATCTCGCGTTGCCGAACGCCCGCTTCATTCACAGCAGCCGCGCGCCATTGCCAACCTGCCTGTCGATTTTTTCGCGGATCTTTCACGACGTGCCGTTCGGCTATGATCTCGGCGAACTGGGCCGTTACTATCGCGCGTACGACGCCTTGATGGCTCACTGGCAACGCGTGCTTCCGGAAGGCGTGATGATCGAGGTCAAGTATGAAGAACTGGTCGACGATTTCGAAGGCAATGTACGCCGCTTGCTCGCGCATTGCGGGCTCGGTTGGGACGAACGCTGTCTGTCGTTCCATCAGACCACTCGCCAGGTGACTACCGCCAGTTCCGCGCAGGTGCGCCGTCCGCTGTACAAGACGTCGCTGCAACGTTGGCAGCCACAGCAGGACTTGCTTCAACCGCTGTTCGACGGCCTCGGTCCGGAGTTGGCCCCGGCGCATCGCCACGCGCCCGGCGAGCTTGCGGCCAGCGCCATGGAGTGTCGCTCATGAGCGCGTGCCGCGGTGCCGTGATATGGATGACGGGACTTTCCGGCGCCGGCAAATCGACGCTGGCCAACGCCTTGTATGAGCGGCTGAAGGAAGCGGGACATGCCGCGATCGTGCTCGATGGCGACGTGTTGCGGCGCGGACTGAACGCCGACCTCGGCTTCACGCCCGAGGACCGCACGGAAAACCTGCGGCGAGTCGCACACGTCGCCGCGCTCTTCATGCAGCAGGGCTTTATCGTGATTGCCGCGGTGATCTCGCCGGAGCATCGGCATCGGCGCTTGGCGCGCGAAATCGTCGGCGACGGTTTCGTCGAAGTGTTCGTGAAGGCCCCGCTGCAAGTCTGCGAAGCTCGCGATGCCAAAGGACTCTACGCTCGCGCGCGGCGCGGCGAGATCCCGCATTTCACGGGGATTTCCGGACCTTTCGAAGCGCCGCTGACGTCCGATGTCGTGATCGAGACTGACCGGATGCCGGTCGACGAATCCGTCGACCGCCTGCTCGCGCATCTGGTCGCGACAGGGTATCTGGGCAGCTAGCGCGCTTCGTCACGAAGCCCGGCAAGCCACGCGCAGCACGGTGCCGCTCGCGCAGGTTTTTCACTCCGCCCGCGACGTATCGCTATACCGTTCGATTTCTCGGGGGTGATGCGCGTCGAGCGCAGGCACGCACGTGCACGGCACGTTTTGAAGCCAGTTCGAAACGGCTTTGCGTCACCGCAACAACCCGGCTGAATGATGCAGAGCCGGATACACGCCGATGATGAACGCCGCGTAGATCGCGGCCATGGTCACGCCGGCGGCGGTACCCCAGATGTCGCGAGATGCGGCGCCCTGGCGGAAATGCACCGGCAGCCCGACGACGAGGTAGCCGATCAAAAAGAATACGATGACCGCCCGCACGGGCGACAGGTCGTGGCCGATAAATTCGAGCAGCGCGGACAAGCTGAATTCAGACATGGACAGACAGACAAGATGACATGCGGATGATGGCACGAACCACGGGGGTTCGCGCGAAGACCTACGTGGATTAAAGTCCATTCAGACGGCAACGTACAAGCAAAAGACTGTATAAATTTGTACAGGCCGGCATTGCTTGCACGATGCCTGCGGCGCAGCTTTCATCCATGATTCACAGTGCTTCACGCCGCTTTCACCGCGAGGCGATCAGCGCTTGCGCAAAGGCTCGAGCAGCGACTTCAAACCGTTGTGATCGATCTCGTGCATCAAGGCCAGCAATCGGCCGATTTCGCCCGGCGGGAAGCCTTGACTAGCGAACCAGTTTAGATAATGACCGGGCAGGTCCGCAATCACGCGGCCCTTATATTTCCCGTAAGGCATGATGCGCGTGACGAGCAGTTCGAGATGTTCAGGGTTCATCGCAAAAGGGGACGCGGGGAAACCGCGAAGTCACCGCGGCAGCGCGCTGATGTGTGGAAAAACGGGCGGCGCCCGCTGGAACCGCATTTTAGCGTGCGCAGCAGAGCTCACGCGGGCGTGGTAACGTCTGCGTTTTTCGTTCAATCAATCAACAGGACAAGTTCGATGGATTACCGCAGACTCGGCGATTCCGATGTGCAGGTCAGCCTGATCGGTCTCGGCACCATGACGTGGGGCGAGCAGAACACGGAGCAGGAAGCGCACGCGCAGATCGATTACGCACTCGATCACGGCGTCAATCTGATCGACACCGCTGAAATGTACCCGGTGCCGCCGCGTGCCGAGACGCAGGGTTCGACGGAGCGCTTCATCGGCACATGGCTCGCGCAGCATCGCAGCGCGCGCGAGAAAATCGTGCTCGCCACCAAGATCGCCGGCCCGGCGCGTCAACCGCACAACCCGACCCATATTCGTGGCGAAGGCAATCAGTTCGACCGCAAGAATCTGACCGAAGCGCTCAACGACAGCCTCAAGCGCCTGCAAACGGATTACGTCGATCTTTATCAGCTGCACTGGCCGGATCGCAGCACGATGACGTTCGGCCGTCCGGCGTATCCGTGGGTCGACGACGCCTATACGGTGCCGATCGAAGAGACGCTGTCAGTGCTCGCGGAATTCGTCAAGGCGGGGAAGGTGCGTCACGTCGGCGTGTCGAACGAAACGCCGTGGGGCGTCGCGCAGTTTCTGCGCGCCGCTGAAAAGCTCGGCTTGCCGCGCATCGTCAGCATTCAGAATCCGTACAGTCTCGTGAATCGCACGTACGAAGTCGGTCTGTCCGAGTACGCGCATCACGACAACATCGGCTTGCTGGCTTATTCGCCGCTGGCTTTCGGCTGGCTGTCGGGCAAGTACGAAGGCGGTGCGCGTCCGGCCGGCGCCCGCATCTCGCTGTTCGAGCGCTTTAAGCGCTACAGCAAGCCGCAGGCGGTGCAGGCGATTACGCGTTACGTCGAGCTGGCCAGGCGTCACGGTTTGTCGCCCGCGCAATTCGCGCTTGCGTTCGTCAATAGCCGGCCGTTCGTGACCAGCAATCTGATCGGTGCGACCTCGCTCGATCAGTTGAAGGAAAACATCGCCAGCGTCGAGGTGAAACTCGCGCCGGAAGTGCTCGCGGAAATCGACGCGCTGCACGAGTTGCAGCCGAATCCGGCGCCTTGATGTATCAGCGTTGAGCGCGTGCTTCGGGTTCGGTTCGAATCATGCGCGAGTGGTGTAGCCCCGGCGTTGTGGCCGGGGCGCTCACAGGCGGTTCACGCTTCGCTTCTGCGAAGCAGCCGCGTTGGCCCGCTCTTTGGCCGATTATCAATGTTCCGCGCACGCCACTGCGCCCTCAGCGGATTTTCAATTTCCTGCGCACGGCATAGAACGCGAGTAGCCTGGCCACCGCGCGCTCAGCGCAAGTTCAACTTCCCGCGCACGGCCTGAAGCGCCAGCAAACTCGCCACCGCACAGAACATCAGATAGAACCCGGGCGGGAGCTTATTGCCGCTTGCATCGATCAGCCAGGTAATCACGAACGGCGCAAAGCCGCCGAACACCGTCACGCCGATGCAACAACAGCGGCGCGATGTATCGCTACGCGCAGAAGTCCGGCGCGATCATGTTCACGGGCCTGCTGTCCGTGCGCGATCGTTATGCCGGCGAGGGCGTCGTCGTGATGCGGCTGACGCATCCGCAGATGTGTCAGCGCAGCATGCAGTGCAGACCATGGCGGGACGTGAACTGCCGCCATCGGCGAGGGCCTTCCGCGATCATCTGATCGTGGAAATCGCCGGCGCGAAGCAGGCGGATGCCGCTGCGTCGAAGACCGCTCGAAAGCGCGGCAGGACCAGGCGCTGACGGCGGCAGGGCACGGAAAATCCAGAGGACGCCAACGCGGCAGGACAACGTTTGCCACCACCGGCGCACCACGAGCCACGAGGGCGGCGTGTGTGCGATAGCGATCCATGCACTACGAGATGAAAGGCAAATGTCCCAGCCGGATCGCGAATCACGACCTAAACTGTGGTGGACGGGGAGGGCTGAAGGCGCTGGAACTGCTGAAGTGCGCGGTTGGCAATGCTGCAGTGCACGCTCTTGGAGGACGTCTCTTGGAGGACGTACCTCTGAGGGACACCGGTGGTAGCATTCAGCCCGAAAAATGGAGAGCGGCGCGTGCTCGATGCGGCGCGTCGTCCACAACGGAGCGATAGGACTCAGGACATCGAATGGCGCAACAAAAAACAAACCCAAAACTTGAGCAGGCGCTGACGCGCGGGGATCTGGCCATCCGTCAGGCGAATTCGGCGCGGGCCACGGCATTGCTGCGCGCGCTGGGCAAGATGATCGTGGACGCGTCGGCGACGATCGGCGTGGAAGCCTTCACGCTGATTCCCGACGGCGACAAGATCTACGATCCGGCCGATGGGCTGTGGCCTCAGGAACTGCAGATCTCGCTCGACGGTCCGGTCGAAGAAGCCGATCCGGACGAAGTGCGCACGGTCCGCCTGATCGCCGACGATCCGGGCACGGTGTTCCGGGTCGAGTGGCAGCGCGCCGACGGCAAGATCGGGCGCCAGGACGGCGGGCCGTTCGCGACGGTGGCCTTTATTTCCGACGTGGATATTCCGTGGACGGATGACGAGGACTGAGCAGGATTGATGTGCGGCAGGCGCTGACCGGACGCTTTGCCGATGTCAGCGCCTGTGGCCCGAACCTACTTCATCATCCTGCGCCGGAACAGAATCGCTGCAACGACAAACCCGCCCACCGCATAGGCCGCCAGCACGGCCACATGCAACCACGCATTGTCGACAGGCCGACCCAGCATGGCGGGCCGCATCAAGTCGACGGCATGCGCCAACGGCAACACCTGGGTGACGCCCCGCGCTACGGCGGGCAATTGCGACACCGGAAAGAACACGCCGGATAACAACAGCATCGGCGTCAACACCAGCGTCTGGTAAAACATGAAGAAGTCGTACGAGGGTGCGAGCGCCGTCACGACCATCGCGATGCTCGCGAACGCGAGCCCGGTCAATACGATGACCGGCAACGCCAGCAGCATCGACGGAAAATTCGCGTAGCCCAACGCGCCCGCCACCAGCATGATCGCCGCGCCGGAGAGCACCGATTTGCTGGCTGCCCATATCACCTCGCCGAGCACGATGTCGCCGAGCGTCAGCGGCGTATGCATGATCGCTTCCCAGGTGCGCTGCACATGCATGCGCGAGAACCCCGAATACATCGACTCGAAACTCGCCGACATCATCACGCTCGAGGCCACCGTCCCCGCCGCGAGAAACGCGATATACGACACGCCGTCGACCTGGCCGACCATCAGCCCCAGCCCGAAGCCGAGGCCGAACAGATAGATCATGGGATCAGCCAGATTGCCGAACATCGAGGCGATCGCGAGCTTTTTCCACACCAGATAATTGCGGCGCCACACGGCGATCCAGTTGCTTGCGTTCGCGGGAAAGGCGCCGAAGGCTTCCTGTTTCGACGGCGTATCACCCGGGGGTTCGTAAGTGCGTGCGTCCATTGCGTGTCTCGTGCGGTGTCCTGTTTATAGCGCTAGCGCTGCGTACGATGCCGGTCTCGGTGGGCCTTCAATCCTGCATCTCGCGCCCGGTGAGCCGCAGGAACACATCCTCCAGATTCGCCGGTCGATGCAGATAGCGCAGATCCGCGCGCTGCTTGAGCCGCGCATGCACGGGCTGGGCGTCGTTGACATAGCAGAACAGCGTCTCGCCGCTGATCTCGGTGCGCTCGACAAGCGGCGCCAGTTCATCGCGCAAGGCCACCGGATCGGGTCCGAAGATCTCGATCACATCGCAACCGATCTCGGAAGCGATCAATGCGCTCGGCGCGCCTTCCGCGATCTTGCGCCCTTCCTCGATCACGCACAGCCGGTGGCAGAGCCGTTCGGCTTCTTCCATGAAGTGCGTGGTCAGCAGAATGGTCTTGCCGCGCGCGAGCAACGAGCGCAGCCGCTCCCAGATGAGATGCCGCGCCTGAGGATCGAGGCCGGTGGTCGGCTCGTCCATGATCAGCACGTCGGGGTCGTTGACGAGCGCGCGCGCCAGCGTGAGGCGCCGCTTCATGCCGCCGGACAGCTCGCTCACCCGCGCGTCCGCCTTGCTTTCGAGACGCGCGAATTCGAGCAGCGACGGCACCATCGCACGGCATTGCGCGGCGCTCAAACCGAAGTAGCGGCCGAACACGAGCAGATTCTCGCGCACCGTGAAGTCGGGATCGAGATTGTCGAACTGCGGCACCACGCCGACGCGCGCTCGCGCCACGCGCGCGCGGCCGGGGATCGGCTCGCCGCACAGACGGATCACGCCCGCATCCGGCGCCGCAATGCCGAGCAGCATGCGCAACGTGGTGGTCTTGCCGGCGCCGTTCGGGCCGAGCAGGCCAAAGCATTCGCCGGCGTTGACATGGAACGACAGTCCGTCGACCACTGTTTTCTCGCCGTAGCTTTTTCTGACCTGATGAAATTCGATGGCGGCTTCGGGCATGGATCGAACGAGTCTCCGGGGGAAAAGACGTGAATGACGCGAATGGCCGGGAAGGCCGCCTATTCTAGGGCATCGGCAGGACGGTGTTGGTCCGCGCCCGACAGTCCGTAACGGGTTTTAGTGCACTGCGGCATTGGCATGCGTGCGACCCCGGGCAGCGCGCGCACCTGTTTAGGGCGTCGTTGAGATGCAGTGAGCGCGCAGTTAGCGTTTTCCATCCCTTGCAACCTGAATTGCGGCGCACCATGATTAATTCAGATCGCGCGTCCCGCGCGAAGGGAGAAAATCATGGCGAGCTACCAGAAGATCCTGCTGTGCTACGACGGCTCGCGCGAAGGCCGCAAAGCACTACGCTGCGGCGCCGACCTGGCGTTGGATCTGAAAGCGGAAACGCACTTGTTGTCGGTGGTCGACATGCGTTCGAGTATCGCGCAAAGCGCGGGCCTGCTGACCGATGTGGCGTGCGGCAGTTTCGAGAAGACCGCACGCGACATCCTGCAGGAAGGCGTGGACTGGCTCACCGAGCGAGGCGTTACCGCACAGGGGCATTTCGCATTCGGTCATCCGATCGACGAGATCGCGAACCTCGCCAATGAATTGCATGTCGACCTGGTCGTGGTCGGCCACCGCTGCCGCACGGGTTTGTCGCGCTGGTGGATGGGTGCGGGCAATACGCCGCTACTCGACCGTGTCTCGTGCAGCATTCTGGTGGCCTGTTCTTCCGCGCAGGAACAGCAGCAAGTGGCGGCTTGACGGGTGGTGGTCGTTTGCAGCGCGGCTGACTAATGGCCTCGGCCTGACGACATTGGGCGGGTGGCTTTGACGTCGCAATGGAGTCGTCGCACGACTCTCCGGGAATTGGCGCGGCCAGATGATGCCGCGCCAAACAAAGCGGACGTCCCGTGATCACTCGTTAAGGTTGACCGCGGCCAGCTTCCAGGTAAATGCACCCTCGCGCTGAAAAATCGCCGAGTAATGCGCGTCGCCGGCGCCATGCTGGTAGGTGACCACGAACTCGTTGATGCCGCGATAGCCCGCCGTGGTTTGCGGCGGTTGTGGTGGCGCGGCGTTGGCATTGCCATTGGGTGCGTTGCCGGCCGTGGGCGCTGCCGGCGCTGGCGCGGGCGAAGTCGCAGCGGCGTCCGGCGGATTGTTCGCGGCGGGCGGCGCGGGCGGCCGCTCGCCCGGATCGCCGCGCGGCGGCATGCCGTTCAGCAAGGCCGCCACGCCGTCCGGTGTGGCATAGGCATCCACGAGCGGACCAATCAACGCGACGCCGATCATCGCGCCAATCGCGGCCAACGGATTCCCGTTGCCATGCGCGTCAAGCCGGCGCGTCAGCAAGCCGGCGACCTGCTGCTTCAGGCTCTCACGCAATGCGGGGAAATCAACGTATTGATTGACGGTTTGCGCGTCGCGCGCGTCGGCAGCGCGTTTGAGATTGTTCAGCGCGATGTACGGTGACGCGTAAGCGAACCCCAGCGCGGCGATGACTACAATCACGATCAGCGTGATGATCAGCGGCCGGGTAGCACCGCCCTTGGTGCCGCTTTTGGTAAGTTGCGGAACTGCCATCGAGTGAGACTCTCCATCAGGTGTGATCTAACGTGGACCGCGGCCACGCGAAAACGATCCCACGCAATGCAATCTCTTGCCGTCCGGTTCAAGACTCGCCGAGTGCCATCAAGACAGATCAAGACTCGAATACCGCGCCATGCACGTTGGCCTCGTCGGCGATGCAGCGGTCGATCATGCGGCATACGGCTTCCATCGTGCCGACCATGATGAGACGCGACGGTCCGTGATAAACACGCACCGGTGCGCGACGCGCCGGTTCAGCCGTATTCAAACCCGAATTCAACGACACGCGGGCAAACGCCGGCAACGACGACGGCAGGCTCGGCACAGCGTCGGGCGAATCGAACAGCGACGGCGTGCTGAGCGTGGCCGCCTCGATCAATGAGCAGGGTACCAGCTTGCGAAGATGGCGCAGACGACCGAACTGGCGAAAGGGCAGCAGGCGGGCAAGACGTTCCATGAGACTCTCCAGACAATGCAGCGTTGATGCGGCGTTGGCGCGGCGTTTTATTTTGTCGAACGAGCGGGAGGGTCAAAACTCGCCGGGGCGAATGAGCCCCACGGCGATGCCTTCCAGCGCGAACTCCGCACTGCCGGTTTCAACGAAGATGTTTTCGTAATCGGGGTTCTCGGCGATCAGTTCGAGCCCGTTCGGCCGGCGCTTCAGGCGCTTGACCGTGACGTCGTCGCCCAGCCGGGCAATGATGATCTGGCCGTCTTTGGCTTCGCTGCGCTTTTGCACCGCGAGCAGGTCGCCGTCGAAGATGCCCGCGTCGCGCATGGACAGTCCGCGCACCTTGAGCAGGTAATCGGGCTTGCTCGAGAACAGCGCCGGGTCGCACGCGTAGTGCTGCGAGATATGTTCCTGCGCGAGAATCGGACTGCCCGCGGCCACCCGTCCGATCAGCGGCAGCGACAGTTGCATGATGCTGGCGTGCGGCAACGTGAACTGGTACGGCGAATCTTCCGGGCCGGCCAGCAGGCGAATGCCGCGCGACGCGCCGGCCGCGAGTTCGATCACGCCCTTGCGAGCGAGCGCGCGCAGATGCTCTTCTGCCGAGTTGGCCGAGCTGAAACCCAGCTCGGCGGCGATCTCCGCGCGGGTGGGCGGAAAGCCGGTGCGTTCGATAGCCCGGCGGATCAGATCGAAAACCTGCTGCTGTCGTGCGGTGAGTTTGGTCATGGCGCCACTGTATGTATGAACAGGTGACTGTATTTTTATACAGTATTCGGCGCAATTCAAGCTTTACTTTAAGTTCGCGGTGAAGGACGGCGTTCGAGCGTCGTCAAGCGACGCTTGAACACCCGTTTTCATGCCGCAACGCCTTATCTAGCTGTCATTACCACTTTTGCGTATTAAAGAATGAAGAAACATTATTTTTAATGATGAAAGCCCTTCGATAGACTGGCCTCCAGTTGACGTTCATGTGCACGTGACCGCGACGCAATAAGACACCACACGCTGTTTCAGCGGACACAACGCGGAGAAAGTTGACATGAATCACCAAGGTACGGGGCTGGCAGGCAGGACGAAGAAACTGATCGCGGCGCTCGCGTTGGGCGCGGCGAGCGCGCTCGGCGTGATGGCGCAGGCGCATGCCGCCGACACGACGCTGCTGAATGTCTCCTACGACCCGACGCGCGAGCTGTATCAGGAGGTCAATCAGGCGTTCGGCAAGGAATGGAAGGCGAAGACGGGTGAGACGATCACCTTCAAGCAGTCGCACGGCGGCTCGGGCGCCCAGGCGCGCTCGGTGCTCGACGGCCTGCAGGCCGACGTCGTGACGCTCGCGCTCGCTTACGACATCGACGCGCTGGCCAACAAGGGTTTGCTGGACAAGGGCTGGCAAAAGCGTTTGCCGGATAACGCGTCGCCGTACACGTCGACGATCGTGTTTCTGGTGCGCAAGGGCAACCCGAAGCACATCAAGGATTGGGACGATCTGACCAGGCCGGGCGTGTCCATCGTCACGCCGAATCCGAAGACATCGGGCGGCGCGCGCTGGAACTACCTCGCGGCGTGGGCGTATGCGGAGCATCAACCGGGCGGCAATGACCAGAAGGCCAAGGAATTCGTCGGCAAGCTCTACAAGAATGCCGGCGTGCTGGATTCGGGCGCGCGCGGCGCGACCACCAGCTTCGTGCAACGCGGTATCGGCGACGTGCTGATCGCATGGGAAAACGAAGCGTTCCTGTCGCTGAAGGAGTTCGGTCCGGACAAGTTCGAGATCGTGGTGCCGTCGGTCAGCATTCTGGCGGAGCCGCCGGTGGCGGTGGTGGACAAGGTGGTCGACAAGCACGGCACGCGCAAGCTGGCCGAGGCGTATCTGAACTTTCTGTATAGCGAGCAGGGCCAGGAGATCGCGGCGAAGAACTTCTACCGTCCGCGTTCGAACAAGGTGCCGGCCGAGCTGACCGCCAAGTTTCCGAAGCTGAAGCTGTACACCGTGGACGATTCGTTCGGCGGCTGGGCCAACGCGCAGAAGACGCACTTTGCCGACGGCGGCGTGTTCGATTCGATCTATCAACCGCAGTAACGCACAGGCACGAACAGGCCTCTGCCGTCACCGGCGTTGGCAAGAAAACGGCGCGGCAACGCGTCACTCCCGAGCGCGCCCATGGGCGCGCTTTTGGCCGCCGGGCCCGGCGACCGGCAACACGAGCATCAACCTGAACGAGTAACGAGCATGACGACGTTGACTTTCCGAAAACCGAGCGCGTTGCCCGGTTTTGGCCTGACACTCGGCATCACGGTGGCTTATCTGAGCCTCGTGGTGCTGATTCCGCTTGCGGCGACCTTTCTCAAGACAGCGACGCTCGACTGGAGCCAGTTCGTGCGGGCGGTGAGCTCGCCACGCGTGCTCGCGTCGTATCGCCTGACGTTCTTTTCCGCGCTCGGCGGCGCGCTGATCAACGCGGTGTTCGGCTTTCTGGTCGCGTGGGTGCTGGTGCGCTACACGTTTCCGTTCAAGCGCATCGTCGATGCCGTGGTCGATCTGCCGTTCGCGCTGCCCACCTCGGTCGCCGGCATTTCGCTCGCGGCCGTGTACGCGGGTAACGGCTGGATCGGGCAGTTCCTCGAACCGCTCGGCCTGAAGATCGCGTTCACGCCGGCGGGCGTGCTGGTCGCGCTGACCTTCATCGGTTTGCCGTTCGTCGTGCGCACGGTGCAGCCGGTGCTCGAAGAGTTCGAGCGCGAACAGGAAGAGGCGGCTGCGTGCCTGGGCGCCTCGCGCTGGCTGACGTTTCGCCGTGTGGTGTTGCCGGCGGTGTTTCCGGCTTTGCTGACGGGTTTCGCGCTGGCTTTCGCGCGCGCGCTCGGCGAGTACGGTTCGGTGATCTTCATCGCCGGCAATGTGCCGATGAAGTCGGAGATCACGTCGCTGCTCATCATCACCAAGCTCGAACAATACGACTATGCGGGCGCGACGGCGCTGGCGGTGGTGATGCTGGTCGTGTCGTTCCTGATGCTGCTCTTCATCAATACCTTGCAGTGGTTTTTGCAGCGCCGCACTAGCCGTGGCGGAGCGGGTCCGGCGCCTGCCGTTGCGAGTGTCGCCGCGATTGGTGTCGGCGGAGGTGCGCAATGAGCCGCGACTCCGTGAAGAATGCAGGTGCATCAGCCGCTGCCGTAGCCGTGGCGCCGCGCGCGCCGCTGAACGTTGCGCGCCGGCCCGATCCGGTCACCGAACCGCCCGTCGTGCGCTGGATCCTGACCGGCGTCGCGCTGCTGTTTCTCGCGCTGTTTCTCGTGGTGCCGCTCGTCGCTGTGTTCTATCAGGCATTGAACAAGGGGCTCGGTTTCTATCTGGAATCGCTCGCCGATCCGGACGCGCTCTCGGCGATCAAGCTCACCGTGATCACCGCCGCGATCGCGGTGCCGCTGAACCTCGTATTCGGTCTCGCGGCTTCATGGTGTATCGCCAAGTTCGATTTCCGCGGCAAGGCGTTGCTGACCACGCTGATCGATCTGCCGTTCTCGGTGTCGCCGGTGATCTCCGGTTTGATTTATGTGCTGATGTTCGGCGCGCAGGGCTGGTTCGGCCCGTGGCTGCAGGACCACAACGTGCAGATCATTTTCGCGGTGCCGGGCATCGTGATGGCGACGATCTTCGTGACATTCCCATTCGTCGCGCGTGAACTGATTCCGCTGATGCAGGCACAAGGCAACGACGAAGAAGAAGCCGCGCATGTGCTCGGCGCGTCGGGCTGGCAGATTTTCCGCCGCGTCACGCTGCCCAACGTCAAATGGGGCCTGCTGTACGGCGTGATTCTGTGCAACGCGCGGGCGATGGGCGAGTTCGGCGCGGTGTCGGTGGTGTCGGGCCATATTCGCGGCCAGACCGACACGATGCCGCTGCACGTCGAAATTCTCTACAACGAATACAACTTCTCGGCGGCATTCGCCGTGGCGTCGGTGCTGGCTCTGCTCGCACTCGTGACGCTCGGCCTGAAGCTGCTCGCCGAGCGCCATATGTCGGCGGAACTGTCGGCCGCGCGCGATGTGCCCGCGTACGCCGGTCCCGTCACGCCGGCAGCCATTGCAGCACCGGCAACGCAATCAACGCACGCAACGCATGCATCGCAGCAACACCCGCTCAAGCAAGGAGAGCTGTAATGGGTATCACCGTTCGTAACCTGCAGAAGCGCTTCGGCGATTTCGTCGCGCTCGATAACGTCTCACTCGACTTTCCGCCGGGCGAACTGGTTGCGCTGCTCGGGCCGTCGGGTTGTGGCAAGACGACCTTGCTGCGCGTGATCGCCGGACTCGAATACGCGGACGGCGGCCAGGTCGTGCTGCAAGGCCAGGACGTGGCGACGGTCGGCGCACGCGAGCGGGAAGTGGGCTTCGTGTTCCAGCATTACGCGCTGTTCCGCCATATGACGGTGTTCGAGAACGTGGCGTTCGGCTTGCGGGTGAAACCGCGCAAGGAGCGTCCCTCGGAAGCGGTGATTCGCGAGAAGGTGCATGAACTGCTCAAGCTCGTGCAACTCGACTGGCTCGCGCAACGCTATCCGTCGGAATTGTCGGGCGGCCAGCGGCAACGAATCGCGCTTGCGCGCGCGTTGGCCGTCGAACCGAAAGTGCTGCTGCTCGACGAACCGTTCGGCGCGCTGGATGCGAAAGTGCGCAAGGAACTGCGCAGCTGGCTGCGGCGTCTGCACGACGATCTGCATATCTCGACGATTTTCGTCACACACGATCAGGAAGAAGCGCTCGAAGTGGCCGACCGTATCGTCGTGCTCAATCGCGGGCATGTCGAACAGGTGGGCAGTCCGCAGGACGTGTACGATCATCCGCAGACTTCGTTCGTCTACGAGTTTCTCGGCGCGGCCAACCGTCTGCATGGCAAGGTCGATGCGAGCGGTTTCGTGGTGGACGGCGCGGCGCTGCCGGTCTCGATCAAGGCCGATTTCAGCGGCCCCGCGTTTGCCTATGTGCGTCCGCACGATCTGCAGTTGTATCCGCAGGCGTCGGGCCATCGCGAGGGCATCGTCGTCGACGTGCGGCGCGTGGTGACGCTGGGCGGCTCGGTGCGGGTCGAACTCGCGGGCCGCGAGGGCAACCTGCTCGAAGCCGAACTCGATCGCGAAGCGTGGCGCGATCTGCAGCTCTCGATCGGCGACGGCGTGACGGCGGTGCCGCGTGCTTTACGCGTGTTCCCGGCGCAGTAAGCGCGGTCGAACGCGTAGCAACTTGCACCAACACGACTCGGTGTTTCAAGCAAACTCAAATAACTCAACTCTGGCTGAACCGGAGACATCAAGATGAATTTTCAGCAATTGCGCTTCGTGCGCGAAGCCGTGCGTCAGAACATGAATCTGACCGAAGTGGCGAACGTGCTGTACACGTCGCAGTCGGGCGTATCGAAGCAGATCAAGGATCTGGAGGACGAACTCGGCGTCGACATTTTCATTCGACGCGGCAAGCGTCTGACGGGCCTCACCGAGCCGGGCAAGGCGGTGCATCAGCTGATCGAACGGATGCTGCTCGATGCCGAGAATCTGCGGCGCGTCGCGCGCCAGTACGCTGACCAGGATAGCGGCCACCTCGTCGTGGCGACCACCCACACGCAGGCGCGCTACGCGTTGCCGAAGGTGATCCGTCAGTTCACCGAGGTGTTCCCGAAAGTGCATCTGGCGCTGCGTCAGGGCAGTCCGCAACAGATCGCGCAGATGATCATCAACGGCGAAGCGGACATCGGCATCTCCACCGAAGCGCTCGACCGCTTCCCGGATATCGTCACGTTCCCGTGCTATTCGTGGCATCACGTCGTGGTCGTGCCGAAGGATCATCCGCTGGTGGGCCGCCCGAATCTGACGCTCGACGAGGTCGCCGAATTCCCGATCGTCACTTACGACCAGGATTTCACGGGCCGCTCGCATATCGATCAGGCGTTCGCGAAAGCGGGCGCGTTGCCCGACGTCGTGCTGACCGCGATCGACGCCGACGTGATCAAGACTTACGTCGAACTCGGCATGGGCATCGGCGTGGTCGCGGCGATGGCCTACGATCCGAAGCGCGACACGGAACTGGTCGCACTCGACACGCAGCATCTGTTCGAAGCGAGCACGACGCGGGTCGGTTTGCGCAAGGGTGCGTTCCTGCGCGCGTACGCGTACCGGTTGATCGAGATGTTCGCGCCGCAATTGAACGAAGCGGATATCGCCGCGCAGTTGCGCGAAGCGGTTTGAGAATGGGGCGGGCCGTTGACGGCCATTTGTTTTTCCACGCGTGGCGGCGCGCGGCGCATCGCTTACAATCGCCGCCATGAATACTTCGACTTCTTCTTCCGCTATACCTTCAGACGAAGGCGCCACGCCGCCGCTGCCGCGCATCGTCGTCCTGGCGACCGGCGGCACGATTGCCGGGGCGGCCGCGAGCGCTACCAACACATCCGGTTATCAGGCCGGTGTGATCGGCGTCGAGCAATTGCTGGCCGCGGTGCCGGCCTTGTCCACGGTGGCGCGAATCGAGCGCGAGCAGATTGCGAGCGTCGACAGCAAGGACATGGCCATGCCGCTGTGGACCACGCTCGCGCAACGCATCAACACGCTGCTTGCCACCGACGACATCGACGGTGTGGTGGTCACGCACGGCACCGACACGCTCGAAGAAACCGCTTACCTGCTGCATCTGACCGTCAAGTCAGACAAGCCGGTCGTGTTGACGGCGGCCATGCGCCCGGCCTCGGCGCTGTCCGCCGACGGTCCGCTGAATCTGCTGAACGCGGTGACGGTCGCGGCGCACGCAGCCTCGCGCGGGCAGGGCGTGCTGGTGGCCTTCAACAACAGGATTCATAGCGCGCGCGACGTGGTCAAGACGAGTACCTACGCGGTCGATGCGTTTCAATCGCCCGAGATCGGCGCTCTCGGCTGGGTGCAGGACGGCCGCGTCGAATTCCAGCGCAGCGTGATGCGTCCGCATACGCTCGCCACCGAATTCGTGATCGGCGCGAAGTGGCCGCATGTGGAGATCGTCGTGAGCTACGCGGGCGTTTCGCGGATTGCCGTGGATGCGTTGGTGGCCGCCGGTGTACGCGGTATTGTCGTGGCGGGCACGGGCAATGGTTCGATTCACGCCTCGATGCAGCAGGCGCTGGCTGATGCCGCTTCGCAAGGCGTCGCGGTGGTGCGTGCGTCGCGCGTGGGTTCGGGGCATGTGATGCGCAACGGCGCGGCCGCCGACGACGCGCTCGGCTTCGTCAGCGCGGGTTCGCTGAATCCGTACAAGGCGCGCGTGCTGCTGATGCTGGCGTTGGCCGCGGGTGGCACGGGGCCGGTGGTGTTGCAGAAGTTCTTCGATACGTACTGACCGATTCAGCGCGGACAGGCCAGGTTCAAAGTCAGAACCGTGTCCCGCTCATGAAGCTTGAATGACAACGCGGCGCCCAGGTGATCGACCGGAGCGCCGCGTTGTCGTTTCTGCTTGAGGCTTACCGCTATCGCCGCGACGAAGCGGCGTCGGCAAGCAGTCAGTTCGCCAGATCCGGCGGCAGCTTGCCGCCGTTCGCCGCCAGCGCCTGCATGACCTGCTTGTGCAGCCAGATGTTCATGCTCGCCGAATCGTTCGTGTCGCCGCTGTACTTCAGCTCCTTGGCGAGCTCCTTGCGATGATCGAGGCTGCTGTCCACGCCGAGCGCTTTGAGCGTGTCGACGATCGACGTGCGCCAGTTCAACGTTTGACCGCTCTCGCTCACGAACTGGTCCATGATGGCAGCGACGTCGACATCGGCCAGCGGCGCGGGCGCCGGCGCAGCCGCGGCAGCTTGCGCCGCTGCCGGATCCGGTGTTGCCTCAACCGCGGGAGCAGGCTGGTCGGGCTTCGCTTTGCCGAAGAGCTTGTTGACGATGGTACCGAAGATGCTCATTCTGAGTCCTTTGCAGATGGGTTACTGGCGCAAGCACGTTCCGCTTACGGGTTGAACACTGATTGGGAATCGGGCGAATGACGCAGAGGACATGCGTTGCCTTGATCGGCAAGCCGCACTTGAACGCTGACCCGCCCGCAACCAGACTCAACGAGTGTAGGAGAAAAGCGCGGACCGATGTGTCAAAAAAGGTCGAGCAAAGGGGACGGAGTTGCAAGCAAATGCAAGCGGACTTGCGAGCACGCGCACGAGGGGAGCCGCAAAGAGAGATGCTGGTGGGCGGCGTGCCTGATGCACCCGCTGCGAGAGTTTGGCCGAAAAAGCATAAGCATCGTTAAACATGAAATCCGACAGCCGGACACCCGACGACGACGTCTGACCGACCAAGGCTTCCCCGGCGCCGCCGGGTGCCGCTGCGGACCCCACTTACCGCTCTCAGCCCAGAGCGGCACGATTTGCCCGTTCCGCCGTGCATGCCGCACGACGAACCGGGCGCCCCACCTGCGACTGTCATGACGTTGATATCGCAACGATCAGGGCAGTCCCTATCACTTCCTTAAGCGGCCTTGGCTTCGCTACCCGGCGCTTGCGCGACTTCGTAGTTCGCCATGATTTCGAGCGCGCGCACCATCGCCGAGTGATCCCATGCCTTGCCGCCGTTCGCCGCGCACACGCTGAACAGTTGTTGCGCGCTCGCCGTATGCGGCAGGGCGATACCGAGCTTGCGCGCGCCGTCGAGTGCGAGATTCAGATCCTTCTGGTGCAGTTCGATGCGGAAGCCCGGATCGAACTTGCGCTTGGTCATGCGCTCGCCGTGCACTTCCAGAATGCGCGACGATGCGAAGCCACCCATCAACGCCTTGCGCACACGTTCCGGATCGGCGCCCGAGCGCGACGCGAACAGCAGCGCTTCGGCCACGGCTTCGATGTTCAGCGCGACGATGATCTGGTTCGCGACCTTGCAGGTTTGACCCGCGCCGTTCTCGCCGATCAGCGAGATGTTCTTGCCCATCAGTTCGAACAGCGGCTTCGCCGTGGCGAACGCTTTTTCCGGGCCGCCCACCATGATCGTCAACGACGCTTCACGTGCACCGACTTCGCCACCGGAGACCGGCGCGTCCAGGTAGTCCACGCCTAGCGCGTTGATCTTCTTCGCGAACGCTTGCGTGTCGAGCGGCGAGATCGAGCTCATGTCGATCACGAGCTTGCCCTTCGTGAGGCCGGCGGCGACGCCGTCGTCGGCGAACAGCACGTTGGCGACATCAGGCGTGTCCGGCACCATGATGATGACGATGTCGGCGGCCTGCGCGACAGCGGTCGAATCGGCGACAACGCTCGTCGTCTTGCTCAGATCTTCCGGCACCGGGTACGCGCCAGTCACGAACAGCGAGTGGCCGCCCTTGATGAGGTTGCGCGCCATGTGCGCGCCCATGATGCCGAGGCCGATGAAACCGATCTTTGCCATGTGTCTAAATCTCCAGTGTTGTTTGGTGTCCCGCAAGAGGACGTTCTTCGGGACGGGAAGCGCCTGATCCGAGCGATCAATGAAGCAAGGCGGCGCTCAGGCGGCGGCCTGCGCCGCGCCGCGGCTTTGCCCGGCCACGCTCTGCACCCAGCCGAGGCCGGCGGTGGTCGTCGTGCGCGGTTTGTATTCGCAGCCGACGTAGCCGTCATAGCCGAGCGAGTCGAGCAGATCGAACAGGAACGGGTAGTTGATTTCGCCGGTGCCCGGTTCGTTGCGGCCGGGGTTGTCGGCGAGCTGGATGTGTGCGATCTGCGGCAGGTTCTTCTTGATGGTCGCCGCGAGTTCGCCTTCCATCCGTTGCATGTGATAGATGTCGTATTGCAGGAACAGATTGTCCGAACCGACGGCGCGAATCACGTCGAGGCCTTCGCCCGAACGGTTCAGTGCGAAGCCCGGAATATCGTAGGAGTTGCACGGCTCGACCAGCAGCTTGATGCCGACCTTCTTCAGTTCGCCGGCGGCAAAACCCAGGTTGTCGACGATCGTCGAGCGTGCCTTGTCCGCATCCACGCCGGCCGTCGGAATGCCGACGAGGCAATTCAGTTGCGGCACCTTCAGTGCTTTCGCGTATTCGATCGCGCGGCCCACGCCTTCCTGGAACTCGCTCACGCGATCCGGCAAGCACGCAATGCCGCGTTCGCCCGCTTCCCAGTTGCCGGCGGGCAGGTTGTGCAGCACCAGCTTCAGGCGGTTCTGCTGCAGACGTTCGCTCAACTCAGCGATCTGAAACGGATACGGAAACAGGAATTCGACGGCTTGAAAGCCCGCGTCCGCCGCAGCCGAAAAGCGGTCGAGGAACGGGACTTCGTTGAATAGCATGGTGAGATTCGCTGCGAATTTCGGCATGGTGCGTCTGTCTCTCTGGTCGGTCAGTGGGATAATTTTCGTGAGGCGGTTCGGAGTTGCTGAACCGCGCTCACGTAATGCTCATTTTTTAATGCATCAGTCGACTTGCTTAGTCGAGCATACTGATCGCGGTCGGTGCGTCTTCGCGCTTCGCGGCCAGCTCTTCGAACTCGTTGATCGCGTCGATCTCGGTGCCCATCGAGATATTGGTCACACGTTCCAGAATCACTTCCACGATCACCGGCACGTTGAACTCGGAGAGCATCGACTGCGCCTTCAACAGCGCGGGCTTCAGTTCTTCCGGCTTGAACACGCGGATCGCCTTGCAACCCAAACCTTCCGCGACGGCGACGTGATCCACGCCATAGCCGTTGGTTTCCGGCGAGTTGATGTTCTCGAAACCGAGCTGCACGCAGAAGTCCATGTCGAACGCGCGCTGTGCCTGGCGGATCAGGCCGAGGTACGAGTTGTTCACCACCACATGCACGTACGGCAGTTTGAATTGCGCACCGGCTGCCAGCTCTTCGATCATGAACTGGAAGTCGTAGTCGCCCGAGAGCGCCACGATCTGCCGTTGCGGATCAGCCGCACGCACGCCGAGCGCTGCCGGGATCGTCCAGCCGAGCGGGCCGGCCTGGCCGCAGTTGATCCAGTTGCGCGCCTTGTAGACGTGCAGGAACTGCGCGCCGGCGATCTGCGAGAGACCGATCGTGCTCACATAGCACGTGTCGCGGCCGAATACCTGGTTCATCTCTTCGTAGACGCGCTGCGGCTTCATCGGCACGTTGTCGAAGTGCGTCTTGCGCAGCATCGTCTTCTTGCGTTGCTGGCAGTCGCCGACCCATGCGCCGCGGTCTTTCAGCTTGCCCGCGGCCTTCCATTCCTGCGCCACTTCGACGAACAGTTCGAGCGCGGCCTTCGCGTCCGACACGATGCCGAGATCCGGGCCGAACACGCGGCCGATCTGCGTCGGCTCGATGTCGACGTGCACGAACTTGCGGCCCTTCGTATAAACCTCGATGCTGCCCGTGTGACGGTTCGCCCAGCGGTTGCCGATGCCGAGCACGAAGTCGGAGGCGAGCATGGTCGCGTTGCCGTAGCGGTGCGAAGTTTGCAGACCGACCATGCCGGCCATCAGCGGATGGTCGTCGGGAATCGCGCCCCACGACATCAGCGTCGGGATGACCGGCACGCCGACGGTTTCAGCGAACGTGACGAGCAGGTCTTCAGCGGCTGCGTTCAGCACGCCGCCACCCGAGACGATCAGCGGCTTCTCCGAATTGTTCAGCAACGTGAGCGCGGCTTCGATCTGTTTGCGCGTCGCTTTCGGCTTGTAGACCGGCAGCGGTTCGTACGTGTCGATGTCGAATTCGATTTCGGCGAGCTGCACGTCGATCGGCAAATCGACCAGCACCGGCCCCGGACGGCCCGAACGCATCAGGTGGAAAGCCTGCTGGAATACGCGCGGCACCAAGGCCGGTTCACGCACGGTGACGGCCCACTTGGTGACGGGCTTGGCGATCGATTCGATATCGACGGCCTGGAAGTCTTCCTTGTACAGACGCGCGCGCGGCGCCTGGCCCGTGATAGCGAGAATAGGAATGGAGTCGGCCTGAGCCGAGTACAAACCGGTGATCATGTCGGTGCCCGCGGGGCCCGAGGTGCCGATGCACACGCCGATGTTGCCCGGTTGAGCGCGCGTATAGCCTTCGGCCATATGCGACGCGCCTTCGACGTGGCGGGCCAGCACGTGGCTGATGTTGCCCGCCTTGCGCATGGCCGAGTAGAACGGGTTGATCGCTGCGCCCGGAACGCCGAATGCGGTGTCGATGCCTTCTTTTTCGAGCACCAGCACGGCTGCGTCGACGGCTCTCATCTTGGCCATGAATGTCTCCTGAATGTCTGGGAATGGGCGAATTAAACGTGTTGAGTGCACTTTAGGCTTGACCTAAAGGTTTGATAAGATCAGTCCGGGTCGCTTATTTCGAAACAAAAAGTATGGAATGGCCCGCAGCCCGGCGCCCCGCCAGGAGGAGACAGAAATGGATCGCTTCAAACAGATCGAAACGTTCGTGCGCGTTGCGGACGCCGGCAGCCTGGCTGCGGCCGCGATGGAGGAGGGCGTGTCGCCGGTGATTCTCGGCCGCCGCATCGATGCGCTGGAAAAGCGCCTTGGCGTGAAACTGATGTATCGCTCGACGCGCCGGCTGGTGGTCAGCGAAGACGGCGCCGCGTTTCTGGAGCGCTGCCGCGGTCTGCTGACCGAATGGGATCAGGCGGAAAACGAACTGAGCGCCGGGCGGCGCGCGGTCAACGGCCATCTGATCGTGTCGGCGCCGGCTGCGTTCGGACGCAAGCACGTCGCGCCGCTCGCGCCGGCGTTTCTCGCCGACAAGCCGGAATTGCAGGTGTCGTTCAATCTGACCGACCGGGTGGTGGATCTGGTGCGCGAGGGTTATGACCTGTCGATCCGCATCGGCGGGACAGTCGATCCGAATTTCGTGGCGGTCAAGCTGGCGTCGAACCGGCGCGTGGTGTGTGGCACGCCTGAGTATTTCCGCCGGCACGGCAAGCCGAAGAGTCTCGAGGATCTGCCGCAGCACAACTGTCTCGCGTTCAATCTGCAGGGCGGACAGAACCGCGGCTGGTACTTCCGCCGCAACGGCAAGCTGGCGACGGTGCGGGTGGGCGGCACCCTCGACTGCAACGACGGCGAATTGCTGCACCGCTGGGTGTCGGAAGGACTCGGGCTCGGCTGGCGCTCTACGTGGGAGATCCAGCAGCAACTGGCGCGCGGCGAGCTGGAAACCGTGCTCGACGAGTTCGCGCTACCCGATTACGACATTCTCGCGGTCTATCCGCAGCAGCGGTATGTGCCGGCCAAGGTGCGGTACTTCATCGACTATCTTAAGGAGGTGTACGCCAGCGAGGATTACTGGAATCGCCCGGCTTACTAGCCGAAGCCGGCGGCCCGGCCTGATTTTTTGCGGATTCCGCGCGGCGTCGGGAATAAACTCGGCAGATGCCCGGTCATGTGCTGTAGAGAGTGTCACGACGAGCTCCATCGCATAGCCCGCAATGCCCTGGAGGGCCGAGGTGGTCCAGACCGATTCAGAACCTGTCCGCGCGCACGGCGAGTCCGAAGCAGCGAGGAGCCGGCGCTTTCAGCAGATGGTGCTGCCGCACCTCGATGCCGCGTACAACCTTGCGCGCTGGTTGTGCGGTAACGCCAGCGACGCCGACGATGTCGTGCAGGAAGCCTTCATGCGCGCGTTTCGCTTCTTCGACACCTTTCGCGGCGATTCGGCGCGACCGTGGCTGCTGGCGATCGTGCGCCGCACCTGGTACACGGAATGGCGGCGGCGGGCGTCGTCGCACGAAACGGTCGAGTTCGACGACACCATGGACGACGCCACCTTCGACGGCTGGAGCGTGGGCGGCGCCGACCCGCAGGCTCTCCTGATCCGCGACGAGGATACGAAGCTCGTGCACGAGGCGCTCGCGCAACTGCCGGTCGAATATCGGGAAGTGCTGATGCTGAGGGAACTGGAGGAGATGGGTTATCGGGAGATCGCGGCGGTGGCGGACGTGCCGATCGGCACGGTGATGTCCCGGCTCGCGCGGGGGCGTCGCAAGCTTGCCGCGTTGCTCATGGAGAAACAGGGGGGCGCAACAGCGTCGCACAGGTCGTCGACGTGCGCGGCGCCCGGCCCAGGCAAATCGGCCACGGCGAGCGTGACGCCATTGCGGGCGTCCGCCAACGGCCGGCCACTCAACACGCCAGGCGGCACGGCCGCCGGCAACGCTCAGGAGACGCCAGATGGACTGTAAAGAAGCGCGGCCGCTCCTCGACGCGAACGCCGATCACGAATTGCCCGCACCGGATGCCCGGCGCATTCAGCAGCACATGGAGAGCTGCGCCGACTGCCGGCGCGAGAGCGAGAACCTGCGGGCCTTGAGCGGTGCGCTGCGCGCGGCGCCTTACCATCGTGCGCCGCAGTCGCTGCGCGAGCGGATCGTCGCCGGACTGCCGTCTGTCGACGAACCGGTTGCGGCGGCCGAGGCGCCGGTCGCCAACGTCAGGACGCCACCGCGCGAGCGTGCTCGGCGGGGCTGGCTCGATCGTTGGCTGGACGGCTGGCGCGCCCCGCAAGGCGGCGTCGGCTGGCCGACGGGCGCGGGCGGCCCGGTTGGCTCAGGCGGCGTGTTCGCGCGCGGCTGGCTGACGGTGCTGGTCGTCGCGTTGTGCGCGGTCGCGGCGGGCGTGGCGTTGAACCTGCGCCGGCCGGCGGACTTCGGACCGTTCGCCGACGAACTGGTGGAAAGCCACGTGCGCGCGCAGGTGTCGGGGCGCGACATCGACGTGATTTCGACGGATCGGCATACGGTCAAGCCATGGTTCAACGGCCGGCTCGACTATTCGCCGCCGGTCGAGGATCTGGCGGCGAACGGCTTCGCGCTGGAGGGCGGGCGCCTGGATTACCTCGCGCATCAGCGGGTGGCCGTGCTGGTGTACCGCTACCAGAAGCACGTGATCGACGTGTACGTCTTTCCGCAGACTGGCTCCGGCGGGACAGGCCGCAACACGGATAGCGCGGCACCGGCGACGCTCGGCCGCGAAGGCTACTCGATCGCGCACTGGAACGCGGAAGGCATGACCTGGTGGGCGATTTCAGATGCCGCGCCCGACGCGCTGAAGGGACTGGAAGTGGCACTGAAGGCGCGGCTACAAAGCGGTAGCGAGCGGACGGAAGCCGGCTCGTAGGTTGCAAACGGCGGCCTGGCGGGCCACCAGCCGCCGGACGGTGCGGGTTGGCTGGCTCTTGTGTAACGCGCGAAGACTGACCGCCCGTCTCAGGCTTCCCGGCATGAGATGCTGTCTCAGGCTTTGCTTCGCCGCCGCCTAAACCCTTGAAAACACACCCGATTCGCGCGCCGCATTAACGGGATATCTTGCAACCCGGCCCCAATCGGGTTACACTCTTTGGCTTCTCACTTGCCGCACCGGTTCCGACGCCCGGGTGGCTTTAATCCACAAGGAGTGTGTATGCGTCATTATGAAATCGTCTTTATCGTGCATCCCGATCAGAGCGAGCAAGTGCCCGCCATGATCGAGCGTTACAAGAGCACGATCACCTCGCACGGTGGCCAGATCCACCGTATCGAAGACTGGGGCCGTCGCCAACTGGCCTACATGATCGAGAAACTCGCGAAGGCTCACTACGTCTGCATGAACATCGAATGCGACCAAACCACGCTCGACGAGCTGGAACACGCATTCAAGTTCAACGACGCCGTTCTGCGTCACCTGATCGTCAAGATGAAGAAGGCCGAAACCGGCCCGTCGCCGATGATGAAGGAAGTGCAGCGCGAAGAAGCCAAGAAGTCGGCTGCTACGCAACCGTCCGAAGCGCAGGCTTAAGACACACTATTTAAGCTACCAGACTCAGCGTCGTTCTCGCCAAAGGCTACATGAACCGGCTGCAACTCACGGCCAGCGTCGTCGAACGCGAACCGGTGCGGTATACCCCCGCCGGCGTTCCGATTGCAGGCTGCACGTTGCACCACCGCACGGAAGTCGTCGAAGCCGGGATTGCCCGGCAAGTCGAACTGACCATGCAGGCAGTAGCCGCAGGTGAGGCGAGCGGTAAGCTGGAAGGCTGTCAGATGGGCGTGGAAACGCTCTTCACAGGCTTTCTGGCAAAAAAGCACCGCAACGCAAGAACTCTGGTATTTCACATCACAGCATTGCAGGACATTGGAAAGGACTGAACATGCCCCGCCCGACTGGTAAGAAATTCGACAAGCGTCGTCAGCAACAAAATCCGCTCTTCAAGCGCAAGAAGTTCTGCCGTTTCACGGCCGCTGGCGTCGATCACATCGACTACAAGGACCTCGAAACGCTGAAGGACTTCATCGGCGAAAACGGCAAGATCACGCCGGCGCGTCTCACGGGTACGAAGTCGCACTATCAACGCCAGCTGGACACGGCAATCAAGCGCGCACGCTTCCTCGCGCTGGTGCCGTACACCGACCAGCACAAGGCCTAACCCGACGACGCGATAAGGAGTCTCCGAATGCAAATTATTCTTCTGGAAAAAGTCGTCAATCTGGGCAACCTGGGCGATATCGTGAAGGTCAAGGACGGTTACGCACGTAACTTCCTGATCCCGAACAAGCAAGCTCGCCGTGCAACGAAAGAAGCCCTGGCTGAATTTGAAGTGCGCCGTGCAGAACTCGAAAAAGTCGCCGCTGAAAAGCTGGCTGCGGCCCAAGCCCAAGGCGAAAAGCTGGGTGGCTCGACGGTTCAGATCAATCAGAAAGCTGGCGTCGACGGCCGTCTGTTCGGTTCGGTGACGAACGCGGACATCGCTGAAGCCCTGGTCAAGCAAGGCTTCGCAGTAGAAAAGGCGCAAGTGCGTCTGCCGGAAGGCCCGCTGAAGATGGTTGGCGAGCACGCAGTTCAAGTCTCGCTGCACACTGACGTTCTGGTCGATGTGACGGTGGCTGTGATCGGCGAACACGTCTAAGCACCAAATAGCATCTGCCAGGAGGTTGCTGGCAAAAGGCAGGGGCCGGGTAACCGGCCCCTGCTTTTTTTGTGCCCGTTTTTTTGTTTTTCCCGCTCGCCGCGGCCGCCCGCGCGCCCCCGATTTGCCCGATAATCCCACTCCATGAACGCACCGTCCAAAGACCCCCAACTCGAGTCGCTGAAAGTCCCGCCGCATTCGATCGAGGCCGAGCAATCGGTGCTGGGCGGCCTGCTGCTCGACAATGCCGCGTGGGACCGCATCGCCGACTTCCTGTCGCAGAGCGACTTCTACCGCTACGATCACCGCATCATCTTCGAGCACATCGGCAAGCTGATCGCGGCCACGCGTCCGGCCGACGTGATCACCGTGTACGAGGCGCTCGGCACCTCGGGCAAGGCGGAAGAGGTCGGCGGTCTGGCCTATCTGAACGCGCTGGCGCAGAACACGCCGAGCGCGGCGAATATTCGCCGCTACGCGGAAATCGTGCGCGATCGGGCGGTGCTGCGCCGTCTGGTGTCGGTCGCCGATGAGATCTCCGCCGACGCCTTCAACCCGCAGGGCAAGGAAGTCCGGCAGTTGCTGGACGAGGCCGAGTCGAAGGTGTTTTCCATCGCCGAAGACGGCGCGCGCGGCACTCAGGGTTTCCTCGAAATCGGGCCGCTGCTCACGGAAGTCGTCGAGCGGATCGACACGCTTTATCACACGGCGAATCCGAGCGACGTAACCGGCACGCCGACCGGCTTTGTCGATCTGGACCGCATGACTTCCGGTATGCACGGCGGCGAACTGATCATCGTCGCGGGCCGCCCGTCGATGGGTAAAACGGCGTTTTCGATGAACGTCGGCGAATACGTGGCGGTCGAGTACGGCTTGCCGGTCGCGGTGTTCTCGATGGAAATGCCGGGTTCGCAACTCACCATGCGTATGCTCGGCTCGGTCGGCCGGCTGGATCAGCATCGTATGCGAACGGGGCGTCTGACCGACGAGGATTGGCCGAAGCTCACGCACGCCGTGCAGAAAATGAGCGAGGCGCAGATTTTCATCGACGAAACCGGCGGTCTGAATCCGATGGAACTGCGTTCGCGCGCGCGCCGATTGTCGCGCCAGTGCGGCAAGCTGGGGCTGATCATCATCGACTACCTGCAACTGATGAGCGGGTCGTCGTCAGGGGAAAACCGCGCGACCGAAATTTCGGAAATCTCACGTTCGTTGAAAAGTCTCGCCAAGGAACTCGACGTGCCGGTGATCGCGTTGTCGCAGCTCAACCGGGGTCTCGAACAGCGTCCGAACAAGCGGCCGATCATGTCGGATTTGCGCGAATCCGGCGCTATCGAGCAGGATGCCGACGTGATCCTGTTCATTTACCGCGATGAGGTCTATAACCCGGACAGCCCCGATAAAGGCACGGCCGAGATCATCATCGGTAAGCAGCGGAATGGCCCGATCGGCCCCGTTCGGCTCACGTTCCATGGCCAATTTACGAAGTTCGACAACTTTGCCGGCGCGCAGAATTTCTACAGCGACTAAAAACGCAAATTCGCGCAGAAGTGAAGCGATAACTGGAGCGCCGTTGTAACGGCGCTTTCAAAAGTGCGGCCCGAGTCTCGCAACGGTACAATGTGGCGGTTTTATGTCAGCCATAATGTGACCAATTTTCGGGATCCCAATGTTCGGTCGTTTCATGCCCACCGAGGGCAAGTTCTTTGAAATTTTCAATGCGCACGCAACGTGCATCGTCTCGGCAAGCCGCGAACTCGAGCTGCTGATCGACAATCTGCAGGACGCCGAGACCCACAAGCAAAACGTACAAAAAGCCGAAAAGGCCGCCGACAAGCTCACGCACGAAACCATCGACCTGCTGCACAAGACGTTCATCACGCCGCTCGACCGTGACGAGATCCACAAGCTGATCACCACGATGGACGACATCCTCGACCTGATGGAGGACGTCGCCACCGCCATTTCGCTGTACGACGTGCAGGCCGTGACCTCCGAGGCGAGCCAACTGGCACACATCTGCACGGCGACCTCCGAGCGCGTGCAGTTCGCCGTGAGCCTGCTGTCCGACATGAAGCAGGCGAGCCAGATCCTGAAGGCCTGCGAGGAAATCGATCGTCTGGAATCGGAAGCCGACCGCGTGCTGCGCTCGGCCATGTCGAAACTGTTCCGTGAAGAAGACAACGTCAAGACGCTGATCAAGCTGAAAGCGATCTATGAATTGCTCGAAACGATCACGGACAAGTGTGAGGATGTAGCGAACATCATCGAAGGCATCGTGCTGGAAAACGCATAATGCAATCGATACAACTCGCAATCTGGGTCGTCGGCGGCCTGGTCGCTGTCGCACTGATTTTCGACTTCATGAACGGCTTCCACGACGCGGCGAATTCGATCGCCACGGTCGTCTCGACCGGCGTGCTGAAGCCGCAGCAGGCGGTGGCCTTCGCGGCGGCGTTCAACGTCGTCGCCTATTTCGTGTTCCACCTGAAAGTGGCGGCGACCGTCGGCAAAGGCACGATCGATCCGAACATCGTCGACCATTACGTGATTTTCGGCGCGCTGGTCGGTGCGATCGGCTGGAACATCATCACGTGGCACTACGGCATTCCATCGAGCTCCTCGCATGCGCTGATCGGCGGCCTGGTGGGCGCGGCGCTCGCCAAGTCGGGCTGGGGCTCGCTCAATTTCGACGGCCTGATGAAGACGGTGGCCTTCATCTTCATTTCGCCGCTGCTCGGCTTCGTGCTCGGCTCGTTCTTCATGCTGGCGGTGTCGTGGATCTACTTCCGCACGCCGCCGAGCAAGGTCGATCGGCGTTTCCGGCGCCTGCAGCTGGTGTCGGCGGGCTTGTACAGCCTCGGCCACGGCGGCAACGACGCGCAGAAAACCATCGGCATTATCTGGATGCTGCTGATCGCAACCGGTTATGCGTCGTCGATCGCGGATGCGCCGCCGCTGTGGGTGATCGGCGGCTGTTATCTCTCCATGGGCATCGGCACGCTGTTCGGCGGCTGGCGCATTGTCCGCACGATGGGCCAGAAGATCACCAAGCTCAAGCCGGTCGGCGGCTTTTGCGCGGAGTCGGGCGGGGCGATCACACTGTTTACCGCCTCGTGGCTCGGCATCCCGGTGTCCACCACGCACACGATTACCGGCGCGATTGTCGGTGTCGGCGCGACGCAGAAGTTGAGCGCGGTGCGTTGGGGCGTGGCGGGCAACATCGTCTGGGCGTGGATTCTGACGATCCCGGCTTCCGCGGCGCTCGCCGGGGCGGCGTGGTGGCTCGGCCACCGTTTCTTGTAGAACGCGCGGCGGCGTTGTCCGCCGCGCTATCAAACTGTCCGGCTTCGAAGCGCGCCGTCTAGATCAGCGGCGCGCTGGCTCCATCCATCGGGACGATTGCGCCCGTCACATAGCTCGCGCGGCGGCTCGCCAGAAACAGCGCGACATCCGCGATTTCCTCGGGTTTGGCATAGCGTCCGAGCGGTACTTTGGCCTGCCCGCGCGCGAGCGCTTCCGTGCTCTCGATGCCTTGCTGCGTCGCTTCCAGTTTGACCGCTTCCTCGACACGCTCGGTCAGCGTCGCCCCGGGGTTGATCGCGTTGATGCGGATGCCATAGCGCCCGTAATAATGAGCGAGGCCGACGGTGGCGAGCATCAACGCGGCGTTCGCAGCGCCGCCGGCAATATGGATATCGCTCGCGATCTTGCCGCCCATGCCGATGATATTGACGATCGTGCCGGGCTCGCCGCCGTTGCCGGCCTTGACGCGCTCGGCCATGCGGCGCAGCACTTCCTGCTGGGGATAGATGTAGGGGAAGTATTTCGCTTCCATGGTGGCGCGGAACGCCTCGGCATCGAGCGTTTCCGGGTCGTAACGGCGAGCGGCGCCGGCGCTGTTGATCAGTATGTCGATCGGGCCGACCGCGGTGCTGACTTCCTCGACGATATCGGCGGCGCTGTGCGGTTCGTGCAGGTCGGCGCGGGTTCGATGCACGTGCAGGCCTTCCTGCTTCAACTGCTCGTAAGCGCGCGCGAGATTGGCCGGATCGCGTGAGACGATCGCGACTTTCGCGCCCTCTAGCGCAAACGCCCGGGCGCAAGCGAACCCGATTCCCTTGCTGCCGCCCGTGATCAGCACCACCTTGTCCTTAAGCCCGAGATCCATCGTCATCACCCGCTTTCGAAAGAATATCGATGACGATAGCAGATCGGCGGCGTCGTGGTGGTGTCGGCCGCGTGCGCCGCCGGCCGGCTTGTGTCTTGAGGTATGGACGCCGCAGGCGGCATGATCCGGTCGTGTTCGCGTGCAGAGCGCGGAAAGGGTCGACGCCTGGCCGGCGTTGCGGTCTCAGAAGTTGCCGTTGGCGAAGCGGGCGATTGGATCGTCGTTGGTCTGCGTGGGGGCGGGTATGCCGCGCGAGGCGGTCGACGCACGCATGATCTGCACGCTGCCGTTCTCATCGGCTTGCTGCGCCTGGCGAGCCTGACGCGCGGCGACGGAAGCGGGCGGCGGCGGCTCGAACGCGTCGGCGGCGGCATCGATTGGATCGGGAGCGCGTCCGGCCGCCGCTTGCGGCGCAGTGCGTGAAGGCATCGGCTGTGGCTGAGCCAATGCGCTGGCGTTGGCGACATCGGCACTGGCTTGAGCGGCAGGCCCCGGCGTCGGCGACACCGCGCCTGCCGCACGCGCTTGCATCTGCGCTGCGCTCAGGCCCGGCGGTGGTGGTTCGAACGGATCGGCTTGTGGCGTGGCTGCGGTGGTTGTCGGTTGAGCTTCTGTGGTTGACGGTGCGCGCGGCGTCGCCGCCACGCGGGCCGTCGGCTGCGTTTGCGATTGGGGTTGCAGCGCGCCCGTGGCATAAACCGGCGGCTGTGCCGCTGTCTTCGTCGACGCCGGCGCCACGGTCGCCGCTGCACCCGCCACGCCCGCATACGCCGGCGCTGTCTGCGCCACAGGCGCAACACGCTCAGGCCGCGGCGCCGCAGCCTGATAGTTCGGCGTATCGAATGGCGCGGGTGTCGCGGCCGGCCCGGCCACGCGGCGAATCCCGTCGAAACGTTTGGCCCAATAAGGATTGGTCAAATAGTCGAGCCTCACCGTCCCACCGGTCGACGGCGCGTTGACAAAACGCAGCTTGCCCACATAAATGCCGACGTGCGAATGCGCCCGCCCCGTCGTGTTGAAGAAAATCAGATCGCCCGGCGCGATCTCGTCCGGCTCGATCGATTCGCCACGCCCGCTCATATCCGCCGTCGTGCGCGGCAGATTCACGGACGCCGCGCGCAAGACGACATAGCGAACCAATCCGCTGCAATCGAAGCCGCTATCCGGCGTATTGCCGCCCCAGCGGTATGGAATGCCGACGAGACTCATCGCCTGAATCGAGATTTCCTCGCGGCCGATGCTGTGGTCGACGAAATTCGGAAAGCCGGGCGGCGGAGCGTGATAGGCGCCGTTCGCCACGACGACCGAGCTGCCCGAGCGCGACAACGTCTTCTGCGGCGCGCCGGCACAGGCGGCGAGCAGCAGAACGGTCAGCAACGAGAGGGCGAGTCGGCGCATGAAGACGAGGCGAGCGGTAAGCGCTCGTTTAACGGCAAACGATGTCGGGATGGTAGCCCTTGGGACCTCGCTCCGGCAAGAATTCTTGACAAATTACTTGAAGTTCGCGCGCTAAGTGTTGCCCGGTGAGAACGCGCGGGCGAGAAAAAAGCCGCGTCCAGATTGCTCCAGACGCGGCTCGCGACTTCTAACAAACGCTAACTAGCTGAACCTTAAAGAATTTCCGATGCGTAATCCGCCAGACGCGAACGCTCGCCGCGTGCCAGCGTCACATGCCCACTGTGCGCCCAGCCCTTGAAGCGATCGACCACGTACGTCAGTCCCGAACTGCCTTCCGTCAGGTAAGGCGTATCGATCTGCGCGATGTTGCCCAGACAGATGATCTTCGTGCCCGGACCCGCACGCGTGACCAGCGTTTTCATCTGTTTCGGCGTCAGGTTTTGCGCCTCGTCGATGATCAGATACTTGTCCACGAACGTGCGGCCGCGCATGAAGTTCATGCTCTTGACCTTCAGGCGCGAGCGGATCAACTCCTGAGTCGCGGCGCGGCCCCATTCGCCGGCTGCGTCGTCGGTCTTCTGCAGGACTTCGAGGTTGTCGTCGAATGCACCCATCCACGGCTGCATTTTTTCCTCTTCCGTACCCGGCAGGAAGCCGATGTCTTCGCCGACCGGCACCGTCGCACGCGTCACGATGATCTCGTTGTAGCGCTTGTCGTCCAGCACCTGCGCAAGACCGGCGGCGAGCGCGACCAGCGTCTTGCCGGTGCCGGCCTGACCCAGCAGCGTGACGAAGTCGATCTCCGGATTCATCAACAGGTTCAGCGCGAAGTTCTGCTCGCGGTTACGCGCCGTGATGCCCCACACGTTGTTCTTGTGGTGGCCGTAGTCGCGCAAGGTTTGCAGCAGCGCGGTCTTGCCGTTCAGCTCGCGCACCAGCGCGTGAAACGCCGGCTCGCCGTTTTGCGGCTCGAGATAGACGAACTCGTTGACCAGCATCGAGGCGCACAGCGGACCGGTCACACGGTAGTACGTCGTACCGGTCTTGGTGTCCTGCCAGCTCTCCATGCCCTTTGCGTGCTTGGTCCAGAAATCCTGCGGCAGTGCGCGGATGCCGGAATACAGCAGATCGCTGTCTTCGAGCACCTGGTCGTTGAAGTAGTCTTCGGCGGGCAGGCCAAGCGCATGCGCCTTGATGCGCATATTGATGTCTTTCGACACCAGCACGACCTGGCGATCCATCCGGTCGCGCTGCAACGCGCGCACCACGCCGAGGATCTGGTTGTCGGCCTTGCCTTCCGGCAGGCCTTCCACCGGCTCGATGGCGGTGAGCTTGGTCTGGAAGTACAGCCGCCCGGAAGCCTCGCGGCTGCCCAGACGCGCCAGCGAAATGCCGTCGGACATGTTGCCGGCGTTCGCCACCAGCGCGTCCAGTGTGCGGCTCACCTGACGTGCGTTGCGCGCGACTTCCGACATGCCCTTCTTGTGGTTGTCGAGTTCTTCCAACGTCATCATCGGGAGATAGACGTCGTGTTCCTCGAAACGGAACAGGCAGCTCGGATCGTGCATCAGCACGTTCGTGTCGAGCACGAAGAGCTTCTGGACTTCGGCCGGCTGGGTGCCGGTGCCACGTTTCTTGCTGGTGCCGCGCGTGCTCGGCGCGACGGCCGCAGGTGTGCTGGCCTCGGCCTGCTTCGCGCTCGGCGTGCGGGCGACGACCGGCTGCGCGGCCGGCTCGGCCGGCGCACGGGTAGCGGGAACCGGTTGCAGCAGGGCGGCGGTCTGCTTCGATCTGCGGCCCGGTGCCGTTGCGCTGCGCGCCGGAGCGGCCTGGCCGGCGGATGCGGACGACGCGGCAGGAGCAGCCGACGATGCCGGCACAGGCCGCAAAGTGGTCGCGGCATTGGCGGCGTGCGCCATCGGCGTGGCGACGTTCGCGCGGCCGTAATCGGCCGACTCTGCGGATTCCCCGTCGGCAGCCTGTTTCTTCGCGGCGGAGCGCGCCGGACTGGCGGCTTTGGCCTTGTATTCGTCAGGCGGCAGGAGATTGCCGAGCTTGCTGGGGGGGGTAGGCAAAGGCATGGTTTCCCTCGAATTAATCGGGTCACATATCGTGCGCCGCCTGTCGCATTCTGCCGGTGCCAGTGAGTGCGCACGCAGTTTGCGCCCGGAGGCGCGCATTCGGTCTAGAGATGCCGGTTCGCCTGGTCTTCGATCGGCTCCTTAACGGAAGCGCGTGGCCGAGTGAACGAACGGCCGCGCGCAATTGAAAAAGCCGCCGCCCCGGCGTACGGGGCAAGCGGCTCGCCTACAGTGCTCGCGTTGCACCTCGCGACTCCGACGGAACCCAGGAAACGGGAAGCGGCCGTCAAGTCTGGCGCAGCGGCAAAATTTGGGGGTGTACAGGCACTCATTGCAACCCAATATAACGCGCCTCAAAGCGCTTGTACAGCCTCCAGAATATCGTCGACGTGGCCCGGCACTTTCACGCCGCGCCACTCCTGGCGCAGCACGCCTTCACCGTCGATGAGGAACGTGGAGCGTTCAATCCCCCGTACTTCTTTGCCATACATTTTCTTCATTTTGATGACGCTGAAGAGCGCGCACAGCGTTTCTTCCGGATCCGAGATCAGTGGGAAGGGCAATTCGAGCTTCGCCTTGAAGTTGTCATGCGAGCGCAGGCTGTCGCGCGACACGCCCATGATCTCCGCGCCGGCCTTCTTGAACTTCGGATACAGATCGCGAAACTGCAGACCTTCGGTCGTACAGCCCGGCGTGTTGTCCTTCGGATAAAAATACAGCACCACCTTCTTGCCCCGCAGCTTGGACAGCGTGATCTCGCCACCGGTAGCAGAAGCGGTGAAGTCGGGGATGGGTTGGTCGACTGCGATGGACACGAGGTTCTCCGGTTGTAATAGCCTGCGCCGGATGAGTGCGGCGGCGTCGGCCTGGCATCGAAACTTGGGGGAGGGTGACCGGCGCGCGGCATGCTCTCGCGTGGCGGTCGGGTCGTCAGGGCCGGTTGCGGGTTGACCAGTCAGGGCTGAACAATCAACTCGCCGGAGCGCCCTGGAATTTCACCCCACGTAACAGGGTACGATGGCAGCGTGTTGCGGTCTAGCGTGGCGTAATAGTCACCCATGGTCGCGAAGGTGTGGCCTTGCGCGCGCCAGCCTTCCAGAAGCTGTTCGAAGATCGGCGCGAGCTTTTGCCCTTCGAGTTCCGCGTGCAGCGTGAACACCTGGTCGTGCGGATTGTTTTCAGTGTGCTTCAACATCCATGCGGCGACGTTGTGGGTTTCGACACCGTCCACGCCAAGCACTTCGTCGAGCGTGGGCAGCGTGGTGGGCATCTGCACGTGCGCGAGTGTGCGCCCGTCGACCACCGGCAGATACGGCGAGTGGCCGCGCCCGTCGGACGCATAGCGCATGCCCCATGCGTCGATCTGTTCGAACGCATGGCCGTTCATCTGCCAGCCTGCCGCGCCGTGCGTGACCGGCGGCGCGCCGAACACCTCGACGAAGCGGTCGTGGCTTTGTTGCATCTGCGCCGCGGTCCACGCGCGATCTTTCGAGCGCACATTGTCCTGCCAGTACACGTGATCCCACGTATGAATGCCGCATTCGAAGCCGGCTTCATGGATCGCGCGCATTTGCGCCGAGGCCTTGGCGCCGATGTCCGGACCGGGCAGCAGCACGCCGTACATCAGTTGCTTGACGCCGTAGTGTTCGACCACCGAGGTACGCGACACCTTCTTCAGAAAGCCCGGCCGCAACACGCGGCGCATCGCCCAGCCAGTGTGGTCGGGCCCAAGGCTGAACAGGAAGGTGGCGCGCGCCTTGAAGCGGTCGAAGATGCGCGCGAGGTTCGGCACGCCTTCGCGGGTGCCGCGCAGCGTGTCGACGTCGATCTTCAGGACGATGCGAGCCAAGGATCAGCCCTTATTGCTGTTCGACGAGCGCGCGCGCTTCGCCGACGTGGCCACGATACGCTTCGAAAATCTTGCGCAGCGCTTCGTCGAAAGTCGACTTCGGCGCCCAGCCGAGTTCCTGCATGGTGTTGTCGATCTTCGGCACGCGGTTCTGCACGTCCTGATAGCCCGCGCCGTAGTACGCGCCCGACGACGTTTCGACCAGTTGCACCTGCTTGGCCGTGTCCGCGTATTCCGGGAATTCGGCGGCGAGCGCCAGCATCTTGTGCGCGAGTTCACGCACCGAGAAATTGTTGGTCGGGTTGCCGATGTTGTAGATCTTGCCCGTGGCGACGCCGTCTTTGTTCTCGATGATCTTCATCAGCGCGCCGATGCCGTCGTCGATGTCCGTGAAAGCGCGCTTTTGCGCGCCGCCATCGACGAGGCTGATGTTCTCGCCGCGCACGATATGGCCGAGGAACTGCGTGACCACGCGCGAGCTGCCTTCCTTCGGCGTGTAGATCGAGTCGAGGCCCGGGCCGATCCAGTTGAACGGACGGAACAGCGTGAAGTTCAGGCCTTCCATGCCGTAACCCCAGATCACGCGGTCCATCAACTGCTTGGAGCATGCGTAGATCCAGCGCGGCTTGTTGATCGGGCCGTACGACAGTTGCGACTCTTCCGGATCGAACTGCTCGTCCGTGCACATGCCGTACACCTCGGACGTGGACGGAAACACGAGGTGCTTGCCGTACTTGACGGCTGAACGCACGATCGGCAGGTTCGCCTCGAAATCCAGTTCGAACACCCGCAGCGGCTGCTTCACGTAGGTGGCGGGAGTCGCGATCGCGACCAGCGGCAGGATCACATCGCACTTCTTGATGTGATATTCGACCCACTCCTTGTTGATCGTGATGTCGCCTTCGAAGAAGTGCATCCGCTCATGATTGATCAGATCGCCCAGACGCTCGGTCTGCATGTCCATGCCGAAGACTTCCCAATTGGTCGTTTCGAGAATGCGTTTGGACAGGTGATGGCCGATGAAGCCGTTCACACCCAGAATCAGGACTTTTTTCATGAGTAACGGGGAGTTTGGATGAGCTGGGCAAATTCGGCCGGAGTGACGACAGTCTCGCTGCCGTCTTGCTGGTGCCGCAATTCGTGGATGGCGATCGCGCGGCCGTCGCCGCATATCGCGAAAACGGCATTATCGCTTACGTGCAGGCCCGGGGGCAAATCCGAGCGAAGCGCGCCGGGCGCGGCGAGGCGCGCGCGCGTCACGACGAAACGCAGCTCGCCGATCTCCGTGAAAGCGCCAGGATAGGGCGGCGCGACCGCGCGAATCAGGTTGTAGACCTGCTGCGCCGATTGCGTCCAGTCGATGCGGCCGTCTTCCGGCTTGCGTCCGCCGTAATAGCTGCCGTGCGCGAGGTCGTTCGGCAGATGCGGCGCTTCGCCCGCCAGCAGCGACGGCAGCACGCGCCACAGCGTTTGTTCGGCGGCCACCGTGACCTTGTCGAACACTTGCGCGGCGGTGTCGTCGGGCAAAATCGGCACCGGCGTTTGCGCGAGGATCGCGCCCGCGTCCGGTTTGGCGGCCATTTCGTGCAGCGTCGCGCCGGTTTCGCTCTCGCCGTGCAGCACGGCCCAGTTGGTCGGCACGCGGCCGCGATATTTCGGCAGCAGCGAGCCGTGCATGTTGTAAGCGCCACGTGCGGCGAGCGCGAGCAGCTCGACCGGCAACATGTGGCGGTAGTAGAACGAGAAGATGAAGTCTGGCCGCGCGGCGCTCACTGCCTCACGTAGTTCGGCGCTCTTTGGATCGGCGGGCGTGACCACCTTGATGCCGTGCTCGGCTGCAATCGAGGCGACGCTGCCGAACCAGATGTTTTCGGTCGGACTATCTTCGTGCGTGACGACGAGCGCCACATCGACGCCGCGCGCGAGCAGCACCTGCAGGCAGCGCACGCCGACGTTGTGATACGCGAATACGACAGCGCGTGGCTTCATGGGTTCGGGCCCTGATCGAGGAGCGGCGCGGCCTGCACGGCCTGCACCACCGCCTGGCGCGGCGCTTCGGTCACGGTTGTGCCGTCGCGCTGTTCGAGAATGGTCTGAACCAGATACCGCGGACGCGCGCGCACCTGCTGGTAGATGCGCCCGATGTATTCACCGAGCAGGCCGAGCGCGAAAATGATCACGCCGAGCAGGAAGAAGATCACGGCGAACAGCGTGAACACACCTTGCACTTCCGCGCCGATGATGAAGCGCCGAATCAGCAGCAGCACGA